>PLRU01000030.1 GCA_003164045.1 Candidatus Lustribacter telmatis
CCACGGCCCGCGTTGCTTCGAGCAGTAGCTGCCGCAGCGCGATGATCGCGCGGTCGGTCGTGCCGAGATGTTCTTTCGTACGATCGACGATCGGGCCCATGCCTTCTTGCAGCGCGACGTCTTGCGTGTTTACGCCGTTGATGCCGGTGAACGAGAACGTCTTTTGCTGCTGACGGTCGATGCCGTAGTCGTTACTCGCGTTCTGCTTGAGCGAGAAGTCGGGCAGCAGGTCGTCGGGTCCGCGGCCGAAGTGGATCTCTTCGGAAATCGCGGCTTCTTGCGGAAACGGCGTCGTCGCATCATACGAGTACGCGAAGTTGTAGACGTAGCAGTTCTCGTCGTCCAGCGGAATCCAGATGTGGCCGTCGATTTTCGGCGGAATGCCGGGGCGGTTGAAGTTCCCGGAGATCGATCCGCGCATCTGCATCGCGGGCATCACGTACTGATACGCGCGCACCCACTGTTCGGTTGGGAATTGGCGGATGCCGGTGTACATATAGCCGTAGCCGGTGCGCTCCACGTCGATCCGCGGGACTAGGCTTTCATAGACCGAGAGCCACGAGCGATCGCCGATGTTGTCGCGGTGCATGATCGTCGCGTGCGACGAGTCGAGTCCGCCTTCGAGGCCCTGTAGGTAGTTGCAGTGCTGCAGCGTCTTCGAGGTAAACCGGTGCGTTGGGGGCACGCGCACGAGTTCGTAGTCGGGCAGCGGCGGCTGCTTCTCCGGCGGACCCATGTAGGTCCAAAGCATCCCGCCGCCTTCCCAGGTGGGATAGCTTGCGATCGCGACCTTCGTTTTGAACAGACTGTCCGGTGGTTCCGACGGCATGTCGACGCAGGCGCCGCTGCGATCGAATTTCCAGCCGTGGTACACGCAGCGTAAGCCGTGCTCTTCGTTGCGGCCGAAGAACATCGGTGCGCGGCGATGTGGACAGAACGCCGTGACGAGTCCAACGTTGCCGCTGGTGTCGCGAAACGCGACGAGATCTTCGCCGAGCAAGCGGACGCGAATCGGTGCGCCGTCGGCTTGCGGAAGCTCGGTCGAAAGCGCGGCCGGAATCCAGTAGCGCCGGAAGGCTTCGCCCATCGGGGTGCCCGCGTTCGTACGCGTGATCCGTTCGTTGTCTTCGCGACTCAGCATGGATGAATAGTATCGAAGGGCAGGGGGGTGTTCCTTGTGAAGCCTCAGCCGCTAACATAAACGGAGGGTTGCTGATGCGGAATGTCTCGCGGTCTGGGGCGATCGGAATTCTGGCCGCGGGTGCGGCGCTGTTGCCCCGGCCCGTCTGGGCGCAATCCGCGCCGGTCAAGGTGCGCATCGGCAGCGTTGCAGCGGATACGTACGCCGAGGGCTTCTATGCGCTCGACCTTGGCTTTTTCGATAAGGCCGGCCTGAGCGTCGATATCACGCCGTTTTCAAACGGCGCCGCCATGGCCGCCGCCGCGGCCGGCGGCAGCATCGATATCGGCGTCGGAGATGCAACCGAACTCGCGAACGGCGTGAGCCGTGGTTTGCCGTTCGTGCTGATTGCCGGCGGCGGCTTGTATACGAGCAGCGCTCCAACGACCACGCTCTGCATCGCGAAAGCCTCGACGATTAGTAAGGCGAGCGATCTCGAAGGGCAAACCGTGGCGGTGGTTTCGCTGGTCTCACTGATGAGCTCTGGCGTGAAGAGCTGGCTGACGCAGAACGGAGCCGACATCGCGAAGATCCACTTTGTCGAGTTGCCGTTCCCGCAGATGCCCGTTGCGCTATCGCGCGGCACGGTCGCCGCAGCGGCGCTCAGCGAGCCGATCATGAGCGGTGCGCTCGCGGCGGACGCCAAAGTCCTCGGCAAAGCATACGATGCGATCGCGAACCAGTTTTACATCAGCGATTGGTTTACCACACGCGACTGGCTCGCCAAGAATCAGGATGCCGCCAAACGCTTTGTCGGGGTGATCTACGATACGGCTCGCTGGGCCAATGCGCATCACGACGAATCGGCCGTCATTCTCGCCAAGTATACGAAGCTCGACGTCGATCGCCTGAAGCGTATGAACCGCTGCATCTATGCGACCGATCTCCGTCCGGCAATGGTGCAGCCGGTCCTCGACACCGCATTTAAGTACAAGGCGCTCGAAACGGCCACCAGCGCCGCAGCCATGATCGCAAAGGGCTTTTAGGGCAGCTCTGATGCCGCAGGCGATGACATGGGTGCTATTGCACGGTCAGCGTCGCGGTGGCCGTCCGGCCGAATTCTTCGGGGCGGTCGATCAGCCGTGCTTCCGCACCGGGCCAGGAGAATGTGCCGGGCGTGACCGTGCGCGCGATGTAGTGCAGCACGTAGATGCCGGGGCCGAGGTGATCGGCGTAGGCTTCGATGCGATCGTGGAAGATTTGCTGGTCGTCGATCTGCCAACTCTCCGCGGGTGCGGTCGTCGTGTTGGTTTTGAACGACGTATCGACGGCTTCCATGCCCGCCGGCAGCGGATCGGTGATTTGCACGCGATCGATCGGGTGATCGGTGATCACTTGGAGTTCGATGTCGAAGACTTGCGCGGCGTGGAGATCGACCGGTTGCGCGAGCATCGCGAGGCCCATCGTGGCCGCGGACGTTGCGGTGCCGGCCGGATGAACGATGCGCGTGATGCGCAGGCCGTTGAGTTGCCCGCGCTGCTCGCCGGCGAGGCGATAGCGATAGGTCACGGCATAATGCAGCGGTCCTTGGCTCGCGAGCGTGAGAGCGATGGTACTTTGTCCGCGCGGAAGCCGGGCTGCGGCGACGTTTGTGGTTTGGGCGGCAGCGCGATGGTCCGTGAACGCGACCGTAGCAACGGTCGCTGAAGCAACGGTTGCCGTGGCGTTGAGGTTGGGCGGAGGCCCGGCCGCCGCGGCGATGTCGACCAGCGCGTCCAGGGCGGCGGCATTCTGACACGCGCAGCCCCACGAGCCGTTGCGCCGTAGCGCCAGCATCGTGCGCGTGAGGCGGTCGACCGTCGCCGCATCGGCGTGCTGCGCCAAGAGCAAGCGCGTCATCAGCGCTTGCGCGACGACGGGTTGGGCGAACCAGCGATACCGCTCCGGCACGTTGAACGTTGCGAGTGCGCCGGTTTGGTAGATGCGGTCGCCGAGTGCGCGCGCTTCGTCGGTGCCGCGCTCCGTGTAACCCGGAGCGAGCAGCAGTAAACGCGCGAGCCGGATCTGATCGGCCAGATCGAACTGCGCTCGCGCCGCATCGATGTCGCCCAGATACGACGTGCGCCGGTCGCCTGCGTCGTTGATCGCATCGAGTGCGTGCAGACGTAGCTGGCTCTTGCATGGATCGGTCTTGCACCACTGCCAGGCACCGGGATCGGCCAACACGACGTTGGCAAAATTCACGGCGCGCGTGCGCGAAGCGGCGTTCACCGCAATGCCGGCGGCGCTCGCGCGCGTGTAGGCGTGCAGCACGTCGAGCGAGTCGAACGGATCGCTGCTCTTGGCGCCGGGATACGAGGCGAACCCGCCGTCGGGCCGCTGCAGGGTGGCGAGGAACGCCAGCGCGCTCGTCGCGTTTGTGCGTGCTTCGGCGGTTGGGCCGGTGGTGTTCGTGATCGCGGTCAGCCGCAGCACGTCGGCCGCAACCGTGAGCCGCCCGGCGGCACTGAGCGCGACACGGTCGTCATCGGCGAAGACGCTTTGCGCTGCGACGAGCGCGTCGGGGATGAGGCTGTTCGCGAGGACGAGCTGCAAGCCGCCGGTGTCGGCGGGCGTGTCGGCTCGGACGTCGAGCGGCACCGCAACGTTCCCGCTCGCGAGGACGCCGGTTGTAACCACGCTCTCCATCACGGCGCGATCGATGACCGATACGGGAATGGCGAAACCGTCGCTCGCCGCCGCGGCGCCCGAACGCTTTGCCGTGAACGTCGCCGTGCTCGTTCCCGGACCGCTCGCGATCATTGCGAAGCGATACGCTTTGGTGATCTGATCGACCGGTGCTGAAAACGTGGTCGTCCCAACCGCCTTTGTATCGACGAGAAACGCAAGCGGCGCGGTCAGCGAGCCGGCGATGGCGATCGTTCCGGCACCGGTGTTCGGCCCGTTCGTGACGGTGACGCCAGCGTTGAAGCGATCGCCGGGCCGCGCGAATTGCGGTACCACCGGGTTGACGATCAGCGGCTTGTTGGTGAGGAAGGTCGTCTCGCCGTTGCCGAAGCGGCCGTCGGCCGTCGCCGCAACGGCCATCACGCGCCAGGTCGTCAGATCGTCGGGCAATGTGAACGAAGCATCGGCGTCGCCGTTCGCATCGGTGACGATCGAGCCGGCGTAATACGCGAGCGGATCGAACTTGTGCCGGATGCGCGTGTCTTCAGCGCCGCCGGAGAGACCGCCGCCGTAGCCCCAGCCTTTGTCGACCGAACGCTTGAGCGTTTGCAGCACGAGCGATCCGCGATTGTCCGCGAAGCGCATCGAGATCGGCTGCGAATCGTAGACCTGCGCAACGAGATCGGGCAGCCGGTAGCCGCTGAGCTGCAAGACCGCGTCGTTGGCGACGATGAGCGTGAACTGCCCGCGCACGGCATGTTTGGCCCGATCGGTCAGGTGCAGGTGGATGGTTTGGCGCGCGGCGGGTTGCAGGCGAGACTTCAGCGGCGTGGCCGTGACCGTGAGGTATTTGCTATCGAGCGCGACGTTAAAGGAAGCAAAGCCGCTGCGCGCGATGGCGTTTCCGGTGTCGGCCATTGCGCCGCTCGGAAGTGCACCGCGGCGCACGGCGACCGCTTCGAATGCGGCATTCGGCAGCATCGCGGGCGTAACGGTAAACGACACGGTCGGTGCCGAGCCGCTCGCGTGCAGCAGTTGCTGCCACATCACGCCGCTGCGCACCACCGACACGAGAATGTCGGCGCTCGGAAACGGCGATTGGATGATCGCGTGCGCGATGTCGCCGGGCTTATAGGTGGTTTTGTTCAGCCGAACGTCGAGCACGTTCGGATCGCGCCCGAACCACGCGCCGGGACCGTTGCCGCTCACGTAGATCTGCACGTCGGTTTCCATCGCGTCGTTCGACGCGCCGGCGATGGTGGCACGAATGCGGTAGATGCCGGCATCCGGCGGCGTCAGTTGCGCGACGACCGGGTCCGTGGCGCCCTCGATGTCGGTGCTCGCGACCGTCTTATAGGTGACGCTCTGTTCGGGCGTGTCGCCGCCTTCGACGACGGCCGTGGCCGAAAGGTACGTTGCGAGCTGCAGCTCGAGGTGTACCTTCGTTTGCGCAACGGCCGTGCCGTGCGGATCGAGCGCGATCACCGAAATCTTCGCCGGCGTTCCGGCCGTGGCGACGAAATCGGTCTTGAGGCCGATCTGGACGCTGCCGGGAAATGCGGTGAACGATTTGCTGTCGCCGACGGAGAGGTTTGCAACGTCGGTCGTGGCGGCGTCCACGCGGTACGTCATCGGGTAGGGCAGATCGGCAGCCACCGGCACCTGCAGCGATGCATTGCCCGATGCATCGACGGGAATGGTCTGTTGCAGAACATCGGACGTGACCGACGGCTGGTTTTCGGGCCAGAACCACTGGCGGCCGAAAGCGAAGTCCGGATCTTTGTCCCAGGTGTAGTTGGTGAGCTGGCGCGTGATTTCGTAGTACGTCGATGCGCCGGCGACCGGTGAGCCGAAGAGATACGTGCTCGTCGTTTTCGCCGCGACGCTCTCGCCCGCGACGGCGACGGTTGCCGGCAGTGCGAGCGTGACGCTGAAGTTCGGCGGCTTGAACTCAGCGACGCGGAAGCTGCCGTCGATCGTCTCGCCGTTACCGGCGCCGGCATGCACGTTGTAGTAGCCGAGCGGCGCGTTCTTGTCGATGACGATCGGGATCGAAGCGGTGCCGTAGGCGTTGAGCGTGATCTGCGGCAGCTTCCGCTTCTCTTGATTGGGAAGCTGCAGTTCGACCGTATAGTTCGCCGCTTTGCCCCGTCCCAGAACGCCGTGCGTGAGGAACCAGCCGACGGCGGTGAGTTGCGCCGTCTCGCCCGGCTGATAGAGATCGCGGTCGGAGAAGATCGTCCCGCGCGCCATCGGTGTGGCCGACGACCAGCCCGTGTAGAGGTTCGCCGAGTACGCGCCCGATGTGTCGTCGGTGCGCACGTACGTCCAATCCGTCCCGTCGCGAACGATCGTGACGAGCGATGGCGCGCTGTTCTGCCCGTTATCGAGTTCCGCGCAGCCGGAGTAGCCACCGCCGCTGAAGCGCGCGATGCCGTCGGCGCCGGTGCTTCCGGTCGCGCACGGAATCGCCGCGCCCTTTATCTTGTCGCTGGTTTGCGAGCGGTAGATCGCCACTTGCACGCCGGACGCCGGCGTGCCGTCGCTCAAGCGGTCGACCCGCACGAAACCGCTGTCGGGAAACCATTGCGCGAAGACGCCGAGGTTCGTCAACTGCACGAGGCCCGTAAACGAAGTATCCTTGGGCACCGTGGAAGCGATCGTGTACGCGAGCACGCCGGCCGGTCCGCCGAGTTGATCGCGCAGCGGAATGCCGATCGTGCGCTCGACGTTCGGCGCACCTGCGGTCGAGAGATCCACGTGGCGCGTTGCCGGCAGCGCAAAGAGCGCGGAATCGCCGCCCGACGGATCGTCGTTGATCACGAGGTCGGCCGGCGTCAACGCGACGAAACGCGCGCCGGCCGAGCCGTTGCGCACGTTCACGGCCGACACGTTGAGCGCCACTTTCAGCGGCGCGGGAAACAGGTTGGTGCCGGTCGGCGCCCACATCGACGGCGTCACGTCGGTCGTGCGGAACTTCGCGCTTGCCGCCGTCCCCAGCGTTTGTCCGAACGTGTCGGCGAGCGTTGGATCGATCGTGACGGTGTAGTCGGTATTCGGTGCGAGCAGCGCGGGGTTGATGCCGACGGCCGAATCGCCCATCGTCGCGATGGCGGTGCCGGCTGCCGGCGCCGGTTGAACGTGGATTGCGCTTAGCGTCTTCGTATCGACCGGGTTGCTAAACGTGAGCGTCGGCACGCCGCTATCGAAGCGGTCGCTGCCCGGCGTTTGCGATTGCGTTAATCCATCGAAGCTGAGCGCGCCGTACGTGCGCAGGCGGCCTGCGAAGGCGGCGTTGCTCGGGAGGTTCCCGCGCGCAGACGCGATGCCCGGCGCGAAGACGATGCGATAGGACACGCCCTTCGCCAGCGTTTGCGCCGGTACGAGGACGTATGAGTATGCCTGCTGGGATGGATCGAAGGCTTGATCGGGCGGCGGTGAGGGCGACGCCGACGGTGAGGCCGTGGCCGGCAGTGCGAGTCCGACTGCGGCGCCGCCGGTGCTCGGCACGAGCGAACCGTGATCGATGAGGCTTTGCACGTCGAGCGCGGTATTCGCCGAAAGGCGGATTTTCGGATCGAGCGGGCCCGGATCTGCTTGCGACTTCGCATCGTCCTGGAGCGGAAGATCGCTGAGCGTCACTTCGGCCGTGTTGAAGGTCCAGGTGAAATCGTTCGCCAGCACGTGGCCGCGGGTATCGCTCAAGCCCTTGGCAACGGTGACGCGCACCCGCGTTGCAAGCGGCAGTGCGGCGTCGGCCTGAAAGCCGATCATGCGCGGCGTGAGGAAGCGGAAGTGTCCCGGTAGCGCGGGTGCGATCGTGAACTTCGCGAGCACCGCGGCTTCGTCGGCGCTTTCGAGTTTTTCGAGCGGAATGAGATCGTTGCGAAAGATGACGCGAACCTGCGCGAGCGTGTCGACGGTGCCCTGCGGTGCGAACGATGCGATGAGGCCTTGCGGGCTCGCAACCGGTGCCGGTGCGACCGGCTCGAGCGGGGCCGGTGCGTTGGTGCCGCCCGAATGACACCCGGCGATCGCGAATGCCGCAATCGCAACCAGGAGCGTCCGCCTCATATGCTTCAAGAACGATGGATGCGCCGCCGTTGGGTCGTCGCCCTTGCGAGTGTGCTGGCCGTCACGGCACTGTTTATCCTGCGCCCGATCGGCCCCGGCGCGTTCGCGTCGAGCGCCGGCGCCGTGCGCTTCGTCGACCGCGGCGGCTTGCCGCTGGGCACCGTACTCGCGCGCGATACCGAGCACGCCGTGCACGTGCCGTTGCGCGCGGTTTCGCCGCACTTCCTCGCCACGATCGTCGCGGTGGAAGACGCGCACTTTGCGCAGCATCACGGTGTCGACGCCGGAGCGCTCGTGCGCGCGGCATCGGAAATTGCGCGGCACGGCCACGTGGTGAGCGGCGGTTCGACGATCACGATGCAATTGGCGCGCTTGCGCTACGATCTGCCGCGCACGGTGTGGGGAAAGCTGCACGAGATCGTGCTGGCGCTGCGCATCGAGCGGGGCGCCTCGAAGGAACAGATTCTCGAAGCGTACGTGAACCGGCTGCCGATGGGCGGCAATCTCGTCGGTATCGAGGCCGGCGCGCGCACCTACTTCGGCGTTCCGGCCGGCGACCTCGATTGGGCGCAATCCGCGATGCTCGCGGCGCTGCCCAACGACCCGGTCGGCCTCGATCCGTACGTGCACCGCGGTGCGCTCGAACGGCGCCGTGCGGCGA
>PLRU01000068.1:0-6431 GCA_003164045.1 Candidatus Lustribacter telmatis
GCGCTCGAACGGCGCCGTGCGGCGATCGTCGCGTATCTGCGCGCGCACGGCGTGATCGGTGCGGAAGAAGCGCGCGCGGCGGCGACGGAACAACTCGCGATCGTGCCGCGCCGCGAAGGCATCGGCGATGCGCCGCAGTTGCTCTTCCGTTTGGCGGCATCGACGCCGGACGGCACGGAGCGCGTGCGCACGACGATCGACCGCGATTTGCAACGGTACGTCGAGAACACTGCGCAAGAAGTCGTCGCGGCCCTTGCCGACCGTTCCGTGCACGATGCGGCCGCGATCGTGATCGACAACCGCACGGGTGACGTGCTCGCGTACTTGGGTTCGCCCGAGTACTTCGACGCGCACAGTCTCGGGCGGAACGACGGCGTCGTCGCGCTGCGCCAGCCGGGTTCGACCCTCAAGCCGTTCATGTACGAGCTCGCCTTCGAGCGCCGCACGATTCGCCCAACGACGATCTTACAAGACGTGCCGACGACGTACGCGATCCCGGGCGCCCAGACATACGCTCCGGCGGACTACTCGGGAGAGTTCGAAGGGCCCGTGCGGCCGCGCATCGCGCTCGCCGACTCGCTCAACGTCCCGGCGGTGCGCACGCTCAGCGCCGTCGGCGTCGCCACGTTTCAATCGCGGCTGAAAGCGCTCGGCTTCGCGCACCTGAATAAGCCTGCCGACTACTACGGTCTCGGCCTGACGCTGGGCAGCGGCGAGGTGACGCTTGAGGAGCTGGCGCGCGCGTACGCGATCGTCGCGCGCGGCGGGCGACCGCTGCGACTGCGCTATCGGGACGGCGACCCCTCGATCAGCGCTACCGCGGATACGCGCATCGGCGATGAATCGACCTGGGAACTCATCACCGACATGCTCTCCGATGCGCAGGCCCGCGCGCGGGCCTTCGGTGTCGTGTCGCTCTTGCGGTTGCCGTTCCCGAGTGCGGTGAAAACGGGAACGTCATCGGACTTCCGCGACACGTGGACCGTCGGCTTCACGCGCGACGTGACGGTTGCGACCTGGGTCGGCAATTTCAACGGCGCGCCGATGCAGCGCATCACCGGCGTGACCGGAGCCGCACCGCTCTGGAACCGCATCATGCTGCACATCGCCGAAACGCGCGAGCCGGGCGCCTTCGCACCGCCGCGTGGCTATGTGCGCCGGCCGATCTGCGCTACAACCGGCGCAATCGCCGGCCGCAGTTGCGAGAGCGTCGTCTCGGAGTGGCTCGATCCCGCCGATCGGATTGCGTTGCACAAACCCGCGCCGCGCAGCGTTGCGCTCGGCATCGATTCACCGCGCGACGGCGCCAGCTATCTCCCCGGCGGCGCGATCCTCTTGCGCGCGAGCAGCGCGCTGGGACCGCACGTGCGCTGGTCGGTCAACGGGCGCAGCGCCGGTGATGGTCCGGCCGTCCCGCTGCGCTTGCAGCGCGGTCGCTATGTTATCGTCGCAAAAGGTTCGCAGGGCGCGGCGAGCGCGCATGTGGTCGTCGCCGATGGGCCCGCCGGCGCGCGCCGTTCCGGATTCACTGTTACGCGCTGAGCGTTTTCTCGTGCTGCGCGATAAACCGCGTAAGCAGCGCGACGAACGCCTGCGCTTCGCGCGGCTGAAATACCAAGAGGAGNNGTGATGTAGCCGGCCTTTGCGAGGCCCGCGATCACCATGGCGGCGGTTGCGTGGTCGATGTCGATCAGACGGGCGACCCCTACTTGGTCGATGCCCGGGCGGCGCTGGATCGCGTGCAGACACAGTGCCTGCGTCGGGGTGATCCCGTAGCGGCCGAACGCCTCGCTGAAGAGCGCGACCGAGACTTGGTGGGCGCGGCGAATGAGGTAGCCGGGGTGTGCCGCAAGCTCGGCGGCGAGGTCGTCCGGGGGCGGGGCTTTCACGCGGAGGATTATTCTTCAGACGTCTGAAGATTCGCCTGCATTATGGCGACCACGTTTCCCGCGATCCCGACGTACAGCGGGTTCAACGCGCCCGTCCGCGCCGAAGTCGACATGTTCGACTTGGAAGTGACCGAAGGCGCGATTCCCGCGGACCTCGCGGGCACGTTTTATCGCTGCGGACCCGATCCGCAGTTCCCGCCCAAGCTCGGCACCGACATCTACCTCAACGGCGACGGCGTCGTGACGATGTTCCGTTTTGCCGACGGGCACGTCGATATGAAGAGCCGGTACGTGCGCACCGAGAAGTTCGAGGCGGAACGTTCCGCGCGGCGCGCGCTCTTCGGCGCGTATCGCAATCCGTTTACCGACGATCCGAGCGTCGCCGGCAAGAGCCGCGGCACGGCGAACACGAACGTCCTTTGGCACGGCGGTAAGCTCTTCGCCTTAAAAGAAGACAGCCCGCCGGTGCAGATCGACCCCGACACGCTGGAAACGATCGGGCCTTGGACGTTCGACGGCGCGCTCAAGAGCAAGACCGCGACCGCGCATCCGAAGATCGACCCGGTCACGGGTGAACTGTTCTTCTACGGTTTTGCGGCAAAGGGCGAGACCACGCCGGACATTGCGTTCTACATCGCTGACCCGAGTGGTAAGATCACGCGCGAAGTGTGGCTTAAGGCGCCGTACTCGAGCATGGTGCACGACTTCGCCGTGACGCGTGACTACGTGCTCTTTCCAATCATCGGGCTCGCAAGTAGCCTCGAGCGCCTGAAGGCCGGCGGTCCGCACTACGCGTGGGATGCGTCGCTTGATTTTTACGTCGGCATCATGCCGCGGACGGGCGGAGCAGAAGATGTCCGCTGGTTCCAGGGGCCATCCCGTTTCATCTCGCACATGCTCAACGCGTTCAACGACGGCACGATGGTGTATCTGGATACGCCGCTAGCGTCGACCAATATGTTCCCGTTCTTTCCGAATGTCGACGGCACGCCGCACGATCGTTCGAAGGCCGTTTCGTCGCTATGCCGTTTATCTTTCGATATGAGCGGCAGTGGTACGGCCATCGGGCAAGAAACGGTGGTACCGATCTTCTGCGAATTTCCGATCGTCGATCCGCGCTATGCCATGAGCGAGCACCGTTATGGCTTCATGCCCTACGTCGATCGGAGTCTGCCGCCGCCGGCAGGCCTTGGCGGCGCGGTCGGCTTGAACTTCAATTGCCTCGCGCGCGTCGAACCGGCGACGGGCGCCGTCACGACGCAAATCATCGGCGGCAACGCAACCTCGCAAGAGCCGATGTTCATCCCGCGTTCGCGCAACGGCGCCGAGGGCGACGGCTACGTGATCGCGGTGATCAATCGCTACGACGAGCAGCGCTCCGATCTGCTGCTGCTCGACGCACAACACATGGACGCGCCGCCGGTCGCGCGGATGCGCGTCCCGATTCGATTGCGGAACGCCTTTCACGGCATTTGGGTTTCCAAGGAAGACAGGGAGAAGTGATGAGCGATTTGGGTCAGAACGGCGTCGAGCCGAAGTTCGAGTTTGCGTTCTCCGTGCAGATTACGCTGATGCCCGCGCTCTGGCCGCAAGAAATGCCGCGCGGCGGCAAGCGGGTGTTCGTGGGCATCGAGAGCGGCGTGTTCGAGGGCCCGAACATCAAGGGCATCGTCGTTCCCGGTTCGGGCGGCGACTACGCCGATGCCCGAAAGGACGGCGTGCTCGATTTCGATGCGCGCTACATGCTGAAGGAAGACGACGGGACGTTCATCTACCTGCAGAACCGCGGTTTCCGTTGGGGTACGGAAGACGTCATGGCGCGCATGAAGGCGCAGCAGCCGGTTGACGCGAGCGAATACTACATGCGCGTAGCGCCGAAATTCGAGGTTGAGTCGGGCAAGCACGACTGGCTCAACAAGTACGTGTTCGTCGGCGTCGCCGATAAGATTCCGCGCGGCAACATCATCCGCTACTTCAAAGTCCTGTGAGAGGGGAGGATCCGATGAAGAACGTTCTGCGACTCTTGCTCGCGTTCGCGCTTGCGGCCGCGACGATCGCCCCGGCCGGCGCGCAATCGGCGCCCGACCGCGTGCGCCTTTCGCTCAATCCCGGCTCGTATGCGTACTTGCCGATCTTTCTGGCGGCCGACAAGGGCTACTTCGCCGAACAGCACCTCGACGTGCAGATCACGAAGTACACCGGCTCGTCGCTCACGCAACTGCCGATGCTCGCACGCGGCGACCTCGACATCGCTCCGGTCGTCACCGGTCCGGGATTCTTCAATCAGTTCTCGCAAGGCTTCGATTTGAAGCTGCTGGCGTCGATCGATCAGTCGGAGAAGGGCTGGCACGACACCGGCTGCATTCTCGTGCGGCAAGACGTGTGGGATGCCGGCAGTATTCGCAAGATCGCCGACCTCAAGGGGAAGATCGTCGACGGCGGCCTCGACGGCACCGCGCAAAACTATCTGCTCAAACAAGCCATCCTCAAGGGCGGCCTCAAGTTCTCCGACATGACCTACACGGATAAATACAAGACCGTGCCGGATCAGTTCGCCGCCCTGCGCAACAAAGCGGTGGAAGTCGTTTCGGGCGCGGAGCCGATCTGCACGCAAATGCAGGCGCAAGGTCTCGCGCACAAGTGGCTCGCGTTCCAAGACGTGATCCCCGGTTTTCAAGCCAGCTTCGTCACGTCGTCGGCGCAGTTTCTCAAAACGCATCGCGACGCCGTGAAGCGGTTCCTCATCGCGCTGCTCAAAGCCGAGAAAGAAATCAAGGCCGCCAAGGGTGGTTGGACGCCGCAACTCATCACGACGGTCGCAAAATGGGCCGAGATTCCGGAAGCCACCGTCGCCACAATTCCCGGCCCGCCGTACACCGGTCAGTTCGGCGCGATCGATGCCACGTCGATCCGCACGCAGCAAGCCTTCTGGATGAACGAAGGCAGCGTAAAACAAGCCGTGATCATCGCCGACGTCATCGACACCTCGCTCCTAAAAGAAGCCTGGAAAGCCAGCGGCATCAACCCTAGCAGCCATTAGACACACGGGACCGCCGAATAGCGGCGGGTCCGAGATCTGTCATCCCGAGCGCAGGTTCGCGAAGCGGACCGAAGTCGAGGGACCACCACGATCGCGCGGTCACTCTTATTTTGTAACAGGTACTTCATCGTCGGGTACGACGATGCCATCAGGAAGCGGCAGCGGTGCCTGCGACGTTTTCTCGACACATATTGATTTTTCGAGACGGTCAGATTGCGCTTTGAGTACTGAGCTCTTAGAGAAGACTGCATCGTGGGCATGCGGTCCGAAACTTAGAAAGCCGCCGCGCACGCCGCCGACAAATGTACGTTCGAACTCCATATGGATCGTGTCGCCGCAGAAATTGACGACGTCGTCCACGTCTAGGGCCACCTCTTGAGAGACGTCCGTCGAAAAATATCGCTTGGTGATGTTTTTTTGCGTCGTGTAGTGACCTTCTGCGAGGTCGCCTCGTTTTGCGATAAGGAAGCCGTTATAGATAACGTCCTGCGCTACTTCGAATTTAATCCGTTTTTCTTCTTTAGCATCGCCGGCACCACCAACCCGAATATCTTTTCCTACCAGAATGGGAATGATTGTGTGACGTGGGATGACGACCGTGAGAGGCGCGGCTGCCTGCGGAACGCTCGCGGGCGCGTCCTCGGCTGAAATTGTGGTTGGCAAGATGGCAATTGCCATCGCTAAAGCGAGACTTGCTGAACGTCCGGCTTGCGGAAAGAAGCGACGCATAAGCACACCCCTAGTTATGTTGCTTGGAAAGTGGTCGGTGCCGTTTCGTCCCCACGGAGAAGTCCCTTGTGTACGGTTTGTACACCATTAGGGTACATTGCTGAGGGTTTAGCCTGTTGCCGGTTTTTCGCGTACTTCTAGAGCGATCTTTAGCTCGGCTTGAAGCGTTGGATGCGCTTGGCGGTGTCGACTTCGCCCGTGTAGACATTGCCGTGTGAATCGACGGCCATGACGTGCACCCAATGGAAGTCGCCGGCGTTGCGCCCGCTGTGGCCGAAGTGCCCGACGATCGTGTCGGTGTCGCGGCGCACGATGCGGACTTCGTTGTTCTCGCCGTCGGCGATCAAGAGATACGTCTGCTCTTTGGGCGGATAGAAGTTCATCGACCACACCGAACCGTTGCCGAGCGTTTCGGGGCGTTCGCGAACCTCGCGTACGAACGTGCCGTCTTTGTGGAAGACCTGATAGCGATCGTTGATGCGATCGCACACGTACACGAGGCCGTCGTGGGCAATGCGCACGCAGTGGACGGGATTGGCAAAGGATGTGGAGATGGGCGCGGCCGGGTCGTATTTCGGCGGTCCGTCGTCGCGCGGCGGCTTGCCGTATGCGCCCCACATGCGTTTGAACGCGCCCGTCTCCGTGTCGAAGACGATAACCCGATGGTTCCCATAGCCGTCGGCGACGTAGAGCTCGTTCGCGGCTTCGTCGATCCACATATCGGCAGGTTGGCCGAGATGTGTCGTGTCGGAACTGTTGATCGGGCCCGGATG
>PLRU01000068.1:6451-13877 GCA_003164045.1 Candidatus Lustribacter telmatis
TTGCCGGCCTGATCGAATTCCATCACCGGCGGCGCCGGTGCGCAACAGATGGAGCGCGGCGGCGTCAGGGTTGCGCCGCGTTCGTCCTCGGTGAGCGAACGCGGCCGCTGGAACACCCAGACGTGATCGCGGTTGTCGGCGAAGATGCCGCCGACTTGACCCAAAAGCCAGTTATTCGGCAGCGGCTTCGGCCACGCCGCGTCGACGGTGAATTGCGGAACGCTTTGCGCACCGGCGCTCGCGCCGAGCATCGCGGCTAAGGCGGCTAGGAGAAAAAGCCGGCGAACGAACATGATACCGCTTTCACGTATGACGACGGGTGGCTGCGGCGCACGTGTCGCCGGCTTTTCCGCTAACGAGCGAGACGTACGTCACGCGTGCACCGTCGCGATGAGTCCCGGAAAAGAGCAGTTCATCCTGCCCGGCGCGGCGCGCCTCAACGCCGCGTGTTGTAAAGGCGCAGGTGGCCGCCGGCACAACCTTGCCGTCGGAGCGTTGGTACGCCCGCGCCAAGCTTCCTCGAATGCTATCGCCGCGCCGATCGACCTCGGCGTTCAACTGAATGTACGGCGACCGCATCGGGAAGTCGCGACGTAGCCAGCTCGCGATCACCCGCCCGTTGAGGCGTGCTTGGATCGTGCTCGGCGTCCCGCGAAGCTCGATCCGGCAGCGCAACGGACACGTGGGCGCAACGACCCGGAACGTGTTCGGCTTGCGCGGCTGCGAGGTCGAAACGAAGACGGCAGCCGTACCGCCGGCAACTTCTCGGCGCATCAGGCCGACGACCGTCGAGGCACTCGGAAACGTATGACCGAGGAGCGCGATGCCAAGCACCGTCCAGGAATGATTCGGCGATGTCGGAGCGAGCGCGGCATCGTAGGCGAGGTCGAAATCGTGCGAAAAATCGACGTAGTCCAGATAGACGGTGGCTTCGCCGTCCGATGAGACCGTGTGAACCGTGGCGTTTGCCAGTCCCGCTACCGAGAACGCGACGATCGCAAGTGCGATGCCGCAGGCGCGAGCGAAAAGCGATCGGGCCTTCACCCGTACATGCGCTCCGAGGCAAGTTTGTTGCAGTAGGCGCGTTTGTCGGTACCAGCCGGGAGCTGTTTCGTGATGACGACGATGTCGTCGAATACGTTCTCGACCGGATCGCGCACCACGCCGCGCGGATCGCCGCCGGCCTCCATCGTTCGAATCGCTTCGGCAAGCAGACGTCGCGCGCGGGCGATCGCAACGTCGGAGCTTGCGAGGTGTTCGTCTGCTTGCTCGTGGATGGCGCCTTGCGATTCCGTCACGAAAAGGTCGTGTGCCGGGAAACACTTCCCCATCCCCAGATAGCTGTGTTCCATCGAATCGCGATCTTGAAGGTAGCGGTTGTCGGGATTGCGCTGCGGCCGGTCGGCGGCGTCTTTCTCACTCGCGTATTGCGCGGTCATCGTTTCCTTCGGTACGCCTTTGACGTGAAACGTGAACTCGAAGCGCCAATGATGTTCGTCGTCGATCGGCACGTGCCAGAACATGCTGCAGCCACCGGGTCCTGCGTTCGCTTCGGCGCCGTTGATCGCGCACGCGTTCGGCATCACTTGGTTGGTGATGCGCAAGATGAAGTCGTCCGAATCCGGCATTTGCCGCTGGGTGTAGACGCGAAGGCCGAAGCGCGTGTCCTCGATCGACAATTCGGGCGCATGGTCGATGTGGAACACGCCCATACGCGCCTTTTCCACGGCATCGGTAAGCTCGAACCGATGCAGATACGACGTGTGGATCGGGTCGATGTTCCCCTCGTTGCCCTGCAGCCAGTTGCAATTGGCGAGCCAGCGTGCCGTATAACGAATATCTTCGGACGCTATCACGGCCGGGTAATTTGGAAACAACGGCGGCTCGCCCGGGCCGAAATATGCCCAAATCGCGCCGCCCGCTTCATGACACGGATAAGACGGCTGATGGACTTTCTCTTTGAACGTACTCGTCTTCGGCTCACCCGGCTGCTCGAGGCATTTTCCATCGACATCATAGAGCCAGCCGTGATAGATACAGCGCAGGCCGCCGTCTTCGACGCGGCCGTAACTTAGATCGGCGCACCGGTGCGCGCATTTGCGTGCCAGCAAGCCGGGCCGTCCGCGATCGTCGCGGTACAACACGAGGTTCTCGCCGAGAATGCGGATCGCGCGCGGGGCGCCGTTGGGCGTTACGTCGCCGCTCAGTCCAACGGGTTGCCAATAGCGCCGCAGCAATTCACCGGAGGGCGTACCGCGGCTGGTCTGCGTGAGGTGCTGGTAGGGCGCCTCGCGCTGTTCGTGCGTGCCGTTCCTCAGTGCCGTCATGCTTGGACCCTCTCCGGTCATGCGTACCTGGGCCGGTAGTTGGCCGTTCGCGCCCGGCGCTCCGTTTCGGCGAGGGGAACGCGAGTCCGTTGATCAAGCCCGCCGGATGAATACGCATGGCTTTCGCGTCTTTGATGCCGACGGGCACGTGTTGGAAAGCGACGACGAACTCGTCGAGCACTACGAGGGCGACTACAAGCAGAGCCGCCGGCAGAAAACGTGGGCAATCTTCCCCAGCCTCGACGGCTGGGCGCGCGGCGTCGTGATCGTCCGCGAGGACGGCGGGCGCAAGTACATGCACACCGATGCCAAGGTATGGGGCGAGATCCTCGATATGCTTGGCCTTGAGGGTACGGTCGTCTACCCGACCGCTGCGCTCGGCTTCGGTCTTATGACCGACGTCAGCTTTGCCGTTGCGACGGCTACGGCGTACAACAACTGGCTCGAAGAGCGATACTGCAAGCTCGACGCGCGCATCCATGCAGCCGGCTTGCTGCCGATCCAAGACCCGCAGGCCGCTGCCAAAGAGATCGAGCGCTGCGCCAAACACCGCACCAATTTTCCGGTGGGGCTCTTGACGTCGCGTATGGCGATGTCGCGCTCGTACGGCGATGCGTTCTTCGACCCGATCTACGAAGCCGCGGAGAAGTTCGATCTGCCGCTCGCGCTGCACGGCGCGCCGAGCCGCGGCCTTGGTTTCGATCATTTCAACGAGTTCGTCAAGGTGCATGCGCTCGAGCACGCCGTTCCGCAGTTCATCCACATCACCGACATGATCTTCAGCGGCGTCTTCGATCGCTTCCCCAAGCTGCGCGTAGCGTTTCTTGAAGCCGGTGCATCCTGGGTGCCCTGGATGATGGATCGGCTCGACTACGAGTACGAATCGATCTTCGGCACCGGCGTGCGCGCGCGGCTGCGCAAGAAACCCTCGCAGTACTTCACCGAAGGCGAGAACATGTGGTTCTCGCTCGAACTCGAGGAGCGGCGCGGTCTCAAGTACACGGTCGACGCGATCGGTTCCGAGCGCTTGTTTTACGCGTCGGACTATCCGCACGAACCGAAAGAGGGCGAGATGAAGCACGAACTCGAGGAGTTCCTCGAAGACGAAACGTTCTCACACGAAGCGCGTCAGAATATCGTCTACAACAACGCGATGAAGTTCTATCGCCTCAAATCGCTGGTGAAATCAGGGGCCTAATGTCGTGCCAGCCGTAGACGCATGGGGCCCACGAATCGCCGCCGGCATCGTGTGTTTCTTCGGCAATGAAATGCGCCCCGAGAAGTTCGTAAAGGCGCCGGGCGGGATTCGCGGAGAGCACGTGCACGCTCAGCGAACGACATCCGTCGCCTAGCAGCTTGGCAGCGCCCAAACGAAGGAGTTCGTGCCCCACACCTTGCCCCTGCGTGGCCGCGACGACATAGAGCGCATGAATGTAGGCGTCGTATCCCGGCGTCTTCAGCGCATTTTCCGTAGTCGGTGGCCCGATCCAAATGAAGCCGGCGATCCCGGCCGCAGGCTCCGCCACGATGACGCCCTCGCCGCGGCGGTCGCTCAGAACCTCGATCCATTGCGCCGTTCGTTTCTCGAGCGTCCGCGCGTCGATCAAGCGCTAGGGAAGAAGTCCGGTGTAGGTTTCGCGCCATGCCTGGACATGCACGCCGGCGAGCGCCGGGGCATCGCCCGCCTGCGCCTTGCGATAGCGCACGTTACGGAGGCGCAGATCGAATCAGATGCCGCTTAGCTTGGCCGCTCATGCGCGACCCTCCGTCTCGGTGAGAGGAACGCACTGCGAACGATCAAATTCTCGCGACATGCGAACGTTAGGACTATGTTTCGTCTTGTGCGCCGCTGCGGTGTCACCGTTATCGGCCCAGGACACCGCGCCGGCAGCCGATCGAACCGCGGGCCTGATCGGGACGTGGCAGTGCGAGAGTTTTCGGCACAGCGACGGGACGTGGACGTTCGTCCGAAACAGTGACGACTCGATTGCGTTGAAGAACAAGTTCCGCACGGATACCGGCCTTTCCGGAGAATTCGACGAGACGTATAGCTTCGATCCGCAATCAGGGCTGTGGAATTGGGCGTCGATGCAAATAGATCGTACGGGCAGTTTGCAAGAGGACGGCAAGGCGAAACCGTGGACGGAAGCGACGTGGACCTTCGACGGACGCCTGCGGACCACGGAAATGTCGACAGGTTCCCTTCAGCCGGCGCGAACGCTTGCGCGAAATATCCGGATGGTTTACACGACGCTTGGTCCCGATACGTTTCGTCGGGACATGGAAACATTTTACGATGGTCGCTGGGCTTCCAACAGCGCCTCGACCTGCAAGCGCACTTCGGCTTAGCGACGCCGCGTAAGGCCCAAAAGGAAAGAGAGCACGACGCTCTCTTTCACGAGTCGACCGCCTGCGTTGCGGCTATTGATGACGCTGCTGGCCGCCGCGCTGGTCACGGTTCGCGTATTGTTGCGAACGGCCGTGATTGCGGCTATTGCCGTGCGCGCGGTAATACGTCGCCGTGTTGCGGCTGACGTACACGTGCCGGCCGTTGTTGACGTAGTAGGACTGATTGTTGGAGTCCGTCAGAAGTGCGCCGACGATCGCGCCGGCCGCAGCAACGATGGCCGCCGTCGATCCGGTGTCGGCTTGGGCCGGACGGGCGATTGGGATGATGGCGACGGCCGCAAGCGCGGCTGCGACGACGACGGCATATGGCTTGTTCACGGAGATTGCCTCAATGGCCGCGGGCTTGGCCCGTTCGGCCGAAGGATGCAACCGGCGAACTCGCCCAGTTTCGCCTATATTGCACAGATGCTCGCGGTAGCATCGCGAGCGATGTCAGGGCGGCAAAACGGCGCTTCCGATTCCACACTGAGGCGTTCCGTGCAGTATCGTACCCATTCCGCGGCGTCTCAAGCCTTCACGAGTTCCCCGACGCCTTGGTCCGCAGTGCACAGTACGGCGTGGGCCAGATCGAAAAAGAGCCCCACGTCCAGCACGCCGTGGATGGCCTTGAGCACGGCGTCCACGCCGCGCGGGTCGGGGATCGAGCCGAACGCGCAGTCGAGGATCGCGTTGCCGTTGTCGGTGCGGTAGGGGCGCCCATCGCGGACTCGCTCGGTTGTCTTGGCGGTGGGAAACTGGTCGGCGATCTGCCGCTGGACCCACGACAGGGTGAACGGCACGACCTCGACCGGGGTCGGGAAGCGGCCGAGCTGGTCGACCACCTTCGAGTCATCCACGATCACGATGAAGCGCCGGGCGGCGATCGCGATCGCTTTTTCCCGGAAAAGCGCCCCGCCGCCGCCCTTCGTCAGCGACCAGTCCGGAGCGACCTCGTCGGCCCCATCGATTGCCACGTCGATATCGCGGCTCATGAAAGGGATGACCGGCACCCCGAATTCCACGCACAGCTTCTCGGTGGCGGCCGAGGTCACGACGGCCTCGAGCTTCTCGCCCGCCGCCACCCGCTCGCCGGTCCGTTTGATCGCCCAGTAGGCCGTGGTCCCGGTCCCGAGGCCCACGCACATGCCGGCCTGCACGTACCGGTCGACGGCCGCAAAGCCCACGAGCCGCTTGGCCGCTTCCTTAGGATCACTCACGCTGGGCCTCCGGCACGGGAAAGTTCGAAAGAAAAAGTAACTATTATGATTGACGCTTCGGCGAGGCCGTGTTAGTCTCGGTGCAACGTGTTTACGCCCGTTCGCCTTGGCCTCGTTCTTATCGTTCTTGTCGCCCTTACGGGTCGGCGAGGCACTGCTGCGTAGAACGAATCCACGAACGCTGCAAGCCCCTCGCCGAAATCGACGAGGGGTTTTTTGTTGCCAACCTGTCCGGAGGATCCATGGAAGCCATTTATGACCGCGACATCGACCGCGGCGCAATCGAAGGTAAGACGATCGCCATCATCGGCTACGGCAGCCAGGGCCGCGCGCACGCGCTGAACCTGCGCGACTCGGGCTGCAAGGTCATCGTCGGCCTGCGCGGCGATTCGGGCTCGCGCCCGGGCGCACAGCGCGACGGCGTTGAGGTAGCAGAAGTTGCCGAGGCCGTCAAGCGCGCCGACATCACGATGATGCTGATCCCCGACGAGGAGCAGCCCGCCACGTACTTGCGCGATGTCAAAGATAACCTCAAGCCGGGTTCGTCGCTCGCCTTTGCGCACGGCTTCGGCATCCACTTCGGCACGATCGTGCCGCCGGACAACGTCGACGTTTGGATGTGCGCACCGAAGGGTCCGGGCCGCATGGTCCGCCGCGAATACGAAATTGGCCGCGGCGTGCCGTGCCTCATCGCGATTCATCAGGACAAGTCGGGTAAAGCCAAAGCGATCGCGGCGGCGTATGCCGGCGCGATCGGCGGCGGTCGCGCGGGCATCCTCGAAACGAACTTCCGCGAAGAAACCGAAACCGATCTGTTCGGCGAACAGGCCGTCCTCTGCGGCGGCACCACGGCGCTCGTGACCGCCGGCTTCGAAACCCTGGTCAACGCCGGCTACGCGCCCGAGATGGCGTACTTCGAATGTCTGCACGAGCTCAAGCTCATCGTCGACTTGATGTACGAAAAAGGCATCGAGGGCATGCGCGAGAGCATCAGCAACACGGCGAAGTACGGCGACTACACGCGCGGACCGCGCATCGTCAACGATGAGACCAAGGCGACGATGAAAACGATCCTCACCGAGATCCAGTCCGGCAACTTTGCCAAGCAGTGGGTTGCCGAACATGCGGCGGGCAAGCCGAACTTCACGAACTACAAGGCCGCAGCGGCGAAGCATCCGATCGAAGCGGTCGGTGCCAAACTGCGCACGCTGATGCCGTGGTTCCAAACCGATAAGGCTCCGGCACTGACAAAATGAACCCCGCAATGACGCCGCGCGCGCGAACGGGCGGAGACGCGGTCCTTGAAGCACTCGAACGCGAGGGAGTCGACGTTATTTTCGGCTACCCTGGCGGCACCATCATGCCGTTTTACGATGCGCTCTACGGACATCCCATGCGTCACATCCTCGTTCGACACGAAGCGGGCGCGGCGTTTGCAGCGGGTGGATATGCACGGACCAGCGGACGCGTCGGCGTTTGCTGCGCAACCTCGGG
>PLRU01000049.1 GCA_003164045.1 Candidatus Lustribacter telmatis
ACCGACGACCGTACCGACCAATACCCCGAATTCTACCCTCAAGGTCACGCCGACGTCGCTCACGCTGACCAGCATCGGAGCGCAGGCCGTGCTGACGGCGACGCAAAGAACGCCGGTCGCACTGACGAGTTCCGGGTGCACCGGAGTCGCAGTCGTGAGCATCGGCACGGTCGGCGCGTCGACGCCGATCACCGTCACCGCCGCGGCGAACGGATCGTGTACGCTCGTCGTCCAGGATGCCACGAATCAACGGGTCACGATCCCGATCACGGTGAGCGCTCCGGTCCCCGTGTCGCCGACGCCGATCGACGCGAATCACGTCGCATTCGTCGTGAAGATTGCGTCGGCCGCGCTTTCCGCGGCGCCGAACGTGACGCCGAGCGCGGTCAATATCTATATCACGGGGCAGCAGACGACGACCGGAGCGAACGCGCCCTGCAGCACGACCAGCTTCCTGCAAGTGACGGACGCGCAGGGCGACACCGCGGCGTTCAGCAATGGTGCGGCTACCGCCGCGCCGATTCCGTTCTACGGCGGCGCAACGACGTCAGGACTGACGAGCCAGGTCATTCAACTGCCCGCGCTGTGCAGTGCCCGCATCTACATTTCCGTGAATGGGCCGCTTGCGATCAACACGACGAGCGGACCCGCACCGTGGGCCTTCAACGGCGCGGCGGGCTTCCCGAACAAGTTCGACGTCGTCGAGTACACGATGCCCGCGAACGGGTTCGCCGCGCCGTCCATGCTCATCGACACGACGCAAGAGAACATGATCGGTCTCGCCATGACGATGAACATGACGGGCACGCAGTTCCCCACGCAGACGACCGGCTTCAAGGCCGGCTTCATGACACAGGTGTCACAGGCCGCGGCGGCTCTGCCCAGCGAGTGGGCGACGACGATCAACGCGCAGTGGCCGACGCGCCTGCTCTCGCCGCTCGCCCTGCAGTACGTCGTCACCGCGACGAGCGGGATCACGAGCGGCAACTCAACGCTGCCCGGATTCGATCCCGGCAACTTCCTCGACATACCGATCCTGACGGCTTGGGACCACTATCAAACGCCGAACTGCATGTACGTGACCGTCAGCCCAGGCTCCACCGACGCGCTGCACGGAATGACGGTGATCGGTCAAGTCGACGGCAGCAACAACTTCAACTTCTACGATCCGGCCGTCGTCACGACGTGTGCGGCCAACCTCATTACGACGCAGAGCGCCCACATCGTTGCCGAAATTCCGTCGCCGTTCGATCAGAGCTACTGGATCAACAACATTGCCGGAGGGTGGCCGTCGGCGACCGCCGTCGAGTTTATGGAGAATGGACCGTTCTTGCTAGCGGCCTCGTACCCGCATGCGATCGCGCCGAACCCCATGACGTTCCCCAACGCCACCTATCAGAATAGCGCCGCCGACATCGGCAACACGGTAGCGACGGCCCTCAATCGCGGTGTCTTCGACCCAATGGTGAACGCGGCATATGCGACCCAGCCGTACTGCCCTTCGGTCGCGCAGCTCTACCCGACGGCGGCGGCCGCGACGCAGAACTTGTGGGCGACCGTCGTGTGGGCGGCCGCGAAGAATTTGACCTACGGCTTCGCACAGGCCTACGCGATTCCGTATGAAGACAAGTGCGGGTTCTCGACCTCCATTCAGGACAGTCACGCAAACGTCGTAACGATCACGGTCAATCCGAACTAAGACTGGCACAGCACTTTTCGATATGCGTCGCTAGACAGAAGACGGCCCTGGCGAGACCTACACGCTCCCGCCAAGACACTTCACCGAAGCGTGCGCTTGCGTTTGCTCCCTCGGGGACTGAGAGCTCTGGAGTTCCGGCGCGCAGATGGGGTCAGGGGTGAGACTTCCGCGTCGGCGACGACTTTATAGAACGCGTTGAACGCTGCCCCGAGTTGTGCTCCGCGCTTTTCGTTCATAGTGATGGAGGGACCCGGGTTCGAGGAGAGCGCCGCCGACATGACGGCGTGCACGAAAAAGGCAATTTCGTGCGGGTCGACTTGGGTTTTCATTTTCGGCATGGTTGGATTCTATCAGATCGTCTGAGGGTTTGATTCCGCCGGGNNGCAAAACCCGGCCGTTGAACCTCCGCGATCCCGACATCGACGTGTTTTGCGACGTTAACCGTTGCGGCAGCGCCGAAGTGGAAGCCCTCAACGCCGGCATATCTCGAGACGTCGACAACGGGGCTGAAGCTAACCGGTCCGAGCTTCCCGACCCGATAGCCAAGACCGTAATCGATGCCGTGTTGGGAGACATTGCCGACCGGAGCAAGTGCGAACGCGTCGATGTTCCCGATAGCGCTTGCCCGTGCGGGCGATGTGAGCGCAGCGACGGCTGCGACAAGTGCGAGTGGCAGTATAAGTTGTGGTATGAATCTCATCGGCGGCAATGCTATGCCGCGATGCTGCGATGTGTCTGGCAACGAGCGATGATTCAAGTGTGCGTCTCTTGGATCTGAAAAATGAAACGCGCGCCCATGTTTATGGACGCGCGTTCTTTTCGATTTGCTGATCGAGGAAGTTAGCCGTGGTGACGATCGCCGCCACCCTGACCGCCGCGCTGAGCGGGAGCTGCCGCCCGTTGCTGAGGAGCTGCGAAGCTCCGAGCCTGCTGTTGCGGAGCGGCGAAGC
>PLRU01000065.1 GCA_003164045.1 Candidatus Lustribacter telmatis
CCGCCCTGAAACTCACCCCCGCCGAACAGAAGCATCTCTATCAGCTCGCGACCGGCACGCTGCCCGCGATCGCGCCGGATCAGACGGTGGATCCCACGCTGCGCGACGTCCTCGACGGCTACCACACGGGGCCGGCCATGCTGCTCAACGTGCGCATGGACGTGGTCGCCGCCAACCCGCTGGCCGTCGCGATCTTCGGCGATCTCGCCGCGGCGCCCGACTTCNNAGCAGAACTGGCTCTGGTATCTCTACGAAAACCACCACATGATCGGTGAATGGGAATCGCAAGCGCGCGAACTGACCGCAACGTTCCGCGCTTCGCTGTGCGAGCACGCCAACGATCCGGCCTACAGTCGCCTGTTGAACAAATTACTCGAAACGAGCGAAACGTTTCGCCGCTTCTGGGCCGAGCACGACGTGGGTGAACTCGAAGACGTTCCACCCCTAACGATGACCCACCCGACCTACGGCCCGCTCCGCTTCACGATGCGCGTCCTCGCCCAACCCGGCGCAACGAACGCGTTCTATTGCTGCTTTCTCGTCCCCGACGAGCCGACAACGAACGCGCCGGCCTACCGCGACCTACGCCGGTCGCTCGAGCCCTAACGCATCGTCCTCGTGCGCGATGAGGCGTTCGAGGAGGTCGAGCAGTTGGCGTTGTTCGCCCGGTGAGAGTGGCGCCAGCATCCGCTCGGAGACGCGTTCGAGTTCCGGCCGAAGAAGCGCGAGTACGGCGCGCCCTTGCGCCGTCAGCCGGAGGGTTCGCGAACGCCGGTCGTGCTTGTCGATCATGCGCCGGACGAGCGCCTTCGACTCGAGCCGGTCCACCAAACCACCGATCGTCGCGCGATCGAAAGAGATGATCTTCGAGAGCGTCGTTTGATCGATGTCGGGATGCTCGTGCAGCGCGCGCAAGGCGGCAAATTGCGGCGCCGTCACATCGCGACCTTGCGTTTCCTGGGCGAAGATCGTGTTGTGAAGCTGGTGCGCGCGCCGCACGAGGTGGCCCGGCGTACGCTGAAAGCCGGCGGTCACCTCGCGGCGGCCGCCGCGGACGTCATGTGCGGGATGACCGTTTCGGCGAATAAGCGCAGCGAACGCCGCGCTTCATCTTGCGGCAGCATATGAAAGTTCACTTGCAGCGAGGCATGTTCGAAGCCGCCGGTGCGTTCGCCGAGTTCGTGCAGTTGCGCGCGGATCTCGTCCGGCGTGCCGATCAGCGCGCTCCCGCTGGCAATCATCGATTCCATCGTTTGGGCGGCGAGCTGTTCGTATTTTTTGTCGTAGCCCTTGTAGTCGGTCGAGGTGGTCCCTTGCGTCCATTCGCGCGCGGCCGAGAGCAGCGAGGCGAAGTAGCCCTCGATATTCGGCTTCGCGATGCGGCGCGCGCGCTCGCCGTCTTCGTCGACGAACATGTGAAACGCGAGCATCACCTCGCCGTTTCCCGGATGTCCCGCGGCGCGCCACGCATCGCGGTAGGCGCCCAGAAGCTCGCGCAGCCGATCGGATGCCATCGGAATCGCCATGAGCGAATANNTCGTCAAACGAGTGAAATTGGCCGTGGTGCGTCGCAGACTCTTCGCGTAACAACAGGTCGATTTGCTCGATGCCTTCGCGATACCGCGCCACCGATTCGTCGGGCGAGATGCCGAAGACCCGGAACTCGTGCGGCAGGAACGCGCGCGCGAAACCGACATCGACGCGACCATCGCTGATGCCGTCGAGCATGGCGATTTCGGCGGCGAGCTTGAGGGGGTTGTTGAAGGCCGGGATCACCGCACCCGTGACCAAACGCGAGTGCGTCGTGTGTTGCGCCGCGGCGGCCAGGAAGACGATCGGATTGGGGCTATAGCCGCCGTAATAGTGAAAATAGTGCTCGACGATGCGGATATGGCTGTACCCGAGCGGCTCCGAGAGCTTGACGAGCTCGAGACAGTCGCGAAAATACGCAGCCGGCGACTTGTCCTCCGGCCGAACGTCAGGGAAAAACTGAATCCCGAATTCCATACAATAGTAAGTATGCATAGCATCAGCCCACTGTCAATGGCCCCCGTTTGTCATGAGGATAAACACCTCGCGCCTACGCGCTCGGCCTCTCGCGCCAACCATTGGGAGGGGGTGAAGCGTCGTCGAGGGACGGCCACCCGGCGAGCTAAAGGGGCTCCCATGAAGTCCAACGTCCCACACCCGGTCACCGACCATCGCGGTCCGCCCGTCGTACGGCGGTGGAGCGAACAGCGCTGGTTGCTCGACAACGTCATTCGCGCAAACGGCATCGACTGGGATCAGCCGCGTTCGATCTACCTGAACGCGCCCTGCGGCGTCGAAGCGAACGCCGACTTCGCGCAGATCCGCCAACGCGTGCAAAAAATGGCCGACATCGGCCCGGCCTTCGCGGCGACGGCCCGGCGCCGTGAAGCGAAAGCCGTCGAAGCTGCCGCGGCCGAGAACCCCGTCACCGCGCGCGACAACTATTTCATGGCCGCCGTGCACTGGGGCGCGGCGCAGTGGCCGTACGACGAAAACGATGAAACGAACATCGCGTATAACCACAAGAAGCGCGAGTGCTATCAGCACTATGCAAACCGCGCCGATCATCATATCGAAGCCGTGTGGCTGCCGTTTGGCGACAGCGCGATTCCGGCGTGGTTTCACCTGCCGCCGAACTACCGCGGCGAAAAGCTGCCGGTGGTGATCCTGATCCCCGGTATGGACAGCTTCAAAGAAATGTCGGTCGCGCTGTACGGCGACCGCTGGCTCAATCGCGGCATCGCGGTGCTCGCGATCGACGGCCCGGGACAATACGAAGCGCCGATGGTCGGCATCAACGTGAGTATGGAGAATTGGAGCGCCGTCGGCGGCGTGCTCGTCGATTGGCTCGTCGCACGCGGCGAGATCGATCCCGCGCGCATCGGCGTCAGCGGAACGAGCTTCGGTTCGTTCTTCGCCACGATCGTCGCCGGCAGCGAGCCACGCCTGCGCGCGTGCGCGGTCGTGGCCACTTGCCTCGAACCGGGCTGCCACACGATTTTCGAAGAGGCCTCACCGACATTCAAGAAGCGCTTCATGTATATGTCCGGCTACACCGACGAAGCCGCGTTCGATGCGTTCCGCGAAACGCTCACCTGGGAAAACCATGTCGCGAACATCGCCTGCCCGTATCTCTGCGTCGCGGGAGAAGCCGAAGAGTTGAGCCCGATCGAGTACGCCGAACGTCTGGTCGAGCGCGTACCGGGACCGAAGCAGTTCGTCGTATACGCGGAATCGCGTCACTCCGTCGGCGGCGTTCCGTCGGCGAACCTCGGACCGTTCCCGCCGGTGCTGGCCGCCGATTGGATGGCCGCGCGGCTCGCCGGCAAGCCGTTTGCGAGCGAACGCTGGTATGTCGAGCCCAGCGGCCGCGTCGTCAAGACGCCGTTCTAGCGATGAACAAGCCCGTCGACGTTTCCGCCGTTCTCACCAAGTACGCCGACATATCGTCGAACTACGGCGCTGCGAATTTCCCGCTCTCCGATCACTTGCCGATGGCGGTGGTCGCGCTGGCGGCAATGGGCGCGAAACCCGCCCGCATCGAATCGTGGGCAGCCAACTACGCCGCGGTGCACGAATTGCGCGCCGCGGACGATGAGGAACGCGAAGGGCGTAACTTCTGGTATCAGCGGATCTCTGCTCAAGGCCGCGATGCCGTGCTGGCGGGCGCACTGCCCGGTCTCATCGAGGGTATCGGCGCGGCGGCATTCCACGCAGCGATTCGGGCCGCGTATGCCGTGGAACAAAACGATGACCGCGAACTCGCGAACGCCCTCGAATCGTGGCAGCGCGAATTCCTCGACTTGCCGGCGCCCCCCAACACGCGCCCGGTTTCCGTTGCTGAAGCGCTCACCAAACTCGCGCAGTCGACCGTGCGCGTGGAACCGCGCGGACTCATCGCCACGCGCATGCTCGCCGTGGCAAAAGACCCGGCATTTCTGGCGATTGCCCAAGCGGTGCCGCGGAGTTCCGATATCAAAGCGCTCGCCGTTGCGGCAGCGGCGGCGTTCGCGGAGAGCGGCGATTTCACCGCACTGCACGTCATGACCGGAACGCACGCCATGCGAATCTTGAACCGGTTCTTCCCCGATCCCGAAACCGCGATGCCCGCGTTTTGGCGCGCCTACGCCGCCGCATCGCTCGTCGCCGGCACGACGCCGTCGCTCGCGCCCGATCTCCTCGCGACGCTCCGCGCGGAAGCACCGACGGGCTGGTACGAGCTCTTAGTCGAGGCCAGCGCGCACGACGAGGAGCACGTAATCAAAGCCACATACACCGCATGGCGTCTCGACGAAGCCCTGCGCGAACCACTCTTCCGCACCGCAGCCCGCCGCTACATCGATCAAGAAACCTACCGCTAACCGAGTCAAAGTGAATAAACACCTCGCGCCTTCGCGTCTAATTTGTCATCCAGAGCGCAGCGCCGCAGGCGCGTAGTCGAAGGACAGCCGCAATCTCGCACGACAGAAACGCGCCGACAGCCAAACCTCAAGCGAGAGGCCAAGAGTCACAGCCGAAGAAGCGCCCGCTGGTTGAGCGTTTGCTGCTCGTACGAATGGAGATGACGGTATGCTGACTTCTCGTCGCGATGTGCTGATGGCATCGTTCTTCGCACTTCCCTTCGCGCTCGCCGCGCAGGCCGAGGGCGACGCAAGCCCGATCGACCCGACGCAAACGATGATCACGCTTCCCGACAAGATCGTCTGGCGCTCCGGCCAAGCCGGCGTTCCGGCCGAAAGCGTGCAGAGCGCCGCACTTTTCGGCGGCACCGAACAACCCGGACTCTACTACCAACTCGTGAAGTGGTTCCCCGGCTATATGAGCGCGCCGCACGTGTACGACACCGACCGTCTGTGCGTCGTCGTCTCCGGCGTGTGGTGGTGCAACAGCGGCGCCGACTTCGATCCTGCCAGCACCGTCCCGTGCCCGGCAGGCACGTTCATCCGCCGCGTCGCGCACACACCGCACTACGACGGCGTAAAAGCCGGCGGCAAAGAACCCGCCGTCATCGCGATCTGCGGCATCGGCCCCAACAACCAACGCTGGCTCGAACCCGGAACCCCAAACGTCCGCCGCGTATAGCGCTTTTTAAGGCAAACACCTCGCGCCTTCGCGCTCGGCCTCTCGCGCCAACCATTAAAGGCCTACGCGATACTCAGCCTCAGCGGTGCGCCCGAACGTGCTTGCAGTTCGCCGAACGTAACCCCGCCGCGCAGCTCACGCACGACAAACCCTTGGTCGACATCGATAACCGCAAGGTCCGTATACACCCGGCTCACCACGCCGGCCGCGGTGAGCGGATACGTGCAGCGTGAGAGCAGCCGCGGTTGCCCGTCGCTCGTGCAATGCTCCATCATCACCCAAACATGCTTCGCCCCTGCGGCAAGATCCATCGCGCCGCCGACCGCCGGCGGCCGCCCAATATCGTTCGTCGTCCAGTTCGCAAGATCGCCGTTTTCCGCGACTTCATATGCGCCGAGCAGCGCAATATCGATATGGCCGCCGCGAATCATCATGAACGACGTCGTTGTATCGAAGATCGACGCGCCCGGGAGCAACGTCACAGGCTGTTTGCTCGCGTTGATCAATTCCGGATCCACATCGTCCGCAGCGGGTGCGGGACCAACGCCGAGCAGACCGTTCTCACTTTCATAAATCACATCGATATCGCCGGCAACGTAATTCGCAACGAGCCCCGGCAACCCGATACCGAGATTCACATAATCCCCGTCTCGCAAATCCGCCGCGACACGCCGCGCAAGCGATTCCCGTTCCGCAGCATTCACCGCGCGATCCTCACGACGCGATCCACAAAGATGCCGGGCATCGTCACAGCTTCCGGATCGATGCCGCCCAGCTCGACGATTTCGCGCACCTCCGCAATCGTAACGCGTCCGGCCGCAGCCATTACCGGCCCAAAATTCCGCGCCGACGCGTGCGTCCGCACGTTGCCGTGCCGGTCGCCCACCGCCCCGAGCACGAACGCGAAGTCCGGCACGAGCGCCCGCTCCAGCACGTAGTCGCGCCCGTCGAACGTGCGCGTCTCCTTGCCCTCAGCCAAGATCGTCCCGGCACCGGTCGCCGTGTAAAATCCGGGAATTCCCGCCGCCCCGGCCCGAAGCCGCTCGCCGATCGTCCCCTGCGGAAGCAACTCGAGCTCGATCTTCCCCGCCGCATAATATTCTTCGAACACGACCGACCCGGACGTGCGCGGATACGAACACACCATCTTGCGCACGCGGTCGGCGGCGATCAGCGCCGCGATGCCGTCCTGGCCGCTACCGGCGTTATTCGCCACGATCGTCAGGTCGCGCGCACCTTGCTCGATCAGCGCGTCGATGAGGCCGAACGGAACACCGGCATCGCCAAAGCCGCCGATCGCGATCGTTGCGCCGTCCGGAATATCATGCAAAGCCGCGCGAACGGATGCATAGACCTTGTTCAACAGATCGCGATTCGCCGCATGGCAGCTTGCCTTTCCGGGCGACGGAGACTTTGCCTTTGGGTTCGTACGTACCGCGCGGACAGGGTCGGATTGTGAAGAAAGCAAGAACGTCCCCCTCGTGAAACGGGCGTAGCAGGTTCGCGCCACGTTCTTTTCCGGATGCTATCGTGGTGGGATGAAGATCGGATCCGTGCGGGCGGCTCTGGTACCTCTAGGGTGCTTGGCAGCCATCGCAATCGCAGCGTTCGCGCTTCCAAACACACCTGCACCGCGGTTGGCGATCCTCGGCCCGATCGAGTACGCCGTCGCCGTCCTCGCGGACCTCGGAACGGTCCTCGTCCTCATGTCGACCTGGCGTATCTCGATTGCACGTCACTCCACGTACGTGCTCGCGTTGTCGTATGCGGTCACGGGCATCCTGATGTTGCTGGCAATGCTGACGCTCCCACTGATGCCCGCGCAATTGCCGGTACTGCCCAGCCTGCCCGATGCTGGAATGTGGCTGTACTTGGGCTGGCACATAACGCCGGGGGTCGGCGCGCTGGTGTATCTGGCTTTGCGGACCAACGACAGTGCTGCCGCCCCGTCGCGCCGCTTCATGACCATCTCTTTGGTCGTTGCCGTTGCGATTGTTTGCGGAATCGCCGTCCTTGCGCTTGGGTTTAGCGACCGCTTTCCGGTCGTATCCGGCCGCACGCCGTTCGCCGGTCTGCTAAACACCGGGATCGTCCCGCTAATCGTTTTCTTTTTGATCGTCGCGTCGATGCTCGCGTTTGGTATGCGTGAGCCTACCCGCGTTGTCCGGGCCATACCGCTAACGCTCTTCGCCTTGGCGCTCGAAATGCTGGTCCTCTTCCTCGGCGGGCATCCGTATTCGCTAGCATTTTACGTGGGCCGCGTGATGCTCGTCGCTGAAGCGTCCTTCGTCTTGGTTGCGGCGGTACGAACGCTGGTGAATGCCCGCACGCAGCTCAATCGAACGGAGTGGGAGCTCTCGCGCGTCGAGGGCGAGTCAGCGAAGCGCGCCGGCCGTATTCGTGCGTTGTGGCAGATAACGTCGAGCCCGGCGCGTTCGCAGCAAGAGCAGTTTGACACAGTGTTGGAGACCGCAACGGCGGCGATTCGTCCGGGCAAGCCGATGTTTGGCTGTCTAACGCACGTCGATGGCGAGACGATCGTTGTCGACTCAACGTCGTGGGCGGCATATGATTCGGCGCTCGAATTTACTGACCGGGTCTTCCCTGGCGTGACCGCCGAACTCGCAGAGACGATGCAAAGCGTCGTCAACGAAACGCAAAAGACGCAAGCCTGGGACGATCTATCCGCCGTTACCGGCGACATTGGAAGGGTTTGCGGTCGACTCGGATGGCGAAGCTTTATCGGTACGCCCTTTGCGATCGGCAGGCGCATGCACGTGCTCACGTTTACGTCACCCGAAACGATGCTCGACGAACCGTTTGCCGAAGACGACATCGCCTACGTTGAAGTTGTTGCATCGTTCTTTGCCAGCCGGGCTTCGCAGCAGGAGCACTTCGAACAAATTCAGTTTCAAATCGAGCACGATGCATTGACCGGTCTCGCGAACCGCGTGCAGTTTCGCAAGGCCATTCGCAGCGATATCGCAACCGGAAATCCGTTTGCCGTCGCGTTCGTCAATCTCGACGGTTTCCGGCACGTGAACGAACAGCAGGGGCATCAGGTTGCCGACGAAGTGTTGGTTGAAGTTGCCGCCGGCCTGCGATCGGTCGCCGCCGGCGATTTCGTTGCGCGCATGAGCGGCGACGAGTTCGGTATCCTGCTCCGCGACGTAGCAACCTCCGAGTCGGCCCATGCGGCGCTCGATCGATATTCCGCGCGCTTCCTCTCGCCATTTCATACCGGCGACCGGCTAGGCACGAAGATGCTGCGCATTGGGGCGTCGTTCGGCGCAGCCCGCTTTCCGGACGACGGCAAATCGGCGGAAGAACTGATGCTTCGCGCCGATGCCGCGCTGGCCGCAGCGAAGACGCGCGGCGGCTCGTCAACGAACTTCTTCGACGCTCAGATGGAGGCGCAGATGGAAGCCTCGCATGTTCGCGTCGTCGAACTCGCCGACGCGATCGCGAACGATCAACTCGCGCTGCTCTATCAGCCGACGTTCGATCTGTCGACCGGCAAGATAGCGGGCGCCGAGGCCTTAGTCCGCTGGGACCATCCGGAGCGCGGACGTTTACTACCGGCCGAATTCATTGCCATCGCCGAGCGCAATGAATTGATCACGCCGCTGACGCGCTGGGTGCTCGCACGGCTGATCAGCGATCTCGCTAAAGGGCCGAAGCTGCCGAAGGACTTTCGGGTGTACTTCAACGTCGGCGCACAAACGCTCAACGACGTCCCGTTCATCTCGAAATTGAAAGCGACGCTCGACGGTGCGCCCGATCTGGTCGAGCATCTGGGCGTGGAGATCACCGAAACCGCGGCGATGTACGACGTGGGATCGGTCGACACGCTCGCGCTTCTTCGCCGGTGGGGCCTGTTCGTCGCAATCGACGATTTCGGCACGGGCTATTCATCGTTGTCCTACCTCAAAAAACTCGCGGTCGACGTCATCAAAATCGATCGCTCGTTCGTCGCCGGGCTGACGGAAGACGCACGTGACGGTGCCATCACCAGCATGCTGCTGCAAATTATCGATCGCTGCGGTTTCACGACGCTCGCCGAAGGCATCGAGACCGAGGCGCAAGCCCAGTGGCTGCTCGCGCACGGTTGTCGCATCGGCCAGGGCTATCACTTGGCAGCGCCGGGCACGTTCGCGCAACTGCTAGACCACCTCAAGGCTCACCTCGCGCCTACGCGCTCGGCCTCTCGCGCCAACCATTAAAAAAAGCGACGACCTGCCCGTTATTCTGCCTTAGCGCCTCATAGGATAAACGCGTCGCTCGTAAATGCGTGCGTGCGCTACACCGTGCGTTTCGCCGTGGAGTGGAAGAGCGCGCCGAGCCGGCCGTCGCCGTCGATCCCCGCATTCGCCGAGATCGTGTTCGCTTCGTCGATATAGGTCATGCACGCTTGATCCGCGGCGTCGCGCGCACCGAGGCGTTCGAGCGCGGCAATCACGCGGCTGGTCTGGTCGTCGCTGAGCATGCCGATCGTGGCATAGGCATCCGCAACGACCGTGCGGTCGGCCGACGGCGCTTGGGCAAGCGCCCAGGCCACCGGAAACGACCACTTGCGCCGGCGGATATCCGCGCCGCTGGGCTTACCGGTTTCTTCGGTGCGCCCCCACGTGCCGAGCACGTCGTCCCGGACCTGAAATGCCAAACCGTACGCGCGCCCGACGCTGCTATACGCGGCTGCCCGCGCGTCGGAAGCACCCGCCGCCCAGGCACCGAGTTCGCACGCGACGGCCAGCAGCGCCGCGGTCTTGCCCTCGATCATCCGCACGTATTCCTCGAACGTCACGAACGTCGCCGTCTCGAACCCAATGTCGAACGCCTGACCCTCGCACATGCGGAAGTGCGCTTCTTGCAAGCAGCGCATCATGGCCGCAACCGTCGCCGCCGGCAACGCCCGCGAGCCGTCGACCAGCGTCAAATATGCCAGCGCCGACATCGCGTCGCCCGCGACGAGCGCCGCGCGCACGCCGTGCCGCGTCCAGAGCGTCGGCCGCCCGTGACGCATCTCGTCGCCGTCCTCGATGTCATCGTGAATGAGCGAGAAGTTGTGCAGCAATTCGAGCGCCGCCGCGGCGCCGAGCGCGACGGTGCCGTCGGCCCCCTCGCACTCCGCAACGGTAAGGAGAATCTGCGGCCGCAAGCGTTTGCCGCGCTTGGCCGTTGGATCGTCGAGCCCAAAGTGCTCGCGGATCAACGGTCCATTCGCGTTGTTCGCCGCCGCGCCGTCGAGCACGGATTCAAGGTAGCCCTCGAAAAGCCCGAACGACGGCGAGCGGACGAGCATCGGAGTTACTTCGCGAAGACGGTGCGGATCGAACCGATGAGATTCTGGGGCCGCATCATATCGGCCGCAGCGGTCGCTTCGAAGCCCGAATGCACCATGCAGTCGGTGCACTTCACGTTGCCGCTCTTGTGGCCGTACTTTTCCCACTCGGTCGTTTCGAGCAGCTCTTTGTAGCTCTTCGCATAGCCTTCACCGAGCAGATAGCACGGCTTCTGCCAACCGAACATGCTGTAGCTGGGCATGCCCCACGGCGTGCAGTCGTATTCTTTCTCACCGGTGAGGAAGTCGAGGAAGAAGGGGCTCGCGTTGAACTCCCATTTCTTCTTGCCCGCTTTGTACGGCGCGAGGATGCCGCGGAAGAGCTGGCGCGTTTCTTCCACCGCCAGGAAGTGATCCTGATCGGGCGCCTTCTCGTAGCGATAGCCAGGCGAGAGCTGCATGCCGTCGACCTTGAGTTCGTCGGTCACGAAATCGAAGAACGCGTGGAAATCTTCCGGCTGCGAGCCCTCGAAAATCGTCGTGTTCGTGTACACGCGGAAGCCCTTGGCCTTCGCCGCACGGATCGCTTTGATCGCGATGTCGTAGGTGCCGGCGCGCGCGACTGCTTCATCGTGAATGTGCTGCGGTCCATCGAGATGGATGTTGAAGCCGAAGTAATCCGACGGCGTGAATTTATCGAGGCTCTGTTCCAAACGCAGCGCGTTGGTGCAGAGGTACACGAACTTCTTGCGTGCGACCAGACCTTCGACGATCTCTTTGATCTGCGGATGCAGCAGCGGTTCGCCGCCGGGAATCGCCACGACCGGCGCGCCGCATTCATCGACCGCCTCGAAGCACTTCTCGGGCGAGAGATGCTGGCGCAAAATCTCCACCGGATGCTGGATCTTGCCGCAGCCATTGCAGGCGAGGTTGCAGCGGAACAACGGCTCGAGCATGAGCACGAGCGGATACCGCTTCTTGCCCATGAGCCGCTGGCGCATCACGTATGCTCCCACCGCGATTGCCTGCTTAAGTGCGATTGCCATTATCTCTCCCGGAAGGTGCGTTGAGGTAGCCGTGTTCTCGAAACCACGTAACCGCGTCGGTTAACGCGCGGGTTACGGGCGCCGGCGAATGCCCCAAGATTGCCGTTGCTTTCGATGCGTCGTAGTACATTCGCTGCTTGGACATGCGAACGCCCTCAAATGGGACGTCCGGGCGCATGCCCAGCGGCTCCAAAAGGAACTCGCCGACCGCCGCATAGGCCAGCGGAATGAGCGCGGGCAGCCGCACCGTGGGCGCCGCCCGCCCCGTAAGCGCGGCCAGCCGCTCGAGCAATCCGCGTAAAGTCATATTCTCGTTGCCGAGGATATAGCGCTCGCCCGTCCGTCCGCGCTCGAACGCGGCGATGTGTCCGGCGGCCACGTCGCGCACGTCGATGAGGTTGAGCCCCGTATCGACGTAGGCGGGCATGCGCCCGGTACAAAAGCGCACGAGAATCTCACCCGTGGGGGTCGGCTTCGCATCCCAGGGGCCCACCGGCGTCGTCGGGTTCACGATCACCACGTCTTGTCCGCCGGCGACCGCACGTTGCACTTCGATCTCGGCCTCATACTTCGAACGCTTGTAGGCGCCGATGAGGTCGCCGGGCGCGCTCTGATACGACTCGTTCGCGGGCTCACCGTCTTTGCGCACGCCGATCGCGGCAACGGAACTCGTATGGACGACGCGCGGCACGCCGGCCCGCCGCGCAGCCCCGAGCACGAGACGCGTGCCCTCAACGTTCGCGCGCATCACGGCTGCACGATCGCGCCGCCACAAGCTGTACGTCGCGGCAACGTGAAACACGGCATCGCAGCCGCGCATCGCTGCGCTCAGCTCCGGCACGAAGAGATCGCCGTTCACGCGTTCGATCGCGAGCCCGTCGAGCGACGGCGCCGCCGACCGCACGAGCGCGCGCACGGTCCAGTTGCGCGCCAGCAGCGCCCGCACGAGATTCGCACCCACGAACCCGGACGCACCCGTTACGAATGCGGTCGGCAGCAGCTACCTCCGGCTGAAGTCGAAGGGGCGTTCGCGCACGCGATCGACCAGCCAGCGCAACGAATAATTCGTCAGCGTCGAGGTCGATGCGGCAAAGATCAGCGCTTTCACTTCGGTGCGCGAAATCTTGACGTTCCCGCCCGGCGTGAGCATGGCTTCGGACTTCTCGATCTCGCGCATCGTCGCCACGGCAAACAAGACCGGCAGCACGCAGAAGAGCCGGATGCGCACCGCCATCAGCGGCAAATTCTCGATATAGCGCAACGACCGCTCGATGTCGTCCTGCGCGATCTTGAAGAGCGGCGCTAAGGCCGCACGATTGGCGGCGCGGCGGTCGGCATGCAGCAACTGATCGTGACCGCTGCCTTGCGCGGCGAGCAAATCCGACGGCACGTAGATCGAGTTTTCTTGCTCGGCATCCCACGCGATATCTTTGAGAATGTTGACCGACTGCAGCGCCTCGCCGAACGGTTCGCAATCTTCGAGCAACCGGGCGTACACACGGTTGTCGACCGCGCTTGAATGGTGGTGCCAGAGATCGGTGAGTAGATGCCCCACCGTGCCGGCCACGTAGTAGCAGTACTGATGGAATTCGGGCACGCTGGCGATGCGGATGCCGGTTGGATGCTCGACGACGAAGCTGCGCATGCCGCGCACCATCTCCTCGATCCAGCGCCGCAGGATCGCCTGCGTGCGCACGTCGAGGTTCCGGTAGAGCGTGAACACTTCGCCGGTGGAGCCAACGAGGTCGACGTAGTCGTCGCTGCTCGTGAGTTCGTGGATCCGCTCGCCGTACGCGTCGGCCACGTGCGGGTCGTCGAAGCACTCGAGGAATTCATCGAGGAGCTGCGCTTTGCGCTCCGGACTCAGCGCGAGGTCGTCTTCCACCGTGTCGGCGATGCGGCATAAGAGGTAGCCCAAGCGCACCGGCAGCTCGAGGCGCGAGGGCAGCAGCTTGATCCCAAGTGCGAAGGTCCGCGACACCAGCGGCAGCATGGATTTCGTGTGCCGGTCGATGTCGATGACGGAATTGTTCTCAAGCAGCATTACTCGGTGAAAATTTCTCCCAAACGCAGGCCGGTGTTCCCGGCTACCAAGGACGGTTCTTAATCATCGGTTTCAGTGACCCCAAAAAATTCCCATCTTTGTCATCCAGAGCGCAGCGCCGCAGGCGCCCTTCGACTACGCTCAGGACAAGCTCCGTCGAAGGACAGCCCCAATCCCCACCCTTGGCGCCAGGGGGTAACCAGCACACCAACCCCCCAAAAGCCCGAACATGCACGTCCTCGTGGTCGGAGCCGGCCCGGTCGGCCTCGCCCTCGCCGGCGATTTGGCCCGCCGAAGCCACACCGTCACGATCCTCGAACGCGGCGACGGCACGATCGCACAACCGCGAATGGACTTCGTCGGCATCCGCACGATGGAGTTCATGCGCCGCTGGGGTCTCGTAGGCCCCGTCGAGGCAACGGCCTACAACCGCGACCTCGCGCAAGACAACGTCTACGTCACTAGCCTCACGGGCTACGAACTCGGCCGCCACCGCTCGCCCTCGATGAACGCAAGCGAACCGCCGCAACAAAGCCCGCAGCACCGCGAACGCTGCCCGCAAGACATGTTCGACCCCGTACTGCACGCCTGGACCACGACGTTCCCGAGCGTCGACCTGCGCTACGGTCACGAGTTCACCGGCTTCGTGCAGCACGCGGACCGCGTCGTGACAACGGTGCGCGAACGCGCCACCGGCCGCGCGCTGGAGATCGAGTCGTCCTTTCTCGTCGGCTGCGACGGCGCATCGAGCAAGGTCGCGGCGGCACTCGCGATCACATACGACGGACAACCCGCACTCACGAACACGACCAACGTGATCTTCCGCTCGCCCGAACTCAAATCGCTGCACGATAAGGGCCAAGCATACCGCTTCATCTGCGTTGCGCCGGAGGGCACGTGGGCAACGCTCGTCCACATCGACGGCTGGGATCGCTGGCGCATGTCGGTCGTACAAACGCGACCCGAAGGCCTGAAGCCGGAAGAAGTGGACGCAGCAATCCGGCGCGTCGTGGGCCGCGACTTCGCGTTCGAAGTACAGTCGGTCAACAACTGGACGCGCCGCGAACTCGTCGCGCAACGTTTCGGCGAAGGCCGCGTTTTCATCGCGGGCGATGCCGCGCACGTGATGTCGCCGACCGGCGGCTTCGGCATGAATACGGGCATCGGCGATGCGGTCGACCTCGCATGGAAGCTCGACGCGGTACTTGCCGGCTGGGGCGGCCCGAGATTGCTCGAGTCGTACACGATCGAACGCCGTCCGGTTGCGGTGCGCAACTCGCGCGAAGCGAGCGACAACCTCGCCCGCATGCTCTCGCCCAAACCGTCGCCCGCGCTGTGCGATGATTCGCCCGCAGGCGCGGCCGAACGCGAACGCGTCGGGCGCGAGTTCTCGCAAGCGATGAGTCACGAATGGCAAACACTCGGCATCCACCTCGGCTATCGCTACGACGAATCGCCGATCTGCCGCTACGACGGCACACCCGCACCGCCGCTCGACGTCGCGCACTACGAGCAATCGTCGCGCGCCGGCGGCCGTGCACCGCACGTGTGGCTAGCCGACGGCCGCTCGACGCTCGATCTCTTCGGCGACGGCTTCGTGTTGCTGCACCTCAATCGAGCGGCCGATCCCGAACCGCTGGTCACGGCGCTCCGGCGCGCAGGCGTGCCGGTCACGATTGTCGCGCTGAGCGAACCGGCCGTGCGCGAAGCCTACGAACGGTCCCTCGTACTCGTCCGTCCGGATGGCCACGTCGCCTGGCGCGGCAACGACGCCGCGAACGCCGAAAGCATCGCCGCGTGCATCCGCGGAGCGCACCAGCAGCAATGAACCCCTCCCCCCATTTGTCCATCCAGAGCGCAGGTTCGCGGAGCGAACCGGAGTCGAAGGACCGCCCCAATCTCGCCCCCGGCACCACTCCTCCCCGCCAACGCGGTCGCACGCGAATGGCAAGGACCCAGCGGTCCCTCGACGACGCTCGGGATGACAAATAGACGTCCTCGTCCGTCCGGAAGGCCACGTCGCGTGGCGCGGTAACGCCGCCGCGGACGCCGAAAGCATCGCCGCGTGCGTCCGCGGTGCGCACGAGGAGCAGTGAACGATGGCTAGCCCAACGCAGACGGATTCACTCGAAGCGCTCTACGGAACGCTCGCGACACAGAGCTTCGATGCGGGCTGGAACAAAGTCACGCCGTCGCTCTATCCCGAGCCGAAGAAGAACTATCTCCCCGCGCACTGGCGCTATCGCGACGGCCGCGCCGCGCTCGAACGCGCCGGCCACCTCGTCGACACGGAGCTCGCCGAGCGCCGCAACCTCATCATGTTCAACCCGCGCGAAGGCAATCGCTACAGCACGAGCCCAACGCTCGTCGCGGCCTACCAAATGCTGCTACCCGGCGAACACGCGCGTTCGCATCGCCACACGCCGAACGCCCTGCGGTTGATCGTCGAAGGCGACGCGGGTTCTTATACCGCGGTCGACGGCAAGCGCATCACGATGCTGCCGGGCGACGTCGTGCTGACGCCGTCGTGGAGCTGGCATGGCCACGGCAACGCGGGAAACATTCCGGCGTACTGGATCGACTATCTCGACGTGCCGCTCGTCCACGCGCTCGAACCGATGTTCTTCGAACCGCATCCCGACGAATTCGAAGCGAGCGCCGTACCCGTCGAATCATCACCGTTCCGCATCCCGTGGACGTGGACAGAAGCCGAACTACAACGCGCAAAAGCGGAGTCGTCTGGCCGCTTCGGCCGCGAGGTCACGCTCGACACGCCGTCGCTACGTACGATGCGCCTGCACATGGACGCGCACGCCGCCGGCACCAAACCGGCACCGCATCGCACCACGGCAACGAACATCTACAGCGTCGTCTCCGGCAAAGGCAATACGACGATCGACGGCACTACGTTCGACTGGGAACGCGGCGACGTCTTCGTCGCGCCGTCGTGGCGCCCGCATCAGCACCGCATCGAAGCCGACGCTGTCCTCTTCCGCGTCACCGACGAACCGCTCATGGAAATGCTCGGCATGCTCCGAGAAGAAGCCTAAGATGGACACCCGCGTTGACGAGATCGCCCCGAACATCTACCGCTTCTCGACCTTCCGGCCGCAAGCGGGCATCGTGTTCAACCAATTCCTCATCGACGCTGACGAGCCGCTGCTCTTTCACACCGGCCAGAAGTGGCTCTTCCCGCATCTTCACGACGCAATGAAGCGCGTCATGGATCCCGCGCGGTTACGTTGGATCACGTTCGGCCACTACGAAGCGGATGAATCCGGCGCCATGAACGACTGGCTCGGCGTCGCGCCGGACGCGGTGATCGCCCACGGCACGATCGGCGTGCGGACGTCGATCGCCGACCAAGCCGACCGCGAACCCCGCGCGCTCAAGGATGGCGAAGTGTTCGAGCTCGGCGGCAAGCGCGTGCGCTACATCTACACCCCGCACGTGCCGCACGGCTGGGACGCCGGCCTGATCTACGAAGAAACAACCAAGACGCTCTTCACGAGCGACCTCTTCACCCGAGTCGGCGACGACGGCCCGTTCACGGAGTCCGACATCGTCGGCCCGGCGCTCGCCATGGAAGACCACGGCCACGCAACCGCCCTCACGCCCGCCACCGCCCCGACGATCCGCAAACTCGCAGACCTCCCCATCGACACGCTAGCATTAATGCACGCCCCAACATTCCGCGGCGACGGAAAAAAGGCGCTGCACGATCTCGCAAACGAGTACGCACAACGCCTAATAGGGTAACCGCTAGGGCTAGGAGCCCGGTCCAAACGCGACGTTGCCGAACTCAGCATTGCCACCGACGCCGGAGAACGTTTGCAGAACCGGGGTGACCGCCGGCAAATAGGGCTGCGTCGGATCGGTGTTCCCCGGCGGCACGCTGCCGGTGTTCGCTGCGTACACGACCATCGCCGAGTAGGCCGTCTCGATGATGTTGCCGTTCCGGTCGATTACGAGATTGAGCCCGTCGTAGTAGGTGCCGTAGGTGCTGTACGTCATTGATGGCAGAACGTTTCCGCTCGAGGCTGCGGGAACGAGGTCGATCGTGCCGTTTGCATCGGTCGAAACGTAGACGACGTTGTTCCGGTCGACGGCTAATCCGTAGATCGCATCGTCTGGGTGATGGCAATTGCCGGTCCAGAACGAGCGCGCGAACGTGAAGCCGTTCGCGCTCGGCGTGAACGCGAGCACGTCGTCGCTCATCGTACCGGTATTTTCGAAAGCCTCGATGTAGACGGTTCCGTCGGCTCCGACGGCAATGGCGTTCGGGTAATACCCGGCGATGAATTGTGACGGCACGAGCACCGGACTGCCGATCGCAGCACCGGTCGCGGGGTTGATTTGTTCGAAGCCGCCGGCGATGCCGGCGTACATCTTGCCGCCCGGACCGAGGGCGAGCGTCCCGAGCACTTGGTTTGCCGAACCGGCGATCACGGCACTACCCAACGGCAGCGTTGGCGCGACGCCGGCGTCAAAGATACCCCATTGCGTTGCTTCCTGCGTGAAGTAGAGATGTCCCGACGGCGCGGTGGCGCTTCCCAGCGGATTGAAGTTAAACGATCGCTTATACTGGGCCGCTTGAGTCGTGATGTTGGTGCCGAGCGCATATGGCGTGGCGGCACTACCGGTTGGCAGAAGCGACGCTAAGGTTTCGGGCACGCTGGATATCGCCACCTGGGCATGACGCCGCGTGGTCTTTGCGGTCGCGGTTGCGCGCGCCATGAACTGCGCTTGCAGTGTATCGGTGTAGTCGTACATGAACGCGATGGTTTTGGGTGCGAACGTCAGCGTCGTGGTCGTCGTCGCTACGCCGGAGCCGGTGGCCGTAAGCGTGACGGTCGTGGGTTGGAAGTAGCTGTCGTATGCGACGCTGGCCGAACCCGGCGCCGTAAGGGTTGACGGCGTCAGCTGCGTTGCGCCGGTCGTGTCGGAATCCGCCAGCACGATCGTCACCGCGTTGCCGTTGGCATCGGAGAACGGCGTGCTGCCGATGATCGTGTTGCCGGATGCGTCCTTCACCGTGACGGTAACGGGAATCGTCGTCGACGCCACGGTGGAAATCGGGGTCGTCTGCGCAACGAGCGTGACGGTTTTCGGAACGCCGCCGAGTGTCAACGCGATCGAATTAGCTTGACCGCTGACGACGCTGGCGGTGACTTTCGTCGCGGAGAGCGACGTGCCGGAGCCGTTGGCGCTCGCGTAGGTGTTCACGATGAACTGCTGGTTCGCGCCGACCGGAAGTGGAACGTTCGCGGTACACACGACGCCGTTGGCGGTCGTCGCGCAGCCGGGCGTGCCGGCCGTGAGCGCAACCACAATGGGCTGACCTGTCGCGAGTTGGAACGACAACGACTGCGTTGCGGGCGAGACATAGGCCGCGCGGCGTAGCGCGGTAGCGGCTGGTGCCGCCGGGATCGTAATCTGAACTTGCGCGTTGGCGGTGCCCGTTACTGCGGCATTGCCCTTAATCGGTGCGCTCGACGCTGCGGCCGGTAGGGACGGCGATGCGCCGCCGCCGCTGGAACAGCCGGCAACGAGCAACGCGAGAGCGGCGAACGAAAGCCGGCGAATCATGAAGTTCCTCATTATTGGATCGTCACCGGTGAGGTGGTGACCGTGATGCTGATTTTTGCGGAGGCGCCGCCGGCAACGTCGATCGACGTCGTGCCCGGGCCGACCGGCGTAACGGTGATCGTTCCGCCGCTGATGCTGGTGGTTGCAACGGCTGCATTTTCCGACGAGACGGTGAACGCGCCGGTGTAGTTGGTCTCCGTGACCGTGTCGGTTTGCGCGGCTGCTGCGCCGGTGGTCGTGAACGAGAGCGCCGCTGCGCCGAAGACGAGCGGGCCGGCAGCGTTCGCCGTTTGCGATGCCGAGAAGCTAAACGAGACGGACTGGCCGGCGGCGAGCGTATACGTGCCGCTCGGCGAGGTGAGCGAGTACGCCGAGCCGGTCGCGGTCATCGAAGGCGTGCTGCTGAGGTTGCCGTTCTGGTCTTGGAACGTGCCGAAGTACGTTCCCGGGCCGCCCACATAGGTGATGGCGGCCGTGAAGGCGCCGGTGAACGTTACCGCTTGGTTCGCCGTGATCGTGACCTGAGCAAACGACGTCGAGTTGGCGATCGACTGCGCTCCACGCCGGTCGGCGCTCTGCGTCGAGCTCGCCCCGATGGACGTACGAACGGAGAGGCTGGCGCCGGAACCGCTCGTCACGGCCGGCAGCGTAACCAAGCCGGCGCTGAGCGCACCGATCGGCGGAACCGCAACCTGGGCGCTCGAGGTGGCCGTACCCGATCCGGAAGCAACGGTATTCGAGGCGATAGGCGTGGTAGCGACGGAGCCGCCCCCACAGGCACCCAAGAAAAGAGCGGCGCCGAGCAACGGCACCAAGAGACGAAGCGGTAGCACGAGACCTCCAAAAGAGAAGGCGTCAGCAAATTCGCACGCCCCGGAGCTACGTTCGGGCGCTAATACTTCGCCAAAAAGGCAAGGCAAGCGGTATAGACCTGAACCTTAACACTAACCCTAGGTACCCCTCGCTCATTTGTCATCCAGAGCGCAGCGCGTTAGCGCGGAGTCGAAGGACCGCCCCAATCGCGCCCGCCAGCTAGCGGCAGCCCCACGCTTGACCAAACTTGACTCAAGGCGTACAATACCTGCCTATGCCCCTCGGTCGATAACGCGGATCCAAGGAACGTCAACGGCGATTCTCTGGACCGCTGTGCCCATTTCCGGCACCAGCGCCTCCTGCGCCATCCATGACGTCACCTCGATCGCCTCTGCTCGCCGAGTCGCTGTAAAGGACGATACGTGAACCTGCTCGACGTCAACAATTTCGACGCGATGCGGATTGGGCTCGCCAGCCCTGAACAAATCCGCGCCTGGTCTTTCGGTGAAGTGAAGAAGCCGGAAACCATCAACTACCGGACGCTCAAACCCGAGCGCGACGGACTCTTCTGCGAGAAGATTTTCGGACCCACCAAAGACTGGGAATGCCACTGCGGCAAGTATAAGCGCATTCGCTTTAAGGGCATGATATGCGACCGCTGCGGCGTCGAAATCACCCGCGCGAAAGTGCGTCGCGAACGCATGGGCCACATCGAACTGGCCACGCCGGTCAGCCACATTTGGTATTTCAAGGGCGTGCCCTCGCGTATCGGCATCTTGCTCGATATGTCGCCGCGGCAGCTCGAGAAGGTGATCTATTTCGCCGCCTACGTCGTTACCGATCAGGGTGACACGACGCTCGGCAAACGCGAAATCCTCACCGAGCAAAAATATCGCGAATCGCGCGAGAAGTACGGCTCCCGGTTCAAGGCCGGCATGGGCGCGGAATCGATCCGCGAGCTGCTGCGCGACCTCAACCTGCGTAAACTCCAAGAAGAGCTGCGTCGCGAGTTCAAGGAAACGACGGGCCAGAAGCGCGTCAAGGCGATCAAGCGCCTCGAAGTCGTCGAAGCGTTCCTCGCCTCGGGCAACAAGCCCGAGTGGATGATCCTCTCGGCCGTGCCGGTGATCGCCCCCGAACTGCGCCCGATGGTGCAGCTCGACGGCGGCCGCTTCGCCACGTCCGATCTCAACGATCTCTATCGCCGCGTGATCAACCGCAACAACCGCCTCAAGCGGTTGCTGGAATTGAGCGCGCCCGAAATCATCATCAAGAACGAAAAGCGCATGCTGCAAGAAGCAGTCGATGCGCTGATCGACAACGGCCGCCGTGGTCGTCCCGTCACCGGGCCGAACAACCGTCCGCTGAAATCGCTGAGCGATATTCTCAAAGGCAAACAGGGCCGCTTCCGGCAGAACTTGCTCGGTAAGCGCGTCGACTATTCTGGCCGTTCGGTCATCGTGGTCGGCCCGAACCTGAAGCTGCACCAGTGCGGCTTGCCGAAAGAAATGGCGCTCGAGCTCTTCAAGCCGTTCGTGATGAAGAAGCTGGTCGATCGCGGCCAAGCGCACAACATCAAGAGCGCGAAGCGCATGGTCGAACGCGTGCGTCCGGAAGTCTGGGACGTGCTCGACGAAGTGATTCGCGAGCATCCGGTGCTGCTCAACCGCGCACCGACGCTCCATCGTCTCGGCATTCAGGCCTTCGAGCCGGTGCTGGTCGAAGGCAAAGCGATCCATCTGCATCCGCTCGTCTGCACGCCGTACAACGCGGACTTCGACGGCGACCAGATGGCCGTCCATCTTCCGCTGAGCGCCGGTGCGCAAGCCGAAGCGCGCATCCTGATGTTGTCGTCCAACAACATCTTGCAGCCGAGCTTTGGTAACCCGGTGTCGATCCCGACGCAAGACATGGTCTTGGGTCTGTACTACCTCACGTTCAACCGCGATGAGTACAAGGGGCCGGCCAAGGGCGAGATGGCCGATGACCAGCTGTACGCCGACAGCGTCGGCCGCAAGTGGCAGTCGAGCTACGTCGGCAACGGTTCCGCGCCCAAGGAGCCGACGTTCGGCAACTTGCAAGACGCGGTGCTCGCGTACGAAAACCACCTGATCGGTCTGCAAGAGTGGATCAATCTGCGGGTCGACGGCGCACGCATTCGCACGACGGTCGGCCGCGCGATTCTCAACGATGCCTTCCCCGCTGAGTGGAAGCACCCGTTCATGAATCACGTGCTCGACAAGAACGCGCTCAAAAAGCTGATCACGGATTGCTACCGCAAGTACGGTAACGCCGCGACGGCCGAATTCCTCGACGCGATCAAAGCGCTCGGGTTCCACTACGCCACGCAGTCCGGCACCACGGTGTCGATCAGCGACGTCGTCGTGCCCCAAGCGAAGTACGACCTGCTCGACAAAGCGCAGGCCGAAGTCGACGAACTCCACAGCCTCTTCGGCCAAGGGTTCATCTCGGAAGAAGAGCGCTACCAGAAGACGATCGAAGTCTGGCAGAAGACCTCGGACGACGTCACGCAAGCCATGCAGGCCGCGCAGAACCCGCTCAACCCGGTGTTCATGATGGCGACCTCGGGTGCGCGTGGTTCGATCGCCCAGGTCAAGCAGCTCGGCGGTATGCGCGGACTCATGTCCGATCCGTCGGGCCGCATTCTGGAGATTCCGGTCAAGGCGTCGCTCAAAGAAGGCCTCACCGTTCTCGAGTACTTCATCTCGACGCACGGTGCACGTAAGGGTCTGGCCGATACCGCGCTGCGTACCGCTGACTCGGGTTACCTGACGCGCCGTCTCGTCGACGTCGCGCAGGACGTGATCATCCGTGAGGAAGATTGCGGCACGACCAAGGGCATCACGGTCTACGACATCCGCGTCGGCAAGGAAACGATCGAGCCGCTCTACGACCGCATCGTCGGCCGTCGCGCTGCCGAAGACATCAAGGATCCCGAGAAACCGACCTCACGTACGAAGCTGGTTGCTCGCGACGAAGAGATCGACGAAGAGAAGGCCAAGGCGATCATCGCCGCCGGCATTCTCCAAGTGAAGATCCGCTCGACGCTTGCCTGCCAAGCGCGCTACGGCGTGTGCGCCATGTGCTACGGCCGCAATCTTGCGACCGGGCTCAAGGTGGACATCGGCGAGGCCGTCGGCATCATCGCCGCGCAATCGATCGGTGAACCGGGCACGCAGCTCACGCTGCGCACGTTCCACACCGGCGGTGTCGCGACCGAAGACATCATCACGGGTCTCCCGCGCGTCGAGGAAATCTTCGAAGCGCGTAAGCCCAAGGGTGAAGCGCCGGTGTCCGAGCACAACGGCGTCATCAAGTTCGGCGAAGAGAAGGGCAAGCGCGTCGTCTACGTCACCGACGAGACGGGCGAAGACCACGAGATCGAAGCGCCGGTCGGCACGCACCTCTCGGTGCACGACGGCGATCCGATCAAGGCCGGCCAGCCGATCGCGGAAGGCAGTCTGAATCCTCACGACATCCTGCGGATCAGCGGTGAAACCGCGCTGCAGAACTACCTCGTGCAGGAAGTGCAGAAGGTCTACCGCTCGCAAGGCGTCGACATCAACGACAAGCACATCGAAGTCATCGTGCGCAGCATGCTGCGTAAGGTGAAGATCATCGACGGCGGCGACACGCGCTTCTTGCCGGGACAACTGGTCGAAGCGTCGGCCTTCAACGAAGCCAACGAAGGCCTCACGCGCGACCAGAAAAAGGCCGAAGGCGGCGCGGTACTGCTCGGTGTAACGAAGGCGTCGCTCGCGACCGAATCGTTCCTCTCCGCAGCGTCGTTCCAAGAGACCACCCGCGTTCTCACCGATGCGGCCATCAAGGGCAAACACGATC
>PLRU01000060.1 GCA_003164045.1 Candidatus Lustribacter telmatis
GTTTTGCTGACGCGACTGACGGCATTGAACGAAGCCGCGACCATCGATGTGCTCTGCGCAGACAAAACGGGGACGCTGACCAGCAATGAACTCGGTGTCGCGTTGGTGCGGCCATTGGCTGAAGGATGGAGCGAGGGCGATATTCTTGCGTTTGCCGCGCTCGCCAGTTCCTCCGACGGCCGGGACTCGGTCGATATGGCGATCCAACGTGCGGCACAGGCAGCCCGGCCGGCGCGTCCGATTCCTCGCGTCGTCAGCTTCACGCCGTTCGATCCGACGACGAAACAGGCCGAGGCCAAAGCGGTTGATGCCAGTGCGCGCGAGATCCTAATTACCAAAGGCGCTCCGGAGAAGCTCGGATCGTCGACGGAGATGTCGACCGCGGAATTATTCAAACTCGCGACCGCAGGCTATCGGACGTTAGCGGTCACGGTCGGTCCTGCCGGACAAGCTCTCTTGGTCGGCTTTGTCGCCCTGAGTGATTCGCCCCGGCCGGATTCCGCCGCTCTCCTCAAGGAACTCGGCTCATTGGGCGTCCACACCGTGATGCTTACCGGCGACACGATGGCCACCGCGATGACGGTCGCGCGGGCCATCGGTCTCGAAGGCGCAGCCTGTCCGCCCGGCAAGATTCCAGATCGCGTCGTTCCGGAAGACTTTGCTGTCTATGCCGGCATTTTTCCCGAGGACAAGTTCCGTCTGGTGCAGGCCTTCCAAAGCGCCGGGCACGCCGTCGGCATGTGCGGGGACGGAGCGAACGATGCACCGGCTCTCCGTCAAGCACAGATGGGAATCGCGGTCTCCAGCGCGACCGACGTCGCCAAAGCAGCAGCAGGTATGGTGCTCACGACGCCCGGGCTCGGCGGCATCGTCTCTGCAATCAAGGAAGGACGCATCGTTTTCCGGCGCGTCCTTACCTACACGTTCACGATTCTCATCAACAAGACCGCAACGTTGCTCGTGCTCGGCGGCGGCCTCCTGCTGACGGGGCACGCGGTTTTAACGCCGATGCTGCAAGCGATTTCAATGTTTGCGAACGATTTCGCCAGCATGGCACGCACGACGGACAACGCATCGCCTTCACCGCATCCTAACGCCTGGCGATTACGCAATCTCACGCTGGCAGCGATACCCCTTGCAGCGTTCAAACTGCTGTACTTGCTCGGAGTCCTGAGCATCGCCGTGTTTCGCATCGGCTTGAGCACCGGGCAAATTCAGACCCTCACCTTCATTATGCTCGTCTTTGCCGGCCAAGGCGTCATGTATGTTGTGCGCGAGCGAGGACGGCTGTGGGACTCATGTCCAAGCCGCTTGATGATCATCTTTAGCACTACCGACATCGTCTTCGTCTCAGCGCTCGCCATCTTCGGCATTTTCATCCAACCGCTTCCGGCGAGCATTGTCCTTACCGTACTCGCGGCGACCGTCGTGTTTGTTCTCGCACTCGATCAGGTCAAAGTCATGCTCTATCGTTACTTCCCAATCGACTGAGGATGAGAGTCGCGAACCGGGCACATGTGAAGGGCGCCTTCATACGTCGCTCACGATTGGTATCGTACGCTCTCGTACAGGCTACATCTCCTGCGGTTGAGCGAGGAGAGTACGCCCGTTGGGGAGACGATGATCGACTATTCAGTCCCGCCGCTCGTCGACGGGACACCGGCAACGGCGCATTCCACGCTCGTGGTATCGTCGTCGGTTCGGAGTTGCGACGGCGGCATCCGGTGCGGGGACCTGGCCGTTGAATTGTCGCTAAGGTCCGGCCGCACGGCAATCATTCTCATCGATATTGCCGGCCACGGGACGGCCCGCGCCGCCCTTTCGTCAGCCGTCGCCGACGAGATTGTCACCGCCCTCCTCCATGATGAATCCCCGTCCGCGGCACTAGATCGGGCGGACCAACTTCTCCGGACGATTGCCGACGAGACCCCGTATGCAGTCGCCTTCGTTGCAATCGTGCATCCTGTTCTGCGAACCGTCGTGTACGGTTCCGCCGGTCACGATGTCGCATTCACTCTCGCGGGCAACGGGACCATCCGGCAGCTGATACCGACCGCACCGATGCTGGGCATCCCCCTTGCCAATAACGCCTGTGACGCCGTCTTCACCCTCGATCCGACTGAAACGCTCGTCATCGTAACAGACGGCGTTTCCGATAGCCACCGAGCCGGCTCGGACGACTTCTTCGGTGCTACCCGGACGGCGCTTGCGGTTAGGCGCTCGCGCATCAACGGCACGGATCCTTCGCAGGCGATACTCGAAGCCGCTCGCGCACACGAAGGCGGCGTTCAAGCCGACGATGCAGCCGCGCTCGTTGTGCGCTTGCGGCCCGCAAACAGACAGCTCAACCCTACGCAAAAACCGATAGCTCTAGACAATCACCATCGTTCTGTTCGTATGAAAACCATGCCAACCGTTGCGTACGACTCCTGCAATACGCACCCTCAGCTGTGACGTTGAACGACCGTCGCTCCCGCTAGGAAAAGCTATGTATATCAAAGCCCGGGCCCGCCAATCGGAAGGCGAAACGTACGTCATGGATTTGACCGGTGAGATCGATATCCACACTGTACCTAGGCTCAAAGACGCGCTCAAAAAGCTGACCGATGACGAGCATTACAAGCTCGTCATCAACCTCCTAGACGTCGATTACATCGATTCGACGGGTTTGGCCGTTCTCGTCGGCGTTCACAAGCTGGTGCAAGAACACGATGGTGCGGTGACTCTCGTGTTAACAAACCCGCACATCAAGAAGACCCTCGACATTATGGGTTTGAATAAGGTCTTTTGGATCTTCGACGACGAGCAGAGCGCGGTGAAACAGTTGCGTCGTCCGGCCCACGGCTCGAACGCCGTGAAGTCTATTGCATGAACTTATAACCCACGCCATGGACAGTAAGGATGTACCGCGGCCCGTTTGGATCGTCGGCGATCTTTTGACGTAAGTTCGCGATATGCTTGTCGAGCGTTCGGTCGAAGACTTCGGTGGAGTCGACATTAATATTGTCCAAGAGCTGCGCCCGGGTGAGGACGATACCTGCATTACGCGAGAGCACATCAAGAATGCGGTATTCCATCGGCGTTAACTTGACCGGCCTGCCTTTGAGATACACCTCGTGTCCCGTTCTGTCGATCTCGAGATCGCCGACTCGCTGCACGTCATGGACGACCCGCACGACCGTCGGCTTATGTTCGACACGATTGACGATGTTCTTGACGCGCGCGACGACCTCACGCGGACTGAAAGGCTTGGCAATATAGTCGTCGGCTCCGAGTTCAAGACCCACGATGCGATCGACCGCCTCGTCACGTGACGTCACCATCAGGATCGGGACCTCGGATACCTTGCGTACGGCTTTGAAGACCTCGACGCCCGACATCTTCGGCAAGTTGAGATCGAGGAGGATGACATCGAAGGGCTCGGTGAGCGCCAATCGCACGGCCTCGGCTCCGTCGAACGCGCCGACAACCTCGAACCCTTCATCTTGCAGATAACGCGAAAGCACTTCGACGATCTTGCGCTCGTCATCGACGACGAGTGCTCGCCGTTGTTTGATGTTCGCTTCCATACCGTTAGCGATCGTTCGTGCGGCGCGGGTTGGGCTTTCGCTCGACCAGGCTAATCATCAGCATCGATACGATAGCCGATCCCCCGAACGGTCTCGATGAGCGAGGGCGAATCCGGATTCAGATCGATCTTGTGTCGGATGTTGCAAATGTGACGATCCACGACTCGGTCAAAGGGGATGCCCTCGTGCTTGACGGCATCCAGAAGCTCATCCCGCGTAACTGCCTTTCCGCAATGGCTCATCAACATGAAGAGAATTGCAAACTCCGTGTGGGTTAGCGAAGCAACACGATCACCAATGTGAACCGTAAGATTCGTCGGATCGAAAGTTAGTTTGGCGGTGTCTGAGGCTGCGCTGGCTGCGGTGTGAGTTGCGGCCGCTACTAAGGCGTCGTGGGGGTGATAGTGGTCACCGTGCCGACGCCAGACGTGGAATCGTCCGACCACGTTTTCAGGAACCCGCCGCTCCAGCAACTGTGCGTCGATGATCAGCAGGTCGGGGGACGTCAGTCGAAAGCGGCGGATCCCGGTCGCGATGTCGCGGCTAGCGCGAACGCGATATCCCAAGGCGACTAACGCGGTGCGAACGTTATCGACGGTTTTCCGATCGGTCGACAGGAGTAAGGCATGAAGGTTCTCGGGCGAAACCGCCGCGCCGTGAGCTTTGGGCATCGAGGATACTGCTTCCAGGCCTCGTCAAGCCCCGTCCTCTCTGAGGCATCGTTTATCGTCAAATATCAAATGGCGTTCTCAGGACCGTTCACAATTCACCACGATGCCGGCTTCATGTAGAGCTCTGAGAACGCTGCTCATCGAGTCTCTGCGCTCCGACGGTCTCGGGACAAAGCCGAACTTTATGCGAAGGAATTAGGCGGCTGAGTGCGCGACCTACGCCGGGCCGAAGTTGCGAGAGGGGGTGCTCATGGACAAGACGCTGCACGACATGCGCAACGACCTCGCGGTCGCAATCGGGACCGTGCACGCCTTTATCGATGGCAAGCTCGAGCCGACGCAGCAACATCTTGAGGACATTCTCGAATCCCTCGAACATCTGGATGCGATGGTGTCCGAACTTCGCTCTGGTTTGGCCGGAGCCGCTGCCGAAAGCAACGACAAACTCCTGGGCGCCATCATCGAGGGATCGCCGTACGCGAAGATTCTCGTAAACAAAGATGGGCGCATCGCGCTCGTCAATGCTCAGACTGAAAGGCTCTTTGGGTACGAGCGCGACGAGCTGCTCGGTGAATCAATCGAGATGCTTGTCCCTGAACGGTTCCGCCACGGGCATCCCGGCTTGCGGCAGTTCTTCAATGAGGCTCCCATAGCGCGCCCGATGGGCGCGGGGCGTGACCTCTACGGCCGGCGCAAGGATGGCAGCGAGGTTCCGATCGAGATCGGCCTCAATCCGATCAAGACCGACAGAGAAGGCTTCATGCTCGCCGCGATCGCCGATATCACCGAGCGCAAACGCGCCGAAGAGCTACGGCTACTCCGCACGGGCGTGCAGCATCATGCTGCCGAGTCGCATGCCCCAAAAAGCGCCGGCGAATCCGATAGTGCGGGTATGAGCTAACCATGACGGATGGATCAGATACCCAGAGAGCAAGCGCGTTGCGTTCAATCGACCTGCCGTCGCCGGTCCTGGACCCCACGCTTTCGCTCTACGAAGCGGTCGCGCAGCGCCACACCACCCGCGACATTAGTGAGACGCCGTTGCCCCTGGCTCAGCTCTCGAATCTCTTATGGGTGGCGTATGGGGTCAACCGGACGTCGGGACCGTTCGGTGCCGCGGGACGGACGGCGGCCTCGGCCAGCAACTCGCAAGAGATCGACCTCTACGTTGCCCTTCACGACGGCGCGTATCTCTACGACGCCGAGCTGCATCGACTCAACCCCGTGAATCCGGACGACGTGCGTTCCGGCGCGATGAATCAGCGCCAGGGCGTCCCCTCGAAGGCACCGGTTCAGCTGATCTACGTCGTCGATCTCCATCGTCTCACGCACACCATCGGCTACGAGGAGCCCGGCCTGCACGATCCCGAGGTTCAGAAGTCGTATTACTTCGTCGACACCGGGCTCATCGCCGGAAATGTTTACCTATTTGCCGCAGCGAGCGGGCTGGCATGTTGGTTTCACAACTGCGATAAGGCGGCACTCACGAAAAGCTTGGCGCTACGTCCGGAACAGCACGTGTTGTTCGCGCAGTCAGTCGGCCAACCGGAAGCGGTCCTGTAAGCGAGGGCGACTCTTGGAACTCATGTCCAAGCCGCTTGATGATCATCTTCAGCACTACCGACATCGTCTTCGTCTCGACGCTTGCCATCTTCGGAACTTTCATCCAACCGCTTCCGGCTAGCATTGTCGTTACGTTACTCGCGGCGACCGTGGTGTTCTCTCTCGCACTCGATTAGGTGAAAGTCATGCTCTATCGTTACTTCCCGATCGACTAACCCCGGCCGCCGAAGTACCCCATATGTCGCCTAGGCGACATACACGCAGGCGATGAACCTCTATAGTTACCTGTCTGTTGCCGCGGCAGTCCGTCGTGGTAGGTCGCTTAGCAAAGCGACGGTCAGGGTGATTCTCAATATGTCGAGTCCGACCGGGAACGGGTTGCTAGATGCGCTTCCGCAAAATGAACGGGAGGCTATTCTTCCCAACCTGAAGCGCGTTAGCTTTGAAGCGGGCCAGATTTTGTATCGGTCCGGTGAGCGTATCTCCAACGTGTATTTTCCTACCAGTGCCGTTTTCTCAATGGTGACCGTTATGCACGACGGAGCGGGTGTGGAAATCGACATGATCGGGTGCGAGGGTTTAGTCGGAACGTACCTGGTTTGGGGAGCCGAGGAGACTCCGCATCAGACGTTATGTCAAGGAGCCGGCGATGCATGGGGCATTCGAGCGCTGTCTCTTCGCGCATGCATCAAAAAGGGCGGACATCTGCGCTTACTGATGGAGCATCATTCGCACGTGCAATACGTTTGCATGAGCCAATTTATTGCTTGCAATCGCTTTCATACTCTCACGCAACGATGCGCACGTTGGTTGTTGGCAGCGCATGACCGAGTCGATCGAAATGAGTTCTCGTTCACCCAAGACTTTCTTGCGTTGATGTTGGGTGCCAATCGCCAAAGCGTCAGCGTCGTGGTGGCGCGCCTTCGGAAAGCCGGGCTCATCCGGTATAGCCGTGGGCGCCTGACGATTGCTAACCGCAAGGGCCTGAAGTCTGCCGCGTGTGAGTGTTATCAGATCATCGCCGGTCAATACAAACGCCTACTAACGAGCTATGCTAAGACTGCAACGGCGCCAGATTGAGATGTCATCATCGCGCTGACCGTAAGAGCCCGCCGAATTGCTCTTTGGCAACCGCGTAGCATTCGCAAGATTCCGCTTCGAGGCCATGATGATCAAGTATCGTGATGTGGCCGCGGGTGTATCGAATAAGTTTCGCCCGCTGCAGAGCGGCGAGAGCGAGCGTCACACCCGATCGACCACTGCCTAACATCATGGCCAAATACTCCTGCGTCAACAAAATATCGTCGCGGTCGACTCGATCGTGCGTAAGCAGCAACCAGCGAGCGCATCGCTGCTCGATGTGATGCAGCCGGTTGCAGCCGGCGAGCTGCCCCAGAAAGTTCACGTACGCTTGTAGATATCGATCCAGGTGCACAGCAAACGTTTTGTTCGTTTTACGGAAATGCTGAAAAAGGTCGCCCGAGATTTTTATCGCCGCCCCGGGGACCTGGCAATAACATTCGTTTGCCGTCGTGTGGGCACCAAGGACGATGGGCAACGCCGAAGTGCCTTCGCGACCGATCGTCCCGACTTCGATCGCGCCGCCTTCCCTCATCGTCGTGACGACCGAGAGCACGGAGTCGATCGGGAAAAAGGCTTGGGCTATTCGTTGATTCGCCTCGTAAATGACGTCGCGTACACGCAAGTCAACGATCTGTCCCTCTTTCAAAACCGACGCGAGATCCGCGCCCTTTAAGCTCGCGAGGATATAATTGCACCGAAGAAGCTTCGGCGTTAGGTCACCCATTGCAGTGCGCTTTGGTACGCCTCTTTGGGAGTTTCCTGGCGATGGCATACTCGCTGGATCAGGTCGGTTATATTGGTAAATAAATAAACCGTTCCCTCTCTAACTATATGTGTAAGATCATGCAGACCACGCAGCGCTCCCGACGCTATAGTAACGGTCTGGCAGGGCCCCGGTTGTACGTAGGTCTTAGCTTTCGTCCCTACGGCAGAGTTGCTAAGCTAACCAAATTAGCGAAATGCCCGATAAGGAGTCCGTGTTATGGGGCAGCGCGAAATGCGAGACGAAGTTTCGCTTGCCTTCGGCAGCCTGAGCACGTTTCTTGACGGGAAGCTAGACCCAAGTCAGCGTGGAGCTTTGGACGCTCTGGTATCCGCATTGTCTTCCGCCTTGCAGCGTGCGCTCGAGCCGAACAGGGCCGACCTCCTCACCGCAATCATCGAAGGGTCTCCGTACTCGAAGGTCCTGATCGACGAACGAGGCCGTATCGCGCTCGTCAATGCGCAGGCCGAGCGGCTCTTCGGATATGTTCGCGACGAACTGCTCGGCGAGTCTATCGAGCTTCTCGTTCCCGAACGCTTCCGCCGCGCGCATCCGGAGTTGCGCGCAGCGTTCAACCATGCGCCGCTCGCGCGCCCCATGGGCGCCGGTCGTGACCTTTATGGGCGGCGCAAGGACGGGAGCGAAGTGCCGATCGAGATCGGACTAAATCCGATCAAAGTTGGCGCCGGCAGTTTCACGATCGCCGCAATCACCGACATCACCGAGCGCAAGCGGTCTGATGAATTACGCCTGCTGCACGCCGGGATGCAGCAACGTGCGCTCGAGCTAGAGGACCTCAACCAGAAGCTTGCTAGCGCGTCGCGCTTTAAGACGCAATTCGTCACGACGATGAGTCACGAGTTACGGACACCGCTCGCGGCGATCATTGGGGCATCGGAGCTCCTTAGCCGGAGCAAGCTCGATGCGCGCGAGAAGATCTGCGTGCAAACAATCGGCGAGTCCGTCGAAGCGCTCTTCGCGTTGATCAACAGTGTCCTCGACTTCTCCAAGATCGAAGCCGGCAAACTTGATCTTCAATTCGAGGACCTTGAAGTCGAACTGATCCTAGAGAGTGCAGCGGAAGTGGTTGCGCAACTCGCTCGCGAGAAGGGAATCACGGTCTACACGTACGTCGATCCGATGATCCCGCCGATTCGCGGTGACGGCGACCGACTGCGACAGATATTGCTGAACTTGCTCGGGAACGCGGTGAAATTCACCGAACGCGGCCGAATTGTCGCGCGCGCCCTCCTGCACGAAGCATTGCCCAGCGAGATCGTGGCGCGCTTCGAGGTGAAGGATACGGGAACCGGCATTGCGCCCGAGGGGCTCTTGCAATTGTTCGAGCCGTTCACCCAAGCCGACACAGGAGTGCGACGGAAGTTCGGTGGGACGGGCTTGGGGCTCTCGATTTCAAAGCGCCTAGTCGAATTGATGGGCGGAGAGATCGGCGTTCAAAGCGAGCTCGGCACCGGGTCATCGTTCTGGTTCACCGCTCGCTTCGAACGCGCGGCGGAACCGCGAAGCCTGCAGCGCAGGACACTCGACGGGATCGCCGGCCTCATTCTCTCCGGCGATGACATGATCGCCGAGATCGTCGAACGCTACATGACATCCTGGTCGATGGAGTGTCGCCGCGCGAAAAGCCGGGAAGACCTCGTTCGAGCTCTCGAGTCGCGCGATCGTACAACCTGGGTGATCATCGTCGATTTGGACAACGTCGGTGTCACCGGCATCGACGATACGATCGACGTTCTACGGGCCATCTTGCCGGCTCGAATCATCACCATCGGCAAAGACTCACTACTGCGCAAGCCGCTGCGTCAATCCCACCTTTTCGATGCAATTGCGAAAGCCGTCGGCGACGAGAGCACCAACCGTGCACCTCTTGCACCAGCACATCCAGTTACGATTTTCGCGCGCCTTAGCGGTCCGGTACTGGTCGCCGAAGATAACGTCCGTCTGCAGCAGCTACTTAAGTTGCAATTCGACGATCTGGGCGTACGGGTCACATTCGTTCCGGACGGAGCCCAAGCCATCGCCGCATTACTCCGAGAACCCTACTCGCTGATATTCATGGATTGTCAGATGCCCAACCTGGATGGTGTCTCAGCGACCCAAGAGATACGCAAAGCGGAGCGCGAGTGCGGCGGCCACATTCCTATCGTTGCGATGACCGCCAATGCATTTGCCGAAGATCGCGAGGCATGTCTAGCGGCCGGGATGGACGATTATCTTGCCAAGCCTGTTAGGCTGGCAGACCTGCGCACCGTGATAGAGCGTTGGTCCAAGCCGTGTTCTCAGATATAGCGCGATCATAGCCGCGAACTGGGCATTTGTGAAGGGCGCCTTCGCAAGACGCTCACGAGTGGTACGTACGCTCTCGTACAGGCTACATCTCCTGCGATTGAGCAACGAGAGTACGCCCGTTGGGGAGACGATGATCGACTATTCAGTCCCGCCGCTCGTCGACGGGACACCGGCAACGGCGCAGCCCACCCTCGTGGTATCGTCGTCGGTTCGGAGTTGCGACGGCGGCATCCGGTGCGGGGACCGAGCCGTTGCATTGCCGCTCAGCTCCGGCCGCACCGCAATCATCGTCATCGACATTGCCGGCCATGGCGCAGGCCGCGCTTCTCTCTCGTCAGTCATCACTAACGAAATTGTCTCGGCCCTCATCCATGATGAGTCCCCGGCCTCGGCACTAGACCGGGCGGACCAACTTCTCAGGACGATTGACGACGAGACCCCGTATGCAGTCGCCTTCGTTGCAATCGTGCATCCTGTTCTGCGAACCGTCGTGTACGGTTCCGCCGGTCACGATGTCGCATTCACTCTCGCGGACAACGGGACCATCCGGCAACTCATACCGAGCGCTCCGATGCTGGGCATCCCCCTTGCCAATAACGCCTGTGATCCCGTCTTTACTCTCGACCCGACTGAAACGCTCGTCATCGTAACAGACGGCATCTCCGATAGCCACCGAGCCGGCTCGGACGACTTCTTCGGTGCCACCCGGACGGCGCTTGCGGTTAGGCGCTCGCGCATCAACGGCACGGATCCTTCGCAGGCGATACTCGAAGCCGCTCGCGCACACGAAGGCGGCGTTCAAGCCGACGATGCAGCCGCGCTCGTTGTGCGCTTGCAGCCCGCAAACAGACAGCTCAACCCTACGCAAACACCGGTCCGCTCTTTGGGCAATCACCATCGTTCTGTTCGTATGAGACCATGCCAACAATTGCGTACGACCTCTTCAGTACGCGCCTTCAGCTATAAAGGCAACGCGCTCGCACGCGGGATCGATTTCTCCAACATCAAGCTTCTACCCTAACCGCAAACGCCATAAGGGACAAACAATAACATGACAAATGCAAGCCGCACGATTCCGAAGTGGGCAAAATACCACCAGGAGATGACCGGCGAATTTCCATCACCGTTTCGCGGCGGCGATGATCCGCTCGCTCGCGAGTTGACGAAGCTCGTAACAAAGATGGATCGTCTTCGTTCGGAAAAGAATGGCCCGGCGTACCTCGGCGATAGCGGTGCTCTCGACTACACCTATCCGGACGTCAAGAATGTAACCTTAAGTGAAGAATTGGGAAACATTGACACCGTCCTCGACGATGTCGTAAAGATGTTCAACGGAGCCCCGAACTGGGGCAACCCGCTCACGATGTGCAACGTGATTCCACAAGGCAATACGGCTGCAATCATCGCCTCGATGCTCTCGCAAATTTTTTCTCCAAATATCCTGGAGGGCGAATACGCCTGGAACGTTCATCGCGCCGAGCTCGAAAGTGCCGGCATGCTCGGCAATCTGATAGGCTGGGATCCGCTTAACACGGGCGGCATCTTCACCTATGGTGGCGGCGGCTGCTGGCTCTACGGCACTAAGTACGGCCTGACGCGCGTTCTGCCCGATTCGCGTGCCAAAGGCGTGCGAACGGATGCCAAGATTATTTGCTCTCAGCAGTCGCATTTCGCGCGCAACAACTCGACCGATTGGACGGGTGTCGGAACCGACAATATCGTCACGGTACGCACTGACGTCGATACGAATCAAATGGACGTTGCGCATTTGGAAGAGCTTCTCAAGGAGTTCCAGGCGAAGGGAATCCCGGTCGCTACGGTCGTCTGCACGATGGGTACCACCGATGCCAGTGCGTTCGACCCGATCGCCAAGGTGCGCGCGCTTATCGATCGTTATCCGAATCCCAAGGGGTACGGGAAGACCGTGCTCTACGCCGACGCGGTCGTCGGATGGTCTTGGATCTATTTCAAGGATTACGATTTCGATAAGAACCCGCTGGAATTTTCCGATCGCGTTCTGCCGGTTCTGAAGAGTAACGGTCAGGCGATGAAGGATATCGTGCACGCGGACGCAGTCGGAATCGACTTTCATAAAGTTGGTTGGACGCCCTACGTGAGCAGCATCTTCCTCTACAAAGATGCCAAAGAGTTCGAGTCGCTGCTGCGTTGGGGCGGCGACGCCTATCTGCAGGTTCGCACACCGTATAATCCCATGTACTATACGCTCGAGGTGTCGCGAACGTCTTCGGGCTCGCTGGCGGCCTGGGCCACGCTGAAGTATTTCGGCATGGACGGCATGCGCTCGATCCTGGGCGGCATCCTCGAGAACAAATACGTCGTTTACGACCTCATCGCCAAGAAGAGCGACATGGTCTGCGTCAATCCGGACGATTCAGGATTGATCACGCTTTTCCGTGTGTATCCCGAAGGCGTCGATGCCAAGAAGCAGTTCGAGCGAGAACTGAACGAACCGGACGGCCGGGCGGACCTCGTGCGGAACAATCAGCTCGTCAAAGCCGTTGGCGACAAGCTCTTCGAGTGGTTCCGTGCCGGCAAGACGATCGACGGCAAGTACACCCCATACATGAGCTTCAGCACCGGCTTCCGGAATACAACCTACAACCAGGATGGCTCCGATGCTGATGCCGTCATATACGCGCTCAAGATCTTCCCGATGAACGTCTTCGTAAATCCGGAAATCATGGAGTGGGCGCTTCACTGCGTGCACGCAGCTCGGAATGAAGTTGAACGCACGATGAAGGCGGCGCACTAACCGTGTCGGCAACGGTCGGGAAGGCGGCAAAGCCGACCATGAACGTCTGGAGCGTTGCGGCGCTCGGCGTCGGCGCAATGGTCGGCGCCGGCATCTTCGCGCTGCTCGGACAAGCTACGCTCATTGCGCATGGGGCGGTCTGGATGGCATTTGTCATCGGCGGAATTGTCGCCGGTTTCTCGGGCTACTCGCATGCCCGGCTATCGGCACGATATCCGTCGGCAGCCGGGGTCGACGCCTTCTTCAACAAGGGCTTTCCGTCCCGGACCGTTGCCGGCTCACTATCGCTCTTCTACCTGATGTCCTTGGCCGCGGCCGCGGCGCTCGTTGCGAAGAGCTTCGGCACTTACGGAGCGCGCTTGGCCTTCGGCGACGGTGCGACGACCTTCTGGATCAACGTGTTCGCAACGGCGATCGTCATTGTGCTCGTAATCCTCAACACCATCGGCTCGCGCGCGGTCGGCCGGGCTGAGATCGTGTTGGTCGGCGTCAAGCTGGCAACGCTCGGCGTACTCCTCGTTGCCGGGTCGACCTCGTTCCAGGCATCACGGCTGACGAGCACGCCAGGCGTCGGCTGGGAGGCGATCATCGCCTGCGTCGGTCTCACGTACTTTGCGTATTCCGGCTACAGCGTCATGACGAACGCCGCCGATGCCGTCGCGCGACCGAAAACCACGATTCCGCTCGCAATTTATGGAGCGATCGGTTTCGTCGCGCTGCTGTACGTTGCGATATCCCTGATCGTGCTGGGAAACGTCAGCGAAGCCGATCTGGCCAAATATGCCGACACCGCGGTTGCGCAGGCAGCGGTGCCCGTGCTCGGTAATGCCGGCTTCGTTGCAGTCTCGATTGCCGCCATGCTGGCGACGGCTTCGGCGATCAATGCGATCCTGTTCAGTAGCATGGATATGGCGATTGCTTTAGGTAAAGACCGGCAACTGCCCTCGGCGTTCACGGCCGTCATACACGGGACACTGACTAAAGGCGTCACGTTCGCCGTGTTAGGCGTCCTCGTCGTCCTCAATTTTCTCGATTTGACGTCGATCGCGTTTATCGCAAGCGCCGGATTTCTCATAACGTACCTTGCGGTCTTTGTCGCACATTGGCGCCTGGCGAAGGAAACCGCATCACCCCGCGCCGTCATCGCCTGCGGGTTCATCTTGATGGCAGTCGTGCTCGTCATGTTTGAGATTTCGGTGTACCGCAGCCAACCGATTGCGCTCGTCCTCACGGTGGCGGCCATCGTTGCTGCTGTCCTCATTGAGTCCGTCATGACGCGTTCTTCTGCTTCGCATCCACTTCAGGGAGTACGTGAGTAATGGCTGATACTGTTGTTTCCAAGGCGTCGACGGCTAACGGCACAAAGACGCCCGCCGAGGGCGGCGTCAAGAAGAAGGTCGCTCTCGGTATGATGACGCTGGCCATCATGAACGTGACCACCGTCTTTAGTTTGCGCGGGCTGCCGACGACGGCCGAATACGGTCTGACGTCGGTTTTCTACTACTTGGTCGCAGCGGTGATCTTCTTGATCCCCGTCTCGCTGGTCTCCGCTGAACTGGCTTCGACGTATCCGGAAAAAGGCGGCGTCTTCCGCTGGGTTGGGGAGGCCTTCGGTGCCGACTGGGGCTTCGCTGCGCTCTACTACGAATGGCAAGCGATCGTCGTGTGGTTCCCGACCGTGCTGATCTTTGCGGCCGTCGCTATCGCCTACATCGCGATGCCGGAGAGCTTCGATCTCTGGCTCGCCGGCAACCCCATCTACGTTGCCGTGGTCGTCCTCGCCGTTTTTTGGGGGGTCACGCTCTACACGTTTCGCGGTATCGCATCATCGGCGAAGCTCAGCACGTTCGGTGGGCTTTTCGGGACGATCGTTCCGGGAGCAATTCTGATCGTCGCGGCTATCGTCTACATCGCGCTAGGCCATCCCGTTCACATGTCCTTTGTGGGCGGGATCGTTCCGAAGTTTACGGGACTGAGCTCAATCGTCTTGGCAGCAAGCATCATTCTCTTTTTCGCGGGAATGGAGATGCAGGCCGTTCATATCACCGAGCTCAAGAACCCGACGCGAGATTTCCCCAGAGCCGTTTGGATTTCGACAGCGATCATCGTCGTGCTGTCCATACTCGGCACCCTCGCGATCAGCGTCGCCGTTCCGCAGAGTGCGATGAACCTCACGCAAAGCTTACTCGTTGCGTTCAACGACCTCTGGGCCGCCTTCCACCTCCCGTGGATGGGCAACGTCATGGCGGCGATGCTCGCGCTCGGCGTCTTGGGTCAGGTGAGCGTCATCGTGGCAGGCCCGTCAACCGGCCTGCTCGCCGTCGGCAAGGCCGGCTATCTGCCGAAACTCTTCCAGCGAACGAATAAGAACGGGATGAACGTTCCGATCCTGATTCTTCAAGCCGTCCTCGTGAGCATCTTGGCGTTGGCGCTTGCGATTCTTCCCTCGGTCCAAGCGGCGAACCAAATTCTCAGCCAAATGGCGACGATCATCATCCTCGCCATGTATGTGATCATTTACGTCGCCGCGATTCGGCTGCGTTATACGCAACCGAACAAGCCGCGGCCGTTCAAGATTCCGGGTCCGAACAACATCGGCTTGTGGCTGGTTGGCGCGATCGGTCTGATCGGCGCCGGCGGCGCTTTGGTGCTCAGCTTCATTCCGCCCAACCAGATCCCAACCGGCAGCCCTGTTACGTACATCGTCATCTTGAGCATCGGCACCGTCATCTTCCTCGCCATTCCGTTCGTCATCTACGCGTGCCACAAGAAAGAATGGAAATCGGACGACACCACGTTTGCGCCGTTCGATTGGCAGATCGAGGGCCGCAAGCCGACCGAAGTCTCGAAGTGGGCGGCCGGGTTCGTTCCGGCTTCCGCGCCGACCGAAACGTCCACCACGCCCGTCATCACGCCCTAAGAAAGCAGCACGATGTCAGTTACTTCACGTCCCGATCATGAAAAAACGGCCGGAAGCGGCAAATCGAATGGGCACGCCGCCCCTCCGGCGTTAACGGTCGAGGCGCTCTTTCTCGGGCCGAAGTCCGAAAACAAAGCATTTTTCCGCGAACGCCTCCTTGCGATCATCGAAGACCACATTCACTGGCGCGCCGACTTCAATCCAGCTGACGCGGCACTCGTTTCCGCGGAGGACATGCGGGCAAAGGCCTTCGTGCACACCCTCGACCGCACAACCGAAGTTCTCGAAGAAGTGTCGAGCCGGTTGCGCCAGTCGGCCGATCCGTGGTTCTCCACCCGCTATCTCGGCCACATGTGCTCGGACATCCTCATGGTCGCCAACATCGCGAAGATGTCGACGATGCTCTTCAACCCGAACAACTGCGCGTATGAGGCGTCGGTCGCCACCGAGCCAATGGAGCTGGAAGTCGGCAAAGACTTCGGCCGGCTGTTGGGCTACGACGCGGACACGAACTGGGGCCATATTACGACCGACGGCACGGTTGCCAACTACGAGTCGTTGTGGCTGGCGCGCAATCTCAAGTCGTTCCCGCTTGGGGTGAAGTCGGCATGCCCCGACCTCGTGGAAGGTCTTGACGAGTGGCAGTTGCTCAATCTGCCCGTCGCCAAGATTCTCGATCTGCTCGACGAGACGAAGAAGAATGGCACGTTCGCCAAGGCGTTGGCGGCGTCGGCGCGCGGGCGCGGTGCTGGCGGCGGCAAGCTCGGGAAGATGATCGTCCCGCAGACGCGTCATTACTCCTGGGAGAAGGCGGCCGATATTCTCGGCATCGGCTTGGACAGTCTCGAGAACATTCCGGTCGACTCGCTCTACCGTATCGACCTCGAAGCATTGCGAGCGGCGCTCGATGATTGTCTTGCAAAGAAGATTCCGGTCCTTTCGCTGATCTCGGTTGTCGGGACGACCGAAGAAGGCGCCATCGACGACGTTGCCGCGATCGTCAAGATTCGCGAAGAATACGAAAAGAAAGGGCTCTCGTTCTACCATCACATCGACGCCGCGTATGGCGGATATGGGAGAACGATGTTCCTTGACGAGGAGGGCAACTTCATGCCCTACCCGGAGTTGCTCAGCCGGCTGTGCGAGCTCGACGTGGAAAAGAGCGGCGTCGCGTTCCCGTCGGAAACCGTGTGGAGTGCCTTCCGCGCGATCCCATCGGCGGACTCGGTGACCATCGATCCGCACAAGATGGGCTACGTCCCCTATGCAGCGGGCGGTATCTCAGTTCGGGACAAACGGATCTTGGGACTCGTCTCCTATTCCGCAGCCTACGTGTTCGACGGCAAAGACATCGAGCTGAACCTTGCGAGCGTGATTCTCGAAGGATCGAAGTCGGGCGCATCGGCAGCCGGCGTTTGGGCTGCGCATCAACTCGTGCCGCAGAACATTTCGGGCTACGGCCAGATCATGGCCCGCAGCCTCGGAGGGGCCCGCCACTTCGTGAAGACGCTCGAAACGGTGCGCGAGTTCGACGTAGCCGGGAAAACGATCGTCTGCCTGCCGCTCTTGAGCGAGCCGGATTTCAACATCGTCTGCATGGCGTTCAATTATAAAGGCAACACGAGTCTGGCAAAGATGAACGACTTCAACACGAAGATCTACGCCGCATCATCCTATTCGGGTGGTCGCATGTACACCGAAGACTGGATTACCTCGCACACCGTCCTCGAGACCGCTTCATACGGAAACGCGCCGCTCGACTTTATCAAGAAGTTCGGCCTTCCGGAATCGGAGTGGACCGCGGTGGGTCAAGTCGTGGTGCTTCGCTCGTGCGTCCTCCATCCATGGATGGCCAGCACGCCGAACTATCCGCAAGCGTGGCAAACGTACGTGGAAATCATGAAGGACAAGATCGAACGCATCGTTGCGGACGAAGACCTTCACAACGCGACGACGGCTTGAGCATGATCCTCGCCTCACGGCTTCTCGCACGGGTCGGATTGAAGACCGTGGTGGCGGCGGTTGCATTCCTTGCCGCATCGGCGCCAGGCGCCGGATCGGCGGCGCCGGTTCCGGTTCCGAGCCCAAGCCCGAGCCCGACGCCAAGTCCGTTAACCTTCGCCGGTTTCGTGCGATCGACCGATTATACGGTTCAGACGCAGACGAACCCCGCGAACGGTGGCCCGCGTATCCCCTCGTATTATCCGTCATTCACCGCCGACATGAACTTGCGCCTCAACTATCGTTTCGGCGCATCGCCCATCTCGGTGGGCGTGTCGTACCTCGACGCGCAACCGATCGGCTCGTGCACGACTCCGTCGCCGCCGGCCGGCTCGACCTGCATCAACGGCGCCAACAATCTACCGGGCTTTCCGATCAGCACGTTCATGGAAGCGTACGTTCAATATCGCGGTGATCGTCTTTTTGCGAAACTCGGTAACCAGGTGATCAATACGCCCTGGGCTACGTCGGCAACCGGCGCGCACATCGATCCGTCATCGTTTCAAGGCCTCGACGTGCGATACTCCCTCGGCAACGACTTCACGATCGAGGGCGGTGACTATGTGCGCTTCAAGCCGAGCGAGCTTGGCGGGTTCCAGCGCATAACGCTCCTGACCGGCTATCCGCTCGGGGCGGCTGGATTGGCGAACAACATCTACGACCCGAGCGGCCTCAGTATTCAGACCAATGGGATCGTATACGGCCGCGCTGGGTACGCCGGCGCCGACGGCATTGCCGCGAACGTCTATGTTTACGGAATGCAGGATATCGCAAATATTCTGTGGTTCGACGCGAGCCTTCCGCTCGGGGCATCGAGGTTCAAGCCGTTCGTCAAACTTCAAGGGGGCTCGGAATCAAACGCCGGAACCGCGGTGATCGGCAAGATCGATTCATCGGTGCTCGGCGTGCAAGCCGGTGTGAACTTTACCCCGACGCTCTCGACGACGGTCGGCTACGACGGAATTCCGATTCACACCGACACGGTGACGCTACCGGCCGGGTATACGTGCCCCGGCCCCGGCGCCTCCGGCGCAAATGTCATCGCCGTTAACTCCCTACTCACCACGAAGTCGTTACCATACTTCTTGCCGACCGGCGGCACCGGCAATTGTACGCTGAATGCAAACGGGACGGCAAACCTCTACGACGGCGGCTGGGCCAGTCCATACAGCGACTCGTACGGGATTGATCCACTGTTCACGACTCCGACAACGGTGGGCCTCGTCGACCGCAGGTCGCCCGGAAGCGCCGTGACGGCGCGTCTCACGTACACGAATCCAACGAATCAATTCATCTCGTATGTCAGCCGAACATACTTCGATTACACGACGCCGGCCTACGCGCAATCGACGTACGAGACGGACATCGATGCCCTGTATTACTTCAAACGGATCCCGGCCGGGCCGTACCGGGGATTCTTATTTCATTACCGTTACGCCGTTCAGACACAGAGCGGGAGCGCGACCTACAGCGGCACCTCACAACTCACATACAACCGCTTTCAACTCGAGTACGATTTTTAACGATTCTTAAGGCTGCCGCTTTCGCCCGGCGCAGCGAAGTTCAGCACCACCGGTGCACGATAGGAACACAACATGAGCCAGCCACATACGACCAATACTGAACTTGAAAGGCTGAAGGATACGGGTCTCGAGCTTGAAGACTCGGCCCAGGACATCCGCAATCGCAAAGTGGTCGATGCACACGGTGAAGACATCGGTCACGTAAGTGCGCTTTTCATTGACCAGGGCGAGCGGAAAGTGCGAATGCTGGCAATTCGCGCGGGCGGCTTTCTCGGGCTCGGGGATCGGCACTTCCTGCTTCCGGTGGACGCGATAACGAGTGTCACCAAAGGCGAAGTGCATGTCAACCAGACTCGCGACCGCATCGTCCGCTCACCCGTCTACGATCCCACACTTGTCGAAACGCCGACTCAGGAATACTGGGAACCATATTATGGGTACTACGGGCTCTCGCCGTATTGGGGTTCGGAATACATGTACCCTCACTTTCCGATCGTCTCGGAGGAACCCAGCAGGGACGAGCGCTCCGGCTATAATGGAGACTGAAGCACAACTCGCGGAATCAATGCGGCATCTCGTCATCCTCGAGTCCGAAGTAGTGTCCGAACTCATGGATGACTGTCGCCCGCACCTGCTGTACGGCTTCGTGCCGCGTGTGAGCAACGCGGTTAATCGGTCCGCGAAAAACAACGATCGTGCCCGGCAGTATTGGCATGTTATGCGTGCGGGCGGTGAGCGGGACGCCACGGTAGATGCCAAGGAGCTCTGAATGGACATTCGCATCATGTTCGAGGCCGGCGACATCGTCATGAGCCGGCTCATCTTCAACCGCGATGACGATGTTCTCGACGAGATCGGCGAAGCGCTTCGGTAGCGATTCCAGAGCTTCTTCGACAACGCGCTCAAATTCGGCGCGTGTCAGGCCATGATACATGCTTCAGCGCTGCCAGGATATAAGGCCGCACTCGAGCGGCAGAGCCAAGTCCGGCACGTTCGGTACGACACGCGGCGTGTAATCCGCGAGGGGACGGTTCATCGACGCCGTGCATTCATACATGCCTGGCTCCGCCGGCGCCGGTCGCATCACAATGATCTCGCGCGGATGGCTGCCGGTCATCTCAGCATAAAGCTCGACGCGAACGAGCGATGGGTCGATCGCGCCGAGCCGTACGTCGACGCGAATCAGGCGCGGGCCGGTTGCCGTCTCTGTATGCGAAGAACCAATGGCGATCTCGCCCCAGTGCCGTTCGAGTGATGTAACGGCGGCCTCGAGCGTTCGCGCGAGTGCCCCGTCGCCGGCGCTCCGCTTGCGATAGGCTGCGGCCGCCGAGAGATACTTCTCCTCAACATATTCGCGCAGCATCCGGTTCGTGGAGAAATGACCGGTGAGCCGTTTCATGCTGGCTCGCATCGACGCGATCCACGCGGTCGGCGATCCGCCTCGGTCGCGCGTGTAGAAGCGCGGCCCGATCTCGTTCTCGAGCAACCCGTAGAGAGCGTCGGCCTCTTCCGCGTCCGCACCCTCGTCGGGAATAATGCTCTGCGCATTGCCGAATGCCCAGCCGACGTCGGGTTCGTAGGCCTCGGCCCACCAGCCGTCCAGTTCACTCAGGTTGAGCCCGCCGTTCACTAGGACTTTCATCCCGCTGGTACCGCTTGCTTCCAAGGGACGCCGCGGCGTATTGATCCAGACGTCGCAGCCCTGAACGAGTTCCTCCGCGAGTAGGAGATCGTAATCGTTGAGAAACGCAACGTGCCCGCGAACATCCGGCCGTTCGCCGAACGCCAGCCAAGCGCGAATCATCGCCTTCCCCTCCTCGTCGCGGGGATGCGCCTTTCCGGCAAGCACCAACTGCATCGGATGTATCGTGCTGGTCAGGAGCCGAGCGAGCCGGTCCGGATCACGTAAGAGGAGCGTCGTGCGTTTATAGCCGGTGAAGCGTCGTGCGAAGCCGAGGGTTAGGACATCCGGATCGAGCGTTTCGGCTGCGTCCGCTACGCGGCTTTCCGGCGCTCCGATCTCGCCCAGTTGTTGGGTGAGACGGCGGCGGGCCCGTTCAACCAGTCGGCGCCGATTCGAGTTACGCATCGACCACAGATCGGCATCTCCAACGTACTCGATTTTTTCTGCCAGCCCGCGAAGGTCACCGCGCCAGCGCTCGCTACCGCAAGCGGCGGTCCATAACGCATCGGCGTCAGCGGAATCCCACGATGGTGTGTGCACACCGTTTGTGACGTAGCCGACGGGAACGTCATCGATCGGATGGCGCGGAAACAACGGCGAAAACAACGTGCGGCTGACTTCACCATGTAAGCGGCTCACGCCGTTGACGCCGCCGCTGCAGCGGACGGCAAGGTAGGCCATGTTGAGCGGCTCTGCGGAATTTGGTTCGCGGCGACCCAGCGCGAGCAAATCTTCTACGTCGATGCCGATCGCCCGCGCGTGCGGCGCGAGATACTTCGTCGCGAGGCCGGCGTCAAAACGGTCAAAGGCCGCGGCGATCGGCGTGTGCGTGGTAAAGAGCGTACCGCTACGCGTCAAGCGGAGTGCCGCGTTGAACGGGAGGCCCATCTCCGCCATGATCGCACGCGTCCGCTCGATCGATGCGAGCGCGGCGTGCCCTTCATTGAGGTGACAGATCTCCGGCCGAACTCCAAGCGCCGTCAGTAACCGCCAGCCGCCGATGCCGAGTACGACTTCCTGCTGGAGACGCTCCTCATCGCTTCCCCCGTAGAGCCGCGCCGTGATGCCGCGGTCGGCGGGCTGGTTCGCCGGGTCGTTGCAGTCGAGGAGATAGAGCTGGGTTCGTCCTACCTGCGCCACCCACGTTCGTGCGAAGACTGTGCGACCGGGAAATTCAATCGGAATCCGGATACGCTCGCCATCGGCGTCACGAGCCGGCATGATCGGTAACTCGCCGGGATCGTTGGGCGGATAGAGTTCGCGTTGTGAGCCGTCGCGCTCGAGAATCTGGCGAAAATAGCCCTCGGTATACAAGATCCCAACGCCGACCACCGGAACGCCGAGATCGCTTGCCGCCTTAAGGTAGTCGCCGCCGAGAACTCCCAGGCCGCCGGCATAGATCGGAAGTGCCTCGCTCAGCCCGAACTCCATGCTGAAAAAGGCTACGGGCCCAAGTGCTTGCGTCGCACCGCTCTCCTCGAACCACGGCCGGGCGGTACGCATTTCGGTCCGTGCTTGCTGGCACCGCGCGAGGATGCCGAGGAATTCTCCATCGTGCGCGAGCGTGCCGAGCTGTCGTGCGCTGACCACTTGAAGCACGAACCATGCGTTTCGGGTCTCGAGCCACACGGCTGGGTCGAGGGCCTGCCAGAGCTCATCGGCGGCGTGCGACCACGCCCAGCGTAGGTCCAAAGCCAGCGCAGTCAACTCGCGCCGCAACCTTTCCGGACGCATACAGGGCCAACTCCTTAAGCGGCGAGGGGTGCTCTCTGTTCGCCGGAAGGCCGACAACCTATGCCGGCGCCCAGCTGTGAAAGGCGTCTTCATTGAATATTCGCGATTCCAGCGTACGTTCTCGTACAGGCAATATCTCTGGCCATTGAGCAACGAGAGTGCGCCCGTCGAGGAGACGATGATCGATTATTTCGTTCCGCCGCTCGTCGACGGAACACCGGCAATCGCAGAAGCCCAGCTCCTGGTATCGTCGACCGTACGTAGTTACGACGGCGGCACCCAATGCGGGGACCTCGCCGTTACGTTGCCGCTTAGCTCGGGCCGCACGGCAATCATTGTCCTTGACATTGCCGGCCATGGCGCAGGCCGCGCCTCCCTCTCGTCAGCCATCGCTGACGAGATTCTCACGGCCCTCGTCGACGATGCGTCCCCGGCCTCGGCAATCGATCGGGCCGACCATCTTCTGCGAACGGTTGACGATGATACCCCGTATGCAGTTGCATTCGTTGCATTAATTCATCCTATTCTGCGAACCGTCGTGTACGCGTCTGCCGGACACGATGTCGCCTTCACGCTCGCAGACGACGGAAGAATCCGGCACCTCATGCAGACCGCATCGATGCTCGGGATTCCCCTTGCCAACCACGCTTGTGATGCTGTTTTCACTCTCGACGCGACCGAAACGCTCGTCATCGTTACCGACGGTATCTCCGACAGTCACCGAGCCGGCTCAGATGACTTCTTCGGTGCAACCCGGACGGCGCTTGCGGTTACGCGCTCCCGGATCGACGGCACGGATCCTTCTCAGGCAATTCTCGAAGCTGCTTGCGCACACGAAGGCGGCGTTCAAGTCGACGACGATGCTGCGCTCGTCGTATGCCTGCCGTCTCCGAACCAACGTCGCAACGCTTCGGTAGCGACCGTCCATACTCTAGACGATCATCGCCATTCTGTTCGTTCTATGGCTCCTGAGGTTCACCGTCCACGTCAGGCTCGTGCACGCATATGAAGTACTCGCACGCCGGCGTTCATACGAAGTTCATCCTCATTGCGGCATGCTATCGAAAGGGCGACCTGTCGATGGAAGCTCGTGAGGAAGGACAGCCCTGATGGTCGTCACGCAAATGGTTCCGCCTGCGGCGAACGGCACGACCGACTCGTCGCCGAAGGTCAAACCCGCCCGCAAGCGCCCGCGATTATGGCTGATCGCTGCCGCGCTGGTCGGCATTGGCATTCTCATCATCGTAGGAATCCTTGTTTGGCGCGCGGTCGTGCCGGCCGCGAACGTTCTCGTCACGACCCCGGTGCTGCAAGGGACGCTCGCTCGCACCGTCACGGCGTCGGGTACGGTCAATCCGCAAAATACGATCAGCGTCGGCTCGCAGGTCTCGGGGACGATCTCCGAGATCGACGTCGACTACAACAGCGTCGTTCGTACCGGAGAAGTGCTGGCGCGGATCGATCCGACGCTGTTTAAGGCATCATTGGCTCAGACCCAGGCCGAACTGGCGCAAACCGAGGCGAACGCGCGCGAAGCGGCGTCCGCCGCCGTCGGGACGCAGGCCGCAATCGCCGTTCAGCGTGCTACCGCGAACGCAGCCGTCCAGAACGTCAATGCAGCGAAGGCCAATGCCGCCGCGCAAACCGACGCAATTGCCGCCGCGCAAGCAAATGTCGATAAGGCGCAGAGCGCGCTGGTTCTGGCGCAGCAGACGATCGTGCGTGACAAGAGCCTCCTGAGTCAGGGGTTCATCGCGCAGAACGCGGTCGATGCGGATCAGGCAAGTCTCGAAGCCGCCCAGTCCAGCGTCTTGAATGCGCAGGCAACCCTCACGCAAGCGCGGTCACAGGCGGTCGCGAGCACGCAACAGGCAAATCAAGCCGTGGCACAGAGCGTTTCGCAAAACGCGCAGAACACGGTCGCCGGCGCTACGGCTCAAGCATCGATCGGAACCGCGCAGGCGCAGGCCGCCGCGATCGGCATCCAAACCGCCCAGGTGAAGACGGCTGAGTACGACCTCGCACACGCGACGATCACTTCGCCGGTAAACGGAACCGTCATCGTACGCAACGTCGCACTCGGCGAAACGGTGGCCTCCAGTTTCAGCACACCGGTGTTGTTCACGATTGCGCAAGATCTTTCGAAAATGGAAGTCGACCTCGCGGTCGGCGAGCCTGATATCGGGGCGGTGAAAATCGGCGATCCGGTGACCTTCACGGTGCTCGCCTACCCTCAAACATTTTCCGGTACGGTCTCTCAGGTCCGCCAGAACCCGACCGTAGTCAGCAACGTCGTCACGTACGACACGGTCGTCATCGTGAACAACAAGGCCGGCTTGTTGCGGCCCGGGATGACCGCCAACGCGCTCATCCAGACGCAAACCGTCAGCGGTGCCCTGATCGTGCCGCTGCAAGCGCTGGAATACCGGCCGTCGGCCGCCACGATCGCTCAGTACCATCTGTCCGGCTCCGCCGGCAACGCGCCGGCGCATCCGCGCGGTGCCGGAACGGTCGGCGCCGCCGCCGGCTCGCAATTCGGTGCGACGATGGGCGCGGGCGCGACGACGCTTCCGGCGGGATCGCACGGTCGCATTTTTGTCCAGCGCGCCGGAACCCTAATAATGGTGCCGGTGCAAATCATCTTGACGGCTGCCACGCAAGCTGCCGTCAAGCCACTGAGCGGCACACTCCAAACGAGCGATGCCGTCGTCACCTCCGACACGGCGGGCGCGCAGCCGCGGGCAAGCACCGCGGCCCAGACCGCACCCGGCTTTGGAGGGTCGGCGCAAGGCGGCGGGGCCGCCCGAGCCGTGCGATGACCATCCCGGTCGTCCAGACCTTCGGCCTGTGCAAAGACTATACGATGGGCGGTCAGGTGGTGCACGCGGTTGCGGACGTGTCGCTGACGATTGAAAGCGGCGAATTCGTCGCAGTCACCGGACCGTCGGGTTCCGGCAAGTCGACCTTCATGCACATCATTGGTTTGCTCGACGCGGCTACGTCCGGACGGTACGAGCTCGACGGCGTCGAGGCCGGCACGTTGAGCCGGGTTGCGCAGGCATCGCTGCGCAGCCGAAAGCTCGGCTTCGTCTTCCAAGCGTACAACTTGCTCGCGCGCACGTCGGCGGTCGAGAACGTCGAGCTGCCGTTACTCTACGCCGGTGTCCCCGACGCTGAACGTCGGCGCCGCGCGAGCGCGGCACTCGGCATCGTCGGGCTTTCCGACCGCCTGTTCAGCGAGCCCAATCAACTCTCAGGCGGACAGCAGCAGCGGGTCGCGATCGCGCGCGCGATCGTGAACGACCCAAGTCTGATTCTCGCCGACGAGCCGACCGGCGCGCTGGACACCAAAGCCAACGACGACGTCATGGCGCTCTTTCGCCGCTTGAACGTCGAAAAGGGCATTACGATCTTGCTCGTGACGCACGACCCGGGCATTGCTGCCCACGCGGATCGGTTGATTACGTTTCGCGATGGGGCCGTGATTAGCGACGAACGGAACCGCAAAGCCGTCCTCGCCGCCCCCGGTGTTCCGGCATGAATTTGAAGTCGACGCTGAAGACGGCGTTCAGCGCACTGGTGCGTAACCGCGCGCGTTCGCTGTTGACGATGCTGGGCGTCGTGATCGGGGTGGCCGCCGTCATCGTAACGGTCGCAATCGGCGCCGGCGCTCGGGCGTCGGTGCAGAATCAAATCAACAGCCTGGGAAGTAATCTGATCATTGTGCTTCCTGGCAGCGTAACGCAATCCGGCGCTCGCACCGGCAGCGGCGGAGCATCAACCCTTACACCGCAAGATGCGGTCGCGATCGCCGCGTTACCTGACGTCTCGGCCGTTACGCCGGTGGTGACGGTCCGCACGCAGGTCGTCGGCGGGGGCGCGAACTGGCAGACGACGATCAGCGGAGTCGCGCCGACTTACACTTACGTGCGGCAGTGGGCGCTCGCCGAAGGCACGTTCTTCTCCGACGCCGATGTCGCATCGGCCGCCAAAGTCTGCATCATCGGCCAGACCGTCGTCGCCAACCTCTTCGGAACCACGAACCCGATTGGGCAGACCTTGTTGATCAAGAACGTGCCCTTCACGATTGTGGGCACGCTGTCCGCGCGCGGCCAGAGCAGCGTCGGCCAGGATCAAGACGACACGGTCATCGTTCCGTACACTTCCGCGTTGCAACGCCTCACAGGCGGCACCTTTGTTAACGAGCTCATGGTGTCGGGGGACGACCAAGCGGATACGAGCGGCGTCCAAACCGAGATTACTGCATTGCTCGAGCAACGACACCGCATCACGAACGGTCAGGACGACTTTCAGGTGCGCAACCTCGCCGACATCGCAAGCGCCGCGTCTGCGTCGGCGACGGTGATGGAGTATCTCCTCGCCAGCGTCGCAGCCGTGTCGCTCGTCGTCGGCGGTATCGGCATCATGAACATCATGCTCGTCTCCGTCACCGAAAGAACCCGCGAAATCGGCCTGCGCATGGCGGTCGGCGCTCCTCCCTACGCGATCCTCTCGCAGTTCTTGATCGAATCGGTCGGGCTCTCGCTCATCGGCGGAGCAATCGGCGTCATCGTGGGGTTTGCCGGGACGTATCTCATTTCGCTGCTGGCGAATTGGCCGACCGTCATCGCGCCCGAGGCCGTGGTAATCGCCGTCGTCTTCTCGGCGCTCGTCGGTGCGTTCTTCGGTTACTATCCGGCGCTAAAAGCTTCGCAGCTAAATCCCATCGATGCACTACGCTTCGAATAACCCCTACAAGCAACATCTCTGCAGATCGAGCAATGGGACTACAACCGTTGGTCAAACTATTCGCGACACTTTTCTCGTGTGCCGCACTCCTCATGGTTGCCGGCAGCCTCGACGCGCAGACCGGCGGCGATTTTCCGTCGGCGCCGCTCACGCCGTTGCTCCCGACGCCGCCGGCCGATCCGCCGAGCTGGGCCGCGTTCAAAGAAGCATGGGCCAACGTCAACGCGTACAGTGCGACCGTCACGTTCTTCGAACAACAGGGCACGCAGACGCAGAATTCGGTGTTCGATTACACCTTCCGCAAGCCCGCGACCGCGACGGTGCATTTCGTCAAGGGCCCGCACGCCGGCGCGATCCTCGTGTGGAACGGCGGTACTACGGTTGTGGCTCAGCTCGGTTCGGGCTTGATGGGTCTTTTCAAGAAGACGCTCTCGCTCCACGATCCGCAGGTGATGACGATCCGTGGCGCGTCGATCGATCAGTTGAGTTACGCCGGGATCGTCGCTCACTCGCAAAACACGCCGGGAACGATGTCGGAGGCTCCCGGCCCCACGATTCTCGGCATCCCGACCGATGCCGTGACTCTGATCCCCACGTCCGCCGTGACCAACAGCGGCCTAACCCACGAGATCCTCGACATTCCGAAAGTCCCAAGTCTTCCGATCCGGGTTCTCGGTTACGAAGGCGAGACGCTCGTGCGTCAGATCGAGTTCTCCAACATCAAGTTACTACCTTAAAAAAAGAAAGCGAATAAGCTCATGCTCTGGACAATCATCGTCGTACTTTTCGTTTTGTGGCTCTTGGGTTTTACCATTCACATCGGCGGCGCTTTCATCCACCTCTTGCTGGTCATCGCAGTGATTCTCATCGTCTACAATCTCGTCGCGGGCCGAGGCCGCTCCTAAACGGCGCCCAATTCTACAATGGACTTGAAAGGATAATCCTAACATGAAAGCACTCATCCTCAAACGCGCAACCGTCATCGGCAGCCTCATTGTCGCCGGCGCGCTCGTTGCGCCACAACCCGCGCCCGCCGACACAGAGTCAACGGCGGCGATCGTCGCCGGTGCCGTGGGCATCGTCGGAGCGCTACTCATCGACGCCAACAACCGCCCCTACTACGTGAAATCAAATCACCGCTACTACGTCACGCAGCCCGAGGCACAGTACTATCGCAGCCATCACAACGTCGTTCAGCGTAAAGCGTATGTACCCGAACGAGAGTATCCGATCGCGCGCAATCCCTATCAGGGCGGAAACAACGGTCGCCACTGACGGAAATAGACGCGCAACGTACGCTGCCGGGTGGGCGTATGAAGCGCGTCTTGTAACGAATCGACTGCCGATGGTGTTATAAGGTACAGAATGGAAAACGTGCGCGCAATGAACGATGCTTCTCTTGAGCCGTGGATCGGTAACATCATCGACCTGACCTTATCTGATGGAACGCATCGCGTCGGTCTATTGCAGAAGGTCGACGATCAGTGGGCACAGCTGAATGCCGGCCGCGGTAACCGCGCCCTGATCGACGGTGGGAAAGTCCGTATCTCGGACGCGGTCTCGATAGTTCGAGCCTCGCGAAACTAAAGCGCGCTCAGATGGCTCGAACTCTAAGTTCGCACTCCCTTACTGACTCAGTATCGAACGAAAAGAGGGGAGTTAGGTCTTCCGAGATGGCAGGCAAACGTTCCATTTCCACCGCGCTCGCGCTGCTCGCGATTCATCTCGGCGCGTGCGCCGCGTTTTTCCCCGTCTTCTTCTCCTGGCCGGCTTTGGTCGTCGCCTTTGCACTGTACTACCTGACCGGCGGCATCGGCGTTTGCCTCGGCTACCACCGCCTGCTCACCCATCGCAGCATGAGCGTCCCGCGGCCATTGGAGTACGTAATTGCGACGGCCGGTGCGCTCGCGATGCAAGGCGGTCCGATCTCGTGGGTCGCAACGCATCGCGCGCATCATGCATTTTCAGACACGGAGCGCGACCCGCACGACTCGCGGCGCGGCTTCCTCTGGAGTCACGTGGAATGGCTCTACCGGCGTAATCCTGCCAGGCTGACGCGCGACGGCGAGCGGCGCTTCGCGCCCGATCTCGCGGCGGATCCCTATTATCGCTTCCTTGACACAGCGGCACCGGCATTGCAAGTCGCGCTGGGCGTCGCACTGTTCTTCGCCGGCGGCTGGTCTTGGGTGATTTGGGGCATCTTCGTGCGCCTCATCGTGACATACCACGCGACCTGGCTGGTCAACAGCGCGGCGCACTTGGTCGGCTACAAGACCTATCGTGCTCCCGGCAGCGATCAATCGACGAACAACTGGTTGGTTGCGATCGTCGCGTGGGGCGAAGGCTGGCACAATAACCACCATGCCTTCCCGTTTTCTGCGCGCCACGGCTTGCGTTGGTTCGAAATCGACCTCACCTGGCTAACCATCAAGCTGCTTGCCTTTTTAGGCATCGCGCGCGACGTCAAATGCCCGAGCCCGCTGACGCTGCGCCGCCGGTTGTTACGCGCGCGGGGAAAAGCGCCGGCCTAGACCAACGGCACCGGACATCCGAAATTACTCCTCGCTGATGCGGTGATCGTGGCGGGTACGCGCGATGTCGCCCGCAGCCGTGTCGTCCAGCAAGGATCCGAAGCCGACATCGTAGTTCATTCCGAGATCGCGATCGAAATGCTCGAGCGCGCGCGCGTCGGCCTCACGTTCGTCCTTCTCGACGCGTTGGGAATGTTGATCATGTGTCGTTTTCATCATGGCCCTAGACTACCCGCGGCATACGAAGATTGGGTGAACGAGGCCCTGAAAAAGCTTCACTTGCTTTTCACGATCACGGTGCATCCTTGGTCCGTGCCGACAGCAAGTCCGCCTCTTTCTCGCACGAATTGTTAGCCGTACGTTGGGCTGTGGTATATGCAGCCACCGAATGTATCGCGGTCGTGGTGGCGTCGCTCGCCTTCGCCACGACCTGGCAATGGGTCGTCTCGTGCGCGTTGATCGAAGGAACGTTGCTGGGTCTTGGCCAGGGATGGTTGCTTCACGGCAAGCACGGCACGCTCGTCCTGCGCTGGACGCTGGCGACAGCGGCCGGGGTTCTCGCGGGCCGGTTCATCGAATACCAGGCCGATATCTCGCCGGCAGCTACGGCAATGCTCGCCACGTCGCCCGCGGTCCAAATTCTCGGCGGCGTCGTGCTCGGCGCCGTCGTCGGGGCGGTCTCCGGATCGTTTCAGGCGATGCTCTTACGCGGCACCGTCGATCGCCCGTTTCGTTGGATTGCAGTTTGCAGTGCGGCCTGGGCCCTTACGCTCCCCACGCTCCTGATCGTCGGTGCTGCCGCACAGCAACTCACGGCGCTGACACTTTGGCAAGCCGCCCTGGCCGTGATGGGCCTCTTCATCGCCGTCGGCATGGTGGCGGGAGCAATCGAAGGTGTGGGATTATCCTGGATGCTCGGCGCGGCAGGACGCGAAAGCCCGAGCCTTTATCGTTTCGACCAGCGTTCGAGCATCCCGCGCAGGTCGGCAAGCCTCACCGGCTTGGAAAGATAGTCGTCCATCCCCGCTTCGAGACACGCAGCGCGATCCTCGGCGAACGCGTTGGCCGTCATCGCGCTGATCGGTACGCGAACCGCACCGCTTCGCTGCTCTTCTTCACGAATCGCCCGCGTTGCGGCTAGCCCATCCATGTTCGGCATCTGACAATCCATGAAGATCATCGCATAGCGTTCACGGCTTGCGGCATCGACGGCCTCAAGTCCATCGGAAACGAACGTCACCGGCACGCCGAGATCGTCGAACTGGAGCTTGAGCAGCCGCTGCAGGCGCACGTTGTCCTCCGCCACGAGAACGGGAGCACATTCCCGCGATGTGGCGGCCGATGGGGTGGTCACGGCCGGTACGATCGGCAGCGGATGCTCGGGCAGCACCGCTTTCACAATCGAATCGAAGAGCTGCGACTGACGAAGCGGTTTGCGCAGCGGCCGGTCGTTGCCGACGGCAATCACGCGCTTGGGCATAATTGCGCTCACGATGTCGATCGTAGCGCCGAGATCAACCGTGCCGAGACTATCGAGGTCGACGATGGCGACCCATTGCCGCGCCGCATCGGTGCGAAGGGCTTGGAGAACGTCGTCCCGGTTCTCGGCGCGGCGACTTTCCATCGACCACGACGTCATGTAGCTCTCGACAATGTGCGCGAACGTATCGTCACCGGAAAGGATGACGCCGCCGATGCCTTCTAACGTGCGAGCGACGCCTTCGGCTGCGCGCTCGAAACGGGCCGTGAACCAGAACGTCGACCCTGCGCCCAGCTCGCTCTCCGCCCCGATTTCTCCACCCATCAATTCAACGAGGCTCTTGGAGATCGAAAGCCCCAGTCCCGTTCCGCCGAATTTGACCGACGTCGAACCGTCGGCTTGAACGAACGGCTCGAAGAGGCGCTCCGCGACGCCGAGAGCGATGCCGAGCCCGCTGTCCTGCACGTCGAAACGCAAGAGGATATCGTGTTCGAGGATCTCGAGCGGAACCGCGCGCGCGACGACATAGCCGTGGTCGGTGAACTTCACCGCATTCCCAAGTAAGTTCATGATGATCTGCCGCAACCGGTCGGCATCACCACGCAGCGGCGGTAACGATGGGTCGACGTACGTATGGAGCGCGACACCCTTGGTACGCGCCAGCTCGGCAACGACGTCGGCTGCGCCCTCCACTATCGTCTCCACCTCGAACGGCGCACTTTGCAACTCGAGCTTTCCGGCCTCGATCTTCGAGAAATCGAGGACGCTGTTGATCAACGCCAACAGCGCTTCGGCGGCTTCGGCGATCGTCTGCGCGCTGATTTGAGCCCGCTCGTCCAGTTTTTGCCGGTTCAACAGTTCCGCCGCACCGATGATCGCCGTCAGCGGCGTGCGCAGTTCATGGCTCATCGTGGCGACGAACTGAGTCTTGAAGCGTGAGGCGTTGGCCAGCTCGCGATTGAGCTCTTCGAGTTCCTGCGCGTGCTGCTGTACGCCGGCGTGGATGAGGCGGAGTTCTTCGGCGTGCTTGCGCTCCGTGATGTCGGTGATCGCGACGAGCGTGAATGTCTCGGCATCCGTCACGATTGGGTTGAGACCGATCTCGATCGGCACCTCGCTGCCGTCTTTCCGCCGGCCGTAGAGGTCGCGCCCGGCACCCATCGAGCGCGGCATCGGCGCGTTGGCGAACGAACCTCGCAACGCCGGATGGCTCGGACGGAACCGTGCCGGAACCAGCATCTCGATCGATGCGCCGAGCAACTCGTCACGCGAGTATCCGAAAAGCTGCTCCGACTGCGCGTTAACGAGCACGATGTGCCCGCGCTCGTTGACGAGCACTTTTGCGTACGGGGATCCGTCGATGATAGCGGTGAGAAAGCTCTCTTTGGTTGCAGCGTCCGCCTGCGGCACGCGAGCCGGCGGCCTACCGATGGCTGCGTCGACATCTTGCAAGGATTCGAGGACGGTCTGCAAATTCGCCGCTTCCGGCGGCAGCTTTCCGTCGATGAACGCGTGAACGCTTCCGATGGCGACGGCTAAATCGTTGCGTATGTCATGTAGGGATTTATCCACACCGAGTCCCTTTTTGCTTCTCTCGGACACCGGCGTTCTGGCCGGTCTTCGCGGAATCATCTAGGGCAGAGGCAAGTTTGCCGGGCCGGGAACGACGAGGACGGGGCACTCGGTAAACTCGAGCACGTGTTCCGTCTGGCTTCCGACGTAGGGTGATCGCAGACCGGTGCGGTGCGAGACGGCCATGACGATCAAGTCGGCGTGCCAGGCGCGCGCTTCATCGAGAATGCAGCGAAAGGCGGCGCCTACGCGCAGGACGGCATCGACCTTTTCGGGTGCGATCCCAGCCGCGCGCAGTTCGCGAACCACGTGGTCAACGAGCTGACCCGCTTGCGCTCGTCGCGCGGCGGCCGTATCCGGGGAGCCATCCGGCACGGCAGTGAGGACGCGCACGGCCGCATTCCAGCCTACCGCGAGCCGCGCCGCGTGGCGCGCCGCCGCGAGGCTCTCGACCGAATCGTCGACGGCAAACAAGACGCGTTCCATCACGTTGCCGCCTTTGTGCGTGCCCAGCGCGCGACAACGCGTTCCTCGCGTTCGAGCTCTTCGAGTTGCAGATCGAGCGTTCGCAGCGCGTCTTGCAATGGGCGGACGCGATGGCGCTCGATACCGCGCAGCCGGCGCTGCGTCGCCTGCAGTTCGGCGCCGATGCTTTCGCGCGCCGTCTCCACCACCGCAACCTCGACGGCGAGTTGGAGCGCATCGCGATACGCCACGGCAGCGGGCCGAATGGCGGCGTTGCCCGCGGCCAGTTCGGTGGGTGAAAGCTCCGGAAGGTCGCAGCGCGCTTCTTCGGGATGGCGGGCGCCCATCGTGTTGCGCCACGTTACCGACACCGTCGCCCGCCCCGCGACGGCACCGGCGACGAGCGCCGTCTCCGCCGAACCACCGAGCATTGCCGTGCGCAGTCCCCATACCTCAGCCTGCTTGCAGCCTTCGATCAACGCCCGGCGTCGCTCTTCAGCTAAGAGCGCGAGCCGATCGAATTGCCGGCGGAGCAATTGCCGTTTGCGGTCGAGGAGGTCGCGCCCACGCTGCGCAGCATCGATGCGGCCGAGCAGCCACAGCCGGCCGGCCCGGCCGGCCGGAATCATCTCAGGCATGCTCGCCGGCCTCGCCGCCGGTGTAACGTGCGTCGATGTCGGCGGCCGGCAGCAACGTCAGCTCGCGGCGCGGCAACTCTGAGAGCACGCGCCACATCCGTGCGAGCGTGTCTTCGAGCGGACGCGATTCGTCGACACCCTGTGCGACGAGTTGCGAAGTGAACGCGCTCGCGCACGCGAGATATCGTCGATCGGTCTCCGTCAGGGCCGCAGCGCCGACCAGATCGGCAAGGTCGCGCGCTTGCCGCGCACGCGCGAGTGCCGCGAGCAATTGCGCGGCAGCAGCCGGGTGGTCGGCCCGCGTACGCCCCGCTCCGGTCCCTTTGCGCATGAGTCGCGAGAGCGACGCGAGCACGTCGATCGGCGGATATACGCCGGCGCCCTGAAGCTCCGGGGTAAGGACGATTTGCCCCTCCGTGATGTAACCGGTGAGATCGGGAATCGGGTGCGTGATGTCGCCCGCCGGCATCGTCAACACCGGAACGAGCGTGAGCGAACCGCGGCGCCCGCGAATGCGGCCGCAGCGCTCGTAGATCGACGCGAGATCGCTATAGAGATAACCCGGATACGCGCGCCGGCCCGGCGTTTCGCCCCGCGCTGCCGAGACTTCGCGCAGCGCTTCGCAATAGCTCGTCATGTCGGCGAGAATGACGAGGACGTGCTGATCGCGTTCGAACGCCAGATACTCGGCGACCGTCAGCGCGACGCGGGGCGTAAGGATGCGCTGCACCACCGGATCGTCGGCCGTGTCGAGGAAGAGCGCTAGATCGCCGGCTGCGGCGCGGGGCTCCAGCGCATCGCGCAGCGTCGCCGCGTCAGCGTGCGTCAGGCCCATCGTTGCGACGATGACCTTGAACGGTTCGCCGCCCGCATTTGCCTGCGCCGCCAACTGCGCGGCCAATTCCAAGTGCGGCAGACCCGCCGAAGAAAACACCGGCAGCTTCTGTCCACGAACCAGTGTCATCAGCGCATCGATCGCCGAGATGCCGGTGACGATCGGGTCGCTCGGCACGTCGCGCGCGACCGGATTGATGGGCGCTCCGGCAACGGGCCGCGTTGTCGCGCCAAGCATTGGCGGCCCGCCGTCGAGCGGTTCGCCCATGCCGTTCCAGACGCGGCCGAGCCAGCCGTCGCCGACCGGAATCTCGAGCGGCGCTCCCTCGAAAGCGACGCGGACTTGGGTGGGATCGATGCCGCTCGTTCCGGCGAGCACTTGGATCACCGCCAAGTCGCGATGCACTTCAAGCACCAGCCCTCGCCGCACTTCACCCGACGGAAGGCGGATCGACGCCAATTCATCCCACGCGGCGGCGCCCTCGACGCCGCCGACGACCAGCAATGGTCCGGCCACGCTACGCGCTCCGGCATATTCAGCCGGCGCTCCGTTCATGCGAGCTGTTCCATGGCCGCGAGGATCGCGCGCTGAGCGGTTGCGACACCCGCTGCGTCGTTCGGAGCCAGCTCGTCACGCAGCCGGGCGACGGGCGAAAGATCGAACTCCTCGATGACGGCCGACGGAACCCCGCGTTCGATCAAGCTGAGGCATGCATCGTGGACGGCGAGAACGAGATCGAGCAGCGCCGACTGCTTGTCGGGTCCGCACGTCGCATCGTTCGGGCTCAGCGCGTTCTGCTGCAGGACGGCGTCGCGCAACAAGCGGCCGGCGAGAATCGCCATGCGTTCGTTTCCGGGGAGGCCGGTGAGCCCCACGAGTTCGACCACGGATTCGAGCCGGTCGGCTTCAGCCAATATCGTCACGGCGCGGGAGCGCGCGCGATTCCAGTTCGGACGCCCGGCCGAATCGTGCCACGCCGCGACCGTTTCGACGTCACGCGAAAAGGAGCGCCGCCAGGTGACGGCCGGGTAATGCCGCGCATACGCGAGCCCACGGTCGAGCGACCAGAGCGACCGCACGAACCGCTCGGTGTGCGCGGTCACGGGTTCGGTCATATCGCCGCCGGCGGGCGATACGGCACCGATCGCGCTGACCGAGCCCACTTTGCCGCCCAGCGTTGTAACGCGTCCGGCGCGTTCGTAAAACGCGGCGAGCGCCGACGACAGCCCGGCGGGATAGCCTTCCTCGGCCGGCAGTTCGCCGCTGCGCGAAGAGAACTCGCGCAGCGCCTCGGCCCAGCGCGACGTCGAGTCGGCGAGCAACACCGTGTCGTACCCCATGTCGCGGTAATACTCGGCCACCGTCATGCCGGTGTAGATGCTGGCCTCGCGCGCCATCACCGGCATGTTCGACGTGTTCGCGATGACGACGGTGCGCTCGAGCAAACTGTGCCCGCTCGTGCGGTCGCCGAGTTCGCGCAAATCGGCCATCGCGTCGGCTAGTTCGTTGCCGCGTTCGCCGCAACCGACGAAGACGATGACGTCCGCATCGCACCACTTCACGATCTGCTGCAGCAGCATCGTCTTTCCGGTTCCGAACCCGCCCGGCACCGCGGCCGTCGCACCCTTTGCGATCGGAAAGAACAGATCGAGCACGCGCTGTCCCGTGAGCAGCGGTGCATCGCTCGCGAGCCGGCTTGCAATCGGGCGCGGCGTCCGGATCGGCCAGCGTTCGCGCAGGCCGACCGGCCGCCCATCGATCGTCGCAACCGGCTGCACGGAGCTCGCGTCGCCGCTTGCAGCGATCGATTCGACGCGACCGGATATTCCGGGTGGAACGAGCACGCGATGCTCGATTGGACCGGTCGCAATGCGGCCGAGCAACGTGCCGGGTGACACGCGGTCGCCGGTTTTCGCGATGGCTTCGAACGGCCAAACGCGCGAGTCGTTCGGCTCGTCGAGCGTGTTCGCGGCGAGCCAATCCGCGCGGCCGGCCAGCGGCCGGAGCAGCCCGTCGAACGTTCCACCGAGTAAGTCGGGACCGAGCCATGCGGACAGCGCGTAGCCGGCGGCTCCGGCGGGATCGCCGGTCCGCACGCCGCCCATCGTCTCGTACGCCTGCGCGGTCACGAGGCCACCCGCGATCGAGACGACTTCAGCCGGAAGGCGCCGTTCGCCGACCGCAATGAGCTCGAGCATCGCGACGCGATCGAGACCCTCGATTTCCACGAGCGGCCCGTTCACGCGCACGACGCGTCCGGTCACGTCCACAACGCTTCGATCCGTTCGCCGTCGTGCGCGAGTTCGCGGTCGACGGCCACGTCCGCTCGCGCGGGGAGTTGCGCCAACATGCCGCTGCGCACGGCGTCGTATGCGCGCCGCTGCGCCGCAAGAACCGTACCGCGCGCGTTGCGCCGGGCCGCAGCGAGCGCAATGCGCGCCGTCCGGGCGGCCGTGGCGTGGCCGTCGCTGCGAGCCTGTGCGAGTACCGCCGCGGCGGCCGCTTGTGCTTTGGCCGTAATGTCTTGCACGTCCGCGTCGGCGGCGGCCAGCAGCGCAGCAGCTCGACCGCGAGCCTGTTCGCGTAATGCGCAGGCAACCGGCTCCAGCGAACTCTGCATCGCGTCGTTCATGGTAAGGTCACGACGAGCACGCCGTCGCGCGAAGACACGTCGACGGCGCCGAGCGCGGCGGTCGCCTGAGGCGTGACGACGACGACTGCAACGTCATCCGGCAGCGACCGCCACGCCGCCCGAACGGCGTCCGGCGTATCCGCGGCGATGACGAACGCCCCGGCCACGGCGAAGGGCTCCGTGCGAATCGCCTCACCGAGGACCGCGATGCGTGACACGTCAGGCTTTGCTGATGAGGATGATCGCAACCACGAGACCGTAGATGGCGATGCCTTCGGCGAGTCCGACGATCACCATCGCGCGTCCGAACAGCTCCGGCCGCTCGCTCATGGCGGCGAGCGCGGCCGAGCCCGTGTATGCGACGGCGATCGCCGCGCCGATCGACGAACCGGCAACGGCGATGGCGGCGCCGATTAAAGCCGCGCCTGCCGACGACGACGGCGCTAGACCTTGCGCGCTTGCGGTCGCAGCCGTGAGCAGCATGAAGACGAACGCGTTTGCGAAGATGCGAAGAAACGGCGTGCTCATCACGCCTCCTTTCCGGTAACAGTGGAAACATGCCAGGGATGAAACGTCCGGCCGCTCGCGATGAAGATGCGCGAGAACAGCTCGTAATAGTCCAGTCGCAGGGCCTGGATTCCGGCGACGAGCGCTTCGAGTGCGAACGCGATCGCGTTGCCGCAGACAAAGAGGGCGGCGGCGAGTAGCCACCACGCGCCGCCGCGTTCTGCGGCGAAGACGGTGCCGCTCCACACGATGGAACCGAGAGCCGCGTGTGTAAGCCCGAAGGCCGCCAAGCGCCCGAACGACACCGTGTTCGCGCCGATGCGAACGACCGCATCGAACAACTCGACTCCGGCTTCGATCGCGCCGGCCGCGCGACCGCCCGCCTCAGCGAAAAGCCCCACGAACCCGAGGATCAACCCCATACACGCGAGAGCAGCGCCCACGAGCGTCAGCACCAAGACTTTCAAGAACCAACCGGTGCCGACCAACGCGAGTCCAACGTACAGCGCGGTACCGGCAAATCCGGACAGCTCGACCAGTGCCAGCGCCGGACCCGCTTCGCGCCAACGGTTCACCGTACCGATGCCGTACGCGATCGCCAAAAGTGCCGCCCCTACGGCGATTCCGGCGGCAAGCAATGTCACCGGCTGCGCGAGCGGTGAAAGCCAAAGCGTTGGAACGACTCCCGTCGGGCCGAACGCTTCGCCGTACGCCAGTCCGAAAAGCGCACTTGCGATACCCGCGGCGACAACAAACGGCGCGGCACGCCGGTATTGCGCGAGCCAACCGTTGCGCGTTCGCGCCAGGACGAGGCCCCCGGCGATCAGCACCGCGCCGTGCCCGACGTCCCCGAACATCATGCCGAACATCACCGCGTAGGCGAGACCGGCGAATAGCGCGGGGTTCACATCGGCATAGGGGACGGTCGTGTAGATATCGACCAGCGGCTGGAACGCACCGGACGAACCTTTGCCGGCCACCAACGTCGGCGGTTCCGCGCCGCGCGGAAACGGAAGCCGGACGACCGCGCCTCCCAATGGATGCACGTGCGCGGCAAGCGCGTCGATGGCCGCGAGCGGGCACCACCCGGCAATTGCCGCAACGTCACCGCGCGCGATCGCCGATCCCGCAACACGTTCCAGGTCCGCGTCACCCGCAGCAACGTCGGGTAGCACGTCGGGTTCGACGACGCCGGCCTCACCGACCGCCGTTAGGACGCGCCGCAAGTCGTCGGCAGTCGCGACAACAGCGATGCGTTCCATCCGAATCGGCTCAGGCAACTTCATCGAAGCCCTCCACCGCGGTTCCACCGCGCGCGGCTCGCTCGAGCGCGCCACGCGTACGCCATGCATCGACCGCCAGCAGCGCGACGAGTCCGACGACGATTCCGGGTTCGGGGCGAGGCGTCGCACAAAGACGCAAACCGTCGGCCTCCAACCGGTTCCACCAGCGAGCTTCGGCGCGCCACAGATCATCGGGGCCGGTCACGCCTTCGAGCACCCACGCCGCCGCTCGTGGAACGAGACCCGCCAAGTCGCCGAGCGTCGCGGCGCGTTCCCAGCGTAAACCAAGCACCGCGCCGATGTGGCGCCGGGCAACATCGGCGTTCGCAAGGGAGACGCCGGCGGCGAGTGCGCGCGCGACGAGTAGCGCCGCGAACGCCGACGCCCACGCCTGCGCTTCGGGAACGCGATCGCTTACCCGGCGTGCCCACGCTGCGTCGAGCACCGTGCGGATCGCGGCGAGATCGTCGCTGCCGGGATCTCCCCATGCCGATGACGCGAGCGCCTTACGTACTGCCGCCGGCGTGCGTGCCGGAGCGATCGTCGCCCAACCGACAGCCAGCGCACCCAGCGCATATGGGGGCTCCGAAGGACGCCCCGCGATACGCGCGAGCCCTCCGATGATGTTGGCGATTTCGAAGCCGGCCGCGAGACGTCGCACGCGGTCGGCGCCGTGAACCGGAGCCCAGCCCGCGAGAATGCGCAAATGCCACGCCAAGGTGACGTAAACGGCGTGCTGCGCCGACCGCAAATCCATGCCGGCGCGAACATCGCGGCCGTACGCGGTACGCGAGAGATCGGCCACGGCGAGCGCCAGCGAGGGCGCGTTCGCAATCCGGGAACTGCCTGCATGACCGAGCCGCCGTCCCGCAAGCCCGCGACCGCGGACCGCGACGGCAACCCAGTCACCGGTCATCGCGGACGATCCAGCAACCGCGCCGCGAGCTCAGTCACGAGCGAGGGAACACGCTGCTCCGACGCCCGATCGATCCGCTCCGCTTCGGCCGCGGCCGCGTTGAGGAGCGCATCGCGCTGGGCTTCGGCCTCCGCGACATGCTCGGCCACCGCGCGGCTCTGCTCTGCAACCGCGGATGCGCGCGCGTGAGCGATGAGTTGTGCGGCCGCTTCGGTCGCAAGGGCCCCTCGCCGGTCCACCTCCGCTCGCGCTGCGGCGACGATCGCATCCGCCTCGCGCTGCGGCTGCTCGAGCCGCGCAAGAACCGGTGCGAGTTCGGCCTCTAGTTCGGCCCGCCGGTCGACGGGAACGCCGGCAGACACCGGCGCGCCCGGCACGCCGCCGCGGAACTGGCGCAAGATTCCGCCGAACGCGAACATCAGTTGACGCTTCCCGCGGATTCACCGCCGGAGTACAAGAAATGCATTCTGGGGGCGACGTTAGGGTTCGGTCGTGAAGGCCGAGTGAAGGCTGCGGCAGCGCCAACTTCTCGCGGTCTTCGCACGGTTCTCGCACCGCATCGCTATGCTGAGCAACGTGGTCACCTTTCGCCTCGCTCAGCCCCTCGCGCTTAGCGCGCACGATGCCGGTCTCGCGCTGAAGCGGCTACTCGCGGATACGGAGTGCGGCTCGGTCAGCGCTATCGATCTGCCCGGCGAGTGCCTCGTCCGCATGGTCGGCCGGCACGACCGCCCCTCGGGCCTCGAATGCGTCGTGACGTGGGAGCCTGCCGCCCGCGGTGGATCCTCGTTCATCGGCTCGTTATCCGTGATCAAATGCGGCCGCCGTACGCAGGCACTCGTGCTGGACGGCATGGTAGAAGTCCACGATCGAGCCGAACTGCAAGACGAGGCATTGGCCCGGGCGAGCGCTGAAGCCATGGGGCGCTCCGTACTCCAACGTATGGCCGCAGAGTTGACGATTCGCGGCCGGCAAGCCGGAGTCACGGATCGCAGCGTGCGCGCCTTACGCGCTCAACGCCCCATCAACCACGCTGCGCCGATGCTGCACACCGCCAAACCCAGAAGCGCGAGAATGGGCTGAACCATCTCGCGCCGGCGTCCGAAAGCGAACGCATAGATCGCCTTCAAAACGTTGTTCGAGGACGCGGCGATCAGAATGGCTTGCGCGATCTCGAGACGCACGGGGATGTTTCCCTGCACGATGCTCAAGACGAATGGGTCGATATCCGTAAAGCCCACGATCGCCGCCAACGCGTCGACGCCGAAACGGCCGAAGTGGGCTCGCGCGACGTTCGTTGCCAACGTGATCGCAACGAACAGCCCCGCGAAGATCAGAGCGATGCCCAGTTGCAGCGGATTGGACGGCGCATCGAGCGCAACGCTCGCCGCATGCCGGCCACCACTGCATGTGTAGACGATTGCCGCCGCGACGACACCCGCTGCGAAGAGGCCGGCCAGCGGGACCGCGAGTACACGCGCCACGCCCGAGTCGAAAAGCGCTACGATTACCAGCAACCGAAGATACATGAACGCCGTCGCTAAGACGATTCCGACGGATACGCCGGCGTTCGCCTCGGCGTCGCGGCTGCGCCGCGCGAGGACGACCGTCGTCGCGGTGGACGAGTACAATCCGCCCAGAATCGCCGCAAGCAACGTCGCGCCCTTCGGGCGAACGTACTGCGTCAACAAGTAACTGCAGTACGACAACGTCGAGACCGCCACGACGGCGAGCAAGACGCGATGCGGCGTGAGTTCGGGCAAGCCGGCAAACGGGACGTCCGGCAGCAGCGGCAGCGCGACGCCGACGAGTAAGAGGAACTGCCCGGCCGTAAAGACCTCCGCCATCGGCATGGTTTGCGCGATCGCGTGAAGCCGCGTCCGGCCGGCTAACAGCAGCGTCGCCGCGACCGTCACGGCGACGACGATCCACGGCGCTTGCGTTACCGCGAGGGCGCCGATGAGGTACGCCAGCAGATTGCAGACGGGCACGATGAAATCGCGCTGTTCGTCGGTAGCGGCGGAGCGATAGTAGGTGAAGAGCCACAACCCGACGACCGCCAACCCGGCCGCAAAAACGAGGCCGCTGCGCGGTTCCAAGACGAAACATCCCGCGCCGGCCAGAGCGAGCATCGGAAACGTTCGGATGCCGCCCGGCCGATTCGGAATGCGCTGGGCAAAAAAATTCTCAAAGGCCAGCCCGAAGAACAGCGCCATCCCGAGCAGCACGACGAGGCTCTGCGTCGTTATCGTCATTCCTACTGGCGAAGCACGAACACCGGGACCGGGCTATGGCGGACGACGTACTCGGCAACGCTGCCGAGGAAGAAACGCTGTAAGCCGCGGCGCCCGTGGCTGCCGATCACGATGGCTTCCGCTCGGCTCCGTTCGGCTTCGGTAATGATGCCGCGGGCCGGTTCGTCTTCACCGATGGCAACGCTGGTGGTATCGGCGGAAAACCCAGCGCGTTCGCGCGTCCGATCGATCACATCGCGGCCTTGCTTCCGCATCTGATCGGCGAGTTCCGTCGGGTCGTAGCCGTAGGTTGCGGCCTTGTCGTAGAGATCGCGCGTATCGACGACGCTGCACAGAACGCACGCCGCCCCGGTGGCTCTCGATAGGCGCGCCGCCCAAGCGGCGGCCGCGTCGGCCGGATCGGATTCGTCGACCGCAACCAGCAGCTTGCGGAAAGCCGATCCCGCCGGGGGCGTCATCGCGCCGGTGACGGTGAGGACCGGAACCGTCGACGTCCGGAGGACGCCCTCGGTCGTGCTCCCGAGAAACGCTCGCGGCAACCCGGTGCGCGCGTGCGTTCCGAGCACGACGAGATCGTCGCCATTCTTCTCGGCCGCAGCCGCAATTCCAAAAATCGGCCGCTCGTTAAAGAGCGCGGTCGTCGCTTCGACATTCGCTTCCCGACAGCGTGCGGCCGCCGCATTCAAGAGCGCGTGGCCTTGCCGGTCGAGCATCTCGATCGCCGGGGCCGGATCCACGACGCCGAGGGCCGTGGCCGAGCCCGCGACTGCAGCCATCTCGTCGACGAAATGCACGACATCGAGCGGCGAACCCGCGCGCGAGAGTGCAATGCCAAATGCGAGAGCGCGGCTGGCCGGCTCGGACCCGTCGTATGCGACGAGGATACGGCGAAAAGGTGCGGTCACAGCAACATCTTCCTTGGGCAGTTCGATTTACTCGCGGCCGGCAGAATGATAGCCGGTAGATTTCCGGTCGTGCGCGTGTGCATCGAGGCGCTCCTTCAGGTGGAGCGCTCGCGGTGCTTTCATCGAAGCATCGACGACCGTGTATGAGCTCTCGTACAGGCGCACCGTGAGAAAAAATTCCGAGATGCCCGAATGCTCGAATAGCGCCGAGACTCGCAGCAGGAGGTGTTCGAGCATCCGGCGCGCCGCCTCGCTCGTGCCGTGATGATGGTGAGCTTGAAAGTTTGTCGCAAGAAACTCGGCTCCGGCAGCATCCAGTGGGATCATTCGCTCGGCACCGTGCGTCGCGCTGCACGCGTCGATGAATCGTTTACCGTCCGGATCCGTACGGCCGGCGATCGCAACATCGGTGCCGGCCTGGTGGCCGGTCTTACCGCGGACGGTGTGTATGCCGTAGTGCTTGAGAACCTTGAAGGCTTCGACCGTGTCGATCATCATTACATCGCTGACGTTACGGACAAGAAAAGAACGCCTTGTGAAGGTGCGCTTCACGGGTACTTCTTCGAGTAGCCGTCACGCGACGTGCAACACCGCAGCGCCGCGCAACTCGTCGTGCTTGAGCATGTTCAGCGCACGGTTCGCCTCGGCGAGTTGCATCCCGACGGTGTAGGTCTTGACCGGAATCTCGCCGGCAATGCGCAGGAACTCCTCGCCGTCGGCACGCGTGTTGGCCGTCACGCTGCGCATTTCTTTTTCGTTAAACAGATCGCGCTCGTAGTCGAGCTGCGCGATGCGGCTGAGATAGATGCCGGCGATGGCAAGAATTCCGCCGCGATCGAGCGCCGTCATCGCGGCCGGCACGAGATCTCCCGCAGGTGCGAAAAGGATCGCGGCGTCTAGCGGAGCCGGCGGGACATCCGCCGCGTTCCCGATCCAGTCCGCACCGAGTTCCTCTGCCAGCTGCTGGTGGATGCCGCCGCGACTCATCACGAAGACGCGGCAACCCCAGTGCTTGAGCACCTGCAGCGCGAGGTGAGCGGAGCCGCCGAAACCATAAAGACCGACGGTCGCTCCGGGTTTGACGTCGGCGCGTTTGATGGCGCGGTACCCGATGATTCCCGCGCAGAGTAACGGCGCCGCGTGTTCGTCGTCGATCCCCTCCGGAATTGCGTACGCGAAGTCTTCGCGTACGGTCGCAAATTCGGCGTAACCGCCGTCATGATCCCAACCGGTAAAGCGCGCGTTGGGGCAAAGGTTCTCCCGGCCGCGCCGGCAGTAGGTGCAGATCCCGCACGTTTCACGGAGCCATGCAATGCCGACCCGCGTCCCGACGGCGAAGCGGCCGCATCCCGGTCCCAACTGTTCGACGACGCCGACGACCTCGTGTCCGGGGATGATCCCCGCATGTTTTGCTTCGAGGTCACCTTCACATACGTGCAGATCGGTTCGGCATACCCCGCACGCCTTCACCCGTACCAAGATCTCTCGATCGCCGGGAACGGGCACCTCCGCGTCGACCTCGCGCAGCGGGTTCGTTTCGATCCGCGAGGGATATTCGAGCGTCATTGCCCGCATGCGCGCCATACGCTACGACGCGAGGCGGCCGCCGGTAGCGCTTTCGCCGAAATGTCTGCGCGCGCAAGCGCGAACTTGCGTCAGATGCTGATCGCCAATCTCCGCTGAGAGCTGCGGCGCGACCTCATCGAAATGAAGGTGCTCGAGAAATTTGAACCCGGCAGCGCGGAGGATATGCGTGTCTTGCAGGGCCTGCACGGCCGCCCAATCGCCGCTTTTTACCAGCATCGGCAACGGGGCTCCCGATACGGTGATCGATACGGCCGCTTTACCCGACAGAAGACCGTGCACGCTCCCGTTCACGGATTCGTAGGCAAAACCGCGGGCGAACACCCGGTCGACATAGCCCTTCATCATCGCCGGCATCGACAACCACCAAAGCGGATAGATGACGGTCAAAGCATCGGCCCACCGAATCTCGTCCTGCGCCGCAACGACGTCGGCGCTTGCGGGGTGAGCGGTACTTACCGGCAGGATCTCGTGCGCGGCCAAAACCGGATCGAATCCCATCCGGTAGAGATCGCGTGTGCGCTGGGTGTGACCGAGCGCTTCCAGTTCGCCCGCATACGCGCGCGACAGCGCCATGGTAAAACTCTCGATTGCCGGATGGGCAACGACGATGAGGTGGTTCATCGGAGATCCTTTCGCTGGGCTCAGGCGTGGGACGGTTCGGGTACTGCCGTGCGTGCGCCGGCTGGGATGCGTTCGGGCACGGGGACATCTTCGCGCGTGCGTACGACAAGCACCGGAAGCGGCGATTTGCGCACGACGCCCTCGGCGACGCTACCGAGGAAGAGCCGATGGAGTCCGTGCCGCCCGTGGCTGCCCAGAACGATGAGATCTGCACCTTGTTGCTGCGCGGAAGCGATCAGGGCTTCGTCCGGATGGCCCGCGATGACGCGGCCTTTCGCGGAAATGCCGCGCGCATTTGCCAAGCCGACTGCCTTGCCGACGACACGGTGCGCTTGATCCGCTTCGTCCTCGCGCGCGCCCGCAACGCTATAGAAGATGACGTGCCGGCGGTCCTCGGCCGGGAGATCCAAGATCGTGTGAATGGCGGCGTTGCTCGGCTCAGATTCGTCGACTCCGGCAACGATGGTCTCGAAGCAGCGTTTGCCCGGCGCCGCAATTGTCGTGCCGGCGCGAACGGTCAACACGGGAATCGCGCTTCCGCGCAGCACCGCTTCCGTCGTACTGCCGGCGAACAGACGCTCTGCTCCTTGACGGCCATGCGTGCCCATGACGATGAGGCTGCACTTCCGCTCGGCGGCTTGTTCGAGAAGATTGAGCGCGGGCTCGCCTTCCAGCGCTACCCGCTGCGCGATCACCCCGCCGCGTTCCGCTATTTCCATGGCTCGATCCAGCAAGGCTTCACCCTCGGCCTTCAGATCGTCGACGGCCGGGGTCGGATCGATGATCGCGCCTGACGAAGCAATCTGCGTTACGACCGGGAGCCAATTCACGGAATTGCAGATGATGAGCCGGCCGCCGTGTTCGGCGGCAAGCCGAGTGGCAAATGCCACGGCTTCGCTAGAGACGTCGGAGTCGTCGACGCCGACGAGAATGCGCGAGAATACGTTGCTCATGTCTCGCATACTGGACCGGCATTGTGAAGGCGGCATGAGCGGCTCCGCGTACGATCCTTCACGGAACATTCAAGCCGGCCGGGTTTCATACCTCCATGAGCCGATCGCTGGCGGTGAAGCGGCCGCGGCAATCCGTGGTCTTTCGTGCCGCGATCGCCCCCCCGGTCGAGGCGCTCGTACGCGCTGATCCCCACTTACGGGTGCGGGATGATGCCGAATCGGTGCACGCGGCGCGGGTCGCAACGCGCAAACTGCGCTCCGATCTTCGCCTATTTCGTCCGCTACTCGAACCAACGTGGGCAGCGGAGGTTCGCGCCTGCCTCAAGCGCCTCGCCAGTCTCCTCGGCGCGGTGCGCGACGCAGACGTTCTCACCGCCCGCGTAGGGGCAATCGCAAGTCGCTTGCCCGCCGAACATGTTGCCGCCGTCGCGTCCATGCTCGAGCGCCTTCGCGGCGCTCGCGCAACGGCCGACGATGCGTTGCGCCTCCAACTAAGCGCGTTCTGGTACATCAACCTGCTGCAAACGCTCATCGCTGCCGCACAGGACGTTGACGGAGCGTGCCTGACGGCCCGCAACGACCGCGTACGAGCACGCAAGTTCGTCGCTCGTGTCATGCGTCCGACGTGGAAGAGGTTGAAAGCGGCCGTTCGCCGCGCTCGCCACGAAACCGATGGTACGCGGCTGCACCGGATCCGCATCCGCGCGAAAGCATGCCGATATGCGGCTGAGGCGATCGGTCCGTTCGTCCCGGAGAGCCGGCGAGATCGCTTCGTTCGCTTCGTTCACCACATCGCGCAGCTTCAAGAACAGCTCGGGAACGTCCACGATGCCGCCCTCGACCAGGCGGCACTGCGAGCGCTGACCGGAGTAGACGCGGCCGTCGTCGACGAGATCGTCGAACGCGAAAGCGCTGCCGCGGCCGCAGCGCAAGCAGCTTGGCGGACGATCTGGAAAAAGCTTTCGTGTCGCCGATCGCGCTTTTGGTGATGCGCGACCCGCCCAACTTCTTCATCGAAACTTCAACTCGACCTCGGCATCATAACGTCATGCGGGCTACCACGATTTCCCTAAACGTCAACGGTGCCGCTCGCGACGTCGCCGCCTCGGATGCGGAGCGGCCATTGCTGTGGTACCTACGGGATCGCCTCGGTCTCGACGGGACGAAGTTCGGCTGCGGTCATGGCGGCTGCGGCGCTTGTACGGTGGAAATCGGCGGCCACGCGGCCAAATCGTGCGTCGTCACCGTCGCCGAGGCAGCCGGCAAAGACATCGTTACGATCGAGGGTCTGGCGCAACAGCCCGATCACCCGATCTTCCGCGCGTGGCTCGCCGAGCAAGTACCGCAGTGCGGTTACTGCCAGCCGGGCATGATCATGGCGACCGCAGCGCTGCTCGAGGCCAACGCGAAACCGAGTGACGCGGACATTGATGCTGCGCTCTCGCACGTACTCTGCCGTTGCGGCTCCTATCAACGCGTCCGGAACGCCGTTCACCGCGCCGCAGAGCAGCGCTGGAACGACGCTCCGTTTCCCGCCACCCCGCTGCCACCGCCCCCGGCGGAGCCGCAGGGAACGCAATATCGCTTTAATCCGTGGGTGACGATCGCCGCGGACGGAACCGTCATCGTCACGATCGACCGCTCCGAAATGGGCCAGGGCGTGAACACCTCGCTCGCGATGCTCGTTGCGGAAGAACTCGACGTCCCGCTCGCACGCATTCGCACGCAATTCGCTCCGGTCGATCACGTCTACGACAACCCGGTCATCGGAATGCAGATCACGGTCGGCAGCATGAGCGTTCACAACGCATGGCTTCGTTTGCGAAGCGCCGGCGCCGACGCACGGATCCGGTTGATCGCTGCCGCTGCCGAACGCTGGGGCGTTCGGCCCGAAGAGTGCCGCACCGAAGCGTCGACGGTTATCTGTGAGACCGGCAACCGGAACGCGGGATATGGCGAACTGGCGGCTTCCGCCTCCGCTCTGGCGCCGGTCCCCTCGCCGCCTTTGCGCGGCTTCGACGAGCTGCACATTCTGGGTAAGCCGGCGGCCCGGCTCGAGATTCCGTCACATCTTGCCGGCCGCAGCATTTTCGGTATGGATGTCGCCCTGCCCGGAATGTTGGCAGCGACGATGCTCATGCCGCCGGTGCTCGGCGCGGTACCGGCGTCCATCGACGCCACGGCGGCAAAAGCGATCGCCGGCGTGCGCGACGTCTTCGAAATTCGCGACGGTGTTGCGATCGTCGCCGACGATCTCTGGTCCGCCTTTTGCGGACGCGAAGCGCTGCGCGTTACCTGGACGCGCGGCAACGACGACATCTCCAGCATACAGATTGAAGCCAGCCTCCAAACGGCGCTCCAACGGCAAGGGCAGGTCACCTACGCTGCCGGTCGGGACGATGACGCGGTCGCCGGCGGCGCATCGAGTCTCGAAGCCCACTACGCGACACCGTACGTCGCGCACGCACCGATCGAGCCGATCAACTGCACCGTACGCGTCGGCGCGACGACTGCCGACGTTTGGCTCCCCACGCAAGGGCAAACGCTCGCGCGCGCGGCCGCGGCCCAGGCTGCCGGCCTGCCGCTCGAAGCCGTCGCCGTCCACACGACGTTCCTCGGTGGCGGCTTCGGACGACGTTCGGTTCCCGACGTCGTGACGCAAGCGGTGCAAATCGCGCGGCGAACCGATACGCCGATTCAACTCGTGTGGGCGCGTTCGGACGACGTCGAGCACGACCGGTACCGCCCGGTAAGCCGGACGATCTTCCGCGCACAGCTCGATGCAGCAGGCAATCCGATCGGTTTGTTCGGCCGCATCGCCGGACCGAAGCTGGCCTTCGACGGGATTTCGATCCCCTACGCTGTTCCGAATATCCGGATCGAGTGCGTCGAGGAGGATCCCGGCGTCCCCACCGGCTACTGGCGGTCCGTCGGCGCATCGCAAAACGCCTTTGCCATCGAGGGCTTCATCGACGAACTTGCCCACGCGGCAAACGCCGACCCGGTCGCCTTCCGCCTCGGACTGCTCCAAGCGTCACCCCGTCATTCGGCAGTGCTTGAACTCGCTGCGCACAAGGCAGATTGGGGAACGCCGATTGCCGGACGGTCCCGCGGCGTGGCCGTCTACGACGCACACGGTGGATGGGTTGCGGAGATCGCCGAGGTTTCCGTTCTCGCAGACGACGTCGTCAAAGTACATCGCGTGGTCTGCGCGGTCGATTGCGGTTTCGCAGTGAACCCCGACACGGTCGCCGCTCAAATCGAGGGTGCCGTCGTTTTCGGTCTCACCGCCGCGCTCAAATCCTCGATCACACTGGAGCACGGCCACGTCGTGCAAACCGGCTTTCGAGATTTCCCGTTGCTGACGATCGCCGACATGCCCGTTGTCGAGGTTCACATCGTACCGAGCCGGGAAGCTCCGAGCGGAGCCGGAGAATGCGGCGTCCCGCCGATCGCACCAGCCGTGGCCAACGCGATCTTCGCCGCAACCGGCCGGCGCTTGCGCAGCCTCCCGTTGCACCTCGGCATCGAATCTTAGGCGACGTGCGTGTAGTTATGGACGACCGACACACCTGGAACGGACGCTGCGGCATACGTCGCCTCGTCGCGCTCGCTCCAGGACCGGACGTTGCCCGTCAGCGTCACGATATCGCCGTTGAGAGCCACTTGAACTTTGTTCGCGTCGATCCCGGCGTTGCGTTCGAACGCCTGGCGAATCTTCACCCTCACGTCGAACGACGAAGCCATCGGCTTGACCGTAATGGCGTTCGCAACACCCTTGAGGCCGATGAGGTGGGCCACGGCCTTCATCGCCGCTTCACGTTGGTAGTGCCAATCGAGCGTTCCATCGAGCGTCAGCCAACCATTTTCGACCTTCGCCGTCACCTTGTTCTTGGGCACGGTGATGTCCAAATCGAGTGCGGCGACTGCGGCGCGCGCGATGTCGGCGTCGCTACGATGGAACGCGCTTGGAATCTCGACCAGCAACTCTTCGGCGATGCCCCGAACGCCGCCGACGCGCTTGGCGGCATGTTCGGCGGCATATTTCTCCGGAAAGTTACGCACGGTTCCGGTGAGCGTGATAACGCCGCCCTTAGCCGTAACGCCGATCGTTGAGGCGTCTACCTGCGGATCGAACGCGAGTTCATCGATCACGTCGGTTTGAAGTTGAGCATCCGTTTTTGACATTGACTTGGTCCCTTCTCTCGTACGTGTGATGCGTTCATTCTGTGCGCGCTTTACGAAGGCGCGATGAAGGCTGCTTTCACTTTTCCGGGATGCGTTCTCAGTCGATCCGCTTACGGAAACGCAGCACGGCCGTCGTGAAAACCGCCAGCCCGAGGAGGGTCAGCAGGGCGATCTGCGGCCAAAGGTATTCGATGCCGACGCCCTTGATGATGATGCCGCGCACGATGGTCAGAAAATACGTCAACGGAACCAAATACGAGATCCATTGCAGTGCCGGCGGCATCGCCGCGACCGGAAAGATGAACCCCGAAAGCAGCATGCTCGGCATGAGAAAGAACTGGATGAGCTGCACGGCTTGGATGTAGGTCTTGGCGATCGTCGAGACCAGCGTCCCCATGCCGAGGGTCGTGAAGAAGAAAATGAACACGGTGAGATAGAGCAGGCCGAGGCTTCCGGCGACCGGCACGCCGAACCAGAAGACCGCCAGCAGCAAGATGGCCGTGACGTTGACGTAGCCGATCGTGATGAGCGGGATCATCTTGCCCAGCATCAGTTCCCACGGCTGAATCGGACTGACGACGAGTTGCTCCAACGTCCCGAGCTCGCGCTCGCGCACGATCGTGCTCATGCTCAAAAACGTCATCGTGAATTGCATGACCAGCGCCAGCACGCCGGGCACGATGAAGACTTCCTGACGCAGCGCCGGATTGTACCAGGCCCGGGTGCGGACGTCGACGCCGATTTTTGGAATCGGCACGCCGTTCATCCGGAGCTGCTTGACCACCAGGCCGCCGCTCACGCTGCTGCCGATCGCTTGCGCGACCGAGAGGCTCGTACGCGCCGCCGTTGCATCCGATGCATCCACGGCGACCATGACTTCAGGCGACTCTTTCCGGTGCAACAGCTTGGCGTAGTCGGGCGGAATGACGATTCCCGCCAGCGCCTGACCGCCTTCGATCCGGCTCACGACATCGTGCATGCTTCGGGCGCGAAAGGTAATCGAGAAATACTGTGAGTTCGTGAACGCGAGCAACAATTGCCGGCTCTCGGTCGTCTGCGAGAGATCCCATACCACCGTCGGCTGATAGCGCACGTCGCTCGAGAGATAGCCGTAAAGGATGACCTGGATCAGCGGCATCAAGATGGTGGCCACGACGGTGCGCCGATCGCGAAAGAATTGCACGTATTCCTTCACGGCGATCGTCCACATGCGGCGCAGGTTCATCGCGCGACCTGCTCCGAGGCGCCGGCCGTCTTGACGAGACCGGAAAACACGTCTTCCAGCGATGGAACGATCGTGGTGAGTTCAGGCAATTGCACGCCGCGTCCATCGAGGAAGGTGCGCAATACGCGCAAATCCGCCTCGTCCTTCACCGTGATATGCAGGGAGGATCCATAAAGAGAAGCGCTGCGCACGTACGGGAGGTCCTCGACCGCATCGAGCAGCAGGGCGTTCTCCTTCGAGACGATCTCCACGGTGATGCCCGACCCCGGCGCGTGCTTGAGATCCTCCGGCGATCCGCGCGCTATGATGCGCCCCCCGTAGATGAAGGCCAGCTGGTGACAGTGTTCCGCTTCGTCCAAGTAATGCGTCGTCACCATCACGGTAACGCCGTCGTCGGCCAGACCGACGATCAAATCCCAAAATTCCCGGCGCGATACCGGATCGACGCCGGCGGTCGGTTCGTCGAGGAAGAGCATCTGGGGCCGATGCAGCAGCGCGCATGCGAGTGCGAGCCGCTTGCGAAAGCCGCCCGGCAGCGATCCGGCAAGTTGCGTGCGCCGTTCGCTCAGACCGATGCGCACGATCCATTCTTCGACGGCAGCACGCCCGGCCGCGCCGTAGAGACCGAAGACTCCCGCGTAAAAGCGCAGGTGTTCCTCGACGGTCAGATCGTTCCAGAGACTCGACCCCTGCGACATGTAGCCGATTCTCAACTTGACGGCCTCCGGGTCGCGGGCGACGTCGTAGCCGAGCACCTGTGCCCGGCCCGCCGTCGGCTCCAGCACTCCGCAGAGCATCCGGATGGTCGTCGATTTTCCCGAACCGTTCGGCCCGAGAAACCCCCAAATCTCGCCCGCATTGATCTCGAACGAGATCGCGTCCACCGCTACGAAATCTCCGAACCGGCGAGTAAGCGCCTCCGCGCGGACCGTCAACGCATCGTTCACGACGTCAACCGCGCGACGAACGCATCTTCGAGTGACGGCGGGATCTCACGAAGGCGTGCACCGCCGAGTTGCGCGGCATCGAGCCGGCGCTGGATCGGCGGCATCGCATCTCGGGCCGAGTCGACGAGCGCGTGCAACGTTTCCCCAAAGATCTCGATGCTCCGCACGAGCGGTTCATCGCGCAGTGCGCGGCGCGCCTGGGCGCGCTGGGGGCACACGATCTCGATGACGTCCCCCCGCAAGTGATCCTTCAGATCTTGCGGCGTGCCGCAGCTCACGATCGTGCCGCGAATGATGAACGCAACGCGGTCGGCCCGTTCGGCTTCATCCATATAGGGCGTGCTGACGAAGATCGTCGTCCCGGAGCGATTGATGCCGTAAAGTATGCGCCAGAACTCGCGACGGGAAACCGGATCCACTCCCGCCGTCGGTTCGTCGAGCAGGATCGTGGTGGGGCTGTGAATGAGCGTGCAGGCCAGCGCTAATTTCTGCTTCATGCCGCCGGAGAGTTCATCCGCGAGCCGCCCGCCGAACGGCGCGAGCGCAAATTCATCGAGAAGCGACTGCGCCCGCGTCCCGAATTCCGCTCTCGGCACGCCGAAAATGTCCCCGTAAAAGCGCAGATTCTCCATGACTGAAAGATCGGGATAAAGGCTGAACCGCTGCGGCATATAGCCGATCATGGCTTGCACGCGCGCGGTTTGCCGCACGGCATCCACGCCGTCGACGTACAATTCCCCCGCATCCGGCGAGAGCGCGCCGCAGATCAGCCGGATCAACGTCGTCTTCCCGGCACCGTCGGGGCCGACGAGTGCGAAGATCTCTCCGGCCGCAACCTCGAGCGAGAGCCGATCGACGGCGACGGTATCTCCGAAGCGCCGGGTTACGCCGGAGATCTCGATCGCGGTTGCCACGATCAGACGCGAATAACGGCGTCGGCGGGAAGGCCGGGTTTGAGCGTTCCGGTCGTATCCGCGAACTGGATCTTGACGCGGAATACCAAGTACTCGATCCGTTCTTGTTTCGTCTGCACGTTTTCGGGTGTGAACTCAGCCGTGTTGCTGATCTCGGTTACCGTTCCGGTGAATGTCCGGCCGGGCATGCCGTCGATCGTTACGCCGACGCGCATGCCGGCCTTGATATGAGGCAGATCCGTTTCGCTCACATAGACATCGACGTAGGGGTGCGCGAGGTCCCCGACCGTCAGGACCGCTGAATCCGGTTGGACCAGATCGCCGACTTCGAAGTTATGCGAGATGACATAGGCGTCGAATGGCGCGACGAGTTGTGTCTCGCGAACCTGATCCGCTGCGAGCGCGAGCGCCGCTCGCGCCTGCGCCAATTGTCCTTGCGCCGCCAGGACTTGCGCCTGCCGCTGATCGACGAGCGCGCGTTCACCTTGCGCCGACGCGAGCACCGCAAGCGACTGCCGATGTTGCGAACGCGAAGAGAGCACGCCCAAGCGGCGGATTTGGATATTGCGCCGATCGACCTGGGCGAGTGCCAACGCGTCCTTGGCCGCTTGCAACTGCGCGGCGGCGCTCGCATAGGCGTTCTGCGCGTCGTTGAGCGCTTGGCGCGCAAGATCGCCGGTAGCGACGAGGCGGCTAGCTCGATCGCGGTCGATGCTCGCATGATCGTACGCCGACTGCGCTGCCGCGATCTGCGCTTGGGCCTGATCGACGGCGATCGATGCCGCATTCGTCTCGATGTCGAGATTCTCACCGGCTTGACCGACATTCGAGCCCGCGATGGAAACGCCGGCCGAGGCCTGTGCGAGCGTCGTCGCATACGTCGTCTGCTGCACTTCGTACGCTGCCTGCGCCGCGGCGACTTGGGCCGTCGCGGCGGCAACGTTGGCTCGGGCCTGATCGACGCTCAAGGCCGGATCGCGCCGTTCCAGTACCGCCAGAACCTGACCCTTCTTCACGATATCGCCGTCGCGCACGCGCAACTGCAGCAGCCGCCCTTGAACCTTGGAGGCGACATCGCTCTCGATGGCTTCGATCGTTCCCGACGCCTCAATGCCGGCGGCTGGTCGAAGGAATGACACCACTGCTGCGGCAGCGACGACCGCGACGACCGCGACGATCGCGGCAGCCAGAAACAGGATCGCCCACCGTGCGTTCTTGCGGCGCGCCGGAACGGGCGCCGGCGCGCCGACCGGTGCGGAGCGTTGTTCGCCGGACGCTTCCGTCTCCGGTACCGGCCGATCCGGCGCAGCTAACGAAGTCATCGCGTCAGGAGCCACGTGGCGAGTGCAACGGACGGGAACAGGGCGACGATCACTAAGGCGACGCTGCGCGGGCTCCACGGCGCTTCTCGCGCAGGGCCAGACTCGCCGAGTTCGCGAGCCAAGCAACCCTGCACGATTGCACGCGCACAGTCCACGGCATCCAGCTTTGTCTGTCCCACGATCGCCTCCCCAATAGCATCACCGGCACACGGTCTTACGCAACCACTATGGATCGCGATGACGAAGGCGTCACGAAGAATTCGTGAAGAAGGCAGATTACGGCGGCGAACCGCTGAGCGCGTGAAAGAGGCGGCCGACCTCATAGGTAACGCCGGCGGTCAACACGACGAGCGCGCATTGCCGCAGGGCCGCGCGGAACCAATTGCCGTCGGTCATACGGCCGAGGACGCCGCCGATGATCGTCGCTGCAGTACCGGCGCCGGCTAAGGAAAGTGCGCTTGCGGAGATACCGCCGGTGAAGAACCAGGGCACGATCGGGACGAGCGCGCCCACCGCCGACATCAGCAAGGTCGACACGGCCGATCGGATGGGCGAACTGCGATCGCGAGGGTTCAAGCCATATCGCAAAAGACCCAGGACGGTCGAAGAACGGGCGACATCGTCGACGAGCGCCGCGCCGATCGTGCGTGCGTTGGCGGTGCCGATGCCGCGCTCGACGAGTTCCCGCTCCAATATCTGCGCCCGCGCCTTGGCATCGAGCCGATCGACGCCGCGGAGCTCCATTGCCAGGCGGTGCCGGCGCTCTGCCCGCGTTTGCCCGGCGATATATTGGCTGACCGCAAGCGAACATGCACCCGCGACCAGACTCGCGAGACCCGCGAGCCGCACGGTCGCAGACCCGCTGCCGGCACCCGCGACGCCGAGCACGAGCGCCAGCGTGGATACCAGACCGTCATTGACTCCGACCACCGCGGCCTGAAAGGCGTCGACCTGCGCCTGCGTTCGGCGCCGATTTCGCCGGCGATGCTTCGGCTCACCGTCCATCTCAGTCATTCCTAGCAGATGCGCGGAAGCAGTTCGCCTTCCGGTTCGGCGAGCAGACGGCGGCCGAAGCCCGTCTCGACGACGATCATCCCGCGATGCTCGTCGACGCAGCGCCCGATGATCGCAGCGTCGCGCCCTTGATGCATTTCGCGCAGTGCCTCGATGACGCGCCGTGCGGCTTCGGGCGCTACGCCGATGAGCGCCTTGCCTTCATTGGCGACGTAGAGCGGATCGATTCCCAGTAATTCGGAGACCGCGCGCGCGGCGGGCGTGACCGGCACCGCCGGCTCGTCGAGCACGATGCCGACGTTGCTCTTTTCCGCCATCTCGTGCAACGCGCTCGCCACGCCGCCGCGCGTCGGGTCCTTCATGGCCGTGACCTCGTCGCCCGCAACGTGCAAGACCCGCGCGATCAGATGGTTGATCGGCGCGACGTCGGAATGCGGCGGGGTTTCGAACGCGAGCTTGTGGCGCTGCGCCATCACGGCGAGGCCGTGGTCGGCAACGAAGCCCGTGACGATGATGACGTCTCCGGGGCGCAGACCGCAATCGGTGATTGCCCGTTGCGCGAGACCGAAGCCGGTCGTCGTGATGACGATGCCGTCGACTTCTCCGCGTCCCATAACTTTGGTGTCGCCCGCAACGACCGTCGTGTGCGCTTCGCGGCACGCTTGCAGCATCGACGTACGAATCCGCTCGAGGTCCACGAGCGGGTATCCCTCTTCGATCACGATGGCCGAGGTGATGCCGAGCGGTGCCGTCGCGCCCATTACGGCGAGATCGTTCACCGTCCCGCAGATTGCCAGCCGCCCGATGTCGCCGCCCGGGAAAAATGCCGGCGAGACCACGTGCGCGTCGGTCGTCACGACCAAATGGTGCTCGCCGACGCGCAGCACGGCACCGTCGTCGAGAGCGGCCAGTCCGATTTCCGCATGCGGTGAGGGGTCGAATGCGCTCGCGAAGACATCCGTGACCAGCCGGCGCATCGAACGCCCGCCGGCACCGTGCGCCAACGTCACGTTCATCGCGCGGCCTGCAGTACCGGCAGCCCGCCGTACTCGTGCCAAATCCGGCAGGTGCCCTCGCTCGAAACCATGCACGCGCCGACCGGATCCTGCGGCGTGCACTTCGTCTTGAACAGCGAACAGTCGACCGGACTCGCGCGGCCGATCATGATCGTGCCGCAGATGCAACCCGCCGGTTCGAACGACGCCTTCACGGGCGAGCCCGTCGATGCAAAGCGGTAGCGGGCGTCGCACGAACGCCACTCCTCACGCAACCGGATGTTGCCCGCCGGAACTTCCGCGATTCCGCGCCAGCCGCCGCTTTCGAGTTCGAAGACCTGCCACAGGCATTCTTGCGCAGGGAGGTTTCCCTCGCGCGTAACGCAGCGCGGAAACATGTTGAACACGCGCGCGTCGCCGTCGCGGATTGCTTCGGCGGCTTTCACTAGCGCCGCGAGAACGTCGAGGGGTTCGAAGCCCGCCACCACGACCGGGATCCCATGCCGCTGTGCGAACGACTCGAAGATCGCCGATCCGGTGATCGTTGCTGCGTGACCCGCAGCGAGAAACGCCGCGATGCGTGAGTCCGGAAGCCCCGCGACGACCTCCATCGCCGGCAGCACGTACTTGTGCGCCGAGAGCACGGAGAAGTTTTCCGGGACGCCGGCAAGTAATGCCGCCGCCGTCGTGACGGCCGTCGTTTCGAAACCGCACGCAAAGAACACCACCTCGCCGGTGCTCGTGCGCGCGAGATCGACGGCCTGCGAGACGCTGTAAACGACCTCCACCGGAGCGCCTTCCGCGTGCGCGTCGGCAAGCGAACGGCCGGACCCGCGAACGCGGTACATGTCGCCGTACGTCGCAACGGTTATCCCGGCGTCGGCCAATGCCACGGCCTCGTCGATTTCGGGCATGTCGGTGACGCACACCGGGCACCCCGGCCCCATGATGACATCGAGCCTTTCGGGCACGAGCGAGCGCAAACCAAACTTGGAGATCGCTTGTTCGTGACTGCCGCAAACGTGCATGATCGCTAAACGCTCGCTGCCCCGCGCGAGCAGCGCGTCGTCGACGATCGCGGCGAGCGCAGCCGCGAGGCGCTTAGCGCGTTCGGGATCGCGAAACCGCAGCCGTTCGGTTCCGTCAGCGGGCGCGCTCATCGGACGGCTTCCGGCGACGCCGCGACTTCGCCGCGCACGTCTTGCGCCATCAAGTCGTCGGGCGATTCACGCAAGATTTGATCGTAGAGCTCGAGCGTCGCGCGGGCCTCCTCGGGTGGGATGCGGCGAATTGCAAAACCAACGTGGTTGAGCACGTAATCGCCGGGCGCAACCGGCGCGTCGACGATGTCCAGCAGCACCTGCTTACGGACGCCCCAGAAATCGACCGTGGCGACATTCCCCTCGACCGAGACGACGAGACCAGGCACTCCCAGACACATTAACGAGCTCCTTTGAGGCGGGCCGAGACAATCGCGGCTTGACCGTAGGCGATGCCACCGTCGTTCGCCGGGACCGCGCGGTGCCGGTGCACGGAAAATCCGGCCAGCGCGAGCGACGTGGCGACATCGCTCGCAAGCTTCTTGTTCTGAAACACGCCGCCGCTGAGGACGACGTCGTTCAGCCCGCAATCCGCGCGCAGCAGGGAGCAGACGCGGCGCACGATCGCGACGATCGTCTCGTGAAAACGAGCTGCAATGACCCGCATGGGTGTGCGACGATCGAGATCCTCGACGATGCCGCGGATCGCCGGGAAGACGTTGATGCGACGCGGCGAACCGTCGTGAACGGCAAAATCGTACGCCGCGTGCAACGCCGGATCCGCCAGCGTTTCGAGCTCGATCGCGGCTTGGGCATCGTACGTGACGCGTTGGCACACGTCGAGCAACGCGGCCACCGCGTCAAAGAGGCGGCCGACGCTGGACGTGAGCGGAGCGGCAATGCCCCGCTCCGCTTGCATCTCGAGGACGGCACGCTTCTCGGCAGTGAGTGCGCGAACGGGCGCAAGGCGTTCGTCCCACGCGATACCGGCGGCGCGAAGATAGGCCAGCGCCATCCGCCACGGTTCCCGGATCGCCGCTTCGCCGCCGTACATCGGGACGTACTCGAAGTGCGCCGCACGCTCGAACGACGCATATCCGGCGAGTAGAAACTCACCGCCCCAGATGTGCCCGTCTTCGCCGTAGCCCGTTCCGTCAAAGGCGATTCCGATCACCGGTCCGGCCAAATTGCGATCGGCCATGCACGCCGCGACATGCGCGTGATGATGCTGGATCGCCATCTGCTGGCGGTCGGGGTAGCGGCGTTCGGCAAACCGCCGCGACCAGTACTCGGGGTGAAGGTCGTAGCAGACGATCTCCGGCTCGATCTGCATGAGCGCGCAAAGCCGTTCGATCGTCGCCTCGTACTCGCGGAAGACGTCGTACTGCAAGAGGTCGCCGACATACGAACTCAACACGGCTCGCTCGCCCGTCGCCAAACAGAACGTGCTCTTCATGTCGGCGCCGCACGCGAGCAGCGGCGGGACCGGGAACGGCAACGAAAGCGGCAACGGGGCATATCCGCGCGCGCGGCGCAGGAGCACTTCTTCGCCGGCGACGACTTGCGAAACGCTGTCGTCGATACGCGTCGCGATCGGCCGGTCGAACGTCAGAACTCCGTCAGCGATCTCGAACAGCGTGCGAAGCGCGATGTCGTCAGCCGTAATCATGGGTCCGCCGGAGCGATTGGCACTCGTCATCACAAGCGATGCGGGAACCGGAATCCCCGCGGTCTCGTCGATGAGCAACAGATGCAAAGGCGTGTACGGCAGCATGATGCCGATCGTCGCTACGTTCGGATTGATGTGCCGGGACAAACGGCCGCTGGGACGCTGTTCGACGAGCACCACCGGATGGGCGGGCGATTCGAGCAGCGCGAGCTCCGCGGGCGTCACGCCGGCGACGTGCGAGAGTTCGATCTCGTCACGAACCATGATCGCGAGCGGTTTATCGCCGCGCTCTTTCCAGGCGCGCAAGCGTTTGACGGCGCCATCGTCGTAGGCGTCGCAGGCGAGATGGTAGCCGCCGATGCTTTTGAGCGCGACGATCTTTCCTTCGCCCAGGAGCCGGCGCGCGCGGGCCAAGGCATGGTCTTCGAGCGCCTCCCCGCTGGGTTCGACGATTTTCAGTCGCGGGCCGCAGTTCGGACAAGCGATCGGTTCGGCATGAAAGCGCCGGCTGCCGGGATCTTTGTATTCACGCCGGCACGCCGCGCACATGGTAAACCGGCGCATCGTCGTGCGTTCGCGGTCGTAGGGCAAGCCCTCGACGATCGAATAGCGCGGACCGCAGTTGGTGCAGTTGATGAAGGGGTGGCGATAGCGGCGGTCGGCGGGATCGTATAACTCGCGCCGGCAGTCGCCGCATAACGCCACGTCGGCCGGAATCGCCTGCGTTCCGCCGGTCGTCTCCGATGCCACGATCGTGAACGCGCTCACGTCGGTCGACGGGCGCTCGACCACGTGCAGCGCGGTAATGTGCGCGAGCGGCGGCGGGTTCGCGATCAACGCGTTGAGAAACTCGTCGATCTGTTCGCCGTCTCCTTCGATCAACGCCTCGACGCCGCTGCCGGTGTTGCGCACCCAGCCGGCGAGGCCGTAGCGGCCGGCGAGCCGGTGAACGAACGGCCGAAACCCGACGCCTTGCACGACGCCCTCGACGACGAGATGCCGCGCGGCACGATCGATCATAACGTGAGTACTGTAGCATGCGCGCCGGGGAGTGCTTCGGCGGCAACACCCCAGAGCGCCAACTGCGCGATCGTTTCGATTTCGGCACGATCGAGCGCAGCCCGAACCGGTGCACTGAGTTCGATCGACGGCAACATGTCCAGCGGCTCGATACCGATCGCCACGAATTCACTCGGCGTCCGGCCCAATAACGTCAACGCGGCGAGCAGATCGCAAAGGGAGGCTTCGTGCGCGGAGAGCGTGGCGCGCAGGATCGCCGGGACGTCGCGTTCGCGCAAGACGACGACCGAGCCCGGCGCCGTTCCCGTCGTCGCCGCATCGACGATCAGCAGCCGATCCGTATCGGAGAGATACGTCACAAGGCCGAGCCCGAGCGTTCCGCCGTCGAGGATTTCGATCTCCGGTTCGAAGCGGTATCCGGCCAGCAAGCGGTGGATGAGCCACACGCCGGCACCGTCATCGCCCAGGAGAATATTTCCGATCCCGACCACCGTCGTTTTCACGGGTCGCGCCGGATGGATTTATAGCCGGTGACGATGCTGCTCAAAAGTCCGCTGCGCTCTTCGGTATCCATGAGCACCGAGCTGTAGATGTGGTGGACGAGGAAACCCAGCAGCAGCCACATGATCATGTGATGCGCGAAGCGCACGTCGTTCGCCGGCAAGAGCAGAAATATCCAGCCGAAAACGACGTTCCACCAGCCGCCCCACGACATCGAGTTCAGCGCAAACCCGGTGAAGATTTCGAGACCCAGCAAACCGTAGATGCCGATGTATGCCATCGCGGCGAGCGGGTTGTGCCCGATTTCGTCGGGCGAGCGGCGCCGCAAGAACATGTACCAGAGCATCGTTTGGATCGAGCGCTTCAACCAACCCGCAGTCGCGAACGGGACGAATCCGCGCCACGACGACCATTGGTTGCCCATGAACAGCCAAGCCACGCGCCAGACGACCGCGCACAGCAGGACGATCGCCGAGACGAGATGCGTCATCCGCATGTCCAGCATGAGGAAGTTGCCGCCGCGCAGGTAGGGGTTGCCGATGTAGATGCCGGTGATGGTCAGCACGAGGATTGCGAGCGCTACGATCCAGTGCGTCAACCGAACCGGCAGCTGCCAGACGTAGATCAGTTGCCGAGACCGCGGCGCCGTCACCAGCCTGCGCCCCGATCGGCATCGACGTTCACGATGAGCCCGCCGCCGGGATCGAGCACGTGTACGGCGCACGCCATGCACGGATCGAAGGAATGGACGGTCCGCAAGATCTCGAGCGGACGGTTTGCGTCGACGACGGGCGTTCCGACGAGCGCGGCCTCGTATGGACCGGTCACGCCGTGCGCGTCGCGCGGGGAAGCGTTCCAGGTCGTCGGCACGACCGCTTGATAGTTCTCGATCTTTTCGTTCTTGATGCGAATCCAGTGACCGAGCGAACCGCGCGGCGCTTCGTGCGAGCCCCAGCCTTCACATTCGGCCGGCCACGTCGACGGTTCCCAACGCGATCCGTCGTGGACGCGTAGATCGCCGTGAGCGACGTTCGTCACCAGTTGATCGTGCCAGTCCAGCAACCAGTCCGCCATGAGCTGCGTCTCGAGAACGCGTGCGACGACGCGGCCGAGCGTCGACGAGAGGGCCGCCGGCGTCAGTTTGAGCGCGCCGAGTGCGCCATCGACCGTCTTCTTCACGTCGGCGCGACCGGACGCGTACGAGACGAGCAACCGCGCGAGCGGTCCCGTCTCCATCGGTTCGTCGGCGTAGCGCGGCGCTTTGAGCCACGAGTACTTGTGGTCGACGTCGAGAAACTCGAACGGCGGCTGCGGGCCGGTGTACTTCGGATCCGTCTCACCCTGCCACGGATGCAGCGCCGCGCGTTCGTTCGGGTACTCATACCACGAGCGCGTGACGTACTCGGCGATCTTGGCCTGATCGACATCGTCGACGTGCATGCTCTTCCCCGGGCGAACGATGCCGCGCGCAAAGCGGTACGCCGGTACTCCGCTCGCCGGTTCGGGGAAATCACCGTAGCTCATGTACGTTTTGTGGCCCGCCCCGTAGGTAAACCATTCGGGGTAATGTGAGGCAACGAGGACTGCATCGGGAACGTAGACTTGTTCGACGAACGTCTTGGCTCGTTCGAGCAGGCCGCGCATTTGGTCGAAGCGTTCCATGTTGAGCGCCGCCTGGCTGTTGGGGTCGATCGGGATCGCCATTCCGCCGACGAGATACGTCTGCGGGTGCGGGTTCTTGCCGCCGAGGATGGCGTGAACGCGAACGATCTCGCGTTGCCAATCGAGCGCTTCAAGGTAGTGCGCGACCAACATCAGGTTCGCTTCGGGCGAAAGCCGGTACGCGGGGTGACCCCAGTAGCCGTTTGCGAACAGGCTCGGTTGGCCCGAACCGACGATCGCTTTGACTTTGTCGCGAATTCCCTTGAAGTACGCCGGATTGGAATTCGGCCACGCCGAGATGCTCTGCGCAAGACGCGATGTGGCCGCAGGATCGGCCTTCGTGGCTGCGACCGCGTCGACCCAATCGAAGGCATGCAAGTGATAGAAGTGAACCACGTGGTCCTGGACGTATTGCGTACCGGCGATAATGTTGCGGATCAGCCGCGCGTTCAGCGGCGGCGTCGCCCCGACGGCGTCTTCAACCGCGCGGACCGAGGCCAGCGCGTGTACCGTCGTGCACACGCCGCAGATGCGTTGCGCGAACAGCCACGCCTCACGCGGATCGCGATTGCGCAGGACGATTTCCATCCCGCGAAACATCGTGCTCGAACTCCACGCATCGCTGACCTTCCCGCCGTCGACCGTGGCTTCGATGCGCAAGTGCCCTTCGATGCGCGTGATCGGATCGATTACGATGCGCGCCATCAGTCCTTCTCCTCATCCGACGGCACGGCCGGCTCGTCGACGGCTTCCGGTTGCAGCCGGTTGCGCACGATGCTGATCAGGCCATGCCCGGCGAATGCGGCGGCGGTCAGCGCGACGATCCCAACGCCGATCTCGTCGGCCGTCGTCTGTACGCCGAGCCCCGGCACGCTCGGCAAACGGCGATAGAACGGCGTGTCGGCATCGAAGAAACCCGGCTCCGAGCACCCGATGCAGCCATGCCCCGCGCCGATCGGCCAATTCGTCCCGTCGTTCCAGCGCACGGAGGCACAATTGTGGTGCGTTTCCGGACCTTTGCATCCCATGTTATAGAGGCACCAGCCCTTGCGGTGCGCTTCGTCGCCCCACGCCTCGACGAACTCGCCTGCATCGAAGTGCGCGCGACGGTCGCACGAGTCGTGGATCAGTTCGCCGTACGCGAAGAGCGGCCGGCCCATCGCGTCGACCTCGGGCATCACGCCGAAGGTCAGGAAGTGCACCAGCGTCGCGGTGATGTTTATGCCGTTGGGAGGACAGCCCGGCAAGTTCACCAGCTTCGTGCCCGGCATCACCGACCCGAGCCCAACGGCGCCGGTCGGATCCGGATTCGCCGATGGCCACCCACCGTAAAAGGCGCACGCACCGACGGTGATCACCGCGGCGGCGTTCGAGCAGACCTCATGCGCGATGTCGAGGGCCGAGCGGCCGCCGATCGTGCAGTAGACGCCGTTGTCCTTGGTCGGGATCGAACCTTCGACGACGGCGATGTACTGGCCGCGCTCGTTGCCGACGGTCTGCTTCAGCAGCGCTTCGGCGTCTTTCCCCGACGCGGCCATCAACGTTTCGTGATAGTTGATCGAAAGCGTGTCGAGCACGAGGCCGCCGACCGACGGATTGCTCGCGCGCAGAAACGACTCCGTGCAGCCCGCACAATCTTGAAACTCGAGCCACACGAGAACCGGCCGCTTCGCTGCGGTCAGCGCCGAAGCGATGGCCGGGGCGTACGATGCGGGAAGCGCGAGCGTTGCCGCCATCGTGCCGCAAAATGCCAGAAACGAACGCCGGTCGAGACCGCGTCCTTCCAGCAATGGCGTAGCGGTCATGACCGGATCTTGCTCTCGAGCCATTCGAGCCATGCTGGTACTCCATCGCCCGTGCGGGCCGACAACTCAATGATTGTGAGTCCGGGATTGACGCTGTGACAATTGTGCAGAAACTGCGCGCGGTCGAAACCGACCGCCGCGGCGATGTCGATCTTGTTGAGCAAAAGGACTTCGCAGACGGAATACATGAGCGGATATTTGAGCGGCTTGTCCTCGCCCTCGGTCACGCTCGCGACCATGACCTTGCAGCCTTCGCCGACGTCGAACTCCGCCGGACACACGAGGTTGCCGACGTTCTCGATGAACACGAGATCGGTGCCCGGCAAGTCGACGTCGCCGATCGCGTTGGCAATCATCAGCGCATCGAGGTGACATTCGCCGCCGTACGCCACTTCGGTGTTGATCTGGACGATCGGCACGTCGGCGACCGCGTTCAAGCGGTCGCGATCGTAGCTCCCGCGGACATCGCCTTCGATGACGGCGAGCCGGTAGCGATCGTGCAAGTGGAAGAGGGTCTGCTCGAGGATCGTCGTTTTGCCGGCCCCCGGTGCGCTCATCAAGTTCACGACATAGGCGCCCCAGCGGGCAAAGCGCTTTCGGTTCTCGGAGGCGATCCGGTCGTTGGCGGAGAGCAGGTTACGGACGTCTTCGATGATCATGCAGCTTCCTCGGGAACGTCGATGCTGACGAGGCGTAATTCGCGGCCGGCTACGACCTCGACGACGCCGTCGCACGTCAAGCACAACAGTGATGGCAGTTCCGGTTCGGCCTCTTGCGCACACGACCGGCAGCGCGTGCGCAACGGGATGCTTTCGATTTCCAGCTCGGCGCCTTCGAGGAGCGTGCCTCGGCTCAGGACGTCGAAATAAAACCGCAGGGAGTCCGGAACGACCGCCGTGAACCGGCCGATCTCGACCTGCAGTGACTTCGCGGGTCCGCTCGTACCGCGCTCGGCCATAGCCGCCAAGGCGACGTCGATCAGACTGCGGCAAATCCCGAGTTCGTGCATCAGGCCGTCATCCGTGCACGGCTGCGCCGACGGCGAGGAGCACGGCGTACTGCAGGGCGAGGGCCGCCGTCTTCGGCGTCATCGGAAAGAGACGCTCGAAACGAACTTGGGTGCAGATCGTGCGCGTTATGCCGAACGCAATCGGCAGTGTCAGCAGCGGTAACAGGATCCAGGGACTAAAGCGAAGACCGAGCCAAAACCAGATCGGCAAAAGGTACGCTAGCGCCATAAGGGCGGCAAATTCGGCCCGGGTCCAGAGCAACCCGAACCGAACCGGCCCCGTGTTCCACCCTTTGAGCGCGTCGAACTCGCGATCGCGGATATCGTCGATCAAAAGGACGTTCGTCACGATGGCTCCGATCGGTAGTCCGAGGACGAGAGCGGAAAGTGGAAGCGCTTGGGGGACGATTCGCCAGTCGAAGGAGCCGGCGTACGTAGGGGCGGCTTGGACGTAATAGATGCCGGCAACTGCGACGACGCCGAACATCAGAAAGAACACCGGATCCGCAACGCCGAGCTTCGTGAACGAAAAGCGGCTCACCGAATACCCAAGGCTTGCGACGACGCCGATCGCGCCGAACAGCGCAACAGCGATTCCGGCAACCGAGATCAGGTAGGGGCCGGTCAGGGCTGCGACCAGGAAGCATGCCGCGATCGCCCACCAGAGGGCTGAAAGCCGCAGACTTCCGTCCTTCACGGCAGCTGTAAGTTCCGGGTGCTCGGGCACCTCGGGGTTGCGCGTGAGCAGCTGGTAGTTGTCGGTGAAGACGCCGCCGACGTGGACGAGCCAGCTGGCCGCGAACGCAACCGTCGCGGGCACGACCGCAAAGACGCCGTTGTGGATCGCCAGGCCGACACCGACAATGGCGGGCGCGGCTGCCGTCGGCAGCGTGTGGGTCGGATACAAGAGTAAGTCGACCCAGATATTGCGCCGCACCAGCGCACGCTAACGCACAAATGAGAAGGTCAGGTGAAGGACGGATTCGCAACCTCTTCTGCCCTCGCGGTTAGCTTGTCGCCATGAGTTTGAAACGCCGAGACATCCTCTTGCGCGGCGGCACCGCCGCAGCAGCCTTCGCAGGTGCTACGTTGGCCGCTCCTGCGCCATCCTTCGCCCAATCCGCGACCCCCCCGTTGCTATGGCAGCGGGAAGTCGACGTCGTCGTCATCGGGTCCGGCGCAGCCGGGCTCCCGGCGGCGATCGTCGCGCGGGAAGGCGGATCGTCCGTCATCTTGCTCGAGGCCGAAAAGGACATCGGCGGCCACGCGATCACCAGTGGCGGCAACGTCCCGCTGGGCGGCGGCACGAGTCTACAGAAGAAATATGGCGTCACCGATTCGCCGGATCTGCTTTTCCGCGACTTGACGGACTGGTCGGTCGTCGAACCCAACGGGTTCCCGGACTACCGCTATAACGACCGCGAGATCATTCGCGCCTTCGCCGACAATAGCGCGCCCACGTACGAGTGGCTCGTCGCGCACGGGGTCGTCTTCGTCGATAAGGCGCCCGATGGGTTCGGCGGCACGTCGGTCGGGAACTCGGTTCCGCGCGAAGCCCACAGCGCCGTCATGAACTGGGCCACCGTCCAAACCGGTAAACCGGCCGATCCGGACATTCAGGCCATCACCTCGTCCGGCAACGGCCTGATGCGTCCGCTCGAGGCGGCCGCGAAGAAAGCCGGCGTGCAACTTCTGCTCGAGCACAAAATGGTCGGCCTCTATCGCCAGACGCCGAACGGCGGCCGCGTGTTGGGCGTCGTCGTCAACAACAACGGCAAGAAGATCAACATTCGGGCACGCAAGGCGGTCATCATCGCGACGGGCGGCTCGAGCGGCAACGTGAACTTCCGGCGCATGTTCGACCCGCGCCTTACCGAAGAGTATTGCGGCATCGCCGGTATGCCGTATTCGGACCAGGATGCGCTCGGCGAAATCGCTGCGATGGGCGTCGGCGCGTCGCTCTGGGGTCTCTACAACCAGACCGGCGAGTTCGGCTCGAATCTGACCAAGCCCGGCTTCATCGGGTGCCAATACGGGTACGTGAACTTGCAGTGGCTGCCCGGCAGCCCCGTGTTCAACAAAGCGCGCGCCTCGGGTTTGCAAGTGCGGAACTGGCAAGATGTCGTCCTCGTGAACATGCTCGGCAAACGGTTCTATGACGAGACCGGGCCGCAGTTCGACTCCAACGACTACAACTCGATCAATCCGTACACGCAAGGCAGCTATCTCAACGCGAAAAACCTCAAGTACAATCCGAAGAATTGGATCGATGCGGCAATGGCGGGTTTCAACGACGGACACAACGGCGGCGGACCGATCTGGGCGATCTTCGACGCCGACGCCGTCGCGCGCGAAAAGTGGAACCCCACGCCGCCGAACGTCGATACCAAGACCGGGTTCTTCTTCAGCGCGAACAGCATCGCCGAACTTGCGAACGCGATCAAGATGAAGTTCCAGCGTACGCCGATGCCGCCCGACGCGTTGCAAGACACCGTCACGCGGTACAACTCGTTCGTCGATTCCGGCACGGATACGGATTTCGGAAAACCGAAACCGCTCTACAAGATCGCAACGCCGCCGTTCTACGCCGCTTGGTCGACACCGGTCGTGCACGATACGAGGGCCGGCTTGCGGATCAACGCGAAGTGCCAGGTCATGGACATGAACGGCCACGTCATCCCGGGACTCTACAGCGGCGGCGAATCCGCCGGCGGCTTCAGCCAACACGGCTTGGCGCGCGCCGCGTGCCAGGGATACATCGCCGGCAAGAACGCAACCGCGGAAAAGGCCTGAGGAACGATCGTGAAAGCAACGACTGCCTTCGCCACCACGCTGATGCTCGGATTCTGCCTCACCGCCGTCGCCGGTCCGGTGCACGCCGCTCCGGCGCAACAGTATACCAGTGCCGTGACCTCCCTGCTGGACGCAGCTGCGGGCAAGTCAATCGGATCCGTTGCGCCCGGCGCGGCACTGGAAGTCGAAGGCACGTCGGGTAGCGCGACGCACGTCGCGCTGCACGGCTGGTTTGCGGCCGGCTCGACCGCGATCGTGTACAGTGCACCCGACAAACACATCGTCGCGCTGAGCGGCTTCACGGGTCACGGAACCGCCGGCGCCGCGCAAGCCGTCACCATCGACGGCTGGGTGGCGACGAACGCCCTCGTCGCCGACGTGCAAACCGTTTGGAAGACCGCCTCGGCGCTCTATGCACAGAAGTGCGGCCAGTGCCACGCATTGCAGCCGGTAACGTCGTATTCGGCCAATCAGTGGCCGGCAATCATGAAGACGCAGGCCGACAACGCCGGGCTCGATCCCGGACAGACGGCGCTGATCACGACCTATCTTCAAGTTCAAAGCGGCAAGTAGGTAAGGAGCATCATGGAAAAGGTCGGCCGGAATTTTCTGCTTTTAAGCGCGATTTATGGCGTATTCGGGATGGGCATCGGCTTATACATGGCGTCGGTGGAAACGTTCAAGTACTCGGCCGTGCATTCTCACCTCACCCTGTTCGGTTTCGTGTCGCTTGCGATCTACGGCCTAACCTATAGCGCGGGTCTGGCCAAGAACGACCGGTTGGCTGCGGCGCACTTCTGGGTTTCCGCCCTCGGCGCGATCCTGTTTCCGATCGGCGAAGGGCTCGCCATCGGCGGGGGCAGCATTGCGCTCGCCGTCGCCGGCTCGCTGCTCGTCATCCTATCGGCAGTGCAATTCGTCGTAGCCATTTACCGCGCCTGAGATCGTTCCCGTTGCCGAGCGCCGATGTCGAACGCTTCCGCCTTCGGCGCTTCGTCGACGAACTCGAACGTGCCGGCGAACTCGAAACGGTAACCGCACCCCTCGATCTGATCGACGTCGCCGCGCGTCTGGACGGCAATCCCAAGGCCGTTCTCTTCCGTCACCTGCGAGGCTGCGATATGGAGCTCGTGGGGAACGTCATGAGTTCGCGACGGCGACTTGCGCTAGCCTTCGGAGTTCCGGCCGCCGAGTTACGGGCCGAGGTGACGCGCCGGGTCCAGACCCCGATCGCGCCGACCGCGGTCTCGAGTGACGAAGCCCCCGTGCACGAGATCGTGTGGACGGGCGCCGACGCCGATCTCACGCGTCTCCCGGTGCACCTGCAGCACGGTGACGACGGGAGTCTCTACATTTCAGCGGGCATCGATATCAGCCGCAGTTTCGACGGCACGCGGCGCAACGTCGGCTACCGGCGCTTGATGCTGCGCGGGCCGCACGAAGCCGGCATCGATCTCGTAGCTCCCAGCGACCTGCATAGCATCTACGCCGATTACGTCGAGCGCCGGCAGCGCATGCCGATCGCGTTCGTCGTGGGGTCGCATCCGGCCGACGGCATTGCGGCCGTCGGCACGTGGGCGGCGACGGACGAACTCGCACTCGCCGGCGCGCTCCGCGGAAGCGCGGTGCCGCTCGTGCCGTGTGTGACGATCGACGCCGAGGTTCCGGCTGACGCCGAGATGGTGCTCGAAGGCTATCTCGACGAACGCGGCTGGTCGGAACTCGAGGGCCCCTACGGCGAGTTCTTCGGCTACTACGGACCGGCAAAACACAATCCGGTTTTTCACGTAACTGCGATCACGATGCGCCGCGACGCGCTCTTCCAGACGCTGGCGATCGGCGGGCGCCACATGAGTTCGACCGATACCGCGCAACTCAACGCGATCCGTACCGAAGCCGCGGCCTGGAGCGCGTTGCAGAGTGCCGTGCGGGAGCCTCTCGCCGTCTATGCGCCGCCGACTTGCGGCGGCGTGGCACACCTGCGCATCGCGCTGCGCCAACGCGTTCCCGGCGAGGCCCGCAACGCGATCGCCGCGGCGTTCGGGTCCAACGCTGAAGTGAAGCACGTGTTCGTCGTCGATCCGGACGTCGACATCTTTTCCGACGAGGCGATGGAGTGGGCGCTTGCGACCCGCTTTCAAGCCGATCGCGACCTCGTTGTCGGCTCGAACCTGCGTGCCGTACCGTTGGATCCGTCGCTGCATGGAAGCCGCACGGGCTCCAAAGCCGGCTTCGACCTCACGACCGCCGGAGAGCCGTCGTTAGCCGCGCGTTATGTCGTACCGGACCCGCCCGTACTGCGCGACCTCGGTCCGCAGCCGGTCGCCGCGGCGCTCGCCGCAGGACCGCGTACGTTTGGCGAACTGGTTGCGCTCGCCGGCACGCGCGACGGACGCGACGTCGTGCGCGCACTCGACGAGTTACGTCGCGGAGATCGCCTGACGCGACTCGCCGACGGTCGCTACGGAAGTGTCGGTGCTACGGTTCCGCAAGCCGATGAGCCCGGCAGCTAAGGCGGCGATGAATCCGGGAACGGCGATCAGCGCGAGCAGCTGTTCCGAGCCCAACCCGAGCGATAGCGACATTCCGGCCAACGGCGGTCCCACGATCCGGGCAATCTGTCCGACCCCGAATGCCCACGACCCGCCGGTCGACCGCATCGCCGTCGGATACTGCGTCGCAGCCACGGCATTCGCCGTGCTTTGTGCCCCGTACGCAAAGAAACCGGTCAGCAACACGGCTGCCGTAACGAACGCGACCGAACCGTGTGCAAGGCCGATCGCGGCAACGAAACAGGCGCCGAGAAAAAAGGCTCCGCCGAGTATAAAGAAGCCGTAACGCCGCAGCCGGTCGTATACGATCGCGAACACGACGGCGCCGATGAGTCCGCCGAGATTTACGGCCGAAGCGAGCACGACGGCCAGCCGGCGCGTCTCCGGAGCTTCACTAAGAATTGTCGTCAGCCAGCTATTGAGTACCATGACGAGCGTGACGTTCGCAAAAAACATCAGCCACAAGAGGCTCGTCGTCACCGCACGTCCGTCCCGGAAGAGGAGCCATACGGGAAATCCCGGCTCGCGCTTGCCCGCGAGGACGAACTGCGTTCCCGCCGGGAGCCTGACGGCCGGTGCGAGTCGCGCGACGATCGACGCCACGCGCTCTTTGCTTCGCCCGCGCGCTATGAGCATCGGCAATGATTCGGGCAAACGCCACATCAGGATCGGCGCCACCACGAGCGGCAACAGTCCGTTAAGCACGAAAACGTAGCGCCAACTGTGACTCGCCGTTATCGCGGCCGTGGCGAGACCGGCGACGATCGTGCCGACTGCAAAACCCATGAATACGATGAGGACGATCGTTACGCGCCGCGAGCGCGGAGCGTATTCGCCGGCCAGGGCCAAGGCGATCGGCATCAGCCCCATGAGACCGGCACTCGCGAAGAGCTGAATGACCGCCAGTTGCGGAACCGAGTGCGCGAGTGCCATCGCCAGCACGAACGGCGTGCTCAGCAGCATCGCCCCGATGATCACGGGCTTGCGTCCGATCCGGTCGGCGAGCGGACCGCAAAGGAGAACCCCCAACACGTTGCCCACGCCCAAAACGGCAAATGCCGGACCGAGCGCACCCGGCGCGATATGCAACGTTTCCGCGATGCTCGGAGCCACGTAGCCGAGTGCCAGGTCATTGAATCCGCTCGCGAAGCAGGCGAGCGCGCAAAGGAGAAACACGCCGAACTGGAAGCGGCCGAGTGGCTGCGTTTCAATGAGATCCGTTACATCGAACGCGGGATCAGCCATGATGGGAACGTTGCGCATACGCCGGACCGAACTGCACGTAGCGAAACTCGTTCAGATCGGGATCGGTCAGGGCGGCGAAAATGGAGACGGACGCTTCCGCCGCCTCGCTAAAATCCCGCTGCATGTGACGAGCAGCGGTCGCAGCGACTTCTTGGAGTGGCTGCCTCAAGCAAAGCAGGCCCAAAACGTTCGTCGCCACATAGTGCGCGATGGAACGTGCTGCGAGACCGCCGCCGGTGACGGTAACGGTTACGGCCGCGGCCGCGCCCCCGAAAAACGTACGCTGCTCAGTATGAACCGTGCTTCGACTCAGCGTGTTCTGCATTCGCAAATCATGCCGGGTAAAGGAGAACGCCGTGTGAACGCCCGCCCTCCCGTTCTTCACCATCCCTTCGCCGGCCGTTCGCTCGGGGGCGCTAGCATCGGTACATAAACGCACCAGTAACGCCCGCGTTACCCGCTAGGAACGATGATTACGATGCAATCCGCCACGTCTACTCAAATCGAAGATCCGCCGATCGCGCGCGCGCTGTTCGGCAACACCCGTTTCGCCTGGATCTGGCTGATCGTCCGGCTCTACGTCGGCTGGGATTGGTTGAGCGAGGGCATCAACAAAGCACAAGACCCGGGTTGGGCCGGCGCGAAAGCCGGCAGCTTCCTTACCATGTGGGTCGGTGGAGCGCTCAAGAAAACCCAAGGCGCACATCCTGATGTCCAGGGCTGGTATGGGTTCTTCCTCAGCCACGTCGTGCTGCCGCACGCCGCGTTTTGGAGCTACATCGTCGTCGGCGGCGAGATCTGCGTCGGGCTCGGCCTCATTCTCGGACTCTTCACCGGCATCGCGGCCTTCTTCGGCACGACGATGAACGCGAGCTATCTGCTCGCCGGCACAGTCAGTACGAATCCGATCCTCTTCGCGCTGGGCTCGCTGCTCGTGCTCGCCTGGAAGACCGCCGGTTTTTGGGGAGCCGATCGTTGGGTGTTAGCCCGGTTAGGTACCCCGTGGAAAGCCACCGGCACGACAACGAGCGCCGACGCACCGCCTGGAATAGCGGCGCGCGTATCTTGAGCAATTGCCACGCCGGATCTTCATGACGCCACTGCCGCGAGGGCCATCATCCAGTCCTCGCGTACGTGCAACCGCACGACCACGACGCGCTCTCCGGCCGGAGAAATCACCGCATCGGCGGTATCGGCCGAATTGCGCTCTTGGTCGATGTGCGTGCCGAGATGTGTAAGGGCCGCGCAAATATCAGCCCGAACGCCCGGCATGTGTTCGCCGATTCCGCCGAGGAACGCGATTGCGTCCAGACCGTTTAAGGCGGCCGCCATAGCGCCGATGGCGGTTACGGTGCGGTAAACGAAGACATCGTAGGCGAGCTGCGCACGCTCGTCACCTCGCTCGCGCCACATCACGATGTCGCGCATATCGGCCGACCCGCCAAGCCCGAGCAAGCCTGAGGCATCCGAAATCAGCTCCTCTGCGGCTGCGACCGAAAGCTCTTTCTCGCGCATGTACGCCAGCAACATGCCGGCATCCAGCGTTCCGGCGCGCGTGGCCATCAAGAGACCGTCTTGCGGCGTGAAGCCCATCGACGTATCGATGCTGCGCGCGCCCGCGATCGCCGCCACCGAGCAGCCACCGCCGAGATGTACCCCGACGAGTTTCCGCACGGGCGTTCGATCGCCGAGAAGTACTGCGACGCGCGCGGCCGCGAACGCATGGCTGAAACCATGAAAGCCGGCCTTGCGCCAACCGGCGACGAAGTCGGCGTACGGCAAGCCATATGCCGCGGCTCGATCGGGAATAGATCGGTGAAATGCCGCATCGAACACAGCGACGTGCCGCGCGTGCGGGAGTCTCGCCGAGAGCGCATCGAACGCCGCAATGACGCTGCGGGTATGCAGCGGCGCAAGTTCCTGCGAAGCCACGATCGCGGCGCGCATACCGGCATCAAACGCAACTGCGTCCGCGGCGGGCAAGCGACGAATGCGGACGACGCGATACGCTACGATGTCGACGCCGGCGGACTCGAAAGGCTCCAGGGTCGCCGGGTCGGCCAGTGCGTCGATCCCGCACTCCGTTTCCAGGATCGCCGGCGCAGGCTCGCCCGGTGCGGAATTCGGGGAAACCGCGATAAGCGAAATCTTCGCCGAGCGCGATCCGAGATTGACGCACAGGACGCGGGTCACTGCGCTTTGGGGAATCCCGCGGCGGGCCAGCGCCAATTCCGAATGTCCGGAAGATCTTCACCGTGTTCGCGGATGTATTCCCCGTGCTCGATGAGACGATCGTGCAGCCGTCCGCGCAAGTGTGCGCCGCGGTCGGCCAGCCGGGGGACGCGTTCCAACACCATCATCGCGAGATGGAACCGCGAGAGTTCGTTCCGCACGCACATATCGAACGGCGTCGTTGTCGTACCTTCTTCTTTATAGCCGCGCACGTGCATGTTATCGTGGTTGTGGCGGCGATACGTCAGGCGATGAATGAGCCACGGATAGCCGTGGAATGCAAACACCACCGGTGCGCCGTGCGTGAACAGCGCATCGAAATCGGCGTCGGGAAGGCCGTGCGGATGCTCGGATTGCGGTTGCAGACAGAGCAGATCGACGACGTTGACGACGCGAATCTTCAGGTCGGGGAATTCGCGCCGCAAGAGGTCGACGGCCGCCAGCGTCTCGAGCGTCGGCACGTCGCCGCAGCACGCCAT
>PLRU01000034.1:0-128138 GCA_003164045.1 Candidatus Lustribacter telmatis
CGCCGCGTCGTCCAAGGCGGCGAGCCCCCCGATGACCAAGGAGCGCCTATGACGCGCGTGCCGCAAACGCTATTTACCAAAATCTGGGACGAGCATCGGGCCGGCGTCCGTGCCGATGGGCGCGATATCATCTATATGGACCGCCACCTCGTGCACGACTTGCACGGCTCGCACGCGTTCGCGAAGCTCGAGCAGACGGATCGCACGGTGCGCCGTCCGGATCTCACCTTCGGCGTGCTCGATCACTCGGTCGCGACAATGCCCGGCCGCACCGACGAGTCGAATCCCAAGGGCTTGCCGTTCGCGCAAGGGATGCGGGCGGGCGCCGAACGGTTCGGCTTCCGGCTCTTCGACATCGCCGACGCCGAGCAAGGCATCTCGCACGTGGTGGCGCCGGAGCTCGGGCTCGTGCTGCCCGGCTCGACGTACGCTTGCCCCGATAGCCATGCATGCACGATCGGCGCACTCGGCGCGATCGCTTTTGCGTGCGGCACGAGCGAACTCGAACACGTGCTTGCAACGCAGACCGTGGCGATGCACAAGCCGAAGCAGTTCCGCATTACGCTCGACGGAACACTGCGCCCCGGCGTCACCGCGAAGGACGTGATTCTCCACCTCATCGGGCTGATCGGCGTCGCGGGCGGACGAGGTTTCGTCGTAGAGTACGCCGGCGACGTGGTTCGCGATCTCTCCGTCGAAGCGCGCTTCACGCTGTGCAACATGACGATCGAACTCGGCGCCCGCACCGGCATCGTCGCGCCCGACGACAAGACGATCGCGTATGTGAGCGATCGTCTGCTCGCGCCGAGCGGCCCGGATCGCGCTGCCGCGCTCGCTGCCTGGCGCGAACTGCGGACCGATGCCGATGCCGCCTTCGACCGCGAATTGCACGTCGATTGCAGCGCACTCGCGCCGCAGGTCACGTGGGGCACCGATCCCAGTCACGTCGTCGGCATCGACGGCGTCGTTCCCGATCCGGCCGCGGAAGAACCGGAGCGCGCCGAGTCGATGCAGCGCGCCCTCGACTATATGGGGCTCACGGCGGGAATGCCGGTTGCGGGCCTCGTGGTCGACCGCGTCTTCATCGGATCGTGTACGAACGCGCGCGTCGAGGATCTCGAAGCCGCGGCAGCCGTTGTCGCCGGCCGTCACGTTGCCGCACGCGTGCGTGCGATGGTCGTGCCCGGCTCGAGCGCGGTCAAGCGCGAAGCGGAGAGGCGCGGACTCGATCGGATCTTTCACGCCGCCGGCTTCGAATGGCATGAATCCGGCTGTTCGATGTGCGCGGGTTCCAACGGCGATCACGCGGCGCCGGGCGCGCGCAGCGTCGCGACCAGCAACCGCAACTTCGAGAATCGTCAGGGCCCGGGCGTGCGCACGCACTTGGTGAGCCCGGCGATGGCGGCGGCGGCGGCGATCGCAGGACGGATCGTCGACGTGACGCAGCCGGGCGCACTGGAAGGCGGGCAAGATGAAGCCGTTTGACCGCATCTCCGGCGCTGCCGCGCCATTGCTCACCGACGACATCAACACGGACCAAATCGCGCCCGCGTCGCGGAACTTCAAACCCGATTATGCCGAGCTGCTGTTCTCGCGCTGGCGGCGCACGACCGAAGGCGTCGAGATTGCAGACTTCGTTTTGAATCGCGCGCCGTTCCGCGAAGCGCAGATCCTCGTCGCACGCGAGAATTTCGGCTCGGGCAGTTCGCGCGAGAGCGCCGTGTGGGCCCTCCTCGCCTTCGGCATTCGCGTGGTGGTCGCGCGCTCGTTCGCCGACATCTTTCGCGAGAATTGCTTGAAGAACGGGTTGCTGCCGATCACCCTCGATGCCGGCGATCGCGCGGCCTTTGAAGCCACCGTGGTTGCCGACGACGGGGCCTCACCGTGCACGGTCGATCTCATCGCGCAGACGGTGACCGGACCCGGTCCGAGCGCATATCACTTTACCATCGACCCTGCCGAACGCGACGCGCTGCTCCGCGGCCTCGACGATATCGGCCTGACCCTAGAAGCCCTCGACGCCATCACCGATTGGGAGACTCGCATGACGACGAAACGACCCTGGCTGCAACGGATTCCGAACGGCACGGCGGTGTGGCGATGATAAAGCCCGGTAAGCGTCTGCGCGAACTCATCGATCAGCCGGGAATCACGATGATCCCCGGCGCGTACGACGCGCTCTCTGCCCGCATCATCGTCAGCCACGGTTTCGACGCCGTCGGTACCGGCGGGTATGCCGCCACCGGAACATTGCTTGGCGAGCCCGACGTCGGGCAGATGACGATGCACGACTACGTCGATCATTACGGCCGCGTCGCACAGTCGGTCGACGTGCCCGTATTCGCCGATGCCGACACCGGGTTCGGCGGTCCGAACAACGTGCGCCGCTGCGTGCGCGCCTTCGAGCGCGCCGGCGTCGCGGGAATGTTCGTTGAGGATCAGCAGTCGCCGAAGCGCTGCGGCTACTTGCCCGGGAAAACACTGATCCCGGTCGAGCAGATGCTCGCCAAGATCGCGGCCGCGCTCGATGCGCGCACGGACGAGAGCTTCTTCTTCGTCGCCCGCACCGATGCGGCCGCAATCTACGGACTCGACGCCGCGATCGAACGCGCGCAGCGTTACATGGCGGCCGGCGCCGACATGGTGTTGCTGCAGGGCGCCGACACACCTGAGGATTTCGCGCGCGTCGTGCGTGAAGTGCCCGGTCCGCGTTTTGCCAACCTCTCGAACGCGCGCGGTAAGGCGGCGAGCACGATCGCCGAACTGGAAGCGCTCGGCGCGAAGGTCGTTACCTTTCCCTCGCTCGCACTCTACGCCGCAGCGACCGCCGTCGACCGCACGATGGCCGCGCTCGCGCGGACGCGTTCGATCGTGGGCATCGTCGAAGACATGATGTCGGTCGATGATTACAACCGGATCGTCGGCCTCGACGCGCACAACGAACGCGAGCGGCGCTACGACGAAACCGCGGCGGCGCAGTCAAAGGACCTCGTTCAAGCCGGGAATGTCTAGCATTTTCGCGCTGCGCGTTGCCGCGCTGTTCTGCGCGTTCGCCTTCGCCGCAATTCCAAGCGCGGCGCCGGCCGACGGCGGACTCGTTCTCGGCGGCGTGGAGATCGCGGATGCGGGCACGTACGCGGCGGCAAAAAAAGAAGGCAAGCTGCTCCTGTACAGCACCTTCAGCACGAACGAAATGCAGCCGATCGCGGCGAAGTTTCAGAGTGAGACCGGAATTCCAGTCGAGCTAATCCGCTTGCCGACGGCGCAAATGTTCGACCGCGCAACTTCCGAATTCGCCGCGCACCGCTTGCCCGCCGATTACGTCGACACCACCGACATCACGCTGACGCAGCAGCTCGCCGACCGCGGCATCTTAACGGGCTACAAGGTGCCGGATTTCAACCGGCTCGATCCTGTTCTGCACGATGGGAACGGCCGCTGGTACGGTCTGCTCCGCACAGTGATCGCAATCGGCATCAACACCGGCGTCGTCAAACCCGCCGACCTGCCGGCGAAGTGGACCGATCTCCTCGACCCGCGCTGGAAAGGCAAACTCGGAGTTGCGAGCATCGACGCGGGCGGAACCTCGTTCGCCTTCTGGTTCTTCATGCGCCAGCGCTACGGGATCGATGCTTGGCGGAAACTCGCCGCACAAAATCCGCGCATCGGTTATTCGGTGCAACCCGTCATGACCGACCTTGCCCGCGGCGAAACGGCGATCGTAGCAGCGACGATCGACTCGCTGATCGGCGCCGTCGCTACTGGTTCACCGGTTAAGATCATCTTGCCGCCCGCCGGTCCGGCGTTCGGACTCTACGGCGGCATCGCAAGCACTGCACCGCACCCGCACGCCGCCGCCGTATGGATGAACTGGATCACGAGCGAACACGTCGCCCCGTTCCTCAGTTCGCTCGGCCTCTACTCGATCCGCCGCGACGCCCCGGTGCCCCAAGTCGCGGGCGTAAAAATGCCGGGCCAAAGCGAGGTCTACAACATCCGCGCCAGCGACTACCTCCGCGCTTACGCCCCGCAAATCAAAGAATGGCACACCATCTTCGGCGCCCACTAACCTGCGAGATTGTTTACAATGACCCAACGCTTCCTTAGAATCACCAAGGCGCAAGCGTCTCGACGGACACTCTAAGAGTTTATGTGTTTTGTCGAGACACTCAAGGCTCATTTAGAGTGTTCGCAAAGTGACAGTTCCAAATGCTCCATTTCACCTAGATAGACCATGTCGAGATATCCCACGTTTCGACGACCGGGTTTGGATCGAAGCCTTTGAGGTCGGGGTTGAGCACCTGGATGTTGCGGAACCACCACAAGAAGTCGACCGGCGCGTCGCGCACGAGCAGCGATTCGATTTTTGCATAGGCCGGCTTACGGGTTGCGTTGTCGTAGTTCGCCAATGCCTGTGCTTGCGCGGCGTCCATTTCGGGCGAACAATAGTGTGACTGATTGAACCCGTGCGGGGGACGATTCGCGCACAAGAACTGCGCTGAATTATCGGGATCGATGCCGGCGTACCACTGATACGTCGAGAGATCGTACTTGCCGGTCGAGAGTGTACCGCCCGCCGTGTAGCCGCCGTAAATCATCGAGCTCAGCTGCGAACGCGGATGCACCTCAATGTTCACCGCATGCAATGCCTCTTGAACCTGCACGACGAGAGAACGCGTTAAGGCCTGGCTCTGCTCGTACACGAAGTCGAGCTGCAACGGTTTCTCCGCGGTATAGCCGAGGGCCGCAAGATCGCTCCGCGCTTTATCCGGCGCGTACGGCAGGTTCTGCAATTGCGGGTCGTACGCCCACATGAACGGCGGCAAGTCGCCGGTCGCAACCGTCCCCGCGCCGTACGTCAACTCGTGGGTGAGCCGGACCTTGTCGAGCGCCATCACGATATCGCGGCGCACGCGCGGATTCGCCGTCACCCCGCGGCCCGAATTCATCATAAGGCCTTCGTAGCCGTTGACGGGCGGCAGCACGACGGTCACTTCGGGCATCGTCTTGATCGATTTATACGCGGTCACCGACGCTTCATAGAGCCAATCGGCTTCGTGCGTGCGCATCAGTTGCATCTCGGTATTTTCGTCCGGCACCAGCCGCCAGATGATGCGTTCGATCTTCGGCGCGCCCAAATAATAGTGCTCGTTGCGGACGAACTCGATGCGATCGCCGCGCACCCAGCGCACGAATTTGAACGGTCCGGTGCCCATGGGCGCTGAGTTAAACGGAATATCGTTGATGCTCTTGTACTTGGCCAAGACGTGCGCCGGCAGGACGGCATAGGGACTGTCGCTCTCACCGAAGACGACCGAGACGAACGGCGCGAAGCGCACCTTCAAGTGAAAGACCACGGTGAGCGGATCGGGCGTGTCGACCCGCCGCACGATGTCGTATCCGTGGCGAGAAACGATGTCGTTGTCGGGGTTCATGATCGCGTCGTAGGTGAACTTGACGTCACGGCTGGTGAACGGCACACCATCTTGCCAGAGTACCCCAGGGCGCAAGTGATACGTAATCGTGAGCCCGTCGGCGCTGATGCCGCCGTTTTCGCGCGTCGGCACCTCGCGCGCCAAGCGCGGAACGAAGTTGCCGCGCGCATCGGCTGAAACGAGAATGTCGGTCGTCAGCCGCGCCATCGACGCTTCGACGGTCTGCGTGGCGAGCAGCGGGTTGAGGGTGCGCGGCACGTTACCCGAGACGATACGGAGCGTGTTGGGCACGGTCCAGGCGTGACGTACAGCAGTTGCGCCGCTCGGGGCGTCGGTTTGCACGCGCGTGCACGCGTTCACCGCCGCGAGCGCGACGGCAGCGAAGATCGCGAATCGCTTCAATAGCTATTCCCACCCGACTTCGTCAATGTAGCACCAGCTCCAATGCTCACCGGGCTGGATCGACCGGATGATCGGGTGCTGCGTGGCGTGGAAATGCTTCGTCGCGTGCTTGTTCTTCGAATCGTCGCAGCAGCCGACGTTGCCGCACTCGCGGCACATGCGCAGGTGCACCCACGTGTCGCCAAGCTTGATGCACTCCTCGCAGCCTTTGGAATTCGGCTTCACGGGCCGGATCGTGTTCAGGTGCGTGCAGGGTACCGCTTCGGTCGTCATGCGCTCTGGGACTCGCCCGGGGCGGCCGCGAGTTCCACGTCCCCGCGCGCGACGAGCCGGCCGAGGAGCAAGTGATAGTAGAGCATCCCCCGCTGTTCGCCCAGCCCCGCTAAGAGTGCCTCGACATCGACGTCGGTCCGGCCCGAGAGATCGCGGACGCTCCGGGCCACGCCGGAATCATTCATCGGAAAGAGATCGAGCCGTCCGAAGCCGCGCAGGGCCACGACCGCCGCCGTCCACGGCCCGATCCCGCGATGCACGACGAGCGACGCCATCAGTTCCGGCGTCGGGAGCAGCGCGAGCGCAGCTTCATCGATTTCTCCCGCCAGAATCGCACGCGCGACCGCTTGCACCGAAACGACCTTGCCGACGCTCATGCCGAGACCGCGCAGTTCTTCGACGTCGGCATCGATCAGCGTTTGCGGGCCGGGAAAGGCGTAGAGCTGCCCGTCACCGATCGCAAGCGCGGTGGCGTAACGCTCGATCACGCGGCGCAAGATCGCGCCCGCGGCGTGAATGCTGATCTGCTGATAGACGATCGCGTTGACGCACGCTTCCCACACGGTCGGATAGCGCGGTGGTTTGACGCCGCGCGCGCCGAGCACGAGCGGCGCGAGCCAGTCGATGCCGGCTGCCGCGCGATAGAACGGTTCGAGGCTCACCTCGATCCCCAGTAAGCGTGCGACCAGCGCGGCCGGATCGAAGCGATTTTCTCCGGACCCCGTTACCTCGGCGCGCAGTTCGGCCGGACCGGTTTGCGTGACGCTCAGCAACGCGGGCGCGTTCGTGTCGCCGATGAGGCGGCAATACGTCGTTCCGTCGAAGCGATCGACGACGTTCGTCGAGAGGCGCCGCAGCACGTTGGCCGTGAGATCGAGCCGGAACGGCGCGCGAACCGCGACCTGCGTTGCCATGCGCCGCCCTTCGCGGCCGAGGAATGCGTTTCCGGCGGAGACAAGACGACCTGCGTGGCGTACCGGCAGTCCTATCTTGCGACGTACAAGCGGTACTGGCGCATCAACGTGCTCACGATGCTGGAGTACCGCGCGAATTTTCTGATGTGGGGCGGCTTCACGGTCGTGTACCACGCCTCGGCGATCCTCGCGTTGTGGGTGACGCTGCGGAATTTCCCCTCGATCAACGGCTGGGATTTCCGCCAAACGGCGTTCATGTACGGCCTCTGGTTTCTCGGACATGCGCTGCACAATACGTTCTTCTACTCGGTCGGCAGCGTGCCGGAATTCATCCGCGAAGGCCGCTTCGACCGCTTCCTCGTGCGGCCGCTCGATACGCTCTTTCAAGCGATGACGTATCCGCAGCAGATTTGGCCCGATGAGCTGATCCTCTCGCTCATCTATTTCGCGGTGGTCGTACCGTTCAGCGGCGTGCACGTCGATGCACTCTTCCTCTGCTACGTTCCGCTCGTCGCGCTCGGCGGCGCGCTGATCGACTTTGGGATCAACCTAGCCATCGCAACGGTGGCGTTTTGGTTCATCCGCATCGAATCGCTGCGCTGGGTCGTGATGTCGCTCGAACAGGATTTCTCGCGCTACCCGATCTCGATTTACCAGCGCGGCGTGCGGGTCGTGCTGGCGTTCGTCTTGCCGTTTGCGTTCATGAACTACTTTCCGGCGACGTTTCTCTTACACAAGTCTGAGACCGGGCTGAATCTCAATCCAGCCGTCGGGCTGCTGACGCCGCTCGTCGGGATCGTGTGCCTCGCGCTGGCATACGCGTTCTGGCGCGTCGGACTCGACCGGTATCAAGGCACCGGTAGTTGAAGGAAGCGGGATGAAGCGCTTCCTCGCCGCCGTTGCCGCTGCACTGCTTGCCGCCGCGACGCCGGCGGGCGCCGAGGTGGTCGACGTCGTGGTGCAAGCCGGTCACGAAGGGCGGCCGGCCTCGTGCGCGCCGAATCACGTGCGGGCTTGCAACATCGGCGCGAGTTCGGCCGCGGGTCGCGAGATTCTCTGGACGCCGATCGTCGCCGACGCGATGACCGCGAGGCTGCGGGCGGCCGGGCTGCGCGTCGCGCGACGGCCCGCCGATTATCCGGAACACGACACCGCTCGCATCGCGATCTTCATCCATTTCGATGGGAGCGAGCCCGCGTGCGCGAGCGGATCGTCGGCCGGATTTCCCCCATCCACCTCGCACGCGTTTGTGGCGGCTTGGGAGCGCGCGTACCGCGCACGTTTCCCATACCGGTTCGTTGGGGAGAATATCAGCTCGAACGAAGAGCACTACTACGGCTTCCACAAGGTTGATGCACCGCAAAAAATGCTGATCGAGTACGGCGAAATCACGTGCCCGGCCCAAGCCGCGTGGCTCGCACCGCGTCTTCGCGAACTCGGCAACTTGACCGCGCAGTTTGTGATCGGACAGCTGCACTAATGCAGCGCAGCGCGTTCCTCGCCGGCGGCGCAGCGGTCGCTGCCGTGCGGCCGCGCGCCCTGCGGGCCCAAACGATCTCCGTCGCCGATTTGGTCGACCGGTTTCCCGGCATCATCGGGATCTATTGCCGCACGCTCACCCCCGCGCCGCCGCTGGTGGAAGTGCGCTCGCACGAGATCTTTCCCGCCGCCTCGATCATCAAGCTGGCCATCATGCTCACGGTCTATCGCGCGTACGAGCGTCACACGGCAACGCCCGAAGAGTACGTCACGCTCTTGCCGGGCGACATTACCGAGGGCGCACCGATTCTCGGCGACGCGCATTCGGGCCAGCGTTGGCCGATCGGCGTACTCGTCAACGCGATGATCCGCTACAGTGACAACATCGCCTCGAACGCGCTGATCAGCCACTTCGGCTTCAAAGCGATCAACGCGACGATTCACAGCGCCGGCATGACCGGAACGCTGCTCGCGCGTCATTTTGCGGGCGAAGTACCGCCCGGACGGCGCAATCTCAACGTCACGACGCCGCACGACATTGGCGTGCTGCTCTATCAGATCGAACGCGGGGCGCACGAAGGCATTCCGACCGTCGCATCGCCCGCATCGTGCCGTGCGATGGTGCAAACGATGCTCGGTCAAGAGTACCGCGAGATGATCCCCGCGGGCGTGAAACGCCACGTGCCGATTGCCAACAAAACGGGCGAGCTGGACAACGTCCGCAGCGATGCGGCGATCGTGGATCCGCTGAGCGAATCACCCTACATCTTGGTGCTTCTCTCGCGCGATCTGGACTATCCGGGACTGGCATACGGCGAGATCGCCGAGTTCGCGCAGCGCATCGACACCGCGATGCGCCGCATGCCCATCCGTTAGGGTTTGTCTTCGATCGTTACCGTGGTCATTGCGTCGCCTTTGCGGATCGCATCGACGACCGACTGACCTTCGACGACATGGCCGAATACGGTGTATTGCCGGTTGAGGAACGGCGCGTCATCGAGGCAGATGTAGAATTGCGAGCCGGCGGAGTTCGGGTTCGAACTGCGCGCCATCGCCACGGTACCTTGAATGTGCGGGTTCTCGCTGAACTCCGCATCGAGCTGGTAGCCCGGGCCGCCGGTGCCGTTGCCGTCCGGATCGCCGCCTTGGATGACGAAGCCGGGCTCGACCCGGTGGAATGTCAGGCCGTCATAAAAGCCGGCCCGCGCAAGCTTGATAAACGCCGCCGAATGCTGCGGCGCGACGTCGGGATAGAACGTGAAAACGATGTCGCCTTTTTCGGTCGAGATGCGGGCGCGAGCGCTCGCCGCCTCGGTCGCAAGTTCGGTCAATTCATCGCCGGTTGGTTTACTGTAGGTCGCCATATGCGCATCGTCTACGGCACGGGGCTCCACCCCGCCCGCCGTTACGGGCAACCTCTTTGCGGGTATAATGTGAGCCAACGCGTTCAGGCCGCACCTAGGCAAAACGCGCGGATCGGAAGCGAACGTGGCGGAAAAAGAGAGACGGCCCAGGGCGCCGGGAGCCCAACTGCGCCTATGCGTCCAGCCGGACCCCAAGGCCGGCGGCTACGTCCGGCAAGCGGTCATCGCGTTCGCCGAGACCCAGGGCACCCTCGACGACGAAGTGATCGACTTGGTGACCGCGATCGGTGAGGCGCTGGCCAACGCGATCGAGCATTCCCGCACAGAAGAGCCGATCGAAGTCGCGGCCTGGACGCTCGGCGATGACCGCCTGTTCGCATCGGTGCGCGACCGCGGCGTCGGCTTCACCGCAACCGAGCGTACGCGTAAACCGGCACTGCCGGAGGGCTTCGCCGAGCGCGGCCGCGGCCTGCCGATCATGCGCAAGTGCACGGACGTTTTCAGCGTGCGTACGGCCCCCGGCGAGGGTACCCGCGTGACCCTCGGCTGTCACTTCCACCGTGCGGTCGCGAGAACGCACGCGCAACGCGCCGCCGGCTAGGCCGCTAACGCGCTAGGTCGTCGATCGTCCGCGCGAGCCCAAAATCGCGCTCGGTCAGACCGTGCGCGTCGTGTGACGAGAGCCGAAGCGTGACGTCGTTCCAAGCAATCGCGATGTCGGGATGATGATCGGCGGCGTTGGCTGCCGTGGCGATCGCGTTGACGAAGGCGATCGAGCCGTTGAAGTTCCCACGGTCGAACGTGCGCACGATCTCTTCGCCTTCGCGCGTCCAGCCGGGCAGCGCGGCGAGGGCCCGCGCGATGGCATCATCGGGTAAGGGCTGCGGCATCGGCGACCTCCAGAAGTCCGCGGGACTCGAGCGCTGCGAACGAAGCGTCGATGGCGGCGATCGTTTCTTCGACGTCCGCATCGCTATGCTCCGTGCAAAGGAACATCACTTCGTTCTGCGAGGGCGGCAAGAGGATCCCGCGCTCGCGCATTTCGTGGTAGTACGCCGCGTACGTGGCGCGGTTGGCCGCCCGAGCGTCGTCGTAATTGCGGTTCGCCGGGCCGCGGCGAAACACGAAGTCGACGATGCTTTCGAGCTGCACGACGGCGATGCCGTAACCGCCGCGCGCGATGACGGCGCGAATGCCCTCGGCCAGTCGCTCGGCGCGCCCATCCATCGCGGCATACGCATCGGGATGACGTTCGAGCCAATCGAGGACACGCAGTCCCATCGCAACGGCGAACGGATTTCCCGCGTGCGTACCGCCGGTGAAACACGGACCGTCCGGTGCGAGAACGGCCATGACTTCGGCGCGGCCGCCGAACGCCGCCAGCGGAAACCCGCCGCCGAGGATCTTCCCGACCGTCGTCAGGTCAGGAACGATGCCGGTCCGCGCTTGTGCGCCGCCGAGACCGAGCCGCAGCCATGTGATCACTTCGTCAAAGATCAGCAGCGCACCGCACGCCCGCGCACGCGCCTGCAAGCCTTCGAGAAAGCCGGGGTCGGGCAGCACGAGCCCCATGTTGCCGACCACCGGTTCGACGAGAATCGCCGCGATGCGATCGCCCGCCAGCGCGAGCTTCGCGTCGACGTCGGCGAGATCGTTGTAGCGCGCGACGGCGAGATCGTGCGTGACCGCACGCGGAATGCCGGAGCGGTGCGGCGCATCGGTGTGCGCCGACGCGCCGGCATCTTGTAAGGCCAGATCGAAATGGCCGTGATAGTTCCCGGCAAACTTGAGCACGACGTCGCGCCCCGTGAACGCACGCGCGACGCGCACCGCGCTCTGGACCGCTTCGCTTCCGGTCGTCGTGAAGCGTAAGTGCTGCATCGACGGCAGATGCTCACGAACCCGTTCGGCGAGCAACAGCTCGTCGGGATGCGTCGACCCGCTCACGGCGCCGCGCGCCGCCACCGCGTCGAGTCCGGTGGAGAACGCCGGATGCCCGTGCCCGAAAAGCAGCGGGCCGTACGCCATCACGTAATCGATCGAACGCCGGCCGGTTGCGTCGTACGCGTATGCTCCCGCACCGCGAACCGCGATGTAGGGAGCACCGCCGACGACCCAGCCCGTACGCACCGGCGAACTTGCACCACCGGCCAGCGCCGGTCCGGTCATTTTAGATGGCCGCTGCGTTTGCTAACGGCTGCGAACGTGTCGTTCCCGGGATTCCAACGCACCATCACCACGCCGTTCTCACCGATGCCGTGCTGGTCGCCCGCGCGGAAATCGTAGATCCCGTCGATGCCGGCAAAACCGTGCAAGCCGTTGATATAATCGCGTACCTGCCCTGCGGTCGGAGTAGCGCCGGCGTGGCGCAGCGCGTCGAACACGATGAGTGCCGGATCCCAAGCCAGCGTGTTGGGGAAGTTCGGCGTGAGACCCGCGGCTTTGAAGGCGTTGAAGTACACGGTTTGCGCATCTTTTACGGGGCCCGCGCCGAGTTCGGACTGCGCGAACGGAAGCACCGCGCTAAAGATCAGCTCTTTCGGTGTGAACGCCTTGTATTGCGAGAGCTGCTCCACGACCATGTCGCCGTTGCTGCCGAAGATCGGGATATCGAGCCCGGCATCCGAAATTCCGTGCAGTTCCGTGCCGAACGCCGGGCCGACGGTCCAGGTCAGCAGCGCTTGCGGGTTGGCCGCCTTGATGCGCGCCAGCTGCGCGCTCACGCTGACGTCGGAAAGATTGAAGTGTTCCTTCGCAACAAACTCAACGCCGCGGTTTTCCGCTGCGGAGCGCGCCAGTTCCCAATCGCGATCCGCTTCTTGCCCGGTGGCATCGGTGGAGGAGAGGATGGCGAGACGCGTGAGCCCGCGTTCGCGAAAGTAGCGGATCGTCGCGGCAATCGCATCTTTCAGACTGACGCTCGACGACCAGACATAGCCGTTCGCCGGCGGATTGAGGCCGGGGCTCAAACAGAAGTCCGCCGGGCCGTTCGCTTGCACGAGCGGCGCGATCGCGTTGCACTGCTGGGTAAGGGTCGGCCCGATGAGCACCGGTGCTTTTGAGGCGATGACCTGGTTCGCCAGCTGGACCGCGGTTTGCGCGTTCGAGCCGTCATCGAGATATTGGAAGTGTACCTGGCGGTGATTGATGCCGCCGAGCTTGTTCACGCGTGCCTCGAGCAGCTGCAGCGATTGCTGATCGCTCTTGCCGATGAACGATGCGCCGCCCGTTAGCGAGATGATCACCGGAATCTGCAGCGCCGGCGCCTGGGCCTGCGACGCCACCGGCGCCGCAATGACGGCGGCAACGGCGACGAGCGAGATCAGAGAACGAATGCGCAAGGGAAACCTCCGGAAGATTGCCAGTTCGGGTTCTGTACGAACGCTTCTACACCCGTTCGAAAATCGTTGCGATGCCCTGGCCCACGCCGATGCACATCGTCGCGAGCGCAAAGCGCCCGTTACGCCGGCGCAGTTCGTGCAGCACGGTGCCGGCCAGGCGTGCACCGCTGCAGCCCAGCGGATGGCCGAGCGCGATCGCGCCGCCGTTGACGTTGGCCTTCGCCGGATCCATCTTGAGATCGCGCATGCACGCGATGCTTTGCGATGCAAACGCTTCGTTGATCTCGTAGAGATCGAGGTCGCCGATCGTCAGACCCGCGCGCGCGAGCGCCTTTTGGGTTGCGGGGATCGGACCGAGCCCCATGAACGCCGGATCGACGCCGGCAACGGCCGACGTGACGACGCGCGCGAGCGGCTGCCAGCCGTTTTTTGCCGCCACGTCGGCAGAACACAACAGCAGGGCCGCGGCGCCGTCGTTCACGCCCGATGAGTTGCCGGCCGTGACGGTGCCGTTCTTCTTGAACGCCGGCTTGAGCTTGGCCAGATCGGCGATCGTCGTCTGCGGGCGCGGATGTTCGTCGGCTGCAAGTTGCGGCAGCGCCACGATCTCGGCAGCGAACGCGCCGCGTTCGACCGCGGCCTTCGTTTTTTGCTGCGAGGCCAACGCGAACGCATCTTGCTCTTCGCGCGTGATGCCGTACTTTTCGGCAACATTCTCCGCCGTTTCGCCCATCGAGATCGTGTATTCGGCCGGCATGTTCGGGTTGACCATGCGCCAGCCGAGCGTCGTGTCGAACATCTTCGGCGCTCGATCGTAGGGCTTGTCGGCCTTCGGCATCACGTAGGGCGCGCGCGTCATCGATTCGACGCCGCCGGCGATCATGATGTCGCCGCAGCCGCTGGCGATGGCTTGCGCGGCCGAATTCAGCGCCTGCAAGCCGCTCGCGCACAAGCGCGTGACCGTCGTGCCGGGAACCGTGATCGGCAGCCCCGCCAAGAGCGCGGCCATGCGCGCAACGTTACGGTTATCTTCACCCGCTTGATTGGCCGCACCCCAGAAGACGTCGTCGATCCGCTCCGGATCGACCTTCGTGCGCGCGACCAATTCGCGGATCGTAAACGCCGCCAAGTCGTCGGCCCGCACGGTAGCGAGCGCGCCGCCCCAGCGTCCGATCGGCGTCCGTAACGCATCGACGACGACGACCTCGCGAAGTTCACTCATAATACGTGTTACAACCCCAAAACGCGCTCGGCGTTGCCGTGGAAGATGCCTTCCATGACATCGTCTTTGTAGCCGAGCTCGCCCCATTCGCGCAAAATGCGCTCGTAGGGCAGACTCGGGTAATCGCTCCCGAACATCACTTTCTCTTTGAGGCGCGCTCGAATATCGACCTTGAGCTGCGCGGCGAAGTACTTGGGCGCCCAGCCGGAGAGCTCCCAGAACACGTTGCCCTTGTGCAGCGCGACGGCCGTCATTTCGTCGACCCACGGGTAGCCGGGATGCGCCGCGATGATGGTCAGGTTCGGAAAATCGGCCGCGAGTTCGTCGATCGCCGCGGGATGCGCGTGGCGGATCTTCGCGCCCATGCCGCCGGGCATACCGGCGCCCATACCGGTCGTGCCGACGTCGATCATCACCGGCGCTTTGAGCGCGTCGATCGTTTCGAAGAGCGGGTAGAGTGCGCGATCGTTGACGGCGTAATGGCCCATGATCGGATGAAAGTGAAAGCCCAGCATGCCGAGATCTTCGATCGCGTGCTTGGCTTCACGAATCGCGTCGTCACCCTTGAACGGGTCGACCGAGCCCCAGGCCTGGATGATCCGTTCGGGATGCCGCTTTTGCATCGCGGAGACGTAATCGTTCGAGCACGGCGGCGTGTGCACCGTCGTCTCGAGATCGAGCGCAACCAGCACCGCCTCGACGCCGGCATCGGTAAAGTCTTGCACGACGGCGGCTTCCTCTTTCGCCACCCAGCCGCGGCCCCAATATTCTGCCAGTGCATCGACGTACGGCTGCTGGCACGCGATCCACTCTTTGGTATTTGGATAGCAGTGCAGGTCGATGATCCGCACGCTAGCCCGCCGCCATCTTCGCGGACACGGTCGCGACGAGATCTTTCTTCGAGACTTTACCGAACGTCGAGAGCGGGAAATCGGTCATGATCTCCATGCGCTCGGGCAGCTTGTACTTCGCGATCTCTTTGTCGACGAGGAAGCGCTTGAGTTCGTCGAACGTAAGGCTCTTACCGTCGCGCAAGATGATGCACGCGCACATCCGCTCGCCCAAATCCGGATCGGGGACGGCGATGCACGCGACGTTTTTCACCGCGGGGTTCGAGAGGATCAAATTCTCGATTTCCTCGGCGCTGATCTTCTCGCCGCCGCGGTTGATCAAGTCTTTCTTGCGGCCCTCGACCATGTAGTTGCCGGACGGGTGCTGCCGCATCAAATCGCCCGAGCGATAGAAGCCGTCGGGCGTGAACTGGCGCGCGTTGTATTCCGGCACGCCGTAGTACCCGCGCAGCGTATACGGCCCGCGGCAGCACAACTCGCCGACCTCGCCCGGCGTGACGATGTTGTCGTCGTCGTCGAGCAGCCGCACTTCATCGTCTTTGCATACCGGGCGGCCGACCGTCTCGAGCCGCACGTCTTCGGGGTCGTTACGCCGCACGAACATCAGCAGGCCTTCGGACATGCCGAAGTTCTCCTGAATGAACGCGCTTGGGATGAGCTTGCGCGAGAGCAGCCGCACTTCGGGCTGCAGGCGCTGCCCACCGCTCTGGATCGTTTTTAGCGACGACAGATCGAACTTGCCGATGTTCGGATCGTTCAACAGACGGATCAGCAGTGCCGGCACGACCTTGAGGTGCGTGACCTTGTGACGCTGGATCTGCACGAACATATCTTCGGGCTTGGTGCTGGCGCTGATCACGACGCGGGCGCCGTTGAACATGAAGCCCTGAATCCCCGGGCACGCTAGCGGCAAGTTGTGCGCGATCGGCAGCACCACGAGCAGAACGCCGTCTTCGTCGACGTCGCAGACTTCCGCGGCCACCTTCGAGTTGTATGCGTAGTCGTTATGCGTGCGTGGGATGAGCTTCGGAATGCCGGTCGTTCCGCCGGAGAGTTGGAACACCGCCGGATCGGTCGGATCGATCACGATCGATTCGAGTTCGTGGCGCGCGAGCGTAGCGGGCCGCTCGATCAAGTCGACCAGCGACGCCGATCCTGCCGGCGCCTCACCGAGCACGATGGCATGCTTGAGCGCCGGCGTCACAGCCTGGATGCGTGCGACCATCGCCGTATAGTCGAAATCGCGCGAACGATCCGGCGTCACCACCGTCGTCGCACCCGAGAGTTCGGCGAATTGGCTGATCTCGGCAAAGCGATGCGTGACGAGTGCGGCAATCGGAATCGCACCGATCTTCTGCAGCGCAAAGTACAAGATAACGAATTCCGCCACGTTGGGCAGCGCTACGACGACGCGATCGAGCGGTTTCAGCCCCAGTTCGAGCAAGTTCAGCGCGCAGTTCGTCGAGAGCCGGTTGATATCGGCGTACGTGAACGTGCGTTCGCCGTCGATCAGGGCGAGACGTTCCGAAAAGCGGGCGAACATCGCGCCGAACTCTTCGCGCAACGAGCGGTCTTCCCAATAGCCGGCAGCGCGATAGCGCGCGGCATAGTCGGGCGGAAACGGAACGACGCCAGCTAGCATGATGCGGCCTTCACTAAGTAGATGAGGCGAAGCCGCCGTCGACGACGACGATTTCACCGTTGACCATCTTGTTGGAAACGATCAGGTTGACGATCACTTCAGCGACGTCGTCGGCGTCGATCACCCGTTTGAGCGGCGTCGCTTTGGCGCGGCGGGCCATCAAATCTTCGTAGCGGTCGCCCAGCGTGCGCTGCATCCAGTCGCCTTCCATCCAGCCCGGCGCCACGGCGTTGACGCGAATCTCCGGTCCGAGATTGATCGCGAAGAGCTTGGTCAAGCTCACGACCGCCGCTTTGCTCGCCGCATACGGCAGCGGCTGCAGCCCCGGCCGCAAGCCGACGATGCTCGCCGTGTTGACGATGCTGCCGTGTGCCGCACGCAGCATCGGCACGGCCGAGCGGGTTACTTGAAACATGCCGCGCACGTTGACGGCGAACACGCGGTCCCATTCCTCGGGCGTCATCGCATCGAGATCTTTCGGACCGACGTCGCTCGTGATGCCCGCGTTGTTCACCAGCGCGTCGAGCCGTCCGAACGTCGATTCCACCGACGCGAGCATCGCCTTCACACCGGGATCGTCGCTGACGTCGCACTTGAGCAGCAGCGTCTTCGCGCCTTTTTCTTCGGCGAGCCGCACGGTTTCGCGCGCGCTCTTCTCGCTCGAACTGTAATTGACGGCCACATCGAATCCGGCCGCGGCCAGGGCGACCGCTGCAGCCCGGCCAATGCCGCTCGAGGCGCCCGTCACCAGCGCGACGGGTTTCGTATCGATCGTTCTCACCCGGGCGAAATAGTAACGCAAGGAAACTATTTCCTCCACGGGAAGGCCAGCCTCGTCACACTGGAGGAGCATGCCATGGGTTATAAACTTGTTACGTACGACGCAGGCAAAGGAGCGCGAGCAGGCATCGTCGCCGGCGACCGCCTGATCGACGCAGCCGAAGCGAGCGGCAATCCCGCCTACGCGACGACCCTTGGCATCCTCGCCGACTGGGCGGCTGCCGACAAGACGCTCGCCGGGCTCGCCGGCGATGCGGCTAGCAAAGGCGTCGCCATCGACTGGAAGCAGATGCTCGCGCCGATTCCGCTGCCGGGCGCGATCTATTGCGCGGGCGCGAATTACGGCGACCACGTGCGCGAGATGGCGGCCGGACAAGGCCGCGATCCGGAGCCCGATCCGCATACCCTGGGGCTCAAGCCGTGGCACTTCATCAAATCATCGCACGCCGTCGTCGGACCGGGCGCGACCGTGAAGATTCCGCCTGCATCGAAAAAGATGGATTGGGAAGTCGAGCTGGTCGCCGTCATCGGCAAGACGGCGAAGAACGTCAGCGCGGCTGACGCACTCAAGTATGTGGCCGGCTACAGCGTGGCAAACGACGTTTCGGCGCGCGATCTCGGCTGGCGTCCGCCGATGCCGACCACATCGCCGTTTTATTCCGACTGGCTCGCGCACAAGAGCTTCGACGGTTCGTGTCCGCTCGGACCGTGGATCGTTCCCGCCGGCGACGTCGGGGATCCGCAGAACCTCGGCATACGCCTGTGGGTCAACGGCACGATCAAGCAAGACTCGAACACCTCGCAAATGATCTTCACGCTGGTCGAACAGATCGTGCAGCTCTCGCTGCGCATCACGCTGCATCCCGGCGACCTGATCCTCACCGGCACCCCGGCCGGCGTCGGCGCAGGCCGCAACGAATTCCTCAAAGCCGGCGACAGCCTCGAGCTCTGGTGCGAAAACGTCGGCACCCTCAAACACACGATGGGTTAATCCAAAGTAACAGCGTGCAGACGTCTCGGTTCCCCCATCATTTGTCATCCCGAGCGCAGCGCGTAGCGCGTAGTCGAGGGACAGCCTCCACCGTGCATAATTATGGCGGTCCCTCGACGGAGCTTGTCNNGGGCGCGCCGATCTGGTGTTTGCTGAAAGCGTGACGCGCGCGATGCACGAGCGCGGCTTTGCCGGGATTCGTTTGGTACACATCGCGCTGATTCGCAACGTCGATGAAAACGGCACGCGCATCAGCGACATCGCGCGGCGCGCCGGCATGACGAAGCAAGCGACGGGACAACTCGTCGCGGAGTTCGTCGAACTCGGCTACATCCGGCTCGTCCCCGATCCTGACGACGGCCGTGCTAAGATCGCGCGCTACACCGCTAAAGGCAAACGGTTGCTCGTCGCGATCGTCGCCTCGATCGAAGAAACCGAAGACGCCGTCTCGGCCGCCATCGGAGCGAAGCAATTGGCAAGTCTCAAAGCAACGCTTAGGTCTCTTCTCTCGACACCGTAGAGCTCGATCGGTTGGTCGTCAGCGCGTGCCCGTTACGCAGCCGTTGGTAAACGTTGCACTCGCCGCTTTTTCGCTCATCCGGCCGCTGCGCACCACGGCCGCAAGTGCTCGGCAGCGCTGCAGATCCGTTTCCTCAGCCGCCCGGTACGACGTGTCGTCATAACTGACCATCTTCGCCAAGGCGGCGACGGCATCGAAAAACAGGCCGGAATACGCGTCGTCATCCGCTTCGTTTAGCCAGTTTCCGCGCATCGCCGCACGTTCGTTTTCGGGCGCAGTCGGCGTTTGCAGCGCAGCGTAGCGGAGCTCATCGCTCCGGCTCAAAAACACCGCACGCTCGCCGTTGAAGTGGCGCAGCACGGAGCGATCGGGAACGTTGCGGCTGGCGCCGGCAGAAATGGTGGACCCAATCGCCGGCAGCCCTTCGCTGCCGGGCGCCGGTACCGGAAAGCTGCAGACCGAACAGTATGCAAAGAGCTGCTTCTGCCCGTTCGCAGCAGTCGCGTGCAGGACGACGAACGGCCACGAGGAGAGGATCGGAGCGGTGTTCACCCCGATAAAGCCGGCCGCAGTTAGGGCGATCGTCTCGGCGCGGGTTACCACGTAGGGCCGGCCATCGAAGTTCTGCGGACGCACATCAAAGCGATGATCCCATGAATGGTCGAGGACGACGTTTTCTGCGACTTGACCGCTGAGGAGATCGATGAAGGTCACCATCGGAGCGCAGCCCTTTTCCGCGAGAACGGCCTCAACGGCAAGGTAGGTCCCGCGATGTGCGAACACTTCCGCGATGCCGCACCCGCCGGCCGGCGGATGTTCGGGGATCACGACCCGATCCTCGTGGATCGGGAAGATGCTCGCGAGATCGTAACTCCGCGTGCGGCCGCCGGTCGTCAGCGTCAGCGATCCCGTGACGATCGAAGGCGAAACCGCTGCGGGACCCGTGTCGTATTCGGCATCGTGTGCGATGCGGAACACGATCTCGGCACGCACGGTTTTGTCGGCGAACACGCGCTGCTGCGGCGGACCGAGTGGACCGAACGCGATGGCCGCGGCGAGCAGCAGCATCCTAGGGGAGTTCGGCCTCGGTCATTCCGTAATCCCGTAGCGCGGCTTCGCGCGTGACGTAGCCGTGGTGCACGTCGTCGGCCACGGTTGCGCGCGGACGCTTTCGGGGGTCGCCGTAGCCACCGCCGCCGCCGCTTTCAATCACGAGCACGTCGGCGGGCTTGAGCGGCTCGCTGTCGAGTTTGCCGTTGCCGTTGGAGAACGTCGAGCCGTCAGCTCGGATGAGATGCACGCGATTCGCGAGCGCGTCGCCGCCGCCGTTCAAGCCCCACGGCGCGCACTTGGTGCGCTCGACGTGAACGTTGGTGCGCATCGGCGCGGCGGCCCGCACGCGCAGTTCGAGCCCGAGTCCACCGCGGCGCAAGCCCGGACCGCCGGAATCGGGACGCAGGGCGTAGCGCTCGACGACGATCGGGTTCTTGGCTTCGAGCGCTTCGATCACGGCATTGTGCGTATCGCCGTCGTTGATGCAGACCACCGCGTTCATGCCGTCGGCGTTTGCCAAGGCGCCCCAGCCGCCGCCCGGCGGGTTGGTGGAACCCACGTAGAAACGTCCGGTGCGCGGGTTNNCGTACATCGTGCCGACGCACAAGTCCGCGTGGTGACCCGCCGCAACGCGGTCGGGGATCGCGGGCGCGAGCGCGCGGAAGATCGTGTCGACGACGGTCATCGGAATCGTCATCCACCAGCGCATCGCCGCGGGCTTCGTTGCGCTGACGACGCGGCCCGGCGGCAGTACGATCGTGAGGTTGCGGAACGCGCCGTCGTTGATCGGATACTGCGTCGGCGTCGTGACGCACTTGAACGCGACTTGCGCGGCCGACCGCCCGGCCGTTGCGCCGGAGTTGAAGTAACCCTGGACCTGCGGGCTGACGTCGCTCAGATCGATCGTCATCTGGTCGCCGGCCACGATCACTTTGATCTTGATCGGAATCGGCGCATCGGTGATGCCGTCGTCGTCCATATATGATTCCGCTTCGTAGGTACCGTCGGGAATGGCGGTAACCGACGCGCGCGCGAGCCGCTCGGTGAGCGCGTAGACGCCCGCGATGCTGCCGTTGACTGCCGCTAAGCCGTACTTCTTCAAGAGCGCGCCGTAGCGTTGCTCGCCCGTGCGGATCGCCGCGATCTGCGCGCGGAAGTCGCCCATCGCCAGTTCCGGCACGCGCACGTTCGTGCGGATGATGCGCGTCAGTTCGTCGTCTTGCACGCCGCGCTTGAAGATCTTGACGATCGGCAGCTGCAGGCCCTCGGAGTAGATGTCCTGCGTGCGCGCACCGAGCGTGCCGCCGATGTCGATCCAGTGCGCCATCGACGACGAGAACGCCACGATCTTACCGTCGTGAAAGATCGGCAGCGTAAAGATCATGTGGTTGAGGTGGCTACCCATGATGTACGCATCGTTGGTCAACAGGATGTCGCCCGGCTCGATGCCGCCCGGGCCGTAGAATTCGAGTTTGGCTTTGATCGCATCGGAGAGACCGCGAATGAACATCGGCAGGCCCAGCCCAATGGACACCGTGTCGCCGTTCGCATCGAACAAACCGACCGTATAGTCGAGCGCTTCGTAAATGATCGGGTTGTAGGCGGTCCGCATGAGGTTCGTCTTCATCTCATCGGTGATCGCGATCAGCGCGTTGCGAATGATCTCCGCGGTGATCGGATCGTGCTCGCCGTGGGCTGGGTTCGTCATGCGTCCACCGTGAGGATCATGTGACCGGAAGGTTGTACGTCGACGCGTACGTTGGGCGGCACGACCGTGGCCGAGCCGTCTTCTTGCACGATGGCCGGGCCCGCGAACGAATCGCCGCCCAAGAGCTGCGAGCGGTCGTACACGAGCGCCTCGATCTCGTTGCGTGGATCGAAACGCACGCGGCGCTTTCCGACGACGGCCGTCGGCACGGGCGTTCCGCTTCCGGCCGCGAGCCCGGCGAGAACCGGCTTGCTGAGGCGCCCCACGATCGAGACGCGCGCGGCAATGATCTCGGCCGGCTCTTCCGGCGCGCTGTGACTATAGCGCTGCTGATGCGCCGCATCGAAGGCGCGCTTGACGTCGGCTTGCGCCGAGCCCGGCTCCAGCGGAATGGTCACCGAATAGTTCTGGCCGACGTAGCGCACGTCGACTGCATGCTCGAGCAGCGTGTGTTCGCTCGGCACGCCGGCCGAGCGCAGCCACGCCGATGCTTCGTTCTCGAGCGTGCTGAAGAACGCCGTCGTGCCGCGCAAGCCCTCATCGGTTAGCGGCGCGCGATAGGTCTGCGCGTATTCACGGCGCAGATCGGCGGTGAGCATACCGAAGGCCGAGAACGTTCCCGGCGCTTGCGGAATGATCACCGTGCGAATCGCCAGTTCGCGCGCGACGTCGACCGCGTGCAACGGACCCGCGCCGCCATAGGCAATCAGCGCGAAATCGCGCGGGTCGAGGCCCCGCTCGGTCGTCACCGCACGCACGGCGTTCGCCATCGCGGCGGTCGCGATCGCGACGATCCCGCCGGCCGCGAGCGGCACGTCGAGCCCGAGCGGCGTTGCGACGTGCGCTTGCACGGCGCGCTGCGCAGCCGGCGTATCGAGCGCCATGCGGCCGCCGAGAAAACGCTCGGCGGCAAGATGCCCGAGGAGCAGATGCGCGTCGGTCACCGTCGGCGCGGTGCCGCCGTTGCCGTAGCAGGCCGGGCCCGGTGACGCGCCCGCGCTCTCGGGACCAACGTGCAATCCGCCCGCTTCATCGACCGAAGCGATGCTGCCGCCGCCCGTGCCGATTTCCTTGATGTCGAGCACCGGAATGCGAATCGCCAAACCTTCGTTGTAGCCGCCGATGAAGTAGTCGCTCGAGAGCGCCGCCGCGCCGGCTTGCAGCACGCAGGTCTTCGCCGTCGTGCCACCCATGTCGAAGCAGATCACGTTGCCGAGACCCAGCACGTCGCTGACCGTCTTGGACGCGACGACGCCCGCGGCCGGACCCGATTCCAGCATCTGAATGCACTGTTCGCGCGCGGTCGCGACGTCGCACAGACCGCCGCTGGATTGCATGATCAACAAGCTTCCGGTGAACCCGTCGCTCTCGAGATGGCGTTCGAGCCGTTCGAGATACGTGCTCACGCGCGGCCCGACGTAGGCGTTTGCCGCTACCGTCGATGTGCGCTCGTATTCGCGCTGCTCGCGCGAAACGTGGTGCGAGGCCGTGATGAACGCCGCCGGCATGGCTTCGCGCAGCAGCTCGACCATGCGCTGCTCGTGTTCGACGTTGACGTACGAGTGCAAGAACAGCACCGCAACCGCCTCCACGCCCTGCGCCCGGATCTCCGCCGCGACGGCTCGCGCATTGCCCTCATCCAGCGGCCGCTCGACCGACCCGTCGTAGAGCATCCGTTCCGCAACTTCGAACCGCAGCGCGCGCGGAATCAGCGGAATGTGCTTCTTGAAGGCGAGGTTGAACGAGTCGGGCCGGTTGACCCGACCGATCTCGTACACGTCGCGGAAGCCTTCGGTCGTGACGAGCGCGGTCTTCGCGCCTTTGCGCTCGAGGATCGCGTTGATGGCGACGGTGGAACCGTGAATGATGAACTCCGCGTCGCGCGGCGAGCGGCCGGTGACGCCGATCGCATCGAGAATGCCGCGCACGAGATCGTCGGGGGTACTCAGCGATTTCCCGAACGTTACCGAACCGTCGCCCGTATCCATCACCGTGACGTCGGTGAACGTCCCGCCGATGTCGACCCCGATCCGGAGATGTTTTCCGCTCACGAGCAGCGATGCATCGAGAGGAAGTCGCGCAGCCAAAGCTGCCACGTTGCTTCGACGGCAGCGTCGGCGCCGGGCGCGACGCGTGCGACGATACGCAGATCTGCATCGGCGAGATGCACGTCGGGTGCGGGTTTGGTGACGATGATGATCTCTCCACGTTCGGCGAGCCGCGTAAGCGCCGCGGCGAATTCGGCGGGGTCGCGCTGCGGCGCGATTCCGTATTGTACTTCCGTGACGAACAGTGCCGCCGCCGAACGCCGTTCGAAGACGTCGACGATGGCCTCTTCGGCGGTCATACCGGACTCAGCGATAGAAGAATTCCGGCGCCGGAAAGGCCTTCGGCAGCACGCCGTAACGGGCAGCCGCGTCGATGACCGGCTGGACGTCCGAGGCGAGCAGCACTTCGCCGTACTCGCCGCGCTTCATACGCTCGACGACGGGCTGCGGAATCTTGGTATATTTCGAGAGGATCGCCGCCGACGCCGAGCGGTTGGTGTTGGCCCATTGCGCCGTCTCTTTGATCGCGGCGATAAACTTTGCTGCTATGGCCGGATTTTTTGCCGCCCAGTCTTTGGTGGTCATAAACCCGGCCAGCATGTAGCGCGGGGCGATCGCGTTCTTGTCCATGTAGATCGCGCGCAAGCCCTTGTCGCCGCCGAAGGTGATGAACGGCTCGCCCAACGTGGCACCGTCGACCTTACCGGTGGACACGGCATCGTTCTCGGCCGGAATCGGCAGCTCGATCCACTTGACCGTTTTCGAATCGCCGCCGTTCTTATCGATCCACGCCTCGACCGGCACCATCGTGATGTTGTTGATGCCGTTGACGGCGATCGTTTTGCCGTTGAGATCCTTCGCTTCGTGAATCGGACCGCTGCCGTTGACGAGTACCGCGAGCGACGGAGCTGCGTAGCTGTTCAGCAGCGCCGGTGCGAGATAGACGAACGGTAAGCCGCGGACGTGCGCGTTCGCGATCGAGATCGTATCAGCGAAACCGACGTCGAGCGATCCGCCGGCGACCGCGGCCGCGATGGCGGCGCCGTTCTGCATGATCTGAAGGTCGACGTCGAGGCCTTGCTTCTTGAAGAAGCCCATGTCGACGGCATAAAACGCCTCGGCCGCCGCCTCGACCGTGATCACGCCCAGGCGAATCGTGGCCGGCGCCGGCTGCGCCCCAAGCGGCGCGCCGTTCGGGAGCAGCGCAACACATAGAGCCAGGGCCACGCAAAGACGACGCACCATGGGGCTTCCTCGCAAACAGACGTTTTTGCAACAAACGAACGCATTTTTGAAGGAATGCGCTCAGACCAACCTATATTGGAAGGTTGTTGTCCGGTTGTCAACCCGTCCCGGAAAGAACCGCCATGAGCCAAGACGACATTCGCCAGCATCCGCCGTTTGCGGAGATCTGGAACCGGCTGAGCCGCCTTCCGCGCCAGCAGCGGCGTCTCGCCGAAGCGTTTCTCATGGGCCCCGAACTGGTGGCCTTTTCCTCGCTGCGCGAGGTCGCGGAACGCGTCAACGTCAACGCCGCCACGATCGTGCGGTTTGCCCAATCGCTCGGTTACGAAGGGTACGGCGAATTTCAAGCGGCGGTGCGGCTGGCCTACAAGCAGCGCGCAGGGTTCGGTCACGCGCCCACCGATCTCGCCGCCGCGCTACGTTCGTCGGGGGACGCCGTCGGGTTCATGCACGCACAGCACGCGACTAGCGCCGAGGCCGCCTACCGCAACGTTGCAGCCGCCGATCTCGACGGCATCGCAAGCCGGCTCGAGCAGGCGCGCCGCATCGTCGTCTTCGCGGAGGCGAGCGCGCAAGTGCCTGCGCTGCTGTGCGTGCACTTGTTGCGGCACGCGATGCTGCACGGCGATCTGGTGAATTCGGAAGTCGACGCGATGATCGCGATGCACGACATCGGCCCGAGCGACGTCGTCGTGTTCATCGCCCTGACGCTGACGTTTCACGCGACGGTCACCGTGCACGACTTCGTGCGCGCCCGCGGCGCAACCACCATCGCGATCATCGGCTCCCCGGTCAGCCCGCTCCAAACGCGTGCCGATCACGTGATCGTGGCGCCTGCCGAATCGCCCACGATGCGTTTTTCGGTGGTCGCGGCCGTGAACGCGGTGGAACTGCTCTTCGCGCACATCGTGAGCCGGCGCGCCGAGATCGTGTTCGCCGAACAAGGCACGCTGCTCGAAATCTACCAAACGACCAAACTCGCCGCGCCGCTCGCAGGGGTATAACGATGAACGCAACCAGCAATCGGGCAACGTTTCTAGCAACGCTCGGCAGCGCAGGCGCGCTGGCGGCGCTCCCGCTGCCCGGGGTCGCGCAAGCGAACCTGCGCCGCATCGACGTCCATCGTCATGTGAGTCCGCCGTTCTATCAGGACGCGATCAAAGGACTATATCCGAAGCCGTTTCCGCCGCCGCTGGCGACGTGGACGCCCGAGCGGTGCCTGGCCGATATGGACGCCGCCGGCATCGAGACGGGGATGCTCTCCATGCCGGCGCGGCCGGGGATGACCTTCGGCGATGTCGGCGCGGCGCGGAAACTGTGTCGCGACACCAACGAGTACCTGGCGCAGCTGCGCCGCGAGCATTCGGGACGCTTCGGCATGTTCGCCGCGCTGCCGCTGCCCGATGTGGAAGGCAGCGTAGCCGAATTGATCTACGCGCTAGACGTCCTCAAAGCCGACGGCGTCGGCGCGTGGACGAGCTACGGCATGAAGTATCTCGGCGATGCTTCGTTCGCGCCCGTGTGGGCCGAACTCGATCGCCGGAGGGCCGTCGTCTTCACGCATCCGACCGATGCTGCGTGCTGCGTCAATCCCGTTCCGCAGATGTCCGAAACGGTGATGGAATTTGCGGCCGACACGACGCGCGCCATCGGCAGCCTTATCTTCAGCGGCACGTCGGTGCGCTTCCCCAACATCCGCTTCATCTTCTCGCACGGCGGCGGCAGCATGCCGTTCGTGATCGATCGTTTCCTGGGCGAGGCCGGCGATCCAAAGCACGCCGGGCTGCTGCCGCACGGTGTCGAATACGAACTGCGCCGGTTTTACTACGATACGGCGTTCGCATCGTCGCCGGCGGCAATGGCCGCGCTCACGAAGATCGTGCCGGCGTCGCAGATCGTCATCGGCACCGACTTTCCGTACCGGCCCGGTCTCGAGACGATCAAAGAACTCGACGTCTGCGGCATCGCCCCGCGCGACCTCATCGCCATCGGACGCCAAAGCGCGCTGGCGCTGCTGAGCCGTTAAACGCCGATAACCGGTACGCTACCTCCAGAAACTGAGGGTTAGGGCGGTGAGGATTTTTGCCTGCAGCGGGACGTAGGCACGTTTGGTGAAGACGTCGTAGCGGTTGGCCTCGATGGCGGCGAGGATGTCGCGGTAGAGGTGGAGTGCGAGCCGCACGGCGTAGCGGCTCTCCGGCTGCAACCGCGCGATGCCCGGTTCCACCTCGCGATAGAGTTGCCGGGCGCGTTCGATCTGGAACTGCATCAGCGCGACGAACCGCTCGTCGACCGTTCCGCGAAAGAGGTCGGCTTCGGTGTAGCCGAAGCGGTGCATGTCGGCGGCCGGAAGATAGATGCGGTTCATCCGCGCGTCCTCGCCCACGTCGCGTAAGATGTTCGTGATCTGCATCGCGTGTCCGAGCGCGATCGCGTCGTGGAACGCAGCGTCATCGAGCGCGCCGAGGATCGGAGTTACCAGCACGCCGACTGTGGATGCCACCAAGTAGCAGTAAGCGCGTAAATCGCCGTAGGTTGCGTACCGGCTGATGGTGACGTCCATGCGCGCGCCGCGCAGGAGATCGAGCGCGGCTTGCAACGGCACGTCATAACGCGCCGCAGCGTCGGCAAAGGCGAGGAAGATCGGGTTTACCGCGCGCCCGGCATACGCCGCGCGCAGTTCCGTCTCCCACGCATCGATTGCCGCCAGACGCTCGTCCGGGTCGCCGTCGCGGTCGACGATGTCGTCGGCCGTGCGGCAGAACGCATAGACGGCCCACACCGCACGGCGCTTCGCGAACGGCAAGAAGCGGGAACTGAGATAAAACGACTTCGAGTGCACGCGCGCGATCTCGCCGCACCGGCGGTAGCACGCATCGAGCGCCGGTGCCGGAGCGGTGGTCGCCGACGGCGCAGCCAGCGCCGCGTTATGCCCGAGCACGCGGCCGCGCAAGGATGCCGTCGACGGCGGCGCGCGCGCTGCGCATCGCACCCTCGATGCTCGCCGGAAAGCGATGGTTGGTGTAACACCCGGCGAGAAACAGATTCGCCACGGGCGTGCGCGCACCGGGACGCAGTCTCTCCGCGCCCGGGCTTGCGCGGTACACGCTCTTGGGAACGCGCACCAGCTTGGCCTTCACGAGCGTTTGCTTCGTTGCGAGCGGATAGAGCCGGGTCAAGTCCGCGAGCACGCGCACGATCACGGCATCGTCGTCGAGCATCATCAGATCGTCGGCCGGCGCGATGCAGACTTCAAGAAAAGACTTGTTGCGCCAACCATAGCCGGGCGACGCTTGGCCGAGATCCGCATGCACGGGCAAGAGCGTGCCGGCTCCAAAGATCAGGTTCGTGTGCGCCGAGATCGGCCGGTCGAACCAGAAATGCCCGTTGATCACGGGTGACGAGGTCAGCCGGCCGACGCCGTACACCAACGGATCACGCAGCATCTCGGGCGGCAGCAGCTTCGCTGCGTCATGCACCGGCGTCGCGAGAATCACGTGTTCCGCTTCGAAGGTGCGTCCGTCGCTCGTGCGCACGCCCGTGCAGCGGCCGTCAGAGAACAGCAGTTCCGCCACCCGCGCGGTGCTCTCGATGCGTACGCCGCGTTCGCGCACGTGCTCCGCGATCGGTTCGATCAGCCGTTCGTTCGGCGGACCGTCGAGGAAGCCGGCGCGGCTCGCGTCGCGCGAACTCGCGAAGTACGCCATCACGCGCAGCATGGCTTCGGCCGAAATAGCGTCGGCCGGCGTGAAGTTGAGCGCCAGCGCCATCGGCGCGAAGAACGTTTGCAGCATGTGCTCGGACATGCCGCGCTTGCGGTGCCAGTCCGCGTAGGTGATATCGTCCTGACGCTCGGCGTAGCGGTGATCGCCGAGCAGAATCGGCAGCGTCCCCGTAGCGAAGAGCAGCTTTTCCCAAGCGTTGAAGACGTAGCGCGCGTTGAGCACCGCGCCGATTCCGTTGAACGGCGACGGCGCATCGATGAAATGGAACTCCTCGAATGCGGCTTGCGGGCCGACGCGCTGCGAAAATCCCGGCGGCATCGCGAAGGTCAGCGTGTGCGGCTGCCAGAGTACGTGGTGCGCAATCCCCACGTCGCGCAGCAGCGCATGCACGGTCTCGTATCCTCCGAAGAACGAGTGCAGGCCGGTTTCGAGGATATCGCCGTCGCGGTCACGCCACGACGAGAGTTTGCCGCCCAGCACCGGGCGTTTCTCCAAAACGAGCGCCGAGCGCCCGGCATCGGCCAGATATTTCGCTGCAGCCAGACCCGCCGGGCCGCCCCCAACGATGATTGCATCGAGCGGGGCGGTCGCTTGGGGCGGCTCAAAAGCAACGTTCGCCTGCATGCCGAACGTAAGGCTTTCCATGTCAGCAGCCATTTCCATCGGCCCCGAGACGAACATCCGCGAACTCGTCGCCGCGCTTCCCGTCGCCGAGGAGGTCCTCGAGCGTTTCGGCCTTCACTGTTCGGGTTGCGGCGTGAACAAGTACGAAACGATCGAAAAAGGGGCCGCTGCCCACGGCCTGCGCGCCGAGCCCATTATCGCCGCGCTGACGCAAGCCCGGCTTTCCGGCCGGGTGCCGACGATCAGCAACGAGGATCTCGTTCCGCACCGTCGCGCGCCGGGCGAATTCACCCGCAAAGCGCGCTTCAAGCACGTCGTACCGATCATGTCGGGGAAGGGCGGCGTCGGGAAGTCCCTCGTCACGGGCTTGCTCGCCGTGGGCCTGCGGCGCGCCGGTATGCGGGTTGGGATCCTCGACGGCGACATCACCGGCCCGTCGATTCCGCGTCTCTTCGGCTTAACCAAGCCGCTCGGCATCGAGAGCGATCCCAATACGCCTGCCGGTACGCAACCACGCCCATTGATGACGCCGGCCGTCACGCGCTCGGCGATCGAAGTCGTCTCCGCTAACTTGCTCACGGATAAGGAAGACACCGCGATGATCTGGCGCGGTCCGATCCTCTCCGGCGTGATCCGCCAATTTTACGAGCAAGTGCTGTGGAGCGATCTGGATTATCTGCTGATCGATCTTCCGCCCGGCACGTCGGATGCTCCGCTCACCGTGCTGCAGTCGCTGGCCGTCGACGGCGTCGTGCTCGTGACGATGCCGCAGAAGCTCGCGACGATGATCGTGCGCAAAGCCGCGAACCTGATCCATCAATTGAAGAAACCGATCCTCGGCGTGGTCGAGAACATGTCGTACTTCGTCGCTCCCGACACCGGCGTGCGCTATGACGTATTCGGTCCGTCGTACGCCGATTCGGTCGCCGAACTCGCGGGCGCGCCGATCCTCGGACGGTTACCCATCAATCCGTACTTAGTGGAAAAGGCCGACGCCGGTTTGGTTGAAGAAATCGACGATCCGATCGTCGATGAGTTAGCGGCCGCGCTCGAACGCGCCATCACCAATATGCCGAAAATCAAAGAAACGATCTCGATCATTTGAGCGACCGCAGCCCCTTCGCCCGCTTCGCCCTCGGCGTTGCGGCGGGAATTTCCATCGGCTACACCGCGGTCCGCGTGCGCGATATGCTCGCCGACCGGGCGGCGCCCGCACCGGCCAAAGAGCGCGACCCCAAGCGCTACGGACAAACCCGGCGCGTGCTGATGGTCGTGGGCCTCGCGCGATCGGTTGCAACCAGCGCCGTGTGGGCCTTCGGGCTCTCCGACGGCTTCGAGCGCGCGCTCAAACCGATCCCCACGCCGTTGCGTCTGCCGTTTTTCGTCGGCTTGCTGACGCTGATCGAAACCGTGCGCGAGTGGCCGGTCGACTACATCGAAGATCATCAGCTCGAACGCATCTTCGGCAACAGCGAACGGACGACCGAAGCGTGGGCGGGTGACCGCATCAAAGGCGTCGCCATCGGCGCCGGCGCCGGCATGCTGCTGGCGGGAATCGGCGCGTCGCTCATGCGGCGCGCGCCCAAACGCTGGCCCTGGATTGCGATCGGCGGGATGCCCGCGCTGCTGGCATTTGCAAACGTCGTCGTGCCGACGTTCATCATGCCCCTCTTCAACAAATACATTCCGCTCGAAGGCCCGCTCGAGGAACGCATCCGCACGCTCGCCGCGCGCTATGGCGTCGGCGGCGCGACGATCCTGCGTTTCGACATGAGCCGGCAAACCAAAAAAGCCAACGCGTTCGTCAGCGGCGTGTTCGGCACCGAGCGGATTGCCATCGCCGACACGCTGCTCGATGAATTCGCCGAGGACGAGACGCTCTTCGTCGTTGCGCACGAACTCGGGCACTACGTGAAACGCGACCCGTGGGTCTCGATCGTACTCGGCACCGGACTGACCGCGCTTCCGCTGCTCCTGGGCAACGCGATCGTGCGGCGCACGACCGGCCGCGACGTCGGCGACGTGCCGACGGCGATGCGGCTCGGTTTCTATCTTTCGCTCGGACAACTCGCGGCGATGCCGGTGGCCAACGCGTTCTCACGCATGATCGAGCGCCGCGCCGACCGCTTCGCCGTCGCCGCGACGGACGATCCGGCCAGCGGCGTGCGCGCGTTCCGCCGGCTGCGCGATCAAAACTTGGCCGAAGACGAAGGTCCGAAGTGGTCGGAGCTGCTGTTCTCATCCCACCCGTCGCTCGGCTCGCGCATCGCCGCGCTGGAGTCCGTGGCCGCGACTTCGTCGATATAGCGCACGAACGGCGCGCAGTCACGGATCGCCTCGCGAAACGTGGCGAACGCGCCCTTGCGTGCGATCTCCGCGTCGCTGTACGCGCGGCGCACTAAGTAATTGCGCGCGCGGATCAGCTCGCCGCGCGGATGCTCTTTGGGGAAACCGCGCGGCATGCGGGTGAGCCCGTCCGTCCGTAGCGGCAGATACGGCGCCAGCGCTTTCGAGCGAAGGATACGGTCGAACGGACGCGGATCGCTCGCCATCCGGCGGCGCAATGCTTCGAGTGCGGGTTTCTCCGGCGTGTAAATCCCCGCACTGAAGTGCGAATCGCCGGGCGAGACGCTCACGTAGAAACCGGCATTTGCGCCGCTCTTTCCAAACGGCGAGAGCCAGGCCGAAACATGCGTTTTGAAGGGCGTCTTGTCGTTGCTGAAGCGGATGTCGCGCGCGAGCCGGAAGAGACACCGGCGCGGATCGACATACGCGAGCCGTTCGTCAAAGCGCACGGCGGAGACGAGCAGTGCCGTGACGAGATCTTCCCACTCCGGCCGGATCGCTTCATCGTAGGTTGCCCGGTGCGCCGCGTACCACACGCGGTCGTTGTTCTTCTTCAGCTGCCGCAGCCAACGCAGTGCGCGCGCAGCATCGAACGGTTCGCCCTTCATGCCCGGCGATGCATCGCCCGGAACCGGGGACGATTCCTCTCCCCCGGCCGGGCGTGCGAGGGCGAAAGGAGACGTTCAAAATACTTTGAACGTTCGAATTACCGTGAACAAAGCCCAGCCGGCGAGCGCAATTGCCGAGACCATGAACCTGCCGACCCTCGAGGCGGTCCGGGTGATCAGCGATTCCCAGCGCCACCGGATCTACAGCCAACTGATCACCGCTGAGATGACCGCCGGCGACCTCTCGGCAGCCCTCGGCCTCTCCCGCACCCGCCTGTACTACCATCTCAAGCTGCTCTTGGATCACGGCCTGATCCGGATCGTCTCGGAGCGGCCTGTGAACGGCATCGCGGAGAAGATGTACCGGGCGTGCGCGCGCAATCTGCGGGTCGATCGCAACGTGCTCTCGGCGAACGCATCGGAGACGGAGATCGCCGACGCCCAAGCCGCCATCGTCGACCAGATCGCGCTCGATCTGCGCGCGCGTGCGCGGCGCGCGCCGGCAACCAACGAAGACGTCCTCGTCACGCGCACCTTTTTGCGCTTGAGTGCGCGCCGCCACGCCGCCATGCGTAAGAAACTGCTGGCGGTCCTCGCCGAGTACGAACGCACGCCCGACGACGACGGCGACGACGTCGAACTCGCGATGGCCCTGTTCACGACCGGGGAGACGCGCGCGTGACGACGTTGCTTCGTTCCGCCGTCATCCTCGCTGCGGCCCTCGCAGTAGCGAGCCGCGCTGCCTCGGCCGCCGACGCCGATCTCCCGGCGCTGGCCGTACCCGTCGCGCCGGCCGCCGCAGCGAACATCGTGCTCGGGTCGGACTTCACCAATCGCCGGCCGGCCGACGAACCGACGGCCGTGCGCATCTCGCAGGAAGCCGACGCCATCGACGTCGTCTTCGACGTGACGCAGCGCGAGCCGATCGAGGCCGCGACGGTGACCAACGGTTCCGGCGTCACGAGCGACGATTACGTCGAGGTCGCGCTCTCGCCGAACGGTCCGCAGGGCTTCCAATATGCCTTCTATGCCAACCCGCGCGGCGCGCGTTACCAAACGTCGAGCGAGAACAGCGCCTACACGCCGCCGTGGGGCGCGAACGCGACGCTGCGCGACGGCGGATATACCGTCACGATCCGCATCCCGACCGCGATCATCCGCAGCGGCGGCCGAACGGCGTGGCGCGCGCAATTCGTGCGCTCGACCGTCCATGCCAACGCGCTCGACGTGTGGTCGTTCGATCCGCACGCCGCGAGCGTGAGCGACGCAACATTCTTCGGCACGCTCAGCGGCATCGGAGCGCAGGCATCCGCAACCACCGCGCGACCCCGCGCCCGGGCCCAGATCTACGGTCTCGACGAAACGACCACCGCGGCGCAAGGCGGGTCGACGGCCCGCATCGGCGGCGACCTCGCGCTCCCCGTTGCGCCGACGATATCGGTCCTGGCCTCACTGCATCCGGATTTCTCGAACGTGGAAACCGACCAGCAAACGATCTCGCCGACGGCGTTTCCCCGCTCGTTCACCGAAGTGCGGCCGTTCTTTACCCAGGCCGCGCAGCCGTTCAATGCCACTTCGTCGTGCGTCAACTGCCCGCAACTGCTCTACACGCCCGCGATCCCCACGTATCGCGACGCGTACGCGCTCGAAGGAACGCAGGGACCGCTCACCTTCGCCGCCTTCGACGCGGTCGGGACCGGGCGCGACGATAGCGCGGAAACGCTCGACTACGGCACCTCGAACCCGCACCAAGCCGTCGGCTTCAACGTCCAAAATGTCACCGTCAACGAATCCGGCGGCATTCGCGATCAGGTCAGTTCGCTAGCCAGCGGCTTCACCAATCAGCATTCACACTTCGGCGCCTATTTCAACTACGGCAGCGAGAGCGGAAGTGCGGTCAGCAGCGCGAGCCAAGGCACGTACGCGCAAGGCGGCTTCGTCTACGCGACGGCGACAACCACCGGCCTGCTATCGTGGATGCACGTCGGCTCGCAGTTTGCCCCGTTCGATGCGTTCGTCTCGCAGAACGACATCGACGGCCCGCAGCTCTACTTCTCCAAAACGCTCCCGTTCGGCGCCGGCGCGGTTCTGCACGATCTGGTCCTCTCGTCGTACGACAGCGAATTCAAGAACCACGCCGGCGCGCCCGCGCAAGACAACGCGGGGTTCCAGCTCAATGCGGATTTTCGCAATCTCGTTACCGTGCACGGCATCTATTCGGAGACGGCGGTACGCACGTTTGCGAACGAGTTCTTGCCTTTCGATGGGAACGGCTTTCTCGTCGGATATAAATATTCATCGGCGACGCCGAGCGACATCCAGTATACCGGCGGCCCCTACTACCACGGTCAGCTCGACGCGTGGACGTATCTGAGCACGGTACCGCTAACGCAACACGTTCGCTTGAGCCTCGAAGCCGATCGCAACAGCTACTTCACGCACTACATCGGCGAAGCGAGCGGAACGCAATGGCTCGAACGCGCGACGCTCGATTTCCAGCTGAACCGGGAGACCGAGTTCGATCTCGGCGCGCGGCGTCTGATCGGACCGAACCTTCCCGTATCCTTCGCGCCGCCCAACTTCACGCCGCTGGGCGCCGGCAACGTGTCGGCCGCACTGCACTACCTCAGCCGCAGCGGGCGCAACGAAATGTATCTCGTCTACGGCGATCCGAACAGCCTCATAACGACGCCGGCGTTCTTCGTGAAGTACATCCTCTACGTCGGCGCGCCGAAGGGAACCTGAGCCCACATCCGCGCGAAGATCGCGTCCCACGTTTGTTCCGCCGCGACGGCGTAACCGCGCTCGATCCGCTCGGCCGGCGCGCTCAGCGCTTCGCGCACCGATGCGATGAACGCATCGTTGCCGTTCGCGATGTAGACCACATCGGCGTAGGCGGCGACGACGTCGGCGATCGGCGTCGAGACCACCGGACGGCGCGCGGCGAAGTATTCGAGCGTCTTGGTCGGCGAAATCGACGCGGTGGCGCGATTGATGGCAAACGGCATCAGCGCAACGTCGATGCCGGCCAGCAGTGAGGGCAGCGCGTTGTAAGGCAGGCGGCCCGTGTAATGCACGTTGGCGCGTTGCGGCAAGCGCGCCGGGTCGACCTTGACGACCGGTCCGGCGAGGATCACGTGTCCGGCGGGGAACGCATCGGCCAGCGCGGCGATGAGGTCGTAGTCGAGGCGCTCGTCGATCACGCCGGCGTACGCGAGCACCGGACCGCCGAGCAGCGCGGCGAGCGGGTGCGGCGCAACGTCGGCCGCGAAGCGCGCGAACTCCACGCCGCTGGGATAGCAGTGCACCTTCTCGCCGTAGGCGCGGCGGTTCTCATAGAGCGTACGGCCGCCGGCGAACACGACGTCCGCGCGTTCGAGCAGCGCCGTTTCGCGTTCGCGCATCCCGCGCGGCGCGAAGTCGAAGTTGGCGAGATCGTCCATCGCGTCGTACACCACGGGCGTCGCGGCGAACGCATCGATCAGTTCGGTCATCATCGGCGTGTACAGCCACGCGCCGCAGCGTCGCGCGCCGGCGAGCCCGCGCGCCGTTGCCAGCGCTTGCGCGTCAAGCAGCGGCTCGCCCCAGCCCCGCGTGCGCAGCGGGCGGATCACCGTGAGATCGCCCGCGCGGCGCACGTCGTCGCGGTCGTCGGCGGCGCCGTGCGGTTCTTCGATCACGATCACCGGCAGTTTACGGGCCAAGCGCGTGAGCAGGTGATGCGGACGCTGCCACACGCCGTCCCAGCGCAAGTGCAGGCCGGCAACGAAGACTTCGGGAGCGCTCACGCCAGCGCTTCGTCGATCGTCCGCAGGTGGTCGCCCTCGGGAATGCCGGCATCGCGCATCGCGATGAGTTCTTCGAGCGGCAGAGCGCGATCGTCGCGTTCCCACCAACCGCGTACGCCGGTATCGGCGATGCGGCCGGTCGCTGCGAGTTCGCGCAGCGCGGTAGCGACGGCCGTCGCCTGCGGGATGCCGTTCGGTCCCGCGAAGGTGTAGATGCCGTCTTCCGTCACGCGCGCGCGCTGCCGCAGGAGCGAATGCCAGTCGACCATACCGAACGCCGCCCACGCCCCGAGCGCGCGCACGTCGACGCCGTCTGCGCGCAGGCCGTTCACGTCGGCGGCGTGCTGCAAAAGCCAGCGTACGCGTTCCGCTTCCGGCGCATGCGCGTGCACTTCGCCGATGGCCAGCGGCAAGCGCAAGCGTTCGGCGGCGGCGCGCAATAACGGCCCCACGGCCGGAGGCGGTTCACCCGACACGTAGACCGCGGGAACATCTGCAATCTCACCGCCGCGCGTGAACAAATAGCGTTCCGAATGCGGGTAGTGGTTGAACGCGACGAGATCGGGCACGGCCGCATCCCGTTGCATCATCGCGAGTTCGAGCGCGTTTAGGCCGCAGCGTTCGCTGAGAAAAGGCAGCAGCGAATGCCCCTCACCGACGCGGCCGGCAACGAGCTCCACCGATAGGTAGACGCGCTCGCGCAAGAACGCCACGTACTCGGCCACGACCGCATCGCCCGCGGCATAGCGCTGGAGATCCTCGGTCAGCACGAACTCCGCATCCGGAATCACGCGGCGGATGCGGCGCATCGCTGCCTGCTGTGCGAGCGTCTGATTCACCATCGCGCGGCCGAAGGCGCGGTCGTCGCGCATATTCGGAAACCACGCACCGTAGAGCGTTGCGAAGCGCGCGGTCGTCAGCGGCTCGTTGATCGGCGTCCAGCGCCGCACCCAGGGAAACTGCTGCGCCGTCGCTTCGGCATACTCGGCGAACCACAGCGGAAATGCCGGATCGAGCAAGTCGGTATACTGCGGTCCGCTGCCGTGATGGAGCAGCGTGACGATCGGCTCGACGCCTGCGGCGCGCAGCGCATCGAGTCGCCGTTCGGGTTCCCGATAATCCCGCTCGTGCGGATCGGCCGGCGAAACGCGCTCCCACAAGACCGGAACGCGCGAGACGCTCACGCCGAGCGCGGCGATCCGCTCGGCATCGTCCGGGCGCGCGTCGAGGCCCGTTTCCGCGCTCTGGTCGCGCACGGTCGTCGCGTCGATGCGCGCAAAGGTCGGCTCGGGCGAAGCCCAGAGCTCCAGCGGAGCCACTAGGACAGGACGGGGGACGGCCGCGTTCCGAGCCAGGTCGCGATGTCGGTCTTCGCATCGACATGCACGCCGTCGCGCAATTCGCGCCGGAATTCGCCGAACAGGCCGAAGGCCTCGGCGAACGCATCGTGCTTGTGGATCGACTCGTAATTCACTTGCGTGGCGCTGATGAACGTGTCGTCGGGGAAATCGCCGTACACATCGAGCGAGCGCGCGAGGATACCCCGCACGACGTCCTCGACGAACTTCGGATTCTGGTGGGCCTTGTTCACGATGAAGAACTCGTCGGGCCGCTTGAGCAGATCGTAGGTTTCGCTCGACATCGAGTTCTCGACGATCTCGACGAGGTCTTCGGCGCGCAGGTGATCCGCGAACACGCCTTCGGTGCCGATCAGGACCGAGCCGCGGCCGCGCTGGTTGTGCGTCGCGACCGGCAGCGCATCGAGCGCGCGGTTCGCATCGGCGGTACTGAAGCCGGCCGCTTCGAGTTCGTGCAGCGAGTGCTCGCGAACCATCAGTTGCGCGCACGGGCAAGCCGTCATCCCTTCCGCCTCGATGCCGACGAGCCGGCGCGTGCGGGTCGCGTCGGCGTGCGCGATGCCGACGAGCGTGTACGTTTCTTCCGTGCGCTTGCCGCTCACCGGCGTCCAGCGCTCGAGTCCGAATTCCGCGCGCACCCGCACGTCGGCGCGAATCGCATCTTGCGAGACGACGATCTCACGCGCGATCTGTGCGACCAGGTCCTCGACGCGCGCCGGATGATCGGGGCGGGCGAGTACCTCGAGCGTGGCGGCTTCGAGCAATTCGGAGAAGCGCGACATGTGTACGCCGGCTTTGTCGGGACGCAGATCGGCGACCATCGTGAAGTCGGCGTTGAACACGCGCTCGGTACCGCCGACGTTGAGCCGGATGATGTGTTTGACGCTCGACACGCCGACGCGGTTGAGCGAGAGCCGGACGTCGGGTGCCTCTTCTTGCCGGTTGGCGAAGAAATGCATCGCGCGGGCCTTGCGCGTGATACCGCTGAGGTCGGCGCCCGCTGCAATGTCGCGAATCGTCTTGCCCAGCCGCGGATCGACGTGGTCGGGTGCGATCTCCAACAGCGGCACGAGGTTGAACGGCCGCGTCGCGATGTAGCGATGCGGCACTTCGAAGCGGCCGAAGTCGGCCACCAGATCGTCGAAGTAGAGGATGTCGATATCGATCGGCCGGGCACTCAAGAGCGCGGTCTTCTGACGCCCGATGGCAACTTCGACCGACCGCACAAACGTCTCGAACGCCGGCGCATCGAGCGCCGTCGTCACGCGCGCGGCAACGTTGAGGAAGGCCGGACCGGCAACCCCCCCGGCGGGCGGCGTCTCGTAATAGGCCGATACGGCCTCGACGCGCGCTTCGCGGCGCAGTTTTTGCAGGGCGCCGAGAATGGTGCCCTGGCGGTCGCCAAGATTAGAGCCGAGGCCGATCAGGACGGAATGCATGCTCGGCGTTAGACCGCCGCCGGCGGGGCGGAGTTGCCGTCCGGCGTTCCGGGCATGCGATCGGCCAGGTCCAGCGTGGCGCGCCGGCCGGGGGCGATGGCGGCGAACATCCGGGCCAGCTGCACCGTTTCCTCGACATCGTGCACGCGCAAGAGCCGCGCGCCGGCGGTGATGCCGATCGCCGCCGTCGCGAGCGAGGGCACCAGCAACTCTTTCGCCGGACGCCCGAAGATGCGGCCGATGAAGCTCTTGCGCGAACTGGCAAAGAGAATCGGATAGCCGAGTTCGCGCAGTTCGGCGAACCGGTCGAGAATTTCGAGATCGGTGCGCGGCTCCTTACCGAACTCGAGTCCCGGATCGATGACGATCGAATCGCGCCGCACGCCTGCCGCCAGCGCCCGCTCGGTGCGCTCGTAGAGGAAGCCGATGATCTCGCGCATCACGTCGGTATACGTGTAACCCGCCGGATCGCGAACGTTGAGTTCGCCCTTGAGGTGCATGACGACCAGCGCCGCATCGTGCTTCGCTACGACGCCGGGCAGATCGGGATCGGAGAGCCCGCTGCAATCGTTGATCACGTGGGCGCCCGCGGTCAGCGCCGCATCGGCGACGCTGGCCTTGAACGTATCGATCGAAATCGTCAGATCGATACCCGCCGCGCGAATCGCTTCGACCGCCGGCACGACGCGCTCGCGTTCTTCTTCGGGCGTGACGCGCCGGTTCCAGGCGGCGTACGATTGGCCGCCGACATCGACGAGCGCACCGCCGGCCGCAGCAATCGCGCGCGCCCGCGCCACGACGTCCTCAAGACCGGCCGCGCGATCGTAGAACGAGTCGGGCGTCACGTTGACGATCCCCATCACGCGCGCTTCATCGCGCAGATCGAGCGTCCGATCGCGCAGACGCAGCGTCTCGATCACGGCAGCCGGATCAGATGGGACGGAGTGCGCCCGGGCGCAGGCCGGTGTCGATGCGCGAGCGCAGGTCGTCGAGATGGGCTCGCGTCGCGATGTCGGTTGCGGCCTTGTACGCGTTGTCGAGACGGCCGCGGACTTGGCGCAGTTCGTAGCGCGAAAGCGCTTGGATCTCGCGCGGAATTCCGAGCTGATCCATCGACCCGCTGCCGAGAAACGCGATCTGCAATTCGAGATCGGCAAAACGGCGCTGCAGGTCGCGATGCGGTGCCGCGATCGTATGCGAGCCCAAGTCATCGAAGATCGCGTTGTTCGTCCAGGTGAAGAGATCGGCGAGATCCATCGTCTGGCCGGGATGCGATTCTTTGAGCGACTCGTTGGCGATGCGCGAGATGCTCGCCGGGTTGAAGAGCGCGGCGATTGCCGCGTCCTGAAGTTCGGCCACCACTTCGCGAATCGGGAAGTCGGTGCGCCGGATGCCGCCGGTGCTCCAATCGGCGCCGTAGCGAATCGGCGCGACGTCGTTGAGCAACTGCGGCGAATACTGCAGGGCTTGCGACGAGAGCACGTATTTGTCGATCAAGTCGAACGCACGGCGCTGTTCGGCGCGCGGAATCGCCGCAAACGGCGGGGCGCCGCCGGGCTGCCCGCGATGCGAACGCGACGTGTACACGCCGCCGATGTAGCGCGACGCGATCGAGATATTGGCAAGATCGTTGTTGAGCACGCTGATAAGCGTTTGCCGCAGATCTTGATAGGTGCGCGTGTCGCCCGGATAATGGTGCGTGAGCCGGGCGGAGAGGTCGTCGTCGATTCTGAACTGCGCGCGGGCGAACGCCAGCGGATCGCTCGAGAGGTCGAAGCGCTGGATGTTCGGATCGATCGCATACGGCGCGATGACGTCTTCGTCGGTCCCGTATGCCAGGCCCGGCTGGGTGGAACGCGCGGCGATCTTGTGCAGCGCCGGGAGTTCCGCGTTCGACGTGGGCTGGTGCAGGCGCGCGTAGCCGTACTCGATCGCCCAATAATCGTAGGGCCCGAGGCGATTCGGAAAGTAGTCGGCCTGCCGTTCGCCGGGCGCGGCGATGTTCGCCGGCGTGTAATCCATCACCGAACCGGTCGTGCCGTGCGCGCGCGTGAACGCCGGATCGTGGAGCTCCGCGTACGTGAACGCCGTCGAACCGGCGAAATTGTGCCGCAGGCCGAGCGTATGTCCGACCTCGTGCATGACGGTTGAGTAGAGAAACGCCTGAGCGTAGGCTTCGCGTTCGCGAACGGTGCCGTGCCGCTGCCCCACCAGCATCGACATCCCGAGCGCCGCTTGGTTGGACTCCACCGCCGCGTCGTCGCACGTCAGCGCGTCTTGCACGCCGTTGACGTCGTCGCTCGCGGCGACCGGCTCGAGCTGCGCCATCGCCAAGAACGCGTTGCGCTGGATGCGCAGCGGCAACACGCGATCGACGTAGCCGCGGCGAACCGAGCGCATCGATTCGCCGTCGACGACGACCTCGGTACGAATGATCTGTCCCGTATCGGGATCGGAAATGTGCGGGCTCAGCGCGACGAAGTCCGGAGCATCGGACGTGATCCAGCGAACGCTGTTGTAGCGCGCGTCTTCCGGATCGAATTGCGGATCGGCCGGCGGATCGTTGACGACGATCGCGTGCGGGTAACCGACCTTTGCGAACGCCGCGTTCCACGCCAGGATGCCGCGCCGCACCGTATCGCGATACGTCGGCGGAATCTCTTTGGTGAGCGTGAAGACGATCGGCCCCGCGTCGAGGTTCCAGCGATCGATGAAACGCTCGGTCGGCAACGTCGAGACGTCGTTGCCGAAGTGCTTGCGCGCCGTGATGAAGTAGCCGATGCGGTCGTCCGCATAGCGCGGCACGTAGTTTGGATCGTGCGCGGGCGGCGCGACGATGCTGTAGTGGACGACGAGCGGGATGCCGCGGCCGTCGGGCACGGTCGGCAGCGCGTTGGCGGGGCCGTTGAAGGTGAGGTTGACCGAGATCTCGTCGTTGAGCGGAAAGCTCTTGGTGCTCAAGTAGTACGACTTCGTTGCGTCCACCCCGAACGACGGGCGCACGCTGATCAAGAGTAGACCCGGCAGCGACGGCGCCGTGACGCCCTTGCCGAGATCCGCGCCGATGCCCTCAAAGTCGGAGAGAAAGAACGTCGGCTCGATCACGACGTGCGTTTTGGCCGTATCTTCGGCGACGACCGGCGTTGCCTGGATCACCGAGTCCGCCACGCTCACCGCCAGCGACGCGGCGGCCGAGGTGCCCTTATCCGCGACGTAACGCGTGTTCGGCGTCACCCACATCACGCGCCGCCCGACGCGCTTGAAAATCACGACGAGCGGATCGTACACGCGGCCGGCAAACGCTTCGCCGCCGACGCCGCTCGTAATCGACGGCAAGATGATATACGGCTTGCCGAAGTTTTCGGGCCGCAGATCGAGATAGAGCTGATCGTCCTTGCGTACGAGGTCGATCACGCCGTCTTGGTGTTCGGCGCCGCGCATAAACGTCGCGTACGCTTGCAACGGAGCCGCACTTGCACCCGCGAGCGGGATCAGCGCGCGCAAGACCGCGGGAAGCGTCGGCGCCGCGATCGGCGCGATCGACGCGGCCGGAACGGGCGCTGCCGATATCGTCGCGGCGGGCGAAGGCGTTGCGGCAACCGGCGCAACGGCGGCAGGCGCGCCGAGACCATCGGCAGCTAGCGCCAGACTGGCTGCTACCACAAGAAAGAGACCGGCGATCGAACCGCGTGCGCCCATCCGCTTAACGTTTAACGGCGCCGGATTCCAGCCTGCGCCGATCCCACTCAGTCTTTGTTAAGAGATGTAGGTCAGCCAATTGCCAGGAGCGGGACGGTTGCCTCGTACGACATCACTATAGGTGGTGCGCAGGCGATCGGTGATCGGACGCTCTTCGGACATGATGCGGTCGTCGATCCGGACGATCGGCACGACTTCGGCGGCCGTGCCGGTGAAGAACGCTTCATCGCAGGTTGCCAGATCGTCGCGCGTCAGCGTGCGCACGCTCGTGGGAATGCCGAGTTCGCGTGCGATCTCGAGGACCGAACCGCGCGTGATCCCCTCGAGAATATCGGAGCCGCCGTCGTTGGTGATCAGCGTGCCGCCGGAGATCACGAAGATGTTTTCACCGCTGCCTTCGGCGACGTTGCCGCGATCGTTGAGTAAGATCGCTTCATCGAAGCCGCGCGCCAGCGCGTCGGCAAGCGCGAGGATCGAGTTGGTGTAATGCCCACCGGCCTTCACCCACGACGGCAACGCGGCCGACGGCGTTTTCATGATCGGCGATACGGTGGCGGCACAGCGCGGCGCTTCTTCGCCCTTGATCAAGCCGCTAAACGGCAGCACGGCAACGAGCACGCGCGTCTCGCACACGTGCGCCGGCGCAAGCCGCACTGTGTCGCCGCCGAAGAACGCGAGCGGCCGGATGTAGGCCGCGTCGCGGCGGCTGATCTTGGCAACCTCCGCGACGATCTCGCAAAACCGCTCCTCGCCGTACGGCATTTCCAAACCGTAGGTCCGGGCGCCGCGATAGAGGCGCGCGATGTGATCTTGTAAACGGAAAATCGCGGGACCGCGCGGCGTTGGATAGAGGCGAATCCCTTCGAACACGCTCGAGCCGTAATGGAGCGCGTGCGTGAGGCCGTGAACGGCGACGGACGCCTCGGCCTGCAGTTCCCCATCGAGCCAAACGGTGGTGGCGTCGGTAAGCGCGGTCAGCGGCGGCGTCGTCTGCATTGGGCGAACGTAGCATGCGCCACGGAAGCGGTCAAGTGATGCCCAGCGCGGTGAGGTCGATCTTGCCCGCGCTCAGCGGCGGACACCAGTAGTAGCCGCCCGTCACGGGGCGCGAAAATGTGAACAGCGCGTCGACGATCCCGTCGTCGAGCCCCAGCATACGGCGCAGCATCCGCTCGAATTTTTCGAGCGCGTCGGTGTACGCGATGAATTCGAGGCCATGCTCTTCGCCATCCGACCACGGCATCGAGCGGCGCACGAGAAACGTTTCCGGATCGAAGGCTTCTTGCTCCGTGCGTTTGACGTGCGCCGACGGCGGCGCATCTTCGATCTCTTCATTCGTCGAGAGCCGGCGCCCGATCACGGCGTCGGCGTGTTCGGGCGGAAACGCGGCGAAGCGCTGCAGATCGTGGATCCAGCGCTGGACCGCGACGAAACTCGAACCATCGAGCGCGCCGGACCCGTTCACGATAGCAGCCGCCACCGCTGCGTCGCCGGTCGGGTTAGCCGTCCCGTCTTCGAAGCCGCTCAAGTCGCGGCCGCCGTCGTAATGGAACAGACTGCGCGCATCATCGCTGACGAACGCGCCGGAGAGCGCCGCCCGCACGCTGCCTTCGCGCTTGTAGAGTTCGGTATGATTGTCGCCGCGCAGGAGCACCCACAATGCGCCCTGCGTCGAAGGGACGATTGCATCCGGTCCCGACAGGCCCGGAAACGTGCGCAAGCCGACGATCTGGTGCCCGAAGCGCAACGCTAGCTGTTCGCCGATGCCGATGGTCGCCCACTCGGCCGGAATCTTCGCCGTGAAGGCGCGCAGCGTCGCGGCCGCATCGGCGTCGGCATGCACGCGAAACGTCAGCGAGCGGGCGAGCGGCGGCGGATCGCCGAGGATTCCGATTTGCGATGCGTGCTGCGTCATGAGGGCAGCACGTCTTCGCGTTGCGCACCGAAGGTCCGCCACGTCACGTGGACCGTGGTCCCGCCGTGCGGGTTGGTGCCGATCGTCACCTCGTCGGCGAGGGCGCGCACGAGCTGCAGTCCGCGCCCGCTCTCGGCCAACGGCGCGGCCGCAAGCGGCTGGGCGGTGAAGCCCTCACCGCGATCGGCGACGCTCATCTCAACGCCGCGCGGTGTCGTGGACAGCTCCACCTCTGCGAGCCCAGGCGCGTGCCGAACGACGTTGGAGATCACTTCGCCGAAGACGAGTTCGCCCACGTACGCCCGCGCGCCATCACTACTCCAGGCCGCAAGCAGCGCACCGACCTCGTGCCGCACCAGCACCGCGGCCCGCCCGTCGTCCGATGCAAAGCTCCAGCCGCGCATGTCGTTTGCCGCACGTTCGGGCAGCGAATGAATCGTTGCGGTCAGGATCGCGATATCGTCGGTGGCCTGATTCGTGCCGAGCACGCGCGCCATGATCGCACCGGCGGCGCCGTCGCCGGCTAGTCCATCGAGTGCGAGGATCGCACCGTCGAGCCGCCGTTCGCCATCGTCGAGATCGCGCGCGAACTCGATGAGGCCGTCGGTGTAGAGGACGATCGTGCACGCCGGCGGCAGCGCGAGCTTGAAATCGACGCCGTCGCCGTTACGCAGTCCGATCGGCAAACCGGAACCGGCAAGCCGCGTGAGTTCGCGGCCGTCGTACACGATCGGTGAGGGATGACCGGCGGTGGCGTATTCAAAGACGCCCGTCCGCGTGTCGAGTACGCCGAACACGGCCGTCACGAACACGGAACGTCCGCTATCCACTAAGAGCCGGCTCGCACGATCGAGGATCGACGACGGTACCGTGGCATCGAACGAAGCCGCGGCCCGCAAGCTGTTGCGAATCTCGCCCATGATCACGGCGGCTTCGAGCCCGTGCCCCGTCACGTCGCCGATCGTCAGCGCAACCCGCCCGTCGGGCAGCACGAACGCGTCGTAGAAGTCGCCGCCGACGCGGCGCGATTCACTCGCTGCCGAGTAGCTGGCCGAAAACGAAACGTTACCCAATTGCGGCATGGACTGCGGCAACATCGCGCGCTGGAACGAGTCGGCCGTGGCACGCTCGCGTTCGTAGCGGCGCGCATGATCGAGCGCCTGGGCCGCGCGACGGCCGAAATCGCGCGCCACCGCAAGGTCGTCGGCATCCGGATACGCCGGGTCGGCGTGCACCAGCGTGAGCGTTCCGAGCGCCGACTCGCCGCTCACCAGCGGCACGACGATCGCCTTACCGGCCGTCAGCGGCGCACCCAGCAGGGCGAGGTCGGTTTCGATCGCCGCTTCGGCCGTCGCGACGACGCCGGCAAAACGCATCGCCAGCGCGCCGCTGGCGCTTGCAAAGCGGCCGTCTTCGCCGATCAAATCGACCCGGACCCAACTCGCAATGGTGCCGGTGATGACGTCGGCGATCGTGGCCAGCGTCGCATCGAGATCGAGCGAGGCGGAAAGCCGGTCACCGGCCGAGGCGAGAAAGGCCTCGCGCTCTTCGGTTCGCTTGGAGCGGTCGATGTCGGTGCAGGCCGCGATCCAGCGTACGATCCCGCCACCCTCATCGCGCATCGGAATGACGTCGATGAGAAACCAGCGCCGCCGCCCGCTCGAACCCTCGTGCAGCCGGTACTCGCCGCCAAACGGCCGCCCGAGCCGCAGGCTTTCGGCCCAGCGATCCTGCTGGTCGGCGCGCCCGCGTTCGTCGAGTGCTGCTTGCCACCCGAGGCGCCGCGTTTCGCGCACATCCAAGCCCGTGTAGTCGACCCAGCGGTCGTTGACGTAATCGACCTCACCGGCGGCGTTCGCCGTCCATATCAGCTGCGGCACCGCGTTCGCGAGCGAATGATACCGCAGCTCGCCCTCGGCCGCTTCGTCTTCGGCAAGTTGCGTACGCGCGGCGAGCATGGTGTTGCGCCCCGTCAACCGCACGATGATGTCGTTGATCTTCACCAGAAACACGGCGAGAATCACCGATGCGCCGCCGAAGACAAACGAACGTCCGGCGTACCAGCCGAGCGTGAACCGCGCGCCGGAGAAAACACTGTTCGCGAGCGTTTCGGCAAAATAGATCAGCGCTACGACGAGCAGCCACACTTGGGTCACCGTGCGCAGGCCGCTCGTCGCGAGCAACAGGATCGCGGTAAACGCGGTTACGAGGTTGACCGGCAGAACGCCGTGCACCCAAAATGCGGTGCCGTGTTCGCCGGTGAGCAGTTCCGGCAACGGCGCCCGAATCGCGGCGGTCACGAGTGCGAAGACCCACACCGCGACGCCGGCGGCCAGCCAGCGAACGGCGCCGCGGCCCGTACGCCAGCCGAAGCGATCGGCGCACGCAAAGGCGATCAGCAGCAGCCCGAAGTTTTCACGCTCGAAGACCGCGAGCCAAGCCGCGGTCTGCCCACCCGCGTGCAGTAAGCCCGTCGGCGAAAACACCTGCGGGAACGTCAGCATATAGCAGAGCGTAAAGACGGACGACGATGCGTACGCGAGCGAGAGCAATGCGAGTTGCGACTGCCGTGCAACGCGGTACTGCAGATAGAACAAGATCGCCGTAAGGATTTGCGCGAGAACCGCTGCGCTCAGTACGGCCGGAACAAATGCTGCGGTTGTCGGAAAGCGGACGTCGCTGAGCGGAATGACCGCTCCGAAGCACGCGACGATCCCCGCGGCGAGCCACGCCGCAACAATCTTGTCGCTCCGGGAAGCCGGAGCCGTCGCGATGTTCTCCATCGCGCGCGCATCGAACGCCATTAAGGCGCGTTTCGCGCTCGCAGCCGATCACACCGGCTGCGGTTAAGCGTGCTTTAAGCTATCCGGCGAGCGAGAACGTGTTGGCGTGCTTGGCGCACGGCCGGCACGCGTAATCGGTGCCGGTGCCCTCGGCGCGGCAGCCGCAGTTCCAGCTAAGCTTGTAGGTCATGATCGTGGCGCCGGCGATGGAGTCCATCTCCATCGATGACGGCTCACCTAAGCGTGAGTTCAGCAGGGAGGACGTCGTGCGGACCGTTGTCATGACCACCTTAGGGTGGCACGAAACGGACCGCGATTCAAGCCCTTTACTGAGGCTTGATTGAGCCCCGGCCGAAGCGGCCTGCCGCCCACGCTCGGGCTTGGACAAAAGGCGCATCCCTGCGACTTCCAACGGCCGCGAATCCGGCTAATCCGGCACGCCCAATTCGCGGCGGACGATTTTCGTGCCCTCGACCAACGCGCACAGTTTTGCGAACGCCGTAGCGCGCGGAAGATACTTCATCCCGCAATCCGGTGCCAGCATCAGGCGATCGGGTGTGATGTGCGTCAATGCGGCGCGGATCTGCGCCGCCACGGCGGCCGGCGTTTCCACCGCAGCGTTGTCGTCGAGATCGATCACGCCGAGCACGACCTGCTTGTGCGGCAACGATTCGAGCATCGTCAAATCGACGCGCTGCTGCATCGATTCGATGATGATCTGCTGCGCCGGCGTGGCTTCGAGTTCGGCCAAGAACGGGTAGCCCGCGAGACGCGTGTGCACGACGTGCGCGTAGCCGAAACAGGTGTGCAGCGCGGCGACGCCGTCGATGCCTTCGAGCGCGCGCGCGATCGCCGGCAGCGCGTACCGGTGCGCGTCATCCGGCCGCGCTTGCAGATACGGCTCGTCGATCTGCACGACGTCGGCGCCGGCGCGCTTGAGATCGCGCAGTTCTTCGTTCACCGCGGCCGCGAACGCGAGTGCGGCCGCCGCTGCATCGGGATAGTAATCGTTCTGCGCCTGTTGCGTCATCGTGAACGGCCCGGGCACGGTGATCTTGATCGGCCGGTCGGTGTTCGCACGCAGAAATTCCACGTCGCGCACCATCACCGGTTCGCGCCGCCGGATCGGGCCCATGATACGCGGTACCGGATTCGGATGACCGGTGCGGTCGAGCGCGGTCCCGGGGTTCACCAGATCGATGCCGTCGAGCGCGGTCGCAAAACGATTCGAGTAGCTCTCACGCCGGATCTCGCCGTCGGTGATCAAGTCGATGCCCGCGCGTTCCATGTCGCGAATCGCAATGAGGGTGGCATCGTCTTGCGCCTCCTGCAGCCACTGCTCCGGCACGCGCCAGATCTCGCGGGCGCGAACCCGCGGCGGTAACCGCGCGCTGAGCATGGCGTGGTCGACGAGCCATTCCGGCTGCGGATAACTCCCGACCACCGTCGTGCGGAGCGGCAGCGCGAGCGAAGAACGAACGGACGATACGGTCATGCGGGCCCGGTTAGGCGGTATGCGTCGCGCGCCCCGTCGGCCCACGTCAGTCCATGCCCGGCCGCACCCGAGGGCGCGAGCGTGCCGTCGGCCGCCATGACCGGCAATCCGGCGAAGAGCGGTTCGAGCAGCGGAAAGTCTTCGAGCCAGGTCACGTTCGGCGCGGCCGCGGCCACGTGCACGAAGAGGCCGGGGAGAAAATGGGGTGCGACTTCGACGTTGCACGCCTCCGCAAATCGGGCCAGCCGTAAGCATGGCGTGAGGCCGCCCAACGCTTGGAGATCCGGCTGGATCACGGCGCATAATCCTTCGACCAGAAACGGCGCCGCTTCGGCGGCCGTCCGCAAATGCTCGCCGGCTGCCAGCGGGACGGGCGCGACGCGGGCCAGCGCGCGGTACGCGGCCAGATCGTACGCCGGCAACGGCTCTTCGACGAAGAGCGCGTTCACCTCGGCCGCCGCGCGCACGAGCCGGGCGGCCGTCACCGGGGTGCATTTTTCGTTCGCGTCGACCATCAGGGGCACGCCGGCCGCTGCTGCAACGGCGCGTAAGAGAGCGCCGTCCCGCGCGTCGCCGGCGGCCCGCGGCTTCACCGCCCGGACCCCGCGGCGCACGTAATCGGTCGCCGTGGCGGCCGCTTCGTCCGGATCCTGGCCGGGATAAAAGAACCCGCTGCCATATACCGGTACGCGGCGGGCCGCGCCGCCCATCGCTACGCCGAGCGGCAGTTCGAGCGTCTTGGCATAGAGATCCCAGGCTGCAACGTCGAGCGCTGCCAGCGCCGTTCCGTATGGGCCGGCGCCGGTGCGATTGAACGAAGCGGCGATCTCGCGCCAGCGCGCCTCGGGATGCGCTGCCGGCTGCGCCGTCACGAACCGCTCCAGCATGCCCCGCGCCGCCTCGAGCGGCAATCCGTCCCGGCCGCCGAGAACGTAGCTGAATCCCAGCCCCGACCGCCCGGCCGCGTCCCTGAGCGTTACCACGAGCACGTCGACCGAGGCGACGCCCGATCCGCCGACCGGCTTCGCCAGCCGGTAGCGCCAGAGTTCAGCCTGCGCGTTCACGATCGGGTCCATGCGGCGATGTGGCCCCTTGCCCGGCTCCCTTCCTGCGTAAAGGTTGCCGGGCGGATTGCCGATTTATAAGAGACTATGGCAAACAAACGGGTGTTGGTGGTCGGCGGCGACGGGTACTGCGGCTGGGCCACGGCGCTGCACCTCTCCGCGCTCGGTTATGAAGTCGGGATTCTCGATAATCTGATCCGGCGGCATTGGGACGCGACCCACCACATCGACACCCTGACCCCGATCGCGACGATCGATCGCCGCATTGCGGCCTGGCAGCGCCTGACCGGCCGCAAGATCGACCTGTTCATCGCCGATGTCGCCGAATACGGCCAGCTCGCTCCGGCGATCGAGACATTCGCGCCCGATTCGATCGTCCACTTCGGCGAACAGCGCTCGGCGCCGTTCTCGATGGTCGACCGCGAGCACGCCGTGATGACCCAGACGATGAACGTCACCGGTACGCTCAACATGCTCTTCGCGATGCGCGACTTCGCGCCGCAGGCGCATCTCGTCAAGCTCGGCACGATGGGCGAATACGGCACGCCGAACATCGATATCGAAGAAGGCTACATCGAGATCCAGCACAACGGCCGGCGCGACGTGCTGCCGTATCCGAAGCAGCCGGGCTCGTTCTACCACCTCAGCAAGGTGCACGACTCGGACAACATCTCGTTCGCCTGCCGCATTTGGGGCCTCCGCGCGACCGACCTCAACCAGGGCGTCGTGTACGGGAACTCCAACGAGACCGGCGACGATCCGGAGCTGGTGAACCGTTTCGACTACGACGGACTCTTCGGCACCGTGCTCAACCGCTTTTGCGTTGAAGCCGTCGTCGGCCACCCGCTGAGCGTCTACGGCGCCGGCGGACAGACGCGCAGTTTCATCGACCTGCGCGACACGGTCGCCTGCGTCGAGCTCTCGATCGCCAATCCGCCGGATCCGGGCCGCCTGCAAGTCTTCAACCAATTCACCGAGACGTTCAGCGTGCTCGAACTCGCCGAACGCGTGCAACGCGTGGCGACGCAGCGCGGTCTGACCGCCACGATCGAGCATCGCGAGAACCCGCGCGTCGAACGTGAAGCGCACTACTACAACGCGAAGAACACCTCGCTACTCGCGCTCGGCTTGCAACCGCATCTGCTCGAAGATGCCACCATCGCTGCGATGCTCGATCTGGCCGAGTTGCATCGCGATCGCGTGGACCTCGCGCAAATCGACCCGAACGTGCAGTGGGCACCCGGAACATCCCGCGGACGGAACGCCTCGAGCGCGCACGCGCCGTCGCCGATTCTGCCGCCCGCCTCGGCAAGTCTGACGCCCCTGCGGCGATGACCCTCGACGTCCTGGCGTGCGAGCCCGCGTTTGCGGCCGCTACGCTCGATGCTGCGCTCGCGTTGCGACGGGCCGGGAAACACTACGTGCTCGCGGTCCGGATCGAAGACGCGCGCGTGGCGCGCGTTCGCGAATACGTGCGCGACCTTTGCGCGACCTACGCAACCTGGGATGAAGTGCGCCTGATGTTCGACGGCTTCGGACTGACGATTGCCGAGATGCGCACCTCCGTCACGACCGATCAGCGCGCGAAACTCATCGAGGCGATGCGCATGGCAGATGCCGTCGCCGTCCGGTCGTGGAGCGAGTACCGCTTGCTGACCGATGCGGTCGGGATGCTGCCTTGCGATGTCGAGATCGTGCTCGCCGCCGATCCCGCGGTGCCGGCGGCCGTTGCCGGTGAGCGCAGCGATGTCGTCGTGTACGCGCCGCTCGACCGCGCCGACGACCTCGGCCACATCGTAACGGCGCTCGGCGATCTCGAAGTGCCGGTCACCATCATCGCGCGCGATGCGCCGACGATCGGGGGCCGCGTGCGGTTCGAGTTGCCCGGTCATGCGGCTGCCGCGCTCGGGCGCGCTCGCGTCATCGTCGATGCGAGCCGCAACGATCCCGGCGCCGCACTCGCGCTCGCCAAACTCGGCCGGCCGCTCGTGGTATCCTCGGCCGGCGGTGCGGCTGAAGTGCTGCACGGCGCGGGCACCTACGATCCGTGGCACCGGCGGAGTATCCTCGCCGCGGTCGCAAATGCGTTCGGCGCAGCGCCGCCGTCCGTGCGCACGGCCCATTGGACGGAACGGCCCCGCGAACGCGCGCAGCCGGCGTTCGCAGCCGGCACGCCGCTGGTGTCGGTCGTCGTAGCCACGCATAACCGTCCCGTCCTCTTAGGCGAAACGCTCGCGGCGATCGAGCGCCAAACCTATCCGGCGCTCGAGATCATCGTCGTCAACGATGCCGGTACCGACGTGCGCGACGTCGTCGCGCAATTTCCCCGTGCGCGGCTGCTCGATCAACCGGAGAATCGCGGTCCGGCGGCGGCGCGCAATCGCGGCCTCGCCGACGCGAACGGAGCGTTCGTGATTCTGTTCGATGACGACGACGAGATGTTTCCCGATCACATCGCCGCGCTCGCGAACGCCCTGCTGGTCAGCGGCCTCGATGTGGCTTACGGACAGATGATCAATACGTTCGTCACCAAGGCCGGCCCGGACCGGTATATCATCGACGCGCTTGCCGGTCACGATGCGCTGCTCGATCACGCCGACATCCAATGGGCCGGCGCGCTCGCGACCACCGCGGTGATGTTTCGCCGCGCGATCGTCGAGGTCACCGGGACGGTGGATGAATCGATGGTGGCCGCGGAGGACTACGAGTTCTGGTATCGCTTGGCCGAGGGTCGCGAATGGGCGCGCGTCGCCGGCGTCACGTCGATGTACTACGTTCGGCGCGACGGCAGCAATCGTTCGGCAACGGGCGCACGGCGCTACTTCCTTGCACACCAAGCAATCTACGCGAAGCATCCGTCGCCTCGGCCGCTCGTCGCGGCGGGACGCGCGGCAATGCTCGAACTCTTCGGGCAGACGGCGGCGCCGCAGAGTTAGCCGTTACCGAAGATGATTGCTGGGTACACGCTGGCAGTAATGCTAACGTACCGGGCAAACCACTCGCGCGGATACGGCGCGGTGCGAAATGCCCGGCGCGCATTGATCTCTTTTGTCGCGACGTGCGGTTTTCAGAGCGAGCTTCTGGCCGACGTCGAAAGCGCAGTCGGGGAAGCGCTTGCCAATGCCGCCGAGCATGGTGACGGCGAATCGATGGCCGACGTCGATGTGTGGGCCACGTTCGACGGCAAACGGCTGGTGATCGAAGTTGACGATCATGGCATCGGCTTCGACTGCGCTGCGGCCTTGCAGCGGACGGACCCGAATTCGGCCGGCGACCGCGGCTTCGGCATCTTCATCATGCGCACGCTGATGGACGAAGTGGCCTACAGCGATCGCGGCACGCGCGTTCAATTGGTCAAGCGAGCGCCCGGCATGGCGCCGAACGCTCGCGTCTAGTCTTCTATTTGGTACGGGCGGCCGCAGCGGCGGCGAGGTCGACCATTTTCTTGACCAGCGGTTTGTCCTTGAGCACGTCTTCAGAGACGCTGGCCATCTTGGCGTCGATCGCCTTTCTCTGCTCGGGAGTCGCCGTGACGAGCACGCCGCCCTGTTGCAGCCAGAGCTTCTTCTGATCGTTATTGAACTGCATGATCCAGGGCAGCAAGTCGCGCGCCACCTTCGTGCCGTCGCTCGTCACGACGTTCTGCAGATCCGGCGGCAGACCGTCATACCACTGTTTGCTGATCACCGCGATCGAACACAGCATCGCTTGATCCGCCTCATATGCGTACTTCGCCGCGTCGGCGTAGTGCAGCGACGTGAACACCGGCAGATCCGACATCACGCCGTCGATCGCACCTTGCTGGAGCGCCGGAAGCACTTGATCGAGCGCCATCGGCACGGGCGTCCCGCCGAAGCGCGTGACCTGTTCCATCTGCAGTTGCGCCGCGAGCACGCGGATCTTCATGCCCTTGAGATCGTCAACCGAGTTGACCGGCTTACGCGTATCGAATGCCGTCGGGCCGTGGACGAACAGCGCGAGCCCCTTGAGGCCCTTGTCGGCGCCGAGTCCGAGGAACGCCGTGCTGAACTCTTTGTCGTTCAACACGCGCGCCGCATGCGCCACGTCGCCCAAGAGGTTCGGCGCGCTGAGCGCTTCGAAGCGCGGATCGACGCCCGAGAGAAACTCCGGCGGCCCGACCCAGGCTTGAATCGAACCGAATTGGGTGGCCTCGATTTCACGCGGGATCGAGCCGAGCTGGCTCGCCGGATAGATTTCGACCTTGATCCGGCCTTTGGAATCTTTCTCGATCGCCGTTTGCAACCGGCGCATGTATTCGTGCTGCATGTCGTTGAGCGTCGCGGTGCCGATTTTCATGACGATCTGATCGGCAGCACGCACCGGCGGCGCTGCGACCGCAAACATCGACAGCATGAACGCCGCCGCGACGATAGCGATAAGTGGCTTTTTCAAGAGACTCTCCTAATGAAGGTGGGCGGGGAGCAGCAACGAGATGCCGGGTACGTAGGTGATGATGATGAGCGCGATGAGGTTGATGATCAGGAACGGCACGACGCCGCGGTAAATCGACGACAGGGGCGCGCCGAAGAGCGAGTGCGAGGCGAAAAGGTTCAACCCGAAGGGTGGCATGTACATGCCGACGCTCAGATTTACCGCCACGACGATACCGAAGTGGATCGGGCTCATGCCCAGGGCCATGACGACCGGCAGAAACACCGGCGTCAGGACGAGAATCGCGGCCGGCGGCTCGAGAAAGCTGCCCACGAAGAGCAGCACCAGGTTGAAGATCACGAGCGTGCCGTAGAGCCCGATGTGCGCGCCGGTCACGAGCGCGACGACTTGCTGCGGAATGCCGCTGGTCGTGAGCGTCCACGAATACAGGCCGGCCGCCGATACGATGATCATGATCTGTGCGATCAGCTGCGCCGACGAGAGCGTGATCTTCCATAGTTCGGGCCAGCCGATATCCTTATAGATGAACATCGAGACGGCGAACGCGTAGACGACCGCAACGCCGGCCGCTTCGGTCGGCGTGAAGATGCCGCCGTAGATGCCGCCGAAAATGACCACCGGCGTACCGAGCGCCCACGAGGCGTCGCGCGTCGACTTCAAAATATCCGAGATGCGTTGCCGCGCCGTCGTCGGCACGCCGGTCTTGCGCGCGTACCACAGCACGTAAACGGCATCGACGAGACCGATCATGATCGCCGGCAGGATGCCGGCCAGGAACAGCACCGTGACCGGCTGCTGCGCGACGACGCCGTAGATGATCAGCGGGATCGACGGGGGGATCACGACCGCGATCGCGCCCGACGCCGCGATCAAGCTGACCGCGAACCGCTCGTCGTAGCCGTTCTCGCGTAAGGCCGGCAACAAGAGCCGGCCGACCGCCGCAACCGTGCCGACCGCAGAGCCTGACATCGCACCGAAGAGTTCCGACGAAGCGATCGTGGTGAGCGCGAGCGAGCCGCGCACGCCGCCGACGATCGAGATCACCCACACGATGATGCGCTTGGCGATGCCGCCGCGCCCCATGATCTCACCAGCAAAGATGAAGAACGGAATCGCCAGCAGCGGGAAGCTATCGAGGCTTCCGAAGATCGTCGTCTGCACGATCGTCGGTGAACCGCCGAGGATGAACGAGAGCGCGATCAGCGCCGTGATGAACAAGATGAGGTAGATCGGGAAGCCGACGAACAGCAACACGAACGGAACGAGGACGAAGGTTGCGGCGGTCACGGCTTCGTCACCGCCGTGCTTTCATCACGGGGAATAAACATCATCGCCAAGCGCGCCAGCGCGCCGATGGCGAGCAGCGTCAAACCGATCGGCACCATCGCCTGCGGGATGAACAGCGGAACGTTGGCGGCCTGACTGCGCTCGTCGAACTGCATGAGGTGCCGGACGATCGGAATGCCGAGCGTCACGATCGTCACCGCAATACCGATCGCGGCCACTTGCGCGAGCGCCCGGAACGCGTCGCGCACGCGCGGCGGAAAGCGATCGATCACGATCTCCATGTTGATGTGCGTGCCTTCGTACGCGACCACGCCCGCGCCCAAGAAGACGACCGACACCATCAAGAAGTTCATCACTTCTTCCGCCCCGATAATTGGCGCGGAGAGGAATTTTCGCCCGATCACGTTGGCGAAGTTCAGCAGCACGCTGACGACGAGCAAAACGGCGATCGCCGCGCGAACCACGCGCATGATCGCATCGACGACGCGCACGAAGCCGGCCAGAACCGCGGTCACGTTCGCACGCTACCGGATCGAGATCAGGTCGGCGAGGGCGACGCTCTTATCGAGCATCTTGTATTGGGCGCCGGCATCCAGTACCGGCTGCACGATCGCCGCGCTCAGCCGGTTGGCGAAGCGCACGTGCGATTTACGCGTGTCGATCTTCGTGTACTTGAGGAGGATCTCGGCCGCGCGGTCGTGGTTGGCGTTCGCCCAATCGGCCGTCTCGGCCATGGCGGCGGCATAGCGCTTCGCAACGTCGGGATTTTTCGCCAGCCAGTCGCTGGTTGCAAACCAGCCGGTGACCATGAACGTCTTCGCAATGCTATCGTAGTTGTTGCCGATGATGCGCACCGTGCCGTCGGTTACCGCAGCATCCAATTGCGGATCGGGCAGACTCGCGGCCGCGACCGTGCCGCGCTCGAGCGCTGCCGCCATTTGACCGGGCGTCAGCTCGACGTATTTGGACGCCGCCGAGTCGCCGCCGTTTTTATCGAGCCACGCTTCGAGCGAGAGCTGATCGAGGCCGCCGAGCGAGACGCCGGCCAGAATCTTTCCGCTAAGGTCCTTCGCCGTGTGCACGGGGCCGTTCACCGAAACGGCAAGCGCCGTCGTCGGGGCTGCACTCGAATAGAGCGCACCCGGCGCGAAGATCACGAACGGCAGACCCTTTTGGCGCGCGACCGCAAGCGAGAGCGTGTTCGAGTCGCCGATTTGCAGCGCACCCGATGCGACGGCCGATGCGACGGCGGCGCCATTCGCCAGCGTCTGGATCTCGACGGTCAGCCCGGCCTTCTTGAAAAAGCCCATGTCCTGGGCGTAGTACACTTCCGCGTCGGTCTCTTTGCCGGCCGTGCCGACGACGATGCTGCGATCGTCCGCCGACGCCGGAACCGAAACGGCGAGCGCACCGGCGAGCACCAATGCCGCTGCACCATAGACAAAGAACGCCGTCTTCAACATTGGAGGCTCACTTTAAGCGCCGCCCAACGGCTCCTGCCGTCGGGAGCGCGCCCGGCTACGCTCCGGCCGTAGCCGCGACGGCCGGCCGGACCTCGGGGAACTCCGTCAGCGCCTGCACCCAAAACGCGTTGATCTCATCGATGCTGGTCTGCGGCACGGTGCCGAACGGCGGATACGTCGCCCCGCAATCTAGCCCCAGTGCGCGTAGCGACTGCTTCGAAACCGCGACCAAACCATGCTGCACCCACTGCGCGGGCATCACGCTCAAGAGCTGCTGGATGCGGATCGCGCGCTTCAAATCGCCCGCATGATAGGCCTCGACGAGCAGCGCTGAGAGCGCCGAGCCCGGCGGCGGCATCGTGCCGCCCGCGGCGCCGAGGATCAGCGTGCCGAGCAGCACTTCAAGCGTGGTGAAGATGTGCGCGAGGTTGCGCGCTTGGCAATCGTGGAGCAGTTGGGCGAGGAAGCGCTGGTTGCGCGAGCTCTCCTTGAGCGCGACGACGTTATCGAGCGCGAGCACTTCGAGCAAGCCTTTCACCGTCATGTCGGCACCCGGGCCCTGATTGTGATACGCCACGACCGGCAGGGGCGTGGTGTTCGAGATCAGTTCGAAGTACGCCACGATCTCGCCGACCGTCGCCGGGCCGCCCGACGGGCGATTCGGCAGCAGCAGTTGCACGGCCGACGCGCCGAGTTCGGCGGCGTACTCGGCGAGCTTGATCGAGGTGCGGAACGAGGCGTGCGAAATGCCGACCAGCGCCGGCGCTCGGCCGCCGATCATCGCGATCGTTTCGCGGATGAGCAGCCGGCGCTCGTCGTCGGAGAGATACTGATACTCCTGCGCTTCGACGCCGGCAACGCACACGGCGGCCGGACGCGACGACGTGATGACGTAATCGATCTCTCGCGCGAGCGTCGCGTAGTCGACCGAGCCGTCCTCAGCGAACGGCGTGATCGGCGGGACGACGTTGCCGGGAAGTTTCCAGTTCAGCTTTCGCGCCATATCAACCGACATGATCGACGGTATCCACGCCTTCGATGTTCTTGCGGCGGCCGGCGAGCTTCGTGCCCGTCTCGGCCCAACGGCCCTCGACCGCGAGTTGCGCTTCGTCGTCGAGTTCGTCCCACCAGTCGCCCAGCGAGTAGCCGTGCCACGGCGACTCCGGACGCACCGGCGGCAAACCGAGCTCGTTCCAGAGTTCGAGCCCGCGCTCCATGAACTGCTTCTTGGGTAGCGAGATCGGCGGGTATTTCTCGCGCAAGGTGGCGTCGATGAGCATGATCGAGTTGTCGATCGCCGGAATGTGGCGGAACGGCGGGGCATGGCCCTTGTCGTAGCCGCGCACGATCTGCACGTCGAGGTGCGGCGTCATGCGGTATGCGAACGACCACATCACCGCGTCGAGATTTTCGGGGTCGATGTCTTCGCTCACCGCAACGATCATTTTTCCGACGCCGACCTTGAACGCCGACGCGGCCTTGAGCGCGCGCCACACGTCGCCGTCGTCGGGATCGGCGAACTGCAGGAAGATCACGGGGCGGATGTTGGTGAGCGCTTCGTGCATGACCACGCGCTTCACCGACTTGATGCCGCACGTGCGCTGCAAGAAATCGAGGAACATCGGTTCGTAGGCGACGCGCTTGATCGTGCTCGACTCGCTCGGCGTCACCTGGCTGATGAAGGACGTGACGATGAAATTTTTGCGGTGGGTGATGGCGGTGATCTCGACGTTCGCGCTCATCGAGCGCGGGTGCACGAATCCGTGCGATTCGCCGAACGGCCCTTCGGGCTCGAGATAGTCGGTGCGCAGGTAGCCTTCGATGACGACTTCGCAATCGGCCGGGACGTCGAGATCGATCGTCTTGCACTTGACCATGCGGATCGCTTCGCCCGCAAGACCGCCGGCAACGGCGAACTCGTCGGCTTCAATCGGCATGCGCTGGACCGACGTGTACGAGACGACCGGCGGGGCGCCGAGGACGATCGCGATCGGCAGGTGCTCTCCGCGTTTGCGCATCTTCTCCCAATGCACTTGCGAATCGTTGCCGAACGGCACGAAGAAGCAGCCGACGGTGAGCGGCCCTTTGAACTGGCCGCGATAGTTGCCGCAATTGCGCACGCCGGTGTCGGGATCTTTGCTGATGTAATGCGCGCTCGAGAAGTACGGCGCGTTATCGTAGCCGGGCGTCGAGATCGGGATCGGCAGGTTCGTCAAACCACCCCAGGCCTTGAGTTCCTCGCCGACGTGCACGACTTCTTGGCACGAACCGCTGGCCACGACGATCGGTTCGATCGGATGCGCGAGCGCGTTCGTCCACGTTTTGCCGATGTCGGCAAGATCCGCGCCGATGCCCACCGAGTAGATCGCCTTCGAACCGGCCAAGCCGCCGACCAGCACGGCGTTGTCGTAGCGGCGCCCGGTTGAGTCGGTGACGTTGGTGAAGAGAAACGCCTTACGCTGCTCGTCGGGAATGCCGCCGCGATACTGCCAGCGCACCAGCGGATGCATCTCGGTATCTTTGTTGACCGGCTTGTCGATGCGATACAGTAAACCCGCGCGGTCGAGCGCTGCGATATGGTCGCGCAGATCGTGATACGTCTGCGGCAGGGTGTCTACGCTCATGATGTGGCCTTCGGGCGGCGTGCCCAACGCATGACGGCGCCCACGCCGCGTTCCATGTCGGGTTTGAGGTCGGGTGCGTACGTGGAAAATTCGGCGAGGGTGACCTTCATGGCGATTTCCGCTTCGAGCCGTCCGCCGAGGTGCGCGAGCAAGCGCGCCGCTTCGGCGTCGAGTGCATCGGCGGCGACGACGGTGCTGACCAGCCCCATCGCGAGCGCGCGCTCGGCATCGATTTCATTGCCTGTCATGACGAGATAGCGCGTCGCCTTCTCGCCGATCTTTCGACCGAGGTAACTCGCGACGAGCGACGGCGGTAAGTTATAGGTAATCTCGGGAAAACTGCAGCGCGTGCCGTGCGCCGCCACGACAATATCCATGTGCTGCAAGAGCCCGAGCGCCGCGCCGTTGGCGTAGCCGTGGATGAAGCCGGCCGTCGGTCCGGGCCACTGCGCGATCCGCAGGTTCAGCCTGACCAACTCGTTGAGCGCGTGCGCGGCGGCGGCGGGACCATCCGGATGACCGCCCGGCGAATGCGGCCGGCCGGCCGAAAAGCCGTCGCCGTTGCCTCGGAATGCGAGGATGGCGTTCGGGTCGGCGCCGTCGAGCGCGGCGTGCAACTCGTCGACCATGCCGTCGTCCAGCCGGTTTTTGTTTGCCGGATCGTTGAAGCGTACGACCGTCGCGCTATCGCTGCGTTCGAGGAGTAGTCGCGCTGCGCTCATCGTCGGCGGCTTGCGCCGGAGAGGCGCCGGCTCCTTCGCTGCAACGTGTTTCCCTCGTCCCGGGTCGAAGGGAACAGCCCAAGAAGGGGAGACAAAAGTAACAATGCTCGAGACGCCGGCCCGCACACCGTGGACGCGCGTGCCATACCGTTGGTACACCGATGCCGATGTGTATGCGCGCGAACAAGAACGCATCTTCCGCGGCAGGGCGTGGAACTACGCGGCGCTCGCATGCGAGATCCCGAGCCACGGCGACTTCAAGACCACGACGATCGGCGATGCGCCGATCGTGCTCGTGCGCGAGAAGTCCGGCGCGATCAACGCCTTCGAAAACCGCTGCGCGCACCGCGGTGTCGCCTTCTGTTATACCGCGCACGGCAACGCCAAGGCGTTCCAGTGCCCCTACCACCAGTGGACCTACGACCTCAAAGGCAAGTTGATCGGCGTGCCGTTCCGCAACGGCATCGAGACGCTGGGCGGCGGGATGCCCGCCGAGTTCAACCTCGCCGACCACCCGCTTGCGCGCTTGAACGTCGCGCAGCGCAACGGCGTGGTGTTCGTCAGCTTCCACGACGACATGGAACCGCTCGAAGACTATCTCGGACCGGCGATGGTGCCGTACTTCGACCGGATCTTCGACGGCCGCGAATTGAAATTGCTCGGCTACGAGCGCCAGGTGATCGAGAGCAACTGGAAGCTCTACATGGAGAACCTCAAGGATCCGTATCACGCGAGCTTGCTGCACGTGTTCTTCGCGACGTTCGGGCTGTTCCGGTTCGATCAGCCGGCCTGGTGCACGATGGACGAAACCGGCGGCCACTCCGTAATGGCGGTCGCGGCGCGCAGCGCAGAGGCGACCGAAGCGACGAAGGGCATGAAGTCGTTCCGTTCCGATTTGAAGCTCGCCGGTCCGGAGCTGATCCAACCCGTGCCGGAATTTCCCGGCAAGGCGATCGGCGTCATGCAGACGCTGTGGCCGAACCTGATCATCCAGCAGCAGTCGAACACGCTCGCCACCCGGCAGATCGTCACCAAAGGCCCCAACAGTTTCGAATTGCACTGGACGTTCTTCGGCTTCGCCGATGACGACGACGAGATGACGTCACGCCGCTTGCGCCAAGCAAACTTGGTCGGCACATCGGGTTACGTGTCGATCGACGATGCCGAAGTGCTGGAGTTCTCGCAAAAAGGCGCGACGCCATATCCCGACAACGAAGGCGTGCTCGAGATGGGCGGCATCGAGACGGACGATCAGGAGCACCACATCACCGAAGTTCCGGTGCGTGCGTTCTGGCGCCGCTACCGCGACGTGATGGAAGCGTGATCCAGCGCGTCGAGGCGCTCTACTACGACTACGCTCAGGCGATTGACGAAGAGGTCGAGCGGTGGCCCGATCTCTTCACCGAGGACGCGCGCTATCGCGTCACGTCGCGCGAAAACTACGATCGCAACTTACCGCTCGCGCCGATCTACTGCGAAGGCCGCGGCATGATCCTCGACCGCGCGATGGCGGTGCGCCAGACGACCGTTTACGCAACGCGCTTCATGCGCCACGCGATCACCAACGTCCGCATCACCGAATCACCAGACGGTTCCATCGCAGCCCGAGCAAACTTCGCGATCTACGAAACCTTCGAAGACACGATCACCCGCCTCTTCGCCGTAGGCCGCTACATCGACACGATCGTCCCATCGGGCGACATACTGCTCTTCCGCGACAAGCTCTGCATCCTCGACAGCAACGTCGTGATCGGCTCGCTGATCTACCCCGTCTAGCGTTTTTCGCTGAAGGGTTCGTGGCCCCAGGTGGCGTCGTAGTCGCGTTGCTGGGTGGCGGGGAGGTGGCGTTCGATTTCGCGGATGCGGTCGTTGCCGTTGAGCTTCTTGAAGTCGGCGCGGCCCCACTTGCTCGCGTTCGCGCGCGCGGCGTAGTCGGCGAGCGCCGGCGTGCCGCGTTCGTGGAAGTCGTTGAGCAGTTCCCACGCGCCTTGCAGACCCGATGAGGCGGGCAGCGTGGGGTAGAGCGCGATGCGCACGCCCAGTTCCGTGTATTCCTCGATCGTCGGCGGCGCTTCTTCGGTGCCGCCCCAAATCGTGAGCACCGGTCCGGGCACTTCGCGGCAGACGATGCGCAGTTGCTCGCGCGTTTGCGCGGAGTTGAGCCACACGAGGTCCGCGCCGCCGTCGCGCACGTAGGCGATGCAGCGCTCCAGCGTCGACTCGAACGTGCCGCCCTCGGCCCCGAGTTCATCGCAGCGGGCGCAGATCACGAACGACGGGTCGATCTCGTCGCGCGCTTCGACGGCGGCGCGAATCTTGCCGACCGCCTCACCGAGCGGAATGCAGCGCCGGCCGGCGAGCGTGCCCGATTTCTTCGGCGACTCCTGATCCTCGATCTGCAGCCCGGCCACGCCGGACCGCACGAGTTCTCCCACGGTGTAGTGCACGTTGACGGCGTTGCCGAAGCCGGTGTCGGCATCGACGAAGATCGGGATCGTGGTGCGCGCCGCAATATGCCGCACGTGATCGACGACGTCGCGCAACCCGATGATGCCGTTGTCCGGCACGCCGAGCAAAAACGCCGACATCTGCGAACCGGCGACGAAGAAACACTCGAAGCCGATCTCCTCGCACATGCGTGCGTAGAGCGGGCTGAAACCGCCGGGCATCACGGTGACGCGCGGCCGCGCGAGGATCTCGCGAAAGGCCAGCCGCTGGGTGTGTGGATCGTGCGGATGAGCAGACATGCCAGCGGCATTCTCGCGGCCCTTCGCGGAATGCCTTCGCGTGCGGCGAAGGCTGCGGCGATGGAACAGAGCTATGACGTCGTCGTTGTCGGGCACGGTGCCGCCGGACTCGCCGCTGCCCTTGCCGCTGCGGAGGCAGCCGGTTCCGCGCCGGCGCGCGTGCTCGTCGTCGAGCGCGCATCGCAGGCCGCGCGCGGCGGCAACACGCGCTGGAGCCCATCGTACATGCGGCTCGAAGCGCCGGACCGGCTCGCGCCGCGCTTTGAGGAAGACATGATGGAGACCTCGGGCGGCCGTTCCGATCCGGCATACGTCGCACGGCTCGCCGCCGATGCGACGCCGGTGCTCGCGTGGCTGCAGCAGCATGGCATCACGTTCGATCGGCCGCCCAACTACTTCCTCACTGCCGCCGCCCCGCGCATTCAGCCGGTCGGCGCCGGAGCGGCGATCGTCGATGTGCTCGCGCGGGCAGCGAGTGCCGCCGGCGTCGAGTTTGCGTATGATACCGACGCGCAGTCGCTCGAACTCGCGCCCGGCGGCGGCGTGGCGGCGCTGCACGTCCGCACGGCCGGAACGGATCGGCGCATCGCAACAAACGCGATCGTGTTCGCTTGCGGCGGCTTCGAGTCGGACCCCGTTGCGATGCGCGAACATCTCGGCGAGGGTGCCGAGAGCATCCGCCCCATCACCGCCGGGACGGCCTATAACACGGGCGGCGGCATTCGGATGGCACGCGCCGCCGGCGCGCAAACGGCCGGCGATTGGAACGGCGTTCACGTCGAGCCGGTCGATCCGCGCAGCGATCGCCCCGAAGCCGTCGTGCTGACCTATCCGTACGGCATCGTCGTCGACCGGAACGGCCGGCGGTTCTTCGATGAAGGCAACGGCCGCGTCGACGAAACGTGGGAAACGCTGGCCCGCACGATTCACTTCGAGACGCCCGGCCGCATCGCGTACGCGATCTTCGATTCGTCGCTGGCCGAGATTCCGGGCTTCGAGCGCGCGATCTGCACCGATCGCGAGCCCATCCGCGCCGGGACGATTCGCGAACTCGCGGCCGGACTCGAAATCGACGCGGACGGCCTCGCCCAAACCGTCGCCGCGTACAACGCCGCCGTGCCGGCCGATGCGAGCGCGTTCGAAGCCACCCGGGTCGATGGGCTCGCCTCGAACGGTCTCGTACCGCCGAAGTCCAACTGGGCCCGGCGCATCGCGCGCGCGCCGTTTCTCGCCTACCCGATCGTCTGCGCGATTTGCTACACCTTCGGCGGCGTGAAGACCGACGCCGAAGCCCGCGTGATCGGCGCTGGGGGGCCCATTCCCGGTCTGTTCGCCGCCGGCGAAATCACCGGCCAGTTCTACGGCAAGGCGCCGGGCGGGACGTCGGTGCTGCGCGCGCTGGTATTTGGCCGGATTGCGGGCAAGCACGCGTTAGATTGCCGCACAAACGGGTAACGCTGCAAGTAATTATCCGCACGTTCCTGGAGGATTACCATGGCGGCTCGTAAGTCTGCAGCAAAGAAAAAAGCCAAACCCGTCGCTCGCGCCAAGAAAACGGCGAAACGCGTCGTTACCGGCGTAAAAAAGACGGCCAAGAAGGCAACGTCGGCCGCGAAGTCGCTGGCGAAGAAGGCTTCCAAGGCGACGCACACGGCAACGAAACGCGCTGCCAAGGTCGGTAGCGTCGTCGAACGCGTCGGCAAGTTGATCGAAGGCGGCGCGGCCGCGGTCGAATCGACCCTGAACGCGGTCGAAAAGAAAACCGGCGCCCGCAAGAAGACCGCGAAGAAATCCGCGGCCAAAAAGACGTCCCGCAAAAAGAAGTAAGCAGTTCGCGCGCCCCCTTATGGGGGCGCGGCGGCGATGCGGCTTTCGTGGCGGGCGTACTCGAACGCGAGGAGCATGAAGCCGGCGAACATGATCGCGCTGCCGCCGACCCACATCAGTTCGCCGCCGGCTTGCTGATCGGCGAGGGCGCCGGCGCCGCAAATGCGCACGTACTGTGGATAGAGCGGAAAGCGGTTCGAGTACAGGACGAAACCGAGGAAGCCGGTGAGCGGCATCGCCAGAAACACGTAGCCCAAGCGCGCCGCGTGGCTGAGGCGCTGCGGATCGAACACCGGCGCCCACATCAAGAACCCGGCGGCCAGGAACGACAGCTGGACGAGCACGTAGAGCGGAACGCTTTCGAGCGATGCTTCGAACAGCGGCCCGAAATGGATGCCCCAGATGATCGCGAGCGACGCGAAGAGCGCCAGCGGTGCCGGAAGTATGCGAAGCGGACGCGCCAGCAACGGCGCGCCGAAGAGCACCAGCGGAGGGACGATGTCGGTGTGGATCAGGTGCTGCACCATGTGCCCGACGAGCGAACGGTGCGCCCACGCATCGAGCGGCGGCAACACGGTTGCGATCGCGACGGCAATGCCCGCCGCCAGCGCATACGGACGCTCGATCTTCACGGCTTGAGCCGGAATATCCCCAGCGCGTCCCCGCGCTGATAGTTCATCTGGAAATTGCCGCCGGCCGCGACCGCGATGTACTGCGTGCCGTTCACCGCATACGAGATCGGGGGCGCGTTCACGCCGCCGACGAACGCGTACGACCAGAGCTGCGCTCCGGTCTTCGCATCGTAGGCAGCGAACATACCGCCGGCCTCACCGGCGAAGACGAGGCCGCCGCCCGTCGTCAACGCACCGCCGATCATCGGCTTCGCGGTCGTGTGCTGCCAGGCGATGCGTCCCGTATTCACGTCGATCGCGGAGAACGTTCCGGTCTGGATCTTGGGTTTCTGCACGTTGGTGAACACGCTGCCGGTGTGGATCATGCCCGGCGCATCTTTGGCCGAACTGATCGCGAAATCCATAAGCTGGTTGATGCCGAGCACGTACACGCGACCGGTTTGCGGCGAATAGGCCGGCGGCGACCACTCGGAGCCGCCGTTCGCGCCCGGCAAGACCGACTTCACGCCGAACATGTTCTTGTTCTGTAAGACGAACGGCTGCGAACGCCGGATCAGCGCGCCCGTCGCACGATTGACGATGTAGAACCAGCCGGTCTTGCCGGCTTGCCCGGCCGCGGGGATCGTCTTCCCGCCGGCGTGGACATCGAAGAGCACGACGTTACTCGTCGCGTCGTAATCCCACAGGTCGTGTCTGACTTCCTGATAGTACCAGCGGAGCTTTCCGTTATGCACGTCGAGCGCGACGATCGAGTCGGTGTACAAGTTGATGCCGGCACGCGTCGAGCCGTTCAGGTCGGGATTCGGGTTGCCGGTCCCAAAGATCACGAGTCCGCGCTGCGCGTCGATCGCGGGCGACGTCCAGACCGTTCCGCCGCCGCCTTTCCACGAATCGCCGGCGAACGTTTTCGGATCGGTGGCATACCAGCGCCAGCGCTGTTTGCCGGTTTGCGCATCGTAGGCGGCGACGAAGCCGCGGACCGCCCACTCACCGCCCGCGCTGCCGACGATGACCATTCCGCCGACCGGCTGCGGCGCCATGCTCTCCGAGTAACCGATGCTCGGATCGGCAACGCGCGTTTCCCAGCGTTCTTTGCCGGTGCGTGCGTCGAGCGCGAGCAGCTTATCGTCGAGCGTTAGCACATAGAGGTTACCGTACGCGAGCGCCGGACCGCGATTGTTCGGTCCGCAGCAAATCTTGAAGCGGTCGAGCGCGTAGGTCGTCGTCCAGAGGTTCGCGCCGGTTGCAGCATCGAGCGCCATGATCTTCATGCGGCCTTCGACCACCGGCGTCGTCATGTACATGATGCCGTCCACGACGATCGGCGTCGTCTCGAAGCTCTCGAACACGCCGGTGTGCACGATTTTGACGGGCTCCAGCTGCGCGACGTTCGACGTGTCGATTTGCGTCAGCGGCGAATAGCGCCAGTTACCGTACGTGCGTCCGGGCAAAGGCCAGTCGTTTCCGTTCCGATCGGCCGCACGCAGAAACGCATCGTCGACGTCGATCTTCGCACCGCTGGGCAGCGGCGCCGCGACCACGGTTCCGGGGCTAGCCGCGGCGGCCGGATTCGGGGCCAGATCCGGATACGGCAGCAGCGCGACGCGCCCCAGCGCCGCAGCCGTCAACGGCGCGGTGCCCGGCGCGTAAGCGTTCTTGTTGAGGATGAAGGCCAGTACGTCGAGGTATTGCCGGTCCGTCAAACTGCCGGGCGCGTTCATCGGCATGCCGCCCTTTATGAACGCATAGAGCGACGCGGCGGTCATGCGCCCGAGCGCCATCGAGCGGCCGAAGTTCGGGCCCTGCAGCGGCGGACCGGAGATGCCTTGCAGCCGCGCGCCGTGGCAGCTCAGGCATTCTTGGATGTACACGAACTGCCCGCGCGTCGCTTGCGCGTGCGTGTAGTGACCCTCCGGTGCCGCGGGGGATGACGCACCGGCACCGCACAGCATCGCAACGACCGCCGCCAGCACGGCCGGGCCGGCAAACCGCATCCATGCGCGCGACATCATTTGATGCTCCCTCCCTTATCGTGACGCCAATAGCCGAAGACGAACGTCATCAGCACGATGATTGCAAGATACCCGAGCGCGCCCTCGGGCACGGGCCCGGAAGAACGCGACGGAATGCTCGAACCGGGCTGCGCATTTTGCATCGCCAGCACGTAGCCCGCAACGTCGTCGAGATCGGACTGCGTGAGCTGCCGCTCGCCGAACCGCGGCATTTCGCCCGGTCCCGCGCGGATGGCATCGGCAACTTGGTCGATCGTCGCTTGATGCAGCGCCGGCGCCCAGTCGGAGCGGCCGATGCTGCCGCCGTCCCCGCCGACGGCGTGACATTGCTGGCAGTTCATTTCGTAGAGCTGGTGCCCGTGCTCGAGATCGTTACCGGACACGACTTCGGGCAGCGGCGGACCGCCGGCGACCACCGGGGCGAGATAGTCTTCGAGCACGCGGATCTCCGCGAGCGGCAATTGCTGTCCCGCGCGTTCGTCGCGGTGGGCGACTTGCACCCACGGCGCGGCAGCCGGCATGCGTCCGGTCGATAAATAGAAGTCGACGTCGGCCAGTCCGACGCGATGCAGCGACGGTCCGTCGGGCGAGCCCCACTGCTGCGCGCCGTGGCACGACGCGCACTTCGCCGCATAGATATCCGCGCCCGAAGGTGCCGTCCCGAGCACCGCGGCGAGCAGTACCGGCAGCGCGAAGATCAGCATCGCATCATCCCGCTTGCGGCCCTTCTTCTTCGTAGCCGCCCCGCGCATTGCGCACCAGCAGGACGGCGTCCGGCGGAGGCTCGCCGCCGGCGGGCACGCGCGCACGCATTTCCGCGGCGATTCGCGCCGCGAGCACGCCGGCGATAACGGGCCCGGCGAAAAGCGCGATGCGATAGACCCATACGAGCGTGTCGAGCCGCACGTGGAGCGTCGCAGCCGTCTGATCGTCACCGGCCGCAATGGTGAGCAAGAGGCCGTCGAAGATCAGCGCGGCGCCGACACCCACACGCAGCGGCACGGCGGTGGTGCGCTGGAGCACGTCGTGCGGCGCGCGGTCGCCGGTCAGGCGCGCTTCGATGAACGGCCACAGCAGCAAGAAAAGAAACGTCACCGTCGGTAACACGAGCCCAGGCCAGAATACCGGCGGTATCGGATGGCCGGCGATGCGAAACTCCGTCGCCGGTCCGAGCCGTAGCGATCCTTCGAGAAACGCGGCATACCAGTCGGGCACGGCGCCGTTCATCACGATCCACGGTCGATAGGGGCCGTAATCACCGACCGGGTTGATCTCGAAAAACGTCGCCAGCAGCGCGAGCACGGCGAGCGTCGCACCGAGCGCGGCGATCGTTCGCAGCGCGTAGTCGGGCCAGAAGCGCCGGCCCACCACGTGCGCCGGATCGCGCACGAACTGCGTGTGCTTCTGGTAGATCACGAGCGCCAGATGCAGCCCGAGTAATGCCGCGATCAGCACCGGCAGAAAATAGACGTGCAGCGTATAGAGGTGCGTGGTCAGCTGCGGAGTCGGAAAATCGTTGCCGCCCACGAACACGCCCGCAGCCCAGCGGCCGATTAGCGGGATCGAGAGCGCGACGCTGTACGCGATGCGCAAGCCCGTGCCGGAAAGCCCGTCGTTCGGGAGCGAGTAGCCGGTAAAACCGGTAAAGGATGCGAGCATCAGCATGCAGAGCCCGATCATCCAGTTCAGCTCGCGCGGCCGCCGGAATGCGCCGGTGAAAAAAATCCGCCCCATGTGCACGAGGATCGCCGCGACGAAACACACCGCGGCCCAGTGATGGACCTGCCGGATCACGTAACCGATCGGATGACTGCGATCGGCCAGCGCAAGCACCGATGCGTATGCGTTTTGCGAACTGGCGTCAAACGCGAACGTCAGCCAAATGCCGGTTCCGACGAGCACGAGAAAAAAATAGAGCGCGAACTCGCCGAGGTAAAACGACCAGTGGTCCGGATAGATTTTTTTGAGGGTAACGTGTACGATTGCGTTCGTGCCGAAGCGCTCGTCGAGCCAACCGGCTGCACGGCGTACGATCACGACACGCGGTCCCAATCGTCGGGGCCGACCGGCGCATCGAAATCGCCGCGTGCGACCAGGTAGCCTTCGGCATCGACGTCGAGCGGTAAGCCCGGGAGCGGCCGCGGCGCAGGGCCGGAAATGTTTCTCGCCCCGTCTTGCACGTCGAAGATCGATTGATGGCACGGGCAGATCAGTTGATGCGATGCATGCCGGTATAACGCCACCGGGCAGCCCGCGTGCGTGCAGACCTTGGAGAACGCGCGGTATCCGCCGTCGTCGCCGCGGATCAGCACGGCCGGGGCTTCCGGCAAATCCGTCGCGCCTTGCGGGAACACCGTTTCGATGGCGCCCGCAACGAGCCGGTCGTGGGGAATCGGCGCATTGTTTTCATCGACGAGCCGCACGCCCGCGCCCCAACCCGTGCGCGACGCGCGGCCGGGCTTGCGCGCGAGTGAAATCAGCGGCACCAAGCCCAGCAGCGCAAAGGCGCCGATCGCGGCAAGCCACATCCCGCCGAACGCCGGCCGCGTCACGCGGCCATCGTCCGGCAGCGGCGGCGGGCTCGTCGGGCCGCGCGCGGTGCGCGGCTCGGTGAGATCGTCCGGCGCGCGCATGGCGCTCGCCGTAGCGCCCGCGGCGCCGGCGAGCCCGATAAACGCGAGCGCGAGCCCACCGCCGAAGATGCTCGGCGGCGCTTGGAAGGCCGCTGCCGCGGTCGCCGCGAGCGCGCCGGCGATCGTCAGGATCAGAAAGAGCGCAACCGTCATCGGATCAGAAAGATCGTCGCGTAGAGCGCGAGCCACACGACGAACACGAAATGCCAGTAGTACGCCACCGCCTCCACCGCCGCGAAGTGATCGCGCGTGAACGCCGGCGTGCGCAAGAAGATCGCCACCGCCGCCAGCAACACGACGCCCGCGAGCACGTGGGCGAAGTGCGTGCCGGTGAGGACGTAGTAGATCGTGCCGTACGCCGACCCGTTGATGGCGAAGTTGGCGCGGCTCCAGTCGCTCCACTCGAGACCAAGGAAGGCCACCGCGACGACGATCGTCAGCGCGAGCATGACGCGCGCCTGCACGCGGCCACCGCGAGTTGCGGCCATTTGCGCGAACGTCATCATCACGCTGCCGGCCGCCAGCAGAAACGTGCCGATCGTCATGCTCGTCGCACTCAGCTCGATCCCCGCCGGCGGCCACGTGTCGGTCATGCCGCGCAAGTAATAGTACGCTGCCAGGAGCGCCGCGAAGACCATCGATTCCGATGCGAGGAATACGACTGTGCCAAACACGAGCGGATGCGCCCGGATTGCAACTGATCGCATGAGCGCACACTACCCGGGTTGGTTGGTTACGAAACCGGGTAGTGAGTCCACGTGCACGGTCCGTCCTGGCCGCTCGGCGGAAGTACGCAGGCGTCAGCGCTTGCGCAAGACTGGGTCATCTTCACGTGTGGCGCACTTGGCCTCGCGGCTTTGGTGTGGGGCCTGATCATCTTCGCGGCGATTCGCTTCCGCCAAACAAAGAACAATCCTGAACCGCGCACGCAGAACGCGAACAATACCGCGCTGGAAATTGCCTGGACCATTGCGCCCCTGGTCATCGTGATCGGCCTGTTTGCGTACACCTACCACATCGAGGCCGGCGTCGAAGCGCTCGCGGCCGATGCGCCGGTGCGGGTCTCCGTTACCGGTTTCCGCTGGGGCTGGACGTTTGCGTACGGCGGCGGACCGGCGATTACCGGGAACTCGCTGCATCCGCCCGAGTTGGTGCTGCCGGTCGGTGAGACGGCCGCCGTCACGGTGACGTCGAGCGACGTGATTCACTCGTTTTGGATTCCCGACATGCTCTTCAAGCGCGACGCCGTCCCCGGCCGCACCTCAACGTTCGACCTGACGCCGAATAGGCTGGGAACCTACATCGGCCGCTGCGGCGAGTTCTGCGGGCTCAACCATGCCCTGATGACGTTTACCGTGCGGGTCGTTTCACCCGAAGACTACGCGCGCTGGCGTACGTATGAGGCAACCCAGTGATCGCGCCGCCCGAACGGCACGACGTTCTCTCGTGGTTTACGTCGACCGATCACAAGCGCGTCGGCATTCTGTATATGGGGACGAGCCTGCTCTTTCTGCTCGTTGCGGGACTGCTGGCGATGCTGATACGCACGCAGCTGGCGCGGCCGGATGCGACGCTCCTCGGCCCCGAAGCCTACAACGCCGTCTTCACGCTGCACGGCACCGCAATGATTTTTCTCGTGATCGCGCCGTTCGGGTTCGGCCTTGCGAACTATTTGATTCCGCTGCAGATCGGTGCGCCCGACATGGCGTTCCCGCGCTTGAACGCGACCTCGTTCTGGATCTTTCTCTTCGGCGGATTGACCGTGTTTGCGGGTGCGGCCACGAACGACGGCGCGGCGGCGTCCGGTTGGACGGCGTACGCGCCGCTCTCGGAGATCACGGTTTCGGCGGGCACCGGTCAGGACATGTGGATCGTCGGCGTGGCGATGGTGTCGGTTGCCTCGATCGCCGCGTGCGTGAATTTCGTTACGACGGCGTTCGTGCTGCGCGCGCCCGGCATGACGATGTGGCGGCTGCCGATCTTCACCTGGGAGATGATCGCGACGTCGCTGCTCGTGTTCATGGCGTTCCCTTCGCTCACGGCGACGCTACTGCTGCTCTTCGTCGACCGGCACTTCGGCGGACACGCCTTCGACCCGGCCTACGGCGGCAGCCCGATTCTCTACCAGCATCTGTTCTGGTTTTTCGGCCACCCGGAAGTGTACGTGATGATCTTGCCGTACTTCGGCGTGATCAGCGAAGTGATCGCGACGTTTTCGGGCCGGCCGATCTTCGGCTACACCGGGATGGTGCTGGCTGCCTTCGCCATCGCCGGACTATCGATGGGCGTGTGGGCGCACCACATGTNNACCGGGATCAAGTTCTTCAACTGGATCGGTACGATGTGGGGCGGATCGATCCGCTACACCACCGCGATGTGGTACGCGCTCGGCTTCCTGATGAACTTTCTCCTCGGCGGCGTGACCGGCGTGATGGTCGCATCGCCGCCCGTCGACTTCCAAGCGCGGGACTCGTATTTTCTCGTCGCGCACTTTCACTACACGCTCGGCGGCGGCAGCTTCTTTGCGCTCTTCGCCGCGATCTACTACTGGTGGCCGAAAGTCTTCGGCTGGTTCCTCGACGAGCGGCTCGGCAAGATCGGCTTCGCGTTGACGTTCCTGGGCTTCAACCTGACCTTCATGCCGATGTTTTTCATGGGCCTCTTTGGGATGTCGCGCCGCGTCTTCACCTATCCCAACACGGGTGCGCTGCCGGGTCTCAACCTCGTCGCGAGCATCGGTGCGGCGTTCATGCTGGCCGGTGCGATCGTGTTCATCGCGAACGTCGTGGTTTCGGCACGGCGTAAAGTGCCGGCCGGCGACAACCCGTGGCACGGATACACGCTTGAATGGGCGACGACGTCGCCTCCGCCGGAACACAACTTTGACTCGCTTCCGCCGATCCGGTCGTCCCGGCCGCTGTGGAACGTCGAACATCCGGAGGCGCCGCAACCGCCATGATGATCGCCCTGCGGCTCTTTCTCTCGTCTGCCGCGTTCACCGCGGTGCTGGGAACGTCGTACTGGTTCGTCGCGCACGATCCAGCCGGTACCGTACTGCTCGGCTTCATGACGGCGGCGTTGCTCGTGATCGCCGCCTACATGTTCGTAGCCGAACGCAATGCCGGACTCTTTGCCGACAACGAGAACGCAGCGCCGGCCGACGCGCACGGCGAGCGCATCGGCGTCTTCGTGCTGCATTCGCCGGCGCCGTTTTGGATCGGCGTCGCGGTCGCCGGCCTCATGCTCGGCCTCATCGTCGCTCCCGCCGCCGCCGGACTCGGACTCATCGCGCTCTGTTTCCTCGGCGCCCTGATGATCGTGCGCAGCCGATAGCGCTACAGCGACTGCACGTAGGCGGCCACGTCTTCCACGTCTTTTTCCGTGAGCGGCGCGGGGTAGAGCTTCGGCATCGGCGGATCGGGCGATTCGATCCAGGCGACCGTCTGATCGTAGTTCTTGCGCTGCTTCTCGTGCTCGAGTGACGGTCCGACACCGCCGGCCGCTCCGCTAGCGGTATGACACACGGCGCAGTTTGCGCGGAAAACCTCCGCTCCGCGCGAGCCGTTACCCAGCGTTGCGCGCGAGGTGGTGATCGTCTGTGCCGTATTGTGCGCACAGCCGGCCGCGAGCGCCGCAGCGAACGCCAAGAGAACGAATGACCGGCTGCTCATGTCCATCCTTTACCCGCGTTCCGACTCGCCACCCGTCCGGCTGGGTAGAATGGACGCGTGGCAACGCACATCGACCTCGGCATGTTCAAAGAAACGTTCGCCGCCTGGAACGCCGACAAAGCCCCGCGTCTCGCCGCCGCAATCGCCTATTCAACGATCTTTGCGATCGCGCCGCTGCTGATCATTACGATCGCTACCGTCGGCGCCGTTTTGGGCTTCACCGGAACCACGCATCCGCATACGGCCGTGGAAAACACGCTGCTCGTCCAGGTTTCCCGTGCGGCCGGGCCCGAGGCCGCGCAGATGGTCCGGAGTATGGTCGACGCGAGCTTCGGTAAGCCGCGCCAAAGCGTGCTCGCCCAGATCATCGGCTGGATCGTTTTCATTGTCGGGGCATCGAGCGTCTTCGTTGCGTTGCAAGACGCACTGAACACGGTTTGGGACGCTCAACCGCCCGCCGCCCGGCGCAACGTGTTCGTCATGGTGCGCGACCGCGTGATGTCGCTGGCGATGTTGCTGGTCGTGGGGTTCTTACTGATGATGACGTTTCTGCTCAACGTCGTTATTGCTTTCGCATCCGCAAACCTGACGAGTTACCTGCCGTTTGCCAATGCGGGCGCAGCATTTGCCGCGATCAACTGGCTCGTCTCGGTCGCCGTGGTCGCCGTCCTGTTCGGATTGATGTTCCGGTTTCTGCCCGACGTCGATATTCGCTGGAGCGACGTTCGCATCGGCGCCCTGTGCACTTCGCTGCTATTCGTGATCGGCCAAGCGCTCATCGGCATCTACATCGGCAAGGCGGGCGTCGCGTCGGCCTACGGCGCAGCCGGTGCGTTGCTGGCGATGTTGGTCTGGATCTATTACTCGGCATCGATCCTCTTGCTCGGTGCCGAATTTACCAAAATCTACGCACGCCGCAGCGTGCCGCAAGGGTAAATACACCGCGCCGATGCAAGCCGCCTAACGTGACCTACCGCGGGTATCTCCGGGCGATGGATATGGCGATGCGCGACCGTACGCCCGCTGCGGCGATTCAATTCGATGCCGGGCGCTCCGCGTGGACGCTCGGAACACACGAAATTCGCGCCAGCGTCACGAGTGCCAAGGCGGTGCGGTTCGAGCTCTACACCGTCAAAGGCCGTGCGACGTTGGTTGGAAGCTATTCCGGGACGGTCGGCGCGACGCCGCAAGAGGTCGCGCAATACTTGGTGTATTTCCTCGAGACGGGCAAACCGTGGCACCAAGGTCTCGCGAAGAAGGGGCTGATTTGACACCACTCGACTTGCGTACGCATCGGCCGCGACCGGTGCGCGACATGCTGCTCGGATTTTATCTGCTGCCGCGCACGATCGACAAGCTGCGGGCCGAACTGCCGGGCGGCGATCTCGGTTTATACGTCAATCACGATACCGGCTTCAGTGCGTACATCGTGCGGCGCTTGGGTCTCGACATGAATGATTTCCGCAACGCCGTGGCGGCCGCGCCCGATGAGGACGCCGTTACTGCGTGGCTCGCCGCACGCGTCGATGCTGCCGCCGCGCCGGCCTTCAACGCAAAATTGGAGAGCTTCGTCGTCGAGCGGATGTCGGCCGAGGATCAAGTGCTGGTGCGCGAACGGCATCCGGTCATGACGCAGCGCCCGGAACTCTCGAACATTCTCGACGTGCTCGATGCGGACGACGAGCTGACGTTCGCAAAATGACCACGCACGCACCGCTCCCAACGTATTACATCCCGCACGGCGGCGGACCATGGCCGTTCATGCCGGAACGCGCCGCCTCGCTCGGATCGCTCACCGCGTTTCTGCGCGGCCTGCTGACGGATAGCGGCGCGACGCCGCGCGCGATCGTCGTCGTCTCGGGACATTGGGAAGAGCCGGTGCCGACGGTGAGCTCGCGGTCCGACTACTCGATGTTGTACGACTATTACGGCTTCCCGGAAAACACGTACGCGCTGCAATACCCCGCGCCGGGCTCGCCGGAAGTTGCCGGCGAGGTCGTTGCGGCGCTTGGCGCGGCGGGGTTCCCGACGGCGACGGAACACGAACGCGGCTACGATCACGGCGTCTTCGTGCCGTTCATGCTCGTCGCGCCCGAAGCAACGATCCCGGTCGTTCCGCTCTCACTCATCGCCGGCCTCGAACCGGCGCAGCATATCGCAATGGGCCGCGCCCTCGCGCCGCTGCGCCGCGACAACGTCCTCATCGTGGGCAGCGGCATGAGCTTTCACAATTTGCGTGCGCTGTACGCCGGTGCCGATGTGCTGGCGCGATCGGCGCGCTTCGACGAATGGCTCAACGATGCGGTCAGCGACGCACCGGCCGCGCGCGACGAACGTTTGGCCGCATGGGCATCGGCGCCGGAAGCGCGCTTCGCCCATCCGCGCGAGGAGCATTTGCTGCCGTTGATGGTTGCGGCCGGTGCGGCCGCCGGCGACCGCGGGCAACGCGTCTATCACGATGACATCATGGGCGCGGCAACCTCCGGCTTTCGCTTTGGTTGAAGCGCCCGGGACGCCGAACGTCCCAACGACGCGCGAAATCTTCTTCACGTTCTTCCGCATCACAATGCTCGCATTCGGCGGCGCGATCGCCTGGGTGCACCGGGGCTTGGTCGTCGATCGCAAGTGGCTGACCGAGCGCGAATTTGCCGAAACGCTCTCGCTCTGCCAGTTCTTGCCCGGTCCGAACATCACCAACTTCGCGGTTGTCGTCGGGATGCGGTTTCGCGGCGTCCGCGGCGCCGTCGCGGCTCTCGCGGCTCTGATCGTGCCGCCGATGTTCATCTTGATCGGTATCGGCGTGCTCTACGAACGCATCGCACATGTGGCGGCGGTTCGCGGCGCCCTCAACGGCCTCTCGGCGGCCGCGGCCGGGCTCTTCGTCGTGTTGCTCGTCAACCTGTTGCGCTCGCTCGCGCGTTCGCGCCCCGCCGTCAACTTGCCGATCGCGGCCGCGTCGTTTGCAGCCGTGCTCTCGGGCGTGTTTTCGATTCCGCTCGCGCTGATCGCGCTTGGCCCGATCAGTATCGCCGTGGCTTGGTTTCGCCGCCGCTGATGCACGCCGGCTACGATTTCTGGGGCGCGCTCTACGCCCTCTTCACGCGCGTGTCGGGCCTCGCGCTCATTTCGTTTGGCGGTGTCAACACGGTGTTGCCTGCCCTGCACCATCAAGCGGTAAATGAGCAGCATTGGATGACCGATCGCGATTTCGCAAACCTCTTCGCGCTCGCGTCCGTTTCGCCGGGACCGAATTTCATGGTGCTCACGCTGATTGGATTCAAGGCTGCCGGTATCGTCGGCGCAATCGTTGCGACGTTCGCGTTGTGCATTCCGACCTCGCTGCTCGCGTTCGCCGTGGTGAAGGTGTGGGACCGTTTCAAGACGGCTCACTGGCGCATGGCGATCCAAGAGGGGCTCGTGCCGGTGACGGTTGGGTTCGTTGCGGCGGCCGCCGTGCTGCTCGTACGCGCGTCGGATAACAGCATCGCTGCCTATGCGATCACCGCAGCCGTGGCCATCGTCGGCACGCTGACGCGCTTCAGCCCCCTTTGGATCTTCGCGATTTCCGCAATCGTGGGCGCGCTCGGCCTAGTGTAGGATGCGCGTCTTGGTTCGCCAATGGCGCATTTTATGTGGGTAATCGCTCGAATTCTCAGCCTCGTCGCCGCGGTCGCGTTCCTGGCCGCCGCCCCACCGCCCTCGAGTACCGCCGATCCGTTCCTCTGGCTTGAGGACGTCCACGGTGCGCGCGCGCAAGCGTGGGTCAAGACGGAGAACGCGAAAACGCTCGCCGTGTTGCAGCGCGACCCGCACTTTTCTCGCTTCTACGCCGCGTCGCTCGCCGTAAACGGCGCGAAAGATCGCATCCCGTTGCCCGAACTGATCGGCGGGCAGGTCTATAACTTCTGGCAAGATGCGACGCACGCGCGGGGCATCTGGCGCACGACGAGCGTTGCCGACTACGCGACGAAGGCACCGGCTTGGAAAACGGTGCTCGACCTCGATGCGCTCGCCAAGACCGAGGGGAAGAACTGGTTCTGGCAAGGGGCCGACTGCGACTCTCCGGATGCGCGGCGCTGCCTTATCTTCCTCTCCGACGGCGGTGAGGACGCATCGACGATTCGCGAGTTCGATTTGCCGACGAGTGGGTTTGTCGCCGGCGGCTTCTCGCTGCCGCACGGCAAGCAGAACGTTTCGTGGGTCGACGAAGATACGCTGCTCGTCGCGCGCGAATGGCAGCCCGGCGAAGTAACCGCCTCCGGGTACCCCTACATCGTAAAGTCGCTCAAGCGCGGGCAGGCACTCTCCGATGCGGTCGAGGTTGCGCGCGGAATGCCGTCGGACGTCAGCGTGCAACCGGTCGAGTTTCACGATGCGCAAGGACATCGCTTGCTCTTGATTCATCGCGACGTGTCGTTCTTCGAAGCGCAGATTCAACTCGTCGCGCCGGACGGACTGCATCGGCTCAACGTACCGCTGAAGTGTGATTTCCACGCCCTGCTCGCCGGACGCTTGCTGATCGGTTTACAACAGCCGTGGCAGACGGACGGACGCACATTTGCCGCCGGCACGCTGCTCTCGCTCGATCTGGACGCCGTCATGGCCGACCCCGGTCACCTCAAGCCCACAATCGTCTACGCTCCCACACCGCGCCAAGCGCTCGAGAGCGCGCGCGCGACGCGCGACAACCTCGTCGTGACGTCGTACGAGAACGTGCGCGGGCGCGCCGCGATCTATACGCCCGGGGCCGGCGATACCTGGAGCAAGCGGACCATCGCGGTGCCGGACGATGCCACCATCGAACTCGTCACCGCATCGGACCGCAGTGATACGGCGTATCTCGGCATCACGAGCTTTCTCGCGCCGACAACCTTGCTGCAGCTCGACACGGCCACCGGCACGTCGATGGTCGCGAAAGCGCTCGCGCCGAGGTTCGACGCATCGCATGACGTCGTCGAACAGCACGAAGCGATCTCAGCCGACGGCACGCGCATTCCGTACTTCATCGTTCGCCCGAAGACGCTCAAGCTCGACGGCAGCAATCCGACGATCATCTACGCCTATGGCGGCTTCGATGTATCCGAAACGCCGTTCTACAGCGGAACGCTAGGCAAGCTCTGGCTCGCACGCGGCGGCGTCTTCGTCCTCGCGAACATTCGCGGCGGCGGCGAGTTCGGGCCGGCCTGGCATGAGGCCGGTCTCAAGACGCACCGGCAGCACATCTTCGATGACTTCGCCGCCGTTGCACGGGACGTCATCGCGAAGAAGATCACCAGCCCCCGCCGCCTCGGCATCGAAGGCGGTTCCAACGGCGGCCTCTTGATGGGCGTCGAATTCGTTCAGCATCCGGAACTCTTTAACGCCGTCGACATCCAAGTGCCGCTGCTCGACATGCTCCGCTTCGAGAAGATCCAAGCCGGTGCGTCGTGGGTCGGCGAATACGGCAGCGTCGCGGTGCCGCGCGAACGCGCGTTCCTGGCAAAGATCTCGCCGTACAACAACCTCAAAGCCGGCGTGCGCTATCCCGAGCCGTTCGTCTGGACGACGACCAAAGACGATCGCGTCGGGCCGCAGCATGCGCGCAAGTTCGCCGCGAGGCTCGCCGCGCTGAAGATCCCGTACCTGTTCTACGAGGTGACCGAAGGCGGGCACGGTTCCGGCGCAAACATCCGGGAGCGTTCGCTCACGACGGCCCTCGAGTACACGTACTTCACGCGCAAACTGATGAACGCCGGACCGTGACCGCGGCCGGCCACGACCGCATTGGAATCTTCGGGGCGGGCTACGTCGGCATCGTGACCGCCGCCGGAATCGCCGAACTCGGGCACACCGCGATCCTGTACGACACCGACGCTGCAAAGATCGCTCTGCTCGCGGCGGGCGGCTTACCCATTCACGAAGCGGGGTTGCCCGAACTCGTCGCACGCGGCGTATCGTCCGGCCGATTGCAATTCACCAGCGACCCGGGCCGTGCCGTTGCGGGCTGCAGCGCGGTCTTCATCGCGGTCGGAACGCCGATTGCAGACGACGGCAGCGCCGACCTGACCAACGTGCGCGACGCGGCCGCAACCATCGCCAAACACCTCGACGGGCCGGCGATCATCGTCAACAAATCCACGGTACCGGTGGACACGGGCGACCTCGTCGCCGGCATCGTGCGCGATGCGCGCCTTACGCGCCGTGCCCCCGTCGTTTCCAATCCGGAATTCTTGCGCGAAGGCAGCGCGGTGAACGACTTCTTCCATCCCGACCGCATCGTGATCGGCTGTGACGACGCCGGCGCCGAAGCGTTTTTGCGCGTGCTCTACGCGCCGCTTGGTGCGCCGGTCATCGTGACCGACATGCGCACCGCCGAGATGATCAAGTATACGGCCAACGCATTTCTTGCAATGAAGGTCTCCTTTGCGAACGAGATCGCGGCGATTTGCGCCGGCGTCGGCGCCGACGTAACCGCGGTGCTGGCCGGCGCCGGCGCCGACGCGCGCATCGGTCCGGCACATTTTGGTGCGGGCCTGGGTTTCGGCGGTTCGTGCCTGCCCAAAGACTTGCGCGCGCTGCAGCAAATCGCCGCGGCCGTTTCGGTGCAGCCGGCGCTGCTCGAGGCGACGCTGGCCGTGAACCGGCGGCAGATCGAACGCATCTGCGCGCGCATCGGCGCATTGACGGACGGCCTGCCGGGCCGGCGCATCGGCGTCCTTGGCCTGGCGTTCAAGGCGGGCACCGATGACGTTCGCGACTCGCCTGCGATCGCGCTCATCGAAGCGTTGCTCGCCGGCGGTGCCCAGGTCGCCGTTCACGACCCCGCCGCGATGGAGAACGCGCGCAGCCTGCTTGGAGCGCGCGTAACGTACGCGCTGCCGGACGATGCCTTCGACGTAGCCGGCGACGCCGATGCGCTCGTGCTCGCCACCGATTGGCCGGGATACGCGGATCCCGATCTCGCGCGGTTGCGTGCCGCGATGCGCCGGCCGCTGCTCCTCGATGCGCGCAATTTCTACGATCCGCAACGCGTCGCGCGGGCGGGAATTCGTTACGAGGGGATCGGGCGCTCGGCGTGAGGGTCGTCATCACCGGCGGCGCGGGCTTTATCGGCTCACACCTCGTCGACCGCTTCCTGCGCGACGGTCACGAAGTCGTTGCGATCGATAACCTGTGTACCGGTGCGCCGGCGAATCTCGATGATGCGGTCGAAAACGCGCGGCTGACGTTCGTTCGCGCCGACGCAACCGCCGGTCTCCCGGTGCAAGGCCACGTCGATGCCGTGCTGCACTTCGCCTCACCCGCGAGTCCCGTGCACTATGCGCGGCTGGCGCTCGAAACGCTCGCCGTCAACAGCACCGGTACGGCCCACGCCTGCGATCTCGCCGAACGCACGGGCGCGCGTTTGATCTTCGCTTCAACGTCTGAAATCTACGGTGAGCCGGCCGTGCACCCGCAGCCGGAATCGTACTGGGGCAACGTCAACCCCGTCGGCGAGCGCGCGTGTTATGATGAAGGCAAGCGTTTCGGCGAAGCGCTGATCGCCACGCGCGTGCGTCTGCGGGCGCTCGATGGGCGCATCGTTCGCATCTTCAACACGTACGGCCCGCGCATGGCTGCGGACGACGGCCGCGCGATCCCGAACTTCATCGCGCAAGCGCTGGCCGGCCGCGCGCTCACGCTCTATGGTGACGGCAGCCAGACGCGCTCGTTCACCTACATCGACGATCTGGTCGACGGCATCGCACGCCTCACCGCGCACGAGCAAGCACGTGGTGCGATCGTGAACCTCGGCAATCCCGAAGAAGTCACGATTACCGCCGTCGCCGGTACTATTGCGGCTGCAGCGGGCGTGGCACTGCGCGTCGAGCACGGACCGCTTCCCTCAGACGATCCGTCGCGCCGCAAACCCGACGTCACGCGCGCACGCGAGTTGCTTGGCTGGGAACCGCAGACCCCGTTACGCGAGGGCATCGAGCGCACGCTGGCATGGTGGCGCAGCACGCGTTCCGCCGGTGCTTAGTGCTTAGCTCGGGCGCACGCCTCACGTCGCTCATCGTCGCGAGTGCCTTCTTCATGGAACAGCTCGACGGTTCGGTGATCGCGACATCGCTGCCGCAGATCGGTGCGTCCTTCGGCGTGCATGCCGTCGATGTCGCGATCGGCATGACGTCGTATCTCGTGGCGCTCGCGGCGTTCATTCCGCTGAGCGGCTGGATCTCCGACCGCATCGGCGCGCGCACGACGTTCTGCACCGCAATCGTCCTCTTTGCGCTCACGTCGATCGCATGCGGCCTGTGCACCTCGCTGACGGCGTTCGTCGTTACGCGCATTCTCCAAGGCGCAGCCGGTGCGTTGATGGTGCCGGTGGGGCGAACCGTCGTACTGCGTTCCTCGAGCAAGCAAGAACTTCTCGCGGCGATCTCCAACCTCACCTGGCCCGGCTTGATCGCGCCCGTTCTCGGACCGCCGATCGGCGGTTTCATCACGACGTACTCCTCGTGGCGCTGGATCTTCTTCCTCAACGTGCCGATCGCGATCGCCGGTCTCGTCCTCGCGCTGACGTTCATTCGCGCGATACCCGTTGCCGAACGCCGGCCGTTCGATAGTGCCGGCTTCGTGCTGATGACGACGACCTTGGTCGCGATCATGTTCGGACTCGACCTGCTCGCGCGCGGCGAGCCGCTCGCCGAGAGCCTGGGCTTGCTCGCGCTGGGCTGCATCTTTGCGGCGCTCACCTGGCGGCACGTGCGGCGTTCGCCTGCGCCGATCATGAGTTTCGCCGCCGCGGGCATCCCGACGTTTGCCGCGGCCACGTTTCGCGGCGGCAGTTTTTTCCGCGTCGCCATTCAGACCGCCCCGTTCATGCTGCCGCTGCTCTTTCAAATCGGGCTCGGCAAGAGCGCGTTCTCGTCCGGTTTGCTGATGCTGGCGTATGCCGCCGGCAACCTCGGGATGAAGACGCTCACGACGCCGATCGTGCGGCGCTTCGGGTTCCGGCGCATCGTCGTGACCAACGGCTTCATCGTCGCGTTTTCGCTTGCGATGTGCGGCATCATCACGCAGGCGATGCCCGATGCCGTGATCGCCCTGCTGCTCTTTGCGTCGGGCCTCTGCCGCTCGCTCCAGTTCACCACGGTGAACACGCTTGGATTCGTCGATGTGCCGCAACCGATGATGAGTTCGGCCAGCACGCTCTCGAGTACGTTTACCCAGCTCGCGCAAGCCGGCGGGATTGCCGCCGGCGCCCTGATCTTACACGGCGTCGAAACCGTGCGCGGATCGGGCCCGACGCCCGGCCTGACGGATTTTCACATCGCCTTCTTGGCATCCGCGGCGATTGCGGTTGCCGCAACGATCACGATGCTCTCGCTGCCGCGGAGCGCCGGAGCAGACGTCTCCGGCTCGGCGACGGGATAGCCGTTACTCGACGTAGCCCTCGACGGTTTTTTTGGAACGCAGCGCTGCCCGATCGGGGTTGGCCCCCGCATCCCGCAGACCCTGACGCTGGTGGAGCAGGTCGTAGAACTGGTCGAGTTTTACGGTGATCTCGGCGAGGCGGGCACGTCCGCCGGCATCGAGACCGCCGTTTTCGCCCCGGTGCCACAGGTCGTGCTCCTCGGCAACGAGGGCTTCGATGGATTGATGGATTGACGTGTCGCTCATATCGGGCTCTTTCCCCAGAAATGGCTAGAGGCTCACGTACAGGTCGCTTGCCGGAAACGGTGCGGCGATGCGGCCGTATTTGGCCATCAGGTCGATGAGCGGCTGGATTAACGTGTCTTCGAGCTTCGGCGCGAAGGTCGCGCGGGTCATCGATGCGACGAGGTCGGGGTCGAGCTTGGCATCGGCGATGAGTATCTTGGCCGAGTCCGCGTGGTTCTTGTTCGCCCAGAGCTGCGCTTCGGTGACCGCTCGGGTGAAGCGCGCAACGGTGTCGCGATGCGCCGCCACCCAGTCTTTCTTCGCGTACCACGCGTTGATCGCGAAGTGCTCCGAAACCGCGCTATACGGGAGACCGGCAACGCGGCCGGTCTGCATCGCCGGCGCGAGTGCCGGTGAGGACACGATCGCGGCGTCGACCGCGCCGCGATCGATTGCCGCGCTCATCTGCGGGTTCGGCAACTCGAGAAATCGCACGCTCTTCGCATCGACGCCGCTGCGCTCGAGCCACGCCCGGATCGCGATCGTATTGATGTCGCCGAGTGCGATCACACCGATCGTTTTACCGATCAGATCTTTCGGTCCATGAATCGGTGAATTTTTGGCGACGATCAGCGCGTTCGTCGGCGCGCTGCCGGTGTACTCGGCGCCGGGCGCAACGAACGTGAAGCCGACGCCCCGTTCGTGCGCGAGCACGAGCGAGACGACGTTCGCCGCGCCGATATCCGCCGTGCCGCCCACGATCGCGGCCGCCGCGGCCTCACCGCTGCTCACGATCTGCACGTCGACGTCGATGCCGTACTTCTTGAAGAGCCCGAGCGCTTGCGCATACTGGACGCCTTCGGAAAACTCGACCGCGCCGCGCAGAACGCGCACTTTCGGCACATCTTGCGCACCGGCCGGCAAGCCCAGCACGAGCGCGGCGAGCAGTACGACCATCCGGCGAATCACGATTTAGAGCACCGCTTCCAATTCGACGTTGCCTTCGCGGACGGTGGTACGCCGCATATCGCGGCGATACTGCTGGTCGTCGAAGGGCGTGGCGCGATGCATCGTGGCGAGGTTATCCCACATCACGATGTCGCCGACACGCCAGGTGTGCGCGTACACGAACTGCGGCTGCGTCGCAAAGGCCATCAGATAGTCGAGCAACGCCTGCGTATCTTCCGCTGCGTATCCGCCGATGCGCGAGATGTGAGAGGCCAGATACAGGCTCTTGCGTCCCGATCCCGGATGCACGTGCACGAGCGGGTGTTTCGCCGGCGGCCGGAGTTTGCGCTCCGCGAGCGTCGGTTCGGGGCCGCCGCCGGCAACGCGGGAGTGATAGTAGTCGTGTTCGGCAACCAGCGGTTCGATCCGCAGCTTGATCTCTTCGGGCAGCGCATCGTAGGCGGCGCGCATGTCGGCGAATTCCGTCGGGGCCGCACCGTCCGGCGGGATCGCGTGCGCGGAGAGCAGCGAATAGGTCGCGCGAACGGCGTGAAACGACATGTCGGTATGCCACAGCCGGTTCGCCCGTTTGTAGAGCAACCGCTTATCGTCGTCAGGAAAGATCGCACCGTTCGCATCGAGATTGCTCTGATCGATGATCTCCGGAAACGGAACGCGCAGGTCACCGCGCGTCTTCATCCGTTCGACCGGGCCAAATCGGCGGCTGAAGGCCACGTGCTCGGCGTCGCTCAGCGGTTTTTTGTTGCGAAACACGCCGACCGGATAGTGGTCCATGAGCGAGATGATGCCGGCATGCGTCGATTCGGTCAGCGGTCCACGGATATCCGCGTGGATTTCGGCGGCCAGGAGCGGATGCAGTACCGTGGCTTCGACCATACGCGGCAATTTCGGGGTGCGGCAATTGCCCGCCTGGGAGAGGATCGATGCGCCGCGGCGGAATGACGCCGCATGAGCAAGCCTGGAATTCGCCGCGTGGTCACCGGCCACGACGCCACCGCGGTCGCAAAAATCTTGACGGATACCACGGTGCCGGCCCAGCAAGGAAAGTCCGACGCGATCGTGCACGCCGTTTGGAACACCGGTGAGATGCCGGTCGACATCGCGATCGGCGAGTCGCTCGAAGATCGCGGCGCGCGGCCGCACGCGACCCCGCCGCCCAAGAACGGCACGCGGCTCACCATCATCGACTATCCGCCCGGCAACCGCGGCCTCATGCACCGCACCGAAACGCTCGATTACGTGATCGTGATGTCGGGCGAAATCGATATGGTCATGGACGACTCAACCGTCACGCTCAACGCCGGCGACGTGATGGTCCAGCGCGGCACCAACCACGGCTGGTTCAATCGCGGCACCGAAACGGCCCGCGTCGCGTTCGTCTTGGTCGACGCGCAACCGCTCGGCATCGGCCACCCGCGCACCTAAGGCCGCAAAAGCGTGACGCTACCTCCTTAATTTGTCATAACGGCTTCGGCGATTGCTTTGCCGACGTCGACGGTGTTTGCGGTGCCGCCGATGTCGCGCGTGCGCGGGCCTTTGGTGAGGACGGTTTCGATCGCGGTGACGATGGCGGCTCCGGCTTCGGGATAGCCGAGATGATCGAGCATCATTGCGCCGGACCAAATCTGCGCTATCGGGTTGGCGATGCCTTTGCCGGCGATGTCGGGCGCGGAGCCGTGCACGGGCTCGAACATCGAGGGATATTCGCGCTCGGGATTGAGGTTGGCCGACGGTGCGATGCCGATCGTGCCGACCACGGCCGGACCGAGATCCGAGAGGATGTCGCCGAATAAATTCGAGCCGACCACGACATCGAACCAATCCGGGTGCAGCACGAAGTTCGCCGTGAGAATGTCGATGTGGTACTGGTCGGTGCGGATGTCGGGATACTTCTCGGCCATCGCTTTGACGCGTTCGTCCCAATACGGCATCGTGATCGTGATGCCGTTCGATTTCGTGGCCGAGGTCAGGTGCTTCTTCGGCCGGCTGCGCGCATATTCGTAGGCGTACGCGAGGATGCGGTCGACACCGCGGCGCGTGAAGATCGATTCTTGGAAGACGATCTCGTTCTCAGTACCTTCGCCGAACCGGCCGCCGACCGCCGAATACTCGCCCTCGCTGTTCTCGCGCACGATGATCATGTCGATGTCGCCGGTGTTGCGGCCGGCCAGCGGTGAGGCGATGCCGGGCATGAGACGCACCGGCCGCACGTTGGCATACTGCTGAAAGTGCCGCCGGATCGGGATGAGCAAACCCCACAGCGAAACATGGTCGAGGACGCTCGGGAAACCGACCGCGCCGAGGAAGATCGCATCGTGATTGCGGATTTGCGCGAGCCCGTCGGCGGGCATCATCGCGCCGGTTGCAAGGTAGTACTCGCAGCTCCACGGGAAATGCTCCCACTCGAAGCGCAAACCGAAGCGCTTGGCGACCGCATCGACGACGCGAATTCCCTCCGGAACGACCTCGCTGCCGATGCCGTCTCCGGGAATGGTCGCGATCTTGAACGTCTTCATCAATGCCTCAAAAACCCAAGTGAAATCCATGGAACCGCCGCGATGAGGATCAGCGCCGCGAGCAGTGCCGCCAGGTACGGCAGAATCGGCTTCGTCGCCGTATCGGGCGAACACTTCGCAATCGCGCACGCCGCATAGTATCCGATACCGAGCGGCGGCGCAAAGAGGCCGATGCCCATCGCGAGCACCACGACGATCGCATAATGCACTTGGTCGATGTTGAACTGCGCCGCAATCGGAAACAGCAGCGGCCCGAACAGCACGAGTGCGGGGATCCCTTCGAGGACCGAGCCGAGGACGGCGAAGAGCACGATCGAGAGCGCCATAAAACCGGCCGCGCCGCCGGCGTGCGCGAGCGCGTCGGCAAGCTGATTCGCGAGTCCCGAACGGGTGATCGACCACGCCATGGCGGTCGCGGTCGCGATGATGAGGCCGACGGCGCCCGTGAGCGCCGCCGTTTCGACCAGCATCGGGTAGGCCCGGCGCCAGTCGAACTCGCGATAGATGAGCGCTCCGACGATCAACGTGTAGACGATGCCGACCGTGCTGACCTCGGTCGCGGTCGCGATACCGCCGACGACGAACCAGCGGATCAAGAGCGGCAACGCCAGGCCCGGCAGCGCGACGAGGAACGCGCGCGCTATTGCCCTGCCCGAAGCGCGCTCCGCGCGTTGCGTTTGGTCGCCGCGCGCCCGCACGAACGAAACGATCAGCAGCGCAATCGAGGCAATCGCGGCCGGAAGCAGACCGGCGGTGAACAGATCCCGAATGGATACCGTCGCAATCGTGCCGACGATGATCAGCACGAGGCTCGGCGGAATCGTCTCGGCCATCGCGCCCGAGGTCGCGAGCAGCGCGATCATCTCGCTGCGCTTATAGCCGCGCCGTTCCATCTCCGGGAAGAGCACGGGCGCGACGGCGGCCATGTCGGCCGACTTCGAGCCGGATATCCCCGAGACGAGATACATCGCGGCGATCAGGACGACGTTGAGGCCGCCGCGGAAGTGGCCGACGAGGCTGGCGAGGGCGGCGACGAGGCGACGGGCGACGCCGGTGGCTTCGAGCAACAGACCCAAGAGCACGAACAACGGCACGGCGAGCAAGATGATGTTCGAGATGCCTTCGTTCATGCGGCCGACCGCAATGCTCAGCGGAATGCGCGTGGCGAAGAGCAGATAGCTGACCGCGCCGACGCCGAACGAAAACGAAATTGGAATCCCGATCGCGAGCGCTATGCCGACCACCAGCACGAAAAACAGCAAGAGATCGATATTGCCGAGCGATCCGATCGGATCGCGGGCCGCGTATCCGGCAAAGCTCAGCACGATCGCAACAGCAATCACGATGGCGACGCGGCGCAGATCGCGGTCGATGAGACGCAGGATTGCCAGCACGGCAATGAGGCCGAGGCCCACGGTGATTGCCGCAATCACGTACGCGCGCGGCAGCGAGAGTGCGGGCGTCAGATCGTTTGCCTCGCTGCGCATCAGCACCCCGCTCGCGGGAATCAGCAGCACGCAGAACCAGAGGATCGCAACGTCACTCGCGACCTCGAGCCACGCGCGCCCGGCGGGCGACGCGCGCCGCAGCAGCACCGTCAGCCGCATGTGCTCGTTGCGGCGATAAGCGACGACCGCGCCGAGCATCGTCATCCACAGGAATAGGATCGCGGCGAGTTCGTCGCCCCACGACAGCGCATCGTGCAGCACGTAGCGTGCGAGCACGCCGCCGGCGAGGATCGCGATCTCCGCAACGATGATGGCGGCCACCACCGGCTCGACGACGCGGCCGATCGCGCGTTCGCCCGCGAGGGTCCAGTCACTCCGCGGGAACGGCGCCTCCGTCCCCGCCGCAGCTTCGAGGATCGCGGAAACCGGAACGACCGTCGTCACGGCGAGTGTCGTCTAGCCGAGTTTCCCAGACGTCCGCTCGAGCAGCGACCACGCGGTCTCGCCGAACTCGGCGCGCCAGCGGCGATAGTACGGTTGGAGTTTTGCGCGCATGGCAACCGGATCGACCGTGTTGGTGGCCATTCCCTTGCGCCCGAGGTCGGCGATGATGCCCTGCGAGAGACCGACCATGTCCTTGCGCTGCGCGATGATCGCCGTCGTGAACTCGCGCGTCGCAATCGCTTGCAGATCGGGCGGCAGATCGTTCCAGGCCTGCGGATTCGCAGTCAACCAGAAGCCGCTCCACGCGTGGTTCGTGATCGCCAGATATTTCTGCACTTCGTAGAACTTGAAGCCCAGCATCGCGCTCGGTGAGATCTCGAGGCCGTCGACGAGTTTGGTTTGCAGGGAGACGTAGAGCGCGCTCAAGTCGATCGGCGTCGGCGAAGCGCCGAGCGTCTTGAAGAGATCGAGCATGATCTTCGAGGTCGCGACGCGGACTTTGAAATCGGCGAAGTCGGCGACCTTTGCAATCGCGTGCGTGGCCGAGCTGACTTGGCGGAAGTCGAGATCGAACGGGCGATAAACGATATGATAGCCGCCGGCCGCAAGCGATTTGATGACGAAGTCGCCGAGTGGTCCGTCCATCGCATGCTGCGCTTGAGCGTGATCGCGGAAAGCGAACGCCGTGCTGTCGATGCCCGCGAGCGGAACGCTCTCTTGCAAGTTGACCGCCGGAATTGCGGCCATCTGCACGGCGCCGGACCGGACTTCTTCCGCCGTCGCGGCGTCGGTGCCGAGTTGGCCGCTCGGAAACACTTGGATGTCGAGCCGTCCGCCGCTGGCGGCACGGATCGCGTCGGTTGCCGACGTCAGGTGCAAGTGCAAATTTTCCGTCGGCCGGGTCGAGTGACCGAGCTTATACGAAAATTGCGCGGCGCGTGCGGGACTGCGTACGAAAGCGACCCCCGCGAAAGCGGCAGCCGTGGCGGCGGTGAAGGCGCTGCGGGATAGAATGCGGCTCATCGGCTGGGCTCCGTGGCGGCGAGTTCGCGCGGACGGCGATCCATCTTCATCCGGCGTAAGAATTCCGGATCGTCGTCGAAGTCGACGCCGTCCGGCATGATGGCGGAATGCGAGCGGATGTCGTAGACGCTTCCATCGCGCGTAGCGGCGGGGATCGTACCCTCGTCGCGCAGCGCTTTGGCCGCGTTGATCGCAACGCGCCGCATCGCGATGATCGCCGTATCGCTCGTCCCGAGGCGCTCGAGCGTGCGGTCGGCAATTGCGCCGGCGCTCTCGATCACGGCCGAGTCTTGCGCGCGCGTGCCCGGTATGCCCGAATACGTCTCCGTCCTCTGTTTCTGCCGATCGATCATGTAGTCGTTATCCGCGTTGTAGATCGGCCGCATCGTTCCCGGAATGAGCGGGATGTACGGCGAGAGCGGGCCGCTGCCGAGCTGGTACATGTCCTCGGCCGTCAAAGGCGTCTCGGGCCGATAGCTGACGCCGATGCCCCACGTATGCTCGTCGTCGGCCGGTACCCACATGCGCATATTGATAAAGCGTCCGATCTCCGGCGCGATCATCGTGTAAAACGGCATGAGGAAATGGTTGACGCGCCAGAGACTCGTACCGCCGGCCGCATCGCGGCGCGCGCCGAGCGCCACGCCGTAGGGCGTCTCATCGACTTTCCAGCTCGGCGCGGTGTCGTTGCGCATCGAGCTGCCCCAGATCGACGTGGCGTGGTATTCTTCTTTGGGGTGCAGCACCTGATGCAGCGCGCTCACGTGCGACGAGTCGATCTCGCCCTCGACGCACTGCGCGTAATTGCACTCTTGCTGCCAGCGTGAAAAGTAGCGGTTCTCGCGCGGCACGCCGGTCCACTCGAATTGCGGCAGCACGGCCGACGACGGATCGGGCCCCATGAACGTCCAGAGCATGCCGCCGTGCGCGCGCACCGGATACGCCGTGATCGAGACGCGGCTCTTGAAATCGCTCGCCGCCGGCTCCGACGGCAAATCGACGCATTTTCCATCGATGTCGTATTTCCAGCCGTGATAGATGCAGCGGATGCCGCACCCCTCGTTACGGCCGTAGAACAGACTGGCGCGGCGATGCGCGCAGTTCTCGGCGATCAAGCCGAACTTGCCCTCGGTGTTGCAAAAGGCGAGCAACGACTCGCCGAGCAGCTTGACGCGCACGGGCGCACCGTCGGGCTCGACTTCGCTATCGATGAGGAACGGAATCCAAAACTGCCGCATCAGGTCGCCCATCGGCGTGCCGCGCGAAACGCGCGTCAGGATCTCGTTATCTTCCGCCTTTAGCATCGCTCTGGCGTCTTACGGCCGTGGAGGAACCTTCCTGCGCGGCGCGCCCTGCAAGCCGGCCGAAGACCGCGGCCGACACGAGTCCCGAGCCGCCGGGGTAGTTGAAGTAAAAGAGGCCGCCGACCATCTCGCCCGCTGCGTAAAGTCCCGGAATCGCCGCGCCTTCGATATCGATGACGCGCGTGCGCGCATCGATGCGCACGCCGCCGAACGTAAACGTGATGCCGAACGAGACCGGATGGGCTTCGAACGGCGGCCGTTCGATGCGCAGCGCCCAATTCGATTTTGGAATCGCTAGCCCGACGGTGCCGCGTCCGTCCTTGCGGCTCGGATCGTGCGGCACGTCGTCGCGCACCGCGGCGTTGTAGGCCTTGACCGTTTCGAGGAACGCGTTGCCGGCGACCCCGGTCAAACGCTCGGCCAACGCTTCGATTGTATCGGCGCGAATCGGAGCGACGCTCGGATCGCGATAGTCGTCGCTGAGCAGCGGTACGGTTTGCGCATCGAAGATCTGCCACGCCACCGATCCCGGCTGCTCCATCACGGCGCGGCCGTACTTGGCGTAGGTCAGCGCGCGCAAATCTGCGCCCTCATCGACGAAGCGCCGGCCGGCCGCGTTGATGAAAATGCCGTGCATGAAATCATCGCGCTTGAACTTTTCGGCGATCGTTACGTCACCATAGGCCGGCGCATGGCGCGCCCAGCTCGCGGCATGACAGCCGGACCATTGGCCATACGGCTGCGCGCCCGCCTCGAGCGCCATGCGCAACCCATCACCCGTGTTGAAGCGAGTGCCGCGAACGGTCGCAAGATCCCAGCCCGGGCCGAGATAGCGCGTGCGCCACTCGACGTCCGATTCGAAGCCGCCGCTCGCCAGCACCACGGAACGCGCCTCAATATCGCGCGCTGCGCCGTCGCTCGTGCGTACGCTCGCGCCACACACGCCGCGTCCCTCGCGCAGTAACGCGATCGCGCGCGCGCCATAGCTCACAAGAACGCCGCGTTGCTCGAGCGAGTCGTAGAGCGCATCGATCAGGCCCGGGCCCAAACCGCGTGCCTCGACGGCGCTGCCGCCGTAGAACGTAACGTGACCGTCGACCGGCGGCGCTTGCGCCGACCACAACGGATCGTACGCCACGCCGCTCGCCATGAGCCAGCACAGCACCTCGAAACTCTCATCGACGACGAGGCGGCTCAACATCGGATCGGCCCGCCCTTCGGTCACCCGCCCGATGTCGGCGAAATAGCGTTCGGCCGGATAGGCGCCGAAGTCGGTCTTCGCGATCGTCGCGGCGTCCAGATCGGGGAGCAAGCGCCGGATATCGTCGATGCCGCGGTACACCGCGCGCAGCGCGCCGTTCGAAAAGCGCGTGTTCCCGCCGCGCTCGGCACGCGGCGCACGCTCGAGTAAGCGCACGGAAGCGCCGGCCTCGTTGGCCGCGATCGCGGCGGAAAGCCCCGCAATCCCGCCGCCCACGACGAGGACGTCGATAGGTCCCTCGGTCATCGCCGGCGCCACGGCATCAGGCGGTGCTCGATCTCTTGCAAGATGGCGGTCGACGCGACGCCCAGCACGCCGATCAAGACGATGCCGACGAACATACGATCGACTTGCAAGATCTGCCACGACGTCCAGATCAGCTGGCCGATGCCGCTGTCGGCCGAAACGAATTCCGCCGCAACGATCACCAGAAACGACGTGCCGAGCGCGAGCCGCAGACCGGCGAAGATTTGCGGCAGCGCGCCGAAAAAGATCACTTCGCGAAACATCATGCTCGCACCGGCGCCGAAATTCTTCGCGGCATCCACATAGATGTTCTCGATGTTGGCCGCACCGGCGTACGTGCTGATCAGCACCGGGAAGAACGTTGCGATTGCCACCAGCACGACCTTCGACATCTCGCCGATACCGAACGCGAGCAAGAGCAGCGGCATCAACGCGATCTTTGGAATCGGATAGATCGCCGCAACCAACGGGTCGAGGACGTAGCGCAGCGGCTTGAACATCGCCATCAAGAGGCCGACCGCGACGCCGGGGATCACGCCCAGCGCGTAGCCCGCACCGACGCGAAAGAGCGTGATCGAGACGTTCTTCCACAATTCGCCCGACTGCGCGAGGTCGAAGAAGCGCACGACGACGGCGCTCGGCGGCGGCACGAAGCGAGCGTCGAGCCAACCGAGCCGCACGACGGCTTCCCACACCAGCAAGAACACGACCGGTGAGGCGATCTCGAGAATCCGCTGGCGACGGCGCTCGGCGCGCGGACTCTTCATACGCCCTCGTGCTCGCGCCGCGCCTGCAGCACTTCCGCTTCCAACACGTTCCACATCCGCAGCTTCAATTCGCCGAACATTGGAGTCGCGCTCACTTCGATCGTATCGCGCGGCCGCGGAAAGGGCACGATGACCTCATCCTTGATGCGCGCCGGTTGCGCCGTCAGCACGACGGCGCGGTCGCCGAGCATGAGCGCTTCTTCGAGCGAATGCGTGATGTAAATGACGGTCGTGCCGGTTTGCTCGCAGATATTGGCGAGTTCGGCCTGCAGGATCGCCCGGTTCTGCGCGTCGAGCGAGGCGAACGGCTCGTCCATCAGCAGCACGGCCGGATCCGTTACCAAAGCGCGTGCGATCGCGGCGCGCTGCTTCATCCCGCCCGAAATCTGACTTGGATAGTGGTCGCGAAAGCGCGAGAGGCCGACGAGCCGGAGCGCTTCATCGACGCGCGCCGTATACTGGGCGCGAGCCATGCCGCGCGCGCGTAAGCCGAACGCGATGTTATCGCCGACGGTTTTCCACGGAAAGATGCTCGCTTCTTGGAACACCATCGCGTTACGCACGCCGCCCTCGGCTGCATCGATGCGCACTTCGCCCGAGTCCGGTTCCTCTAATCCCGCCAAGATGCGAAGCAGCGTCGACTTGCCGCAGCCCGATGGTCCGACGAAACACACGAACTCACCGGGGGCGATCGAAATGCTCAGATCGTCGATCGCGACGACGGAGTTCTTGCCCGACTCAAACGTCTTACGAAGGTGAACGATCTCGATCGCCGCGCCGCGGCGCGCGGCTACCGGCATCCGGGCTGATGGTCGTCGTGCGCGAGCCGGAACGGTCCGACGCTCGCGCGCGCTTGCGCGACCCATGCCGGCGGCGCCAACTCCGATTCAGCCACCGGCGCGTTGACGAGTTTTTCTTTCACGTAGAAGTCTTGGATGTCCATGATGCTCGGCATTGGAATGCGGCCGTCGACATCCATCGACGTCCAATCGATGCGCTCGATCAGCGCCGTATCCGATACGTTCGAATACTTGGCCAAAATGCGCACGACGTCGGCCCGGTTCGCACCGTGATGAAACGCTTCGCAGTAATACCGCGTGGCTCGTATCGTCGCCGCGACGAACGCCTTCGCCGCGTCCGGATGCGCGGCGGCCCAGTCGCGGTTCATTTCGAGCACCGACGCCGCCATCGGGCGCGGCGTGATGTACTTATCGGTATTGAGAAATCGAAAGGCGATGCCCTTATCGGCGGTCGCGTCCTGCAGCGGCGACACCATCAGGGCCAGATCGATCGCTCCGGTTGCAAGCGCGGCCGGCTGCTCCGAGAACGGCAGAAATTTCACCTGAACGTCGGCCAGCGTCATCCCGGCACCCTGCAACGTTTTGAGCAATTCGTAGGACAGGTCCGTCCCGGTTTGATCGATCGCGATGATCTTGCCTTTGAGATCGGCCGGCGTCTTGAGCAGGCCGCGTAAGGCCATGCGCGCCATCAGATAGTGGTTGATCGGCGTGACGGCGCGCGAGAGCACGAGTGCGACGGGCAGCTTGCGCGCGAACGAGTTGAAGAAGCCGGCGGTCACGGCTCCGCCGACGAGTTGCAGCCGGTTCGTCGAGAGCAACGCCGCCTGATCGGCAGGCGAGCCGGCGTTGGTCAACTGCACGTCGAGACCGGCCGCTTCGTAGTAGCCTTTGTCTTTGGCGATGTAGAGCGGCGCGCCGGTGAGCGAGGGAATGTTGCCGATCACGACCGGGATCAGATCGGCCGCACGCGCGTTCGGCGCCGGCGCGATGCCGAGCGCAAGGATCGTCAGAAAAACGAGGGCTCGCATCGCTATTCGCATCCCGGGGTGCATACCGTCGCTGGCGCGGGAATCCTGTCCGCTCAGAGCCCGGCGTCTTGCAGCCAAGGCTGCTCGCGGCGCGTCTTCGCTTCCCATGCCTCGATTGCCGCGGCCCGGCGTAACGTGAGCGCGATCAAGTCCGTGCCTTCGAGCAACGCCAGCCGATCCGCAGCATCGATCGTAAACGCATACCGGCGGCCGTTTGGTGCGGCGACGTGCGGATCGCGCAGGTCGACGGTAAACGCCCCCGCGCCGCCCACCGCGACGACGTCGTCTTCAAATGCCGCGCGCTCCGCCGGATCGAGCACGATCGGCAGCACGCCGTTGCGCAGCGCGTTCTCGCGGTACGTCTCGGCAAAGCTGCGCGCGACGATCGCGCGAATGCCGAAGGCCGTTAAGGCCCAGACCGCGCTCTCGCGCGCGCTGCCGCAACCGAACTGCGCGCCCGTCACGAGGATGCTCGCATTGCGGTAGGGTGCGCGGTTGAATACGCAGTCCGGATCTTCGCTGCCGTCGGGCAAACGGCGCTTGCGCGCGAAGAACAGCGCGGCATAATCGGGTTCGAGCAGGCGCGAGCGATCCGACACCGGCGCGATCGCATCGGTATCGATATCGTCGATCAGCAACGGCGCGGCGACGCCGGTAAACGTGCGAAACGGTTCCATCGCTACGTTTTGCGAACGTCGGCGAAGCGGCCGGCAAGGGCGGAAGCGACGGCGGTGCGCGGACTCACCAAATGCGTGCGCACGCCGCGGCCTTGGCGGTCTTCGAAGTTCCGATTGCTCGTCGATGCGCAGCGCTCGCCCGGCAAGCCCGAGTCGGTGCTTCCCGCCGAGCACATCGAACATCCCGCTTCGTGCCACTCAAAGCCGGCGGCGCGAAAGATCGCATCGAACCCCAGCGCTTCCGCCGCGCGTTTGACTGCCGTCGAGCCCGGCACGACGATCGCGCGTACGCCCGCCGCCACGCGCCCTCCGCGCACCTGACCGGCCGCGGCACGCAGATCGTCGAGCCGGGCGTTGGTGCACGAACCGATGAAGACGCGTTCCAGCGGACGGCCGGCGAGCGAGTCACCGGGCGCGAGCTGCATGTAGATCAGTGCGCGTTCGAGCGCGGGCCGCCGCGCCGGATCGGCGCGCGCCGGATCGGGCACGGTCCCCGTAATCGGAATGACCATGCTCGGATCGGTCCCCCACGTGATCTGCGGTTCGATCGCATCGCACGATACGTCGAGCGTCCGGTCGAACGACGCATCATCGTCACTGCGCAGCGTTTGCCAACGCAGCCGCGCCGCTGCGAGCGCGTCGCCGTCGAGCCGCCACGGGCACGTCTCGAGCCACGCCAAGGTCGTCGCGTCGGGCGCGATGATGGCGCTGCGCGCGCCCATCTCGATCGCCATGTTGCACAGCGTGAAGCGCTGCTCCATCGGCATGGCCTCGACGACCGCGCCGGCATACTCGACGATGAACCCGCGGGCGCCGTGGATACCCAACTCGCCGATGAGCGAGAGCACGACATCTTTCGCATCCACACCGTGCTGCAGCGTGCCGTCGAGCCGGACGCGCATCGTGCGCGGTTTCTCGAGTGCGACCGTTTGAGTCGCCAGCACGTGCGCGAGATCCGTCGTTCCGCAGCCGAAGGCTAAGGCGCCGAGCGCGCCCACGGTGCTCGCATGACTGTCGGAACACACGTGCGTTGCGCCGGGCAGCACGAGCCCAAGCTCCGGCGCGACGACGTGCGAGATGCCTTGCTCGGCAGAGCCGATATCAAAAAAACGAAAGGCGTGGCGGGCGGCGCCGGCTCGCACGGCCGAGGCGATCGCCGCAACGGCCGGCGTGAGCACTTCATCCCGGCCGGGTTGCGTTCCGATCGTGTGATCGATCGTTGCGAAGGCCAGATCCGGCCGGCGCATCGGCCGTCCGCTCGTCTCGAGCAAGCGAATCGCATCCGGCGCGCGAACCTCATCCATGACGACGCGATCCGCATAGATCAGATCGCGTCCGTCGTCACGCTGACCGACAAGGTGATCGGCCCAGATCTTGTCGACCAGCGTGCGGCCGGCCGAACCTATTCGGGCCAACCTTCGAGCAGATCGACCGGGTCGCCGTACTTCGCGGCGAAGTCGCGTACGGGTTCGTCGCGCAGCGCGTCGAGAAACCCATCGGTCACGAGCGGTACGTCGCCGACGACCACGGTACTGTCAAAGGTGACGAGATCCATGTGGATCGGCGGCTCTTCCCAATTCGGCAGCATGCGGCGAATGTAGCGGCTCGGTCCCGCGAGGTCGATGCCGAAATGCAGCGCACCCGGCGAATTCGATCCGGCCGGATAGAGCGTGTGCCGCGGCGCCTTCGGGTTGAAACCACAACCGAGTTCGACCAGCCGCCCGCCGAGGAGCATCTCGCGCAGGTCGGCGGCATCGGAGGATTCGCCGGTGACTTCAACGATCGCGTCGTCCTGCCAGCGCACGCCGATGCGTTCCGCGAACGGTCGCGGAAAGCCGACCGCCCATTGCGGATAGATCGTACCGTTGAGCGGCATCACGGCCCGGTCGCGATCGATCTTCAGCGCCGTGCGCTCGTAGATGTTCGGGCCGTGCGTCGAGAGATAGTGAACGTAGGCGCCGGGCTTGTCCGCCACCAGCTCGCCTTTCCAGCGATTCGTGCTCATGAGCTGCTCGGCCCATTCGGGCGTTACGTCGTACTTCCAATTCGAGCCACGGCGATCGGTGATCACGAGCGGACCCTTCTTCGCACCGCGCAAATAGCGCGCGCGAGTCGCGCGTACGATCTCGCTGATGACCTCGATCGGAAACCGCGCTTGCGGCGTATCGAGCAGATCGAGATCGCGGAAGTAGGTGATCTTCACCCAGCGCTGACCGCGCTCGCGGCGCAGCATCTGTGCGTGCGGATCGGAGACGGAACAGAACCACGTCGAGACGACGAACGTCGCCGGGTCGAGGATCGCCTTGATGTCGTCGGGGATCTCGGTCTGCTGCGTCGACGGATAGACGATCGCCGTCGGCTTCGGACCGCGGGCTCGCGAGAAGCCGTCGATCGCGTTGATCACGCGCGGGTCGATCAGCCGGTCGAGCAGCAGCACCACTTTGTCGTCGTTGTGGATGTCGAACATCTTGGCGAAGTTGTCGAGTGCGCCGAAGAAGTTCAGCGTCTTGAGCGCATCGTTGCTCTCGCCCACCGGCATGGCGCGTCCCACGCGTTCCATGTAGTTGCGCGCTCCGATGTCGATGCCGGTGCTGATCTCAACGGGCCGATCGTAGGTGCTCATGTTGGTTCCTCTGCGCTACTTACGCGCTGCCGTGATGTATTGGTTGTCGACGACTTTGGAGATCGGGACCGGGTTCTTCACCAGATCCAGCGACACCCAGAACTTCTGCACTTTTTCAAGTTCGTCCGAGTTGACCGATCCGTTCTGGCCGTAATACGGAATCGCGCCCATCTGGCGGATGATGTCGGGCGGGATCTCCGTCCACTTCGCGATCGTGGCGACCAAGTCGGGCGTGAGTTTGCCCTTCGCTTTACCGACGTCGGCGACGCCGCGCAAATAGGCGCGCAAGAACCGCACGACCGCATCCGGGTGATCTTTCGCGTACTGTGAAGAGACGCCGAAGTAGGCTTCCTGGTAGCCGGGCATGATGTCGTGAAACGACAGCCATTTCTGACCGTAGCCTTGCTGCTGGATCGCCGTCGCCGTCGGCTCGGTCGTCCCTTGCACGTCGACCGCTCCGTTGCGCAGCGCGGCGAGCTGATCGGGCGTCGCCGACTCTTTGGTCGAGAACTTCACGTCGTTCGTCGTCAGACCGCCGGCAGCCAGCGCCTCGAGCGTCAACAGCGCGATCGGCGATCCGGGGAACGCACCGTCGACGGCGTGACCGGCCATATCCGCCGGCTTCTTGATCTTGCCGACGAGGTCTTTACGGACCATGAGCACCGAACCGTCGAGGTACCCCGGATGCGCTTCGTCGATCGACGCGATGACGTGCGCATCGAAACCTTGCTCGTACTGATTGAAGAGCGCCGGTCCGGGAACGACGACGGACACATCGAGATCGCCGCGAGCCAGCATCGGCAGCTGCGAATTGGCCGAAGTCGTGTACTTGCTCACCTGCAGGTCGATGCCGGCGTCGTGGAAGTAGCCCTTATCCACGGCGATAAAAAACGCGACGTACGTGATGAAGTGCGGATTGATGGAAATGCGCAGCGGCGTGAGCGCCGTTTGCGCCGAGCTTGGTCCCGGATCGGCCAGCATTGCAATGGCAACTGCCGTTGCGAGCGCGAACGCACGCGGCTTGAAGTTCACAGGCGGCCTCCGAGGGCGAGCTTCCGTTAGAAGAACAACCGTATGCGCGCCTTCCGGGCAGTTCCTTCTTCCGTCCTTACGCCACGGCGACACGCGAGCGCCACGCACGCTCGTTCGTTTCCAACGCGCCGGCGAGGCGGCGGGCGAGATCGTTCACGCTTGCCCGCGCGATGTGGCGTCCGATGAGGTTGTCGAACAGGCCGCCCAGCGCGCCGAGCGGCGCCCGGTACGTTCCCTCCACCAGCACATCGGTGCCCGTTCCGGCGATGCGAAAGCGGAGCGTGCCGCGAAAATCGGGCAGCAGCGGCGTACCGGCATTCCAGCGCATCCGTATTTCATCGTGCGGCCGGCCCGCTTCGGCAACGTCGGCGTGCACGCCGAACGTTACCGCCACGCGCCGATGCAAGAGCGCCGGTAAGAAACCGACCGGCACATGAATCTCCGCTTCGTTCGTGCCGGCTTCGGCGCGCCGGAGATACTCCACCGCGTATTCTTGCGCGCTTGAAAATGGACACGCGGCATGGGCTTGCACCGAGACCGCGCGCATATCGCTCACGCTGCGTGTACCACCGGCGGAACGTGTGTTTCCGGTGCCGGGACCGTATTTTTCCACGGCGTTCCGAGGCGTTGCAGCACAAAACGGTCGAGGCCCCACCATCCCGCGGTCTTCCATGCCAATACCAGCAGCGAACCGAAGGCGAAGAGAATCGGATTTACGCTGACGGTTCCGGCGAGCAGGTAACTCGCGTTCATCGTCGTTCCGAAGAACGCGGCGATGCCGGTGAACAAGCCGAGGATAAGCGCAAGGCCGACGGCGATCTCGCCGAACGTCACGGCATAGCTCCAAAAGACGGTGTGCGGCAGCACGATCGCGCTGAGAAACCAGGCGTACCAGCCTTGCACGTCGGGAAACGCACCCTGTGTTTTGGTGAGGGCCTTCGTGATCCACATCGTGAGAAACGAGCCGGCGTGCGAGCCGATCCATGCGGGGGTCTGTGCCTTTTCGATGCCTTCGCTGAGCCACTGCCAGCCGACGTACACCCGCAGGATGAGCCAGATCCATGCCCAGCGGACGTCGCCAAAGAGTGCGCGTGCTAGCGGCGGATCTTCGATTCTTTGCATTTCCATGGCCGGATCGTACGCCGGGCTCGCGAAGGCCCTGTGAACGCCGCTGTTCTTTTGTTCTTCTCAGTCTTGCGGCACAGTCGGGGCATGACAACCGCGATTGCGTCCAGCCCCTTCACGTCGATACTCGTACCATACGACGGATCGGAGCCGTCGCAGGCGGCACTCGCCCAAGCGCTGGCGCTCGTCGAGCCTGGCGCCCGCCTGGTTATCGTGAGCGTCGTCGATGAGACGCCGCTCATTTCCGAGGCCGGCGGCGCGATGGTCGCATACGATCCGACCACGCTCTTCGAGGCGCTCGATGCCGAGGGCCGAGCCCGCATCACCGACGCGATGACCCGCTGCACGGCGGCGCCGGTCGCGCCGATAACCGAGCTGGTGCACGATCAGCCCGTGCCCGCGATTTTGGCCACCGCAAAAAAATACGGCAGCAACCTGATCATCATGGGAACGCATGCGCGCACCGGCGTCGCGCGCCTGTTCCTCGGCAGCACCACCGAAGGCGTTCTGCGCTGGAGCGACGTCCCCGTCCTCACCATTCGCGCTAGCGACGCGGTCAGCGCGCATCCCTTTGCCACCGCGCTCGTCGGAATCGCCGACTCCGAAGCCTCTGACGCCGCGGTCGAACTCGCGGCAAAACTCGTGCCTGCCTACCAGACGCACATCGTCGAGCTTCACGTCGACCGGGGCAATCCCGCCGACGGCTTGATCGCTGCAGCGCACGCGGCCCGGGCAACGGTCATGGTCGTCGGCAGTCACGGGCAGCGCGGTCTGCGCGGCTTTTTCCTCGGCAGCGTCGCGGAGGGCGTCGTGCGAGCGAGCGATGTTCCCGTGCTCGTGGTCCGCGACCGGAACGAATAGCGATCTTAGGGGACGACCAATTTATAGCCTACACCGTAGACCGTTACGATATAGCGCGGGTGCTGCGCGTCGACCTCAATTTTCGCGCGCAGATTCGCCACGTGGCGGTCGAGCGTCCGGTCGAACACCTCGCCGCCGTCGCTCGAGATTTTTTCGATCAAATGGTCGCGGGTGAACACTTGGCCGGGATGATCGAGAAAAATTCCGAGCAGCCGGTATTCCGTCGGCGTCACTTTGATCTGCTCGCCGCGCCGCGTGACTTCGTGGGCCGTGCGGTCGATCGTTATATCGCCGACGCTGCACACTTCGTGCTGCGCCTTCCGCGGCGTCTCAAGGACGGCGGACGGACGCTCGCGGCGGCGCAGAATGGTCTTCACCCGCGCGACGACTTCGCGCGGGCTATAGGGCTTGGTAACGTAATCGTCGGCCCCGAGCTCGAGTCCGACGACACGGTCGACTTCGCCGGAACGCGATGTCAGCATGATGACCGGCAGATCGAACTGCGCACGGATTTCGCGGAACGCTTCCAAGCCGGAAAGACGCGGCAACGTTAGATCGAGCAGCATGAGATCCGGCCGCTCCTCGAGCGCGATGTCGACGGCCGTTCGGCCGTCGGCCGCCTGCAGCACGATGAAGCCCTCATCACGCAAATAGGCCTCGAGCACTTCAACCAGGGCCGGTTCGTCGTCAACGACCAGGATCGTCGTCTTCCGCTCCACGGCGTTCTCTACTACAACAACGATATCGAACCATCGGCACCGACACTCGAAATGGCACGCCGCTCGGTTCCCGGCAGCTTCACGGCGAACTGCGCGCCGGCGCCCGGTGCGCTCATGACGTCGATCGAGCCCCCGTGCTCTTCGGCAAACCGTTTTGCCAGAGCCAATCCGAGCCCGCTGCCGGAGGTTCCGCCCGACGCCTCGCCCCGATAGCCGGCGTCGAAGATCCGCTTGCGGTCGGCTTCGGTGATGCCCGGACCGGTGTCGGTGACCGTCAGCACCAGCGTGCCGTCGGCCGGCCGGCAATCGACTTCGATCCGCCCCCCGGCCGGCGTGTAGCGGATGGCATTGGAAACCACGTTGTTCACGATTTCCGCCACGCGCGTCGGATCGCCGCCGAACCGCCGGCACGCCTCGCCGGTGCTCTCGCACTGGTGGACCTCGAACGTGACGCCGTGCTGTTGCGCCGACGCTTCGAGCGCGAGGACTTCGTTCGTGATGACGCTGCAGACGTCCATCGGCTTCATGCTCGCCACCAGCGTCGCGGCGGCCATACCGTGGGGCAACTGGCCGAGTAACACATCAACTTCGGCAAGCGCTTGCAGTACGGCTTCGAGCCGCGCCGGCGACGGCTCGAACACGCCGTCGCGAAACGCCTCGACATTGGCAACGGCAACAGCGAGATGATTCTTCACCTCGTGGATCATGTTGTTCATGAAGACACCTGAATGTGAACGTACCCACAAATGTCTTATTGCAACGTTCACCGCCCAACCGCGGGGACGTCCTTCACCCAGCCTTCACACGCGCATGAAATAACAGATGCAAGATACGCACTTCGCAAGGACATTGCATCATGGTTACCCTTCCGATCCCCACACCGACCAGCCCGCCCGCGACCGCCAAACGGAAAACGATGAAAGCGCTGGTCTATCTCGGACCGGGGAAAAAAGCGCTGCAAGAGTGCCCGATGCCGGAGCTCCGCGCGACGACCGACGCGATCGTTCGCGTGGTCAAAACGACGATTTGCGGCAGCGATCTCCACATCCTCAAGGGCGACGTTCCGACGTGCGTTCCCGGTCGCATCCTCGGCCACGAAGGCGTCGGCACAGTGCAAGAAATCGGTACGGGCGTCACCCAGTTCAAGGTCGGCGACCGCGTCGTGATCTCGTGCATCTCGTCGTGCGGCAAATGTGAAAACTGTCGCAAGGGGATGTACTCGCATTGCTCGACCGGCGGTTGGATCCTCGGCAACGAGATCGACGGAACGCAAGCCGAATACGTGCGCATCCCGCACGCCGATACGAGTCTCTATGCAATTCCGGCCGGAGCCGATGAGGAAGCGCTCGTGATGCTCAGCGACATCCTCCCCACCGGCTTCGAGTGCGGCGTTCTCAACGGCAAGGTCCAACCCGGCGCGACCGTCGCGATCGTCGGCGCAGGTCCCGTCGGTCTTGCCGCTCTGCTTACCGCACAATTTTATTCGCCGGCGCAAATCATCTCGATCGATTTGGACGATAGCCGGCTCGCCGTCGCCAAGCGCTTCGGGGCGACCGATACGATCAACAGCAGCGACGGCAACGCGGCTGCGAAACTCATGGCGCTGACGGGCGATCGCGGCGTCGACACGGCGATCGAAGCCGTCGGCGTTCCGGATACGTTCCTGCTCTGTCAGGATATCGTTGCCGCGGGCGGCACGATCGCCAACATCGGCGTCCACGGCGTCAAGGTCGACCTGCACCTCGAACGGTTATGGTCGCAAAATATTACGCTGACGACGCGGCTCGTCGATACGGCGGCCACCCCGATGCTGCTCAAGGCCGTGCAAGCGAAAAAAGTCGACCCGAGCCAACTCGTCACGCACCATTTCAGCCTCGCGCAAGTCGAGGACGCCTACGACACCTTCGGACACGCCGCAAAAACGCAAGCGCTCAAGGTGATTATCGAGGCGTAGGCTGTACGCGCGTATCGACATACGGCGTCGCCGGCTCGCGCCAAGGCGGGATGGCGGCCGGCGCGAGAACGCCGGCCGGGCCGAGCGATTTGATAAACTGATAGATCGCGCGCAGATCGGCATCGGGCACTGCGCGCAGATCTTGCCAGATCATCGGCGGATGGCCGGCCCGCGTGTGCACGGCCTGCAGCCACTGCGATTCGGGCATCGTTTGAAACTCGAGCCGGACGTTGGTTGGATAGCTCGTGCCCGACGCGCTGCGAAAGCCGACCGAGGAGCCGGTCATCCAGCGCGCAACCGGGACGTTACCGTCAGCCTCACGCCAACCCGCGGTATGGCAGTCGTTGCACGTCCCGAACACGACGAGCGCCCGTCCGCGCGCGAGCGTGGCGGCGGACGGAGCGGCCGAGGCCGAAACGCCGCTGAACAGCACGATCGCGGCAGCAGTTGCTGCGACGAGCCGAACGATCGACATCCTCACACGCTCAAAGATCCTTTGGAAATGTCGGCAATCGACTTCACTCCGGCCAGACGCATCGTCATCTTCAATTCGCCGTTGAGGTGCTCGAGCATTCCTTGCACGCCCATCCAGCCGCCGAGCGATAGCGCGTAGAGCACCGGACGGCCGAGCGCGACGACGTTCGCGCCCATCGCGAGCGCTTTGAAGACGTCCTGACCGCGGCGAATGCCTCCGTCGACGATAATCGGGATCCGTCCGCCGACCGCTTCGGCAATCTTCGGCAGCACGGTGAACGATGCCGGCATGTCGTCGAGTTGACGGCCGCCGTGGTTGGAAACTTGAATGCCCGCGACGCCGTGTTTGATCGCCTCCGTCGCGAGGACCGGCGAGAGCACGCCCTTGATGAACACCGGCATTCCGGTGGTTTCGCGCACGAAGGCGATATCGTCCCAGCCTAGGTTTTCTTTGAACGGCGAGCGGCCGTAGCCACCGGCCGTGCCGGGGAAGTTGGCGTTGGGCAGCGGCGAGTGAAACTTGTTGCGGGTATCCGTTTCGCGATTCGACGACACGGTTGCATCGATGGTCACCGTGATCGCTTTGTAGCCGGCCGCTTTCGCGCGCAGCAGCACGTCGCGCGCCACGCCGCGATCCTGCGGAATGTAGATCTGGAAGAACTTCGGGTTATTGCCGGCCTTCATCGTGTCTTCGAGCGTCACGTTCGACTGCGAGGGCGCGATCATCAGCGTGCCTGCCGCCGCCGCTCCCCGTGCCGAACCGGCTTCGGCCGACGCATGCGCCAAACCGTGGCCGCCCATCACCGAGACGATGATCGGCATCGAGAGCTTGTTGCCGAGCAGCGTCGTGGTCGTATCGGCCGAATCCAAACCGCTGAGGTAGTGCGGGACGATCGTAACCCGCTTGTACGCGGCTTCGTTTTCGTGTTTCGTCCACTCATCGCCGGCCGCGCTGACGATGTAGCCGAAGCCGCCGTTCGGGATGACCTTTTGCGCGCGGCCCTCGAGTTCGCGCAGGTTGATGATCTCGATGACCCGGACGTCGGTCGGCGCGGCGTAACTGCCGAAGTTCTGCAACGGCGGTCCGGTGTCGTCGGCGGCCGCCGCAATCGACGGTTTGAGCAGGCCGGCACTCCCGGTCAGCGATACGGCCACCGCGGTGGACGTGAGAAAGTCGCGACGATTACTGGCCATGCGGAGACTCCCTATGCGGTGATAAGCAATTCTTTCAAGCGGGGGTAGACATCGCGCGCGAAGGACGTCATGCCGCGCACGGTTTCGTCGTGTTCGAGAAATCCGGCTTGTCCCATCATGAGCAAGTGGCCGTAGCCGCCGACGTGCGCGTGATGCTTCGCGATCTGCCGATAGACCGTATCGGGGTTTCCGGCAAACACGATGCCGGTTTCGATCAACTGCTCGAGCGTCGATGAGCGGTCGAACGCGGTCGAGGCACCGCGCAACAGCGAGGCCGCCGCTTTGAGCGACGCATAGCCCGGCGGGTTCTTCCATTGCGGGGCGACTTTGTTCGCACTCAGATACCAGAGCAGTTTGCGCGCGCCTGCGAAGCCGGCTTCGTCAGTGTCACCCGTGTACACGAGCGCTGCGTACGCGAGCCGGTCTTCAGTCGTCGTCTGCCCGGTTTCGGTGCGCCGGTCGCGATACGTATCGAAGATCGCCTTCGTCTGATCGAAGCCGGTCAAAAACGTCGCGGCCACGTGTCCGAAATCGGCGACCTTGGCGACTTGCGACGTGCTCGTTGCCGTGATCCAGACCGGGGGTCGCGGCTGTTGATACGGCCGCGGCCAAATGTTCACCTGACGGTAATTGAAGTAGCGGCCTTCCCAATTGAACGGGCCATCGTGCGTCGTCCACGCTTTGAGAATCAAGTCGTGTGCTTCCCACAGGCGATCGGCCGTGCGCACGGGATTGCTGTTCGCCGGCGAGATCTCGTAGGGTACGCCCCGCACGAAGCCCACTTCCAAGCGGCCGCGTGAGTAGTTATCGACCATCGCCATCTCTTCGGCCACGCGCACCGGATCGCGCCGGTTACCGATTGGATTGCCGAGCACGAGAATGCGCGCTTTCTTCGTGATGCGCGAGAGCGCGCCGAGCACGACCGCCGCCGAGGGGTTCAGGTTCGTCGCCGTCTGATGATGTTCGTTGAGCATCAAGTCGAGACCCAGATCTTCGGCTTGCTGCCATTCATCGAGATAGCGGTGATAGAGTTCCGCGCCGATTTTTGGATCGAAGTTGCGATTCGGAAGCGTCACCCGGATCGAATCGTAGGTTTCGGGATCGGGCAGATACGGATAAGCGTTTTCGCTGAAATACCAAGCGCGCAATCTCGTGCTCCTAGCGTTTGCTGAGAAAGGCGGCGACGAGTTTGACGAACTCATCGGGTTGCTCCACCTGCGGAACGTGCCCGGCCTTGAGGATGACGGTGAAATGCGATCCCGGTACGCGTTCGGAGAACGCCTGACCGTAGGCAGGCGTTACCAGCCCGTCGCTCTCGCCCCAAATGAACAGCACCGGCACCCGGATGCGATGCAAACGCCGCGGCAGCTTCGGATTGTGCGCGTACGGCTCCCACAGGTAGAGCGCGGAGGCTTCGCGGTTACGCGCGACGATCTCCATCGCCTCATCGGAGAGCCCGGAGAGATCGGGCGCCTTGCTTAGATCGTAAAAGACCAGCTTTTGCAGATCCGCCGGCGCCGTTGCGAAGATATCGGCGATGTCGCGGGTGTTGCGATCGCTCACCTTGATGCCGACCGCATCGACGAGGATCAGCCGCGCGATCCGCGCCGTCGACTTCACCGCGATTTCGGCGGCGAGCCAACCACCCATCGAGTGCCCGATCACCGTCACATCGCGCAGGTCGAGCTCTTCGAGCAGATCGAGATAGACATAGGCGAGATCGTCGATGCTGTCCATCCAGTCGGGCAGCACCGCGCGGCCGAAGCCCGGATGTGTCGGCGCGATCACCCGGCCGTGCTCGGCCAGCAGCTTGAGAAACGGTGCGTCGGGCACGGGGCCCCCAGCGCCGTGCAAGTAGAGGATCGGAGGGCCCTGCCCGAGCTCCACATAGGACACCGGAACCTGACCGGCCAGCACGTCTTTTGCAGTCGGAGCATTCATCGCGAGCGATTTCCCTTCGCCGAACCGGCGGTAACCCAATCACCTTTAGCATTGTCCCAGCGCAGAACGAGGACGTTGTCGGCCGTCAATCCGCGCTGGTTCTCGCCGCGGAAATCGTAGAGTCCGCAAATGCCGGCGAAATCGTGCAAGTTTTCGATATAGTCGCGAATCTCGGTGGACTTCGCATCGGGGCCCAGATGCCGCAGTGCATCCACGTAGATCAGCGCCGGATCCCAAAGCAGCGCGCTCTGGAAGTCCGGGACGACGCCTGCAGCATGCAACGCATCGCGAAAGAGCTTCTGCTGCACGCCGACCGGGCCCGGCGAGAGCGTGTCGGTAATATATCCGAGGCCCGGGAAATACAACTCTTTCGGCGTGATGGCCGTATATTGGCGCATCTGTCCGAACGTCATGTTTCCCCCGGAGGTAATGTAGGGCACGTTCATTCCGCTATCGGCGACGCCGTGCAGCAACGTGCCGAACGCGAGTCCCGCCGTCCAAATGAACACGACTTGGGGATTTGCCGCCTTGATGTTCGACATCTGCGCGGTCACGCTGAGATCGGTCGGGCTAAAATGTTCGCGGCGCACGAGATGCAGCGCCGCGTTCTCCGGAAACGCGAGCGCCGCATCGAGTGCCACGTCGCCGTCTTGACCGACGGCATCGGTCGACGTAATCCAACCGATGCGGTTCCAGCCGCGCTGACGCGCAAAGCGCACCATCGCATAAACGGCATCGGACGAAGAGAGGCTCGCTGAAAACAGATAACTGTTCTTCGCCGGATGCACGGCCGGCGACTGACAGAATTGCACCGGCCCCGTTTTGAGCAGCGGTTCGGTCGCTCTACAGCTCGCGGCAACGCCCGGCCCCAGCATTAACTGAATGCCCGCCGCGGCAACCTGATTCGTCAGTTGCACCGACACCGTCGGATTCGACTGATCGTCGAGGAACAAGAACCGCACCGGCCGCCCCTTGATGCCGCCCTGCTTGTTGACGACGCCTTGCAGCAGCGTGAGCGCCTGCTTCACGCCCAAACCGGCAAACGAACCCTGTCCGCTGAGCGGAAGCACCGCGGTAATATCGACCGTCGCGTCGTCGGCGTTCGTAGTGGCCGGCATGGTTGCCAGCATCAACGCCGCAGCCAACGCGGCCACGGACCGGACGGGCATAGGTCGGGTCGTCATTGCGGCGGCGTTCTCGTCACGCGACCACGGCCCCCTCCCGTCCCGCTTGACAGGCAACATTCGTTGGTGTACAAACGATTAACGTTCGTACGCCAATGAATCGCAGGTCGAATGCCGATCCAGGACCTCTATGCAAAGCCCGGCTACCAAATCCGCCGTCTGCGTCAAATCGCCTCGGCGATCTTCGCGGCCGAAGCCGCGCCGTACGGCGTTACCTCGCAGCAGTACACCACCTTGGCGGCGCTGCACGATGTTGCGAGCCTCGAGCAAAACGAACTCTGCGACCTCTTGCGCCTCGATCGCTCAACGATGGCAACGCTGCTCGTGCGGCTCGAAGAGAAAGACCTGATCCGGCGCTCCACCTCGACGCTCGATCGGCGACGCAAACACGTCGTGCTTACGCCTCGCGGCCGGCGACTGCTCGCCGCAATTGGACCTGCGCTCGAGCGCATTCAGGAGAACATTCTCGCTCCGCTCGCGCAGGCGGATCGCGTGAACTTTGCGCGCATGCTCAAAGAACTCGTTGAGGCGCACACGATCGCTGCCGACGAGCGCTCTCAAACCGATGAGGAAGCTTCATGACGACTGCGACCACTTCCGCAACCCGCACGACGATTGAGGTCGAGGGTGCGCAGGTAAGCGTGCTGCGCGGCGGCTCGGGACCGCCGCTCCTCTTCTTACACGGCAGCGATGCCTTCGGCGATTGGCAGCCCTTCATGGACGAACTCGCCGGCCGCTTCGAGGTGATCGTGCCCGATCATCCGGGCTTCGGACGTTCGAGCACGCCGCCATGGCTCGATACGATCGGCGACCTGGCGCACTTTTACCGCGCGTTCATCGAAACGCTGGGGCTGCGCGACGTTGTCCTCGCCGGACATTCGCTCGGCGGGTGGATCGGCTGCGAACTCGCGCTGCGCGATACGCGTGACTTGCACGCGCTCGTGCTCGTCGATTCCGCCGGTCTGCCGTTAACGGTCGACGGTGTCGATACGTTCATGTGCTCGCCCGATGAAATTCGCGCGGCGTCGTACGCCGATGCGAAGCGCGCGCCGGTGCTCGATGAGGAGTCACTGGCAAACCAAGCCAAGAACGCGCTGATGACGGCACGCGTCGGCTGGCGGCCGCGTTTCTACGATCCACAACTCGCAAAATGGCTGCACCGGCTGCGGGTTCCCACGCTCGTCGTGTGGGGCGAAACCGACGCGATCTTTCCGCCGCAGCAGGCGGCCGTCTTTGCTGCGGCCATCGGCGGCGCGCAAACGCTGATGATTCCCGGCGCCGGTCACCTTCCGCACGTCGAGCAGCCGCGGGCGTTTGCCGCCGGCGTCCTCGCGTTCATCGACGGAGTTCGCAAGTGAAGTACATCGCGTTCCACCTCATGCCGTATGCCGATCTCGATCTCTCGTACACCGACACCTACGACTCGGCATGGGTGACGCTGCCGAACAGCTACTACGACCCGGTCAAGGGGCATGCGCTCTATAACCGCTACATCGACGAACTCGAGTATGCCGATCAACTCGGCTTCGACGGCGTCGGGGTGAACGAGCACCATCAAAACGCGTACGGTTTGATGCCGACGCCGGGCGTGATCGCCGGCGCGCTCGCCCGGCGCACCAAAGGCACGATCGCGGTCCTGGGCCGAGCCCTGCCGCTGGTAAACAATCCGCTGGTGATCGCCGAGGAATTCTCGATGATCGACAACATCACGGGCGGACGGCTGATCGCCGGGTTCGTGCGCGGGATCGGCGCTGAATATCACTCGTGGAACATGAACCCGGCGTTCTCGCACGAGCGCTTCGGCGAAGCGCACGATCTCATCGTGCGCGCCTGGACGGAAACGGGACCGTTTCACTGGCGCAGCAAGCACTATGATTTCCGCTACGTCAACACGTGGCCGCGCCCGTACCAGCAACCGCATCCGCCGATTTGGATCCCCTCGCAAGGGAGCCGGGAAACGATCGTGTGGGCGGCGGCGGCCGAGCGCAAGTACACCTACCTGCAAACGTACAGTCCGGTGAGCGCGGTGAAACGCTTCCTCGATCTCTATCGCGAGGAGGCGCAAAAGGCCGGGTACACCGCAGCGCCCGAGCAGTTGGGCTGGATGACGCCGGTCTTCGTAGGCGAGACCGACGCATCGGCACGCGAAGAGGCGAAGCCGCACATCGAGGCGTTTGCCAATAAGTTCTTGCGCATGAAATCCGAAATGACGCGTCCGCCCGGCTACCTCAGCCTTGCCTCGGCCAAAGCCGTGCTGGAAGCGAAGGCCGGCCGGGGCGCCGTGCACACGGTCGATTCGCTCATGGAGAGCGGGCAGTTTATCTGCGGGTCGGCCGCCACCGTACGCGACCGGCTGGCCGAATACGAACGCACCCTCGGGCTTGGAAACTTTCTCGCGCTGCTGCAGTTCGGCACGCTGCCGCACGAGGCGACGATGCGCAACATCGAACGTTTCGCCAAAGACGTGATCCCGCAACTCCGCGCCCGGCAGCCGATGGTACCGGCGTGAACCCGCTCGGGGTTAACACTCGACGACGCTGACGGCGAGGCCGCCGAGCGACGTCTCTTTATATTTCGACTGCATATCGAGGCCCGTTTGGTACATCACCGCGATCACTTGATCGAGTGAGACTTTGTGCTCTTCTTCGCTCATTGCCATGCGCACGGCTTGAATCGCCTTGACCGCGCCGATCGCGTTTCGTTCGATGCACGGAATCTGCACGAGACCGCCGATCGGATCGCACGTCATACCGAGGTTGTGCTCCATCGCGATCTCCGCCGCGTGTTCCATCTGCGCGTTCGTGCCGTGCATCGCCGCAACGAGACCCGCGGCCGCCATCGAACACGCCACGCCGACTTCACCCTGGCAACCCACTTCGGCGCCCGAGATGGACGCGTTGCGCTTGTAGAGCATGCCGACTGCCGCAGCCGTAAGCAGGCAGCGCTCGATGCCCGCGGAGTTCGCGTCCGGAATGTAGTCGCGATAGTAGCGCACGACGGCCGGAATGATGCCGGCAGCGCCGTTCGTCGGCGCGGTGACGACGCGGCCGCCCGCGGCGTTCTCTTCGTTCACCGCGATCGCGATAACGTTGAGGTAATCCATCGCGTCGAGACTCTGATTTTCCGCGCGCGCAAGATATTTCGCATACAACCGCGGTGCGCGCCGGCGCACGTTGAGGCCGCCCGGCAAGATGCCCTCGGTGTGCAAGCCGCGTTCGGCCGCCTCATCCATCGTACGCCAGATTGCGGACAGCTCGCCGGCGAGCGCTTCACGCGACACAAACGCGCACTCGTTGGCCTGCACGACTTCCCACAGTTTAAGCCCCGCGGCGTCCGCGATGGCGAGGAGTTCTTCCGCCGATGTAAATGGGTACGGAATGTCCTCGCTGCGGCGGAGACTCTCGAACCCCTCGCCTTCAACGGCGCCCCCGCCGATCGAAAAATACTCGGCGCTGTGCAGCACGTCGCCGCTGCGATCGAAGGCGCTAAAGCGCAATCCGTTCGGATGATACGGTAACGACGTCCCCCGGTTGAAGACGATGTCGGTGGCCGGATCGAACGCAATCGCCGCGCCGCACGGCAGAAGAAGCGTACGGTCCACAGCGACCGCATCGGGCAGCGCCGCGATGATGTGCTGCTCGACCGTGTCGGGAGCATAGCCCGCGAGGCCGAGCAGAACCGCCCGATCGGTACCATGACCGCGCCCGGTAAGCGCCAGCGAGCCGAACAAATCGACTTGTATTCGCGCAACGGCGTTTTGCCGTTCGCCGAGCAGCGAAACGAAGCGCTCGGCTGCGCGCATCGGGCCTACCGTGTGCGAACTCGATGGCCCGATGCCGATCTTGAACACGTCCGCGAGGCGCATGCCTATCGCGTTGGCACTACCTCGTCAACGCGCCTCTAGGGCTTGGGCTACGGGCGAGTGACCGACCACGTACCGCCGAACGAGACGATCCCGTTGCCGCCGGTTTGTCCGGCCGCAGTATCCGGGGCGAACGTGTAGAGCGGGTGGCCCAGGTATTCGAGTTGCGTCACGCTATTGTCGGGACGTACGAACGTCGCGAAGCCCGTACTGAGCGCCACGCCGACCGGCGGCGTAACCGGCGGCCACACGCTCGTACAGCTCGATGCAACCGTACATTCCAGGGACGCCGGCGAGTCGCCGGAGAGTTCGTACACGGTATGGCTCGTCGCCGGAGCGACGAAACCGGCGGAGCCCAAGAGCGTCGCTTCAGAGAGCGTTGTTGCAGCCGGCGGTGCGGTGGGCGTCGGCGTCGGAGCGGGCGTCACAACCGGGGCGGCAGCAGGGGCCGAGTAGCCGCCACCGGCGCCGCCGCCGCACGCAACGAGTCCGAGGGCCGTGGAAAGCAAGACAGATGAGATAACAATCGAGCGCATGCGACTAGCCTAACGGGCGATTGTAAACCCGTGCTGAAACGAGCGCGACACGCCGTTTAGCGTTTCTTGACTTCTGGAAGTGATCGGTATGACGACAACGCAAGCCACGACACCCACCGTCGCCATTATCGGAGCCGGCCTCGGCGGGATCGCTGCGGCCGTGAACCTCAAACGTGCGGGCATCGAGTCGTTCACGATCTTCGAGCAGTCGGCCGGTCCCGGCGGCACGTGGTGGGATAATACGTATCCCGGCGCCGAGTGCGACATCGACATCCTCTTCTACTCGTATTCGTTTCAACCGCACGATTGGACGCGGACGCACGCTTCCCAGCGCGAGATTCAGGCTTACGTCCAGACGGTGATCGACCGCTTCGAGTTGGCCCCGCGGATGCGCTACAACACGCGGATCGCCGAAGCGATTTGGGACGATCAGCAACACGCCTACGATATCAAAACGGCCGGCGGCGAAGCGCTGCGCTTCGACGTCGTCATCAGCGCGGTCGGCCTGCTCAACGTGCCGCGCTATCCGGATTGGCCCGGTCTGGAAACGTTCCGCGGTCCGAAATTTCATACCGCTCGCTGGGAACATCAGCACGACCTCAGCGGAAAAACCGTCGCCGTCGTGGGAACGGGTTCGACGGCCGCGCAAGTCGTGCCGGCCATCGCACCGGTCGCCGGCCGCGTCACGATGTTCTCGCGCGAACCCGCCTACGTGATGCCGAAGAACGAACGCGATCTCACGCCCGCCGAGCGGGAGCGTTTCGGTTCGCGCTGGGGACGCCGGCTTGCGCGCGCGAAATTTTTTCTCAACATCGAACGCGGCATGGCCGTGCGCGATCCGAAGAGCGAACGGCAGCGCGCCACGGTAGCGCGTTATAACCGCTACAAAGACACGGTGTTTGCCGAGCGTCCGGAGCTGCGCGAATGGGCTTCACCCGCTTATCCGTTTGCGTGTAAACGACCGGTAGGTTCCACCGACCTCTACCCCTCGCTCTTGCGCGAGAACGTGCAGCTCGTGCCGCGGGCCGTCACCAGCGTAACGGAAACCGGCGTGGTGGATAGCGACGGCATCGAACACCCGGCCGACGTTCTCGTCATGGCCACGGGCTTTCAACCCTGGAACTTCCTGGCGAACTTCAACTTGGTCGGTCGCGCCGGACGCACGATCGGCGGCGTCTGGGGCGACGAGCCGGAGGCATTTCTCGGCATCCAGGTCGCCGGCTTCCCGAACTTCTTCATCATGTACGGGCCGAACACGAACTACATGAGCGTCACGTTCATGCTCGAACGCCAGGCCGAATACATCACCCGCGCCGTCAAGCGCCTCATCCGCGCGAAAGCAACCGCCATCGACGTGCGCCGCGGCGTGATGGACTTCTACAACCGGCGCGTCACGATCGCGCTCTCAAAGAAAACGCTCGAGGGCGACTGCAGCAACTACTATCATTCGGCCTCGGGCAAGAACGTCGTCACCTGGCCGTGGTGGGGCTCGATCTACGTCCTCTTGACCTTCATCGGCGGACTCGGATGCTATACGCGCCGCGCCACCGCCGAACGCGCGCCGCGGCACCTCGAGCGCGAACGCTCGCACGTGCGCCGCGCGCAGTCGGTTTAATGGGCCGGGCAGCTACATTTCAGGAAGGCGATCGCGTTGTCGCGCAGCCGGTCCTCCGTCGCCGGACCCATCACTTCGGTAAGCATCGCCAACGTTTTCCGCGGCTCGACGACGCCCATCGGAAACGGCGCGTCGGAACCGAAGACCACGCGATCCGGACCGGCGAACGCGTTGAGGAACGCCATCGCGTTCCGGTCGTGAATCATCGTATCGAAGTAGAAGCGGTCGATGTAGTGTGAGGGCGGATGCGGGATCGGCGGTTTGAAGTTCGGCGGCGCGGCCGTGTACGAACGCTCGAAGCGGCTGAATTGATAGGGCAAGAACCCGCCGCCATGGACGAGCAGAAACCGCAGATGCGGAAAGCGTTCGAGTACGCCGCCAAGGATGAGCGCGGCCGCGGCCGCCGTCGTCGCCGCCGGGTTGCCGTAGGTGATGTGCATGAAGAAGCGTTTGTCGTGCGGCAACCCGCCGACGTCAACCGGATGAATGACGATCGGCACGTCGAGTCCGCTCGCCGCCTCCCAGAACGGATCGAAAGCCGCATCGTCGAGCGTCTTCCCCTCGACGCTGGCGCCGATCTGCACGGCTTTCACACCGAGCTGCGTAACGGCGTAGTCCAGTTCTTCCGCGGCCGCGCGCGGTTCTTGCAGCGGTACCGCCGCGGCGCTAAAAAAACGGGTGGGATGCTGCGCGACGATTGCGGCGAGCGTTTCGTTTTGCGCGCGCGCAAACCACCGCGCATCGGCGGTCGCGAGATTGTAGGCCGAAAAATCCATCCAGCCCGAGAGCAGCTGCGTGCCGATGCCGCTCGCATCCATCCACTGCAAGCGTGCCCTAACGTCGGAGAGCGACGGCGATACGGGGGCATTCGTCGACCGCCCCGCCGCGCTGAGCCACGTGCGCTGCTGATCGTCCAAGGTTAGCATCACATTGTGTGCCCCGGCGTCCAATCGTACGGCATCGATGAGCGCGGGGGCAACAAAATGCGCATGAAGATCAAAAAGTGGGAACACTCTAGGCGTGAACGTTCGCTGGCGACCCGCCGAAGCACTCGTCGTCGATGACTCGCTGCGCACCGGCCTCGCCGATGCCGGCGGCGTGCCGCTCATCGGCCGACCGAACGAACACGATCAGCTCCGCATTGCCGGAGCCGGTGATCTTGCTTGGGGACGGCTCTACGAAGGGCACGTCAACGCGCTGCAGCTCATCGCACGTCTCGGCACCGAGCGTCAGCGGTTGCGCGCGGAGCACGACGTTGCGCATGGACGGCTCTTCGGCGTTTGGAACACGGAGGCGGCCGACGGCGTGCGCGCGATGGCGGTCGATTCCCGCGGCGTGACGCTTGCCGGCCGGAAGACGTTCGCATCGGGCGCAGGGCGCGTTGCGCGAGCGATCATCAGCATCGGCCGGCGCGGGGAGCCGTCGCAATTGGCCGTCGTTCCGATGGATCTCGTCAAGACCACGATCGACCGCTCGTTCTGGCAGCCCTACGGGATGGAGGCCTCCGAGAGTTTTGCCGTCGACTTCACCGGCGTGCGCGTGCAGAGCGACGAGTTGCTCGGCAGCCCCGGCGATTACCAGCGCGACCCCTGGTTCACCGCCGGCGCCTCGCGTTTCGTCGCCGTCCAAACCGGCGGCATGGAGCAACTCGTGGCCGGCTTCGGCGCGTTCTTACGCCGCCGCGAGCAGCACGAAGATGCGATTCAGTTGACGCGCTTCGGTGAGTGCGTCGTCGCCGCTCGCACGGCGCTGCTCTGGACCAATAGTTGCGTCGATGCATGGATGCGCTACGACCTGACACCGACCGAGGTCGCGGAGCGGGAACTGCTGCTTACGGCGGACGCTGCCCGCAGCGCGGTGGAGCGCAGCGCACTCGATATTTGCGAACGCGTCGAGCGCGGCGTCGGCGCACGCGGCTTACTCGAAACCGAGCCCTTCGCGCGGCGCCTGCGCGATCTGCGGATGTATCTGCGTCAACCCGCGATCGATGCGACGTTACTGCGCGTCGCGCGTTCGTCGATGACTCCGCGCGCGATCACCTGACGCAGGGCGGCAATCGCCTCCGCTGCGGTGACGCACGCCGCATGCTCGCTCGGCGGTCCGACGTCTTCGCCGCGCAGCCGCGCGAGCGTGATCTCCGGATCCTCAACGAGCAACGGACGCCGGATGTCGCCCGGCTGCTGCCAAGCCTTGATGCGTGTGCCGAATCCGCCGGCGGCACGCGAGTGGAGCCGCGCTGAGGTTCTTACGCGAACGCGCAGACTGTGGCGAATGCGCGCTCCGCCGCGTTCGAGCGCGTCGTAGAGCGCGATATCTTCGAGGCTGCGCACCGGCGGCACGCCGCCCACGGCGTCGTACGCAGAGAGATGGATGGCCAAGCTCGGACCGGAGCGCTGCCAGTGGTGCGGCCACGGATCGTGCGGTTTCGGATCGAACTGCGTCTTGAGCCGCGCGATTGCAAAGTGGTAGGCATCTTCTTCCGATAACATCTCACGCGTTGAAGCCGGCAGTTGCCGCCATTCGTTCGGATCGACAACGATGCGGCCGGTGACCACCTCGGCCTGCTCCATTTCCCGTAGCGTCCAGGCAAGCCAGGTCGGCGAGGGAACGGAATCGGCATCGGTTGCCGCCAGCACCGCATCGCAGATGCCGGCCGCCGCGAACCGCGCGCTGGCCGCGTTCATCGCGGCGCGCCGCGCGGTTCCGATGTGCGCGACGTTCGGCGGCAGAGATTCCTCGGCGACGTAGATGGCGTGCCCCGGATAGCGCCGCGCCGCCGCACGAACGGCAGCCGCCGTATCGTCGGTGCAGTTGTTCGCGTAGACGAGCACGTCGAACGAATCCGCCGCAAGCAGCGAGCCGTTCGCGTCGCGCTGGGCACCGAGCGCATCGAGCGCCCGTCCGATCAGCGTGGCCTCATCGCGCGCGGGTATCACGACCGTCGCACGGCAGTTTGCATGCGGCGCCGGCAAATCCGCAAATGGATCGGGCGGTACGATCATGCGCGGCTCAGGAGATCGAGGCGGTACCGCTCGGCGCGAAAGTGCTCGACCTGGCGGAAACGCTTGTCGGATACAAAGGCCGCATGCACCTCGTCGCCTTCGCGCACGTAGTCATCGACGTGCGGCAAGAAGTGCACGAGCAGCAGTTCGCCCTCGGGCGCGAGCGACGCCGCGATCCGGTTGCGGGCTAGCGAGAGGTCGGCGTCGGACCAGTAGTAGCCGACTTCACAGCACGTTATGAGATCGAACATCGAGGGCGGGCTCTGGTGCGGAAAGGTGGCCCGGACGATGCGCACGTGCGTTTGATGTGCGCAGCGCATGCGAGCGTGGCGGACCGCGCGATTGCTGATATCGATGGCAACGAGCTCTCCGCAACGCCGTGCAAGCCGCTCGGTGAACACGCCGATGGAGCAGCCGATCTCGAGCGCCCGCTCGTAACGCGGCGATAACACGGCCAGCGACCGGTCGTACTTCTCGCGCTCGTAGGGACTCGTCGCGAACGACCAAGGATCGTCCGCTGCATCGTAGAGCCGCTCAAAGTAGTCTTGGCTCAGCGTCGTCATACGGCAGTTCCCCTTGGAATCACAAACCGCTCGACCGGGCCCAGTGCTCGTGTCAAAAGTGATTCGGGCAATGCAAATGCCCAGGTTGCGTCGGTGATCAAACCGCCAAGCTGGGAGTGATGCTCGCATAACGCCGCCCGCTTCGCAGCCAGCCACGGCCGGCTATCCATCTCGATCGTAACGCCTTCACCGGGCGCCGGCTCATCCGCGGTTTCTCCAATCACACCGAGCCACACGGCATATTCGAATCGCGTTGCCCGCGGACGGTCGTGCAGCACGGCATCGAGGAGCGAATGCACCGCCCGATGGTCGCAGTGCGGATCGCGCCGCCACGGCACGGCCACGGCCACGTCCTCGCGATCCGGTATCGCGGCTAGCAAGGCCGCCAACAGCGGCGCGGCGGCCGCATCACCGGCCCGCGGAACCGTGCCGTCCGGCCAACCCAAAAAGAGCGGCGGCGTCTTCACGCCGAGCCGGCGCAGGCCGCGCCGCGCTTCACGTTCGCGCACATCGCGCAGTCGCTGCGGCGGGTAGGTGGGCGATCCGTCGTGCGACGCGGCGCCGTCCGTCACATAGATCACGCGTACCGGCAAGTGTGGCGCGACGCGCGCAATTAGCGCGCCGCAACCCAGTACGTCGTCATCGGGATGCGGCGCCACGACGATCAGCGACGTTGCTGCGAGACCCGCGATTTCTGGAAACCCGGCCATGCCGCTGCTTGTACCCACATCCGGGCGGGGTATACGGGGCACATGAATCCGGAATTCAGCTCGACCGAGCGGCCGCTCGATGCATGGGCACAGAACGCTGCGCTCTCACGCATGGCCGATGCCATCCAGCCGGGCCTGAGCGAATTACTCGAAGGCGGCGATGGGTGGCGCCGGCCGCTCAAGGATTTCTTGCACGGATCGTTTCTCGGCCATCCACTGCACCCGCTGCTCACCGACATTCCGATCGGTGCCTGGACCGTGGCGGCCGCCTGCGATGCAATGGACCTTATCGGAATCCGCCGCTACCGCGAAGCCGCCGGCGTCGCGATCGGCATCGGCGCGCTGGGCGCGGTGGGCGCCGCCATTACCGGACTCGCCGACTGGTCGGATACCAAAGACGAACCGCAGCGCGTCGGTATGCTGCACGCGATACTCAACACGGCATCGCTGACGAGCTACGTCACGTCGCTGATCGCTCGACGCAGCGGAGCGCGCCGCTTCGGGATTGCTGCAGCGTTTGCCGGATACGGGCTGATGAGCCTCGCCGCCTATCTCGGCGGCGAACTCTCGCTCGGCATGCAGCTCGGCGTCAAACATACCGCGGTTCCCGTCGATCCGCCGAAAGATTTCTCGCGCGTGCTGGACGAATCCGCATTGGGGAACGGTGTGATGCAGAAAGCCGAGGTCGATACGATTCCGCTACTCGTAACGCGCTTCGGCACACAAACGCACGCGGTAACCGGCGTATGCACGCATCGCGGCGCACCGCTCGCCGAAGGAACGCAAGACGGCCTGTGCGTCCGCTGCCCCTGGCACGGCTCGCGCTTCTCGCTCGAAGACGGCCGCGTGATCGAAGGTCCGGCGACGTTCGCGCTCGCGAGCTTCAAAACGATCGTCGCCGAAGGTTCCGTGTCCGTGCGGGCTTTATGAAGTCGCGACCAGTTCGTCTCTAAGCGCTTCGAGATACGCGCGGCCCCACTTGCGGTCGGGCTCGAGGTGGTTGCCTTCCGCCCACTCGTTCCACGACTTGATGAAGATCAGCCGTTCGTCCGCGGGCTCGGCCCGCACGCGATTCATTACTGTCCGGACGTGTGCGCGAAAATGCTCCGGGCTCGAATCGTGCAGTACCAGACCGCCCGCGCCGCTACGCGGCGTGTTGTCCCAATTCGGAATCACACACGGATGACTGCGGATGCCGTCTACCGGCGACGTCGCGAAATCGCGCACCATCCGGTCGTACGCAAAGACCGTTGGGACGCCGCGCATTTGACCCAAGAACGAGCGGAGTCTTCGGTCCGGCCGCCGCCACTCGCTCCGCGGCGCCAGCTTGACGAGCAGCGATGCATCGAAGCCCAGCCGGTGCGGATCGAAATGCGGATCCGAATGCTGACCGACGATGTAGAGCGGCGGCAGGCCGGCGCGAACGGCGAGCTCGCGCCAAAGATCGAGCGTGCGGCGCGGGTCGGGCAATTCCCCGGGCCGGAAAATCAGCAAAAGCGGACGTCCGTTCACGTGCACGTAGCGCGGGTCGGCAAACGCCGGGAGCAACGCCTCGAAATGCCGGCGATGGTCGTCCACACCCGGATACGTTTGTTCGATGAGCGTGCGGTGGCGCGCGCCGTACCACACGCCGCGCCAGCTTTGGTTGGCCCAGCAGATGCAAAACGGAAAATCGGGCCGGCCGCTCGCGACGACCTCTTGCAGCGGGCGCTCCAAGACACGGCGACCGGCAAACCAGTAGTCGTAATAGCAGAATGCCTCGATGCCGTGCGCGCGCGCGAGTTCGGCCTGCGCTTCGCGGATTTCCGGTTCGCGCAAGTCGTAGTAGCCGAGGTCGGCCGGCACGTGCGGCTGATAATGGCCGGCAAAGAGCGGACGCGCCTTTCTGACGTTCGTCCACTCGGTAAACCCTTCGCCCCACCACGCGTCGTTCTCGGGAATCGGATGGTATTGCGGCAGATACAGCGCGATCGCGCGCGCGTTAGACGCGATCATGCGCTATGCGAGTTCGCGTACCCAAAGATCCCATTGGCGACGGACGTCCGGCCGCGAATAGTCGTTCATCAGCTTCGCCTCGCCCGGAGTGAGGAATTTCACCTTCCCCATCCGCTCCGACTCGGCTTGGAGCTTGGCGTTGGCTTCGGTATAGATCGCGCGCGAAACCGCTTCTCGAACGCTGCGTCCGACCACGACGGAACCGTGGCCGCGCATCAGCGCAACGGTCGATTCGCCGAGCGATGACGCGAGCGCAGCGCCGAGCGCCGGCGTCTTGATCAACAGGTCGGTGTCACCGGCGGTGTCTTGCGTGTCGAAGACCGAGACGCTGCTCTCGAGGAACGCGCTCATGTGCCAGATCGGCCGCAACGCCGCCTCGGTTACGGTGAACGGGATGATCGAGGGCGAATGGCTATGCACCACGCCCATCACGTCGGGCCGCGAACGGTATACCGCCGCGTGAATAAAGCGCTCGCTGTAGAGTTCGCGACCGGCCGCGTCCGGCGTGTTTCCGTCGAGGTCGAAGGACAACACGTCGGCGGCCGTTGCCAATGCCGGCGCGATCGCCCAGGTGAGCAAGAATCGACTGGGATCGGCGGAGCTGCGCGCACTGACGTGGCCGAATGCGTCGACCACGCCCTGTGCAAAGAGGATGCGATTCGCGAGGACGAGTTCTTCGATAAGCTGGTCTTCCACGTGGCGCTCTTCCAACGTGCCGTTCCAGTTCCTCGCGATGCCGCTTAACGCGCCGGACGCTGCTCCTGATAATAGCCAAGCGCATCGATGAGCGGGCGGTCGTGCATGGCAAAAAGATAGGCCGTGCCGTCTAACGCTTCGTGATGAAACGCTTGCCACGTGGGGATCGCAAACGTATCGCCGGGCTCCCACTCGAGCACCGTCGATCCGACGTGCGTTCGGCCGCGTCCCGATCGCACGACATAGACGTGGCTCACCGTGGATTGACGAGCCGGCGACGACGTCCCCGCATCGATTCGTTCGGCGTAGGCGCCCATCGTACGTGAGATCGCTTGGCCGCCGACGCGTTGGAGATAGGGCACGAGCGCATACGCTCCGGGCTCATCGCGCAGGCGCTGCTCCATCTCGGCCCACGGATAACGCAAGTTCGACGCGCCGCCGATCTCGAGACTCGGAAAGCGCGCTTCCTTCCACTCTTCGAAGAATTGGATGCGCAGATAGCTCATGAGCGGAACGTCGAGACCGTCGACCCACAGCATCGGCCCGGCGCCTTCTTTGCCGTGATCGTGAAAGGCCCACGACGGCGTAAGGATCAAGTCGCCCGGTTCCATCCACACTTTCTCGCCGTTGACGGCCGTGAACGCACCGGTACCTTCGACGATGAAGCGCAGCGCGAACGGTGTGTGCCGATGTGCCGGAGCGCATTCCCCGGGCAGAATCAGTTGATACGCGGCGGCGATCGTTTCGGTCGTGCAGGGCGGTTCGCTGCCGGGGTTGATCATCATGAAGACGCGGCGATCCGCCTCTTCCGCGGAAATCAACTCACCGGCGCGTACTAAGAGCGAACGAAGTTGGCGGTACGACCAGCAGTGTGCCAGCGAGCGGGGATTCGGCGCCGCCACGCGCGCGTGCGGAGCTTTCCAGAGCGGGTGCGCGTGAACGTTTGCCGCCTCGGCGATCACGTCGTCGATAGATGATGCTACTTGCACGATACCTCCTCACGCGATGACATGGCCGATAACTTCCTGGCTGAACAACTCGAGGGAGCCCATTGCGTCTTCGAGTCCGAGATCGTAAAAGTTGACTTGCATCGATGCGTGTTCGAAGTCGCCGTATTCTTCGCGCGACCGCGCGATCGTTGCGCGGACTTCCGCCGGCGTACCGACCCACGCACTGCCGCTTTCGACCTGCGTTTCGAACGTCTCAGCCTTCAACTTCGCCACCATCTTGTCGTAGCCGGCATAATCCTTCGACGTCGTGCCGGTAGCCCAATCCGACGAAGCCTCAACGATGGCCGCCAAGTACGCCTCGATGCGCGGTTTCGCGATGCGCCGCGCGCGATCGCCGTCCGGGTCGACGAACATGTGAAACGCGAGCATCACCTCGCCGTTGCCGGGATGACCGGCATCGCGCCATGCCTTGCGATAGGCCGCGAGAATCGGCCGCATCGTCGGCCCCGCCATGGGAATCGCCATGACCGAAAACCCGTTCGTTCCCGCGTAGGCGAACGACTCGGCGTTCAACGTCGCGGCAACGTAAAACTTGGGGCGCGGCTTTTGCGTCGGACGCGGCAGCGACGTCGTTTCGACGATGTCGTGAAACTCGCCATGATGCGTGACGTTCTCTTCCGTCAGCAGCCGGCCGATCTGATCGAGCCCTTCGCGAAAGCGCGCCACCGATTCGTCCGGCGAAATACCGAAACGGCGAAATTCATGCGGCAGAAAGGCGCGCGCAAAACCGACGTCGAGCCGGCCGTTCGAGATCGCATCGAGCATCCCGATCTCGCCGGCTAACTTCAGCGGATGATTGAAGACCGGCAAGACCGCGCCGGTGACGAGTCGCACGCGTTTCGTGCGCGCAGCCGCGGCCGCCAGAAACACGATCGGACTTGGGCTGTAGCCGCCGTACGGCGTGAAGTAGTGCTCCACCGTCCGGACGTGCGAGTATCCGAGCCGGTCGGCGGCTGCGGAGAGCTCGAGACAGTCGTGAAAATAGTCCGCCGCCGAACGCTGATCCGGACCGACGGCCGGAAAGAACTGGATCCCAAATTGCACGTTGTCGACTCCGCCTTACACTCGTACGCGCGCCGGAAAGAGCGCGCTCGCATTGTCTCGTTCGATTGCCGCCAGCCGCGCTCCGCTCAGGCCGGCGCCGCGCAGGCCGTCGGTGGTGTAGCTCATTTCGACAAACGGGTAGTCGCTGCCGAAGAGCACCTTCGCCGGTTCGGCAAAAGCGAGGATGGCGGCCAGGGCCGGCGCGCTGACCGAGAGCGCGACATCGTAGTATTGTCGCTTCAGCAGCGCGAGCGGTGGCTCGGGGAAGCTCAAGTCACGCCGCGCGGCCGCTTGACGCGTAACGCGATCGGCGAGCATCGGCATCGTCCCGCCGCCGTGTGGAAAGATAAACCGGATCTCGGGATACTTCGAGAACGCTCCTGCAAAGAGCAGGCTCACTATGCCGCGCGTCGTGTCGAGCGGATACTCGATGGTGGTGAACGGTACGTACGAGATCAAGCTGCGGCAGCAATTGCCGACGGATGGGTGCACGAACACGACGGCCCGGCGGCGATTCAGCTCTTCGAAGACGGGCGCGAACGAGGGATCGCCGACCCATTTGTCTCCGTAGTCGCTCAGCAACACGATGCCGTCGGCATGCAATACGTCGACCGCGTACGCGAGTTCGGTTAGGCTGCCGTCGAGATCGGGCAGCGGGATCGATGCAAACGATCCGAAGCGGCCGGGATGCTCGCGGCCGAGATTCGCGGCGTACTCGTTGCACGTCCGCGCCAGGCGCCGGCCGGCGGCGTCCTCACCCCACCACACGCCGGGTGTCGAGATCGACGTAAATGCGGTGTCGATGCCGAGCTGATCCATGCGTTCCAGACTATGCTGCGGCTCCCAGCCGAGAATGAACGGCGCCTCGCCCACGTCGCCGATCTTGCCGCTCGCCTTCGCGGCGGCCAGGTACTGCGGCGGGAGAATGTGCGAATGGACATCGACGTTGCGCCGCCTCGACGTCACGCCCTGCGCGGCGGTCGCACCCGGGAAGAGTGCGAGCGCCGCCGCGCCGGCACTCATCGACAGAAACGCGCCGCGGCTGTTGCCGGGCGCGTGTCCGCAATTCACGAAGGCGCACCGCCAGGCTTACTCACCGGCACCCACCAGTCTTTCTGCGTGTCCCACTTGGTGATGATCACCGATTGCTCGTTCAGGCCGCGCTGCGGAACGTCGCGAAAGTCGTATCGTCCCATGGCGCCGGCATAGCCGCGCAACGTGGACAGATAGTCTTTCGCCTGCGCAGCCGTAACGGAGAAGCCGTACCTTTTTATCGCGCCGATCAGCAGCCAACCCGGATCCCAGGTCGTCGCCGGGATGCCGTCCGGCTTCACGCCGAGTCCGGCGACCGTCTTGTTGAAGAGCACCGCTTGGTCGCGAACGCCTTTGTCCGTGATCGCTTCGATCGCCAGCGGCGGCTGATCCGGAAAGAGCAGTTCCTTCGGCAAGAACGCGGCGTATTGTTTCATCGCCGCGTACGTTGAATTTCCGTTCGAGGTAAACACCGGAACGTCGATCCCCGAGTCGGCAACCGCGTGGATGCCGGTGCCGAACGGCGTGCCGACGCAGAGCAACATCAAGGCTTGCGGATTCGCAGCCTTGATGCGCGTGAGTTGCGCCGCAGCCGAGACGTCGGTCGGGCCGAAGTGCTCGCGCGCCACAACCGTGAAGTCTTTGTTTCCCGGCAGCGCGAGCGCTTCGTCCGTACCGCGCTCCTGATCTTGTCCGCTGGCGTCGGTCGCGGCCAGAATAGCGATGCGTTTGAGGCCACGCTGATGCAGGTAGCGCAAGCCCGCCACGAGCGTTACGTCGGACGAGACGTTGGCCGAAAACGCCCAACTGCCCGGCGCGGGATGAATGCCGGGCGTCAAGCAATAGACCACCGGACCGTTGGTGACGGTCGGCACGACGGACGAGCACGTTGCGGTCGATGACGGGCCCAAGATGAACGGCGTGCCCTTTGCGGTAAGTGCGTTCGCGAGCTGCAGGCTCGTCTGCGGACTCGAACCGTCATCTTGGAAGACGAACTTGATCTGCCGGCCGTTCACACCGCCGGCGGCGTTAGCGACCTGCTCGACGCCTTCCAGTCCGACCTGCGAGCCCTTGCCGATGAACGCATACAAACCGGTTAGCGAGAGGATCACCGGTATCTCGTAGGGGTCCGCAGCGCGAGCCGGGCCGGCTACGCTCGAAGACATCAGTGCGACCGCGATAAAGGCTGCGCATCCGCGCAAGGCACGTCGTAAATTCATAGTCACTTCCTACTGTGCTGCTGCGACGTTGGCGAATTCGTTCTCGAGCGTGCGCCAGCGGCGGCCCACTTCTTCCGCGCCCGCGAGGTATTCATCCGGTACGCCGATGTACGGCGGCCGGCACGGACCGGGATCGATTAGGCCCGCCGCTCGGAAACGCTCGTGACCGAGCTGGATGCTGTAGTTGATAAAGCGCGCAAACTCGCCGCTAGGGAACATCGTCTCGATCGCCCAGTTCGTCTTATCGTGCAATACTTTTGCGGCGGTCCAATCACGCGCCAGAATCGCGCGGCCAAGCGCGGCGATCGGCGACGGCGCGCAAGCGACCGCACCCGACCAGCATGCTAAAGCCAAATCGGGAACGATCTGCGCGATCGGATACCATTCGGTTTCGAGCGGCAGAATGCGGATGTCGTCGCCGACCGTGCGCATATCGGCTTCGAGCTGCGGACCGCCGACGTGTTTCGCTGCGACGACTTCGGGAATCTTCGCTAACTGCGCGTAGACGTCGTTCGCGATCTTCCCCTTGAACGCGAGCGGGTTGTCATACACCACCAGCGGAACGCCGGGCAGCGCCTCGGCAATGTCGCTGTAGTAGCGCACGATCTGCTTGTCGTCCAACGCGATCCACATCGGGCGACCGATAAAGAGCCCGTCGGCGCCAAGCCGCACGAGTTCCCGGCCGCGAGCGATCGTATCGCGCGTGTTGAGCGTCGTCACGCCGGCAAAGACCGGCCGCCGGCCGGCATTCGTCGCAACGACGCAATCGACGAACGCTTGCAACTCCGGCCACGTCAGCGTCGAACACTCCGCAAACGTTCCCGTCGTCATGATGATGTCGACACCGGCCTCGACGACCGCGTCGATCATCTTGGCCGACTCCGGCAGATTCACGGTCGCCTCCGCGTCCCAACGTTCGGCATCGGGCGTCGCCGGCGTCGGCACGATGCCGACGACGCCGCGGATATCTGCAGCGGTGAGTTTCATAGTGGCCATCTCCTAGAGCGGATAGATCAGCGAGCTGAGGATCACGTTGCCGTCATACACGCACATTTTTTCGGCGAAACGGAAGCCGCCGCTCGCCTCGTCGCGCACGACGAGATCGAAATAGCGGCCGACCGCAAACAGGCGCGATTCCGATTCGACTTGGCTCTCGCCGACGAGAAAGTTGGCCTGCGTGCGGTAGCCGTCTTCCGTGCGGCCCAAGATGCGCACGCCGCTGATGAAATGCCGCATTTGGCGCGGCGCGAACATGCTCGTCTCGCGAATCGCCATGATCCGATCGAGCATCATGCCGCGGCCTTCGCACGACATGGTCGGCCAGAGCATGTCGCGTTCGTAGTTTTCGCGCGCAACGATGCGGTAGAGCGCCGTTTCGGTAAAGAACTCCGGCCAGCGCTCGAGCTCGTCGTCGAGAGCCGCCCCGTATTCGTCGTAGAGTTCGATGAGCGCGAGCTTGAGCTCGGCCGACGGCAGAGCGATCACAGGTCCATCAC
>PLRU01000034.1:128168-397077 GCA_003164045.1 Candidatus Lustribacter telmatis
CGTAGCCGAAGTTCGTCCAGTGCAGCTCGAACTCGGTCGGCCCGCGCGGCACGAGCTGCCGCACGGCGAGTGCGTTGAGGTTCTGCTGCATGATGACGTTCGGCCATAGCGTCTGCATGACGAGCGTATGCGGCGGCGGAAACTCATGCACGGGCTCGAGCATTTGCTTGCCCTGCAGCGTGAGCGATTTGCTCGCGGCCGCGATTTCCTTGGTCGCTTCCGGATCGATCTCGCCACCGCGCCGCGACGTGAACGCGCCGTGCTTGCCGTCGCGGTCGACCACCGCGCTGCTCGGCTGATCGGCGCGATTCAACGAAAGCTGGACCAGGAACACGTGCAAAAGCGTCGCGTGATAGGGGTCGCGCAAGTTCTCGATCATCAGCTTCCAGTTGCAGCGGATGCGCTGCCGCCAGTAGCCGAGCACGCGCAATTCGCGTCCGTCGAACATCCGATCGAAATACGGCAGGATCTCACCGAGATAGTCCTCGATCGATTCCATCGTGGGATCGTACGACGCGAAGATCACGCCGTTATGCGTCGTAACGAAGAGTTTGTTTAAGCCGTGTTCCTTGAAATCGAACTCCGCGGGTAGGCCGCCCTCGCCTTTGATGCCTTTGCGAAACGGAACGCCGAGCAAGTTTCCCTTCAGATCGTAGGACCACTGATGATATGGACATTGGAACGTTTTCGTGTTCCCGTGCGGCTGCGAGCAGAACGCGACGCCGCGGTGCGCGCACACGTTCTCAACGACGCTGACCTCACCGTCCCGGGCGCGCGCGACGACGACCGGACGATCGCCGACCCACGTCTGCTTGAAATCACCGACGTTCGGAATCTCGGCTTCAAGCGCGACGTAGTTCCACGCGTGCCCGCGGAAAATGCGCTCTTGCTCCCGGGCATAAATGGCGGGATCGGAATAGAGATCGTACGGTATGGACGACCACGGCGGCGCTTGCAGATCCACGGACACTCCAGCTCGGCAGACAAAGACCAGTTTCGTCTAGTGTGGCTCAGCCTGGAAAATATGTCCAATACGCGTTTACTGCCGCATTAAGACTTCCAACGTCTGAATTGACGGGTTTTGCTCGAGCGTGAGCCGGGCGGACCGAACGAACTCCTCGACCAGGGGCGAAGCACTGGCGGCGTTCCAGTACATCGACATCCCCGGCTCGATCCAGCGCATGGGCTCGATGGTGCGGTACGCGACGCCGGGGAACCGGAAGACGTTCCACGACTGCGGTACGAGCGACATCCCGCGGCCTGCCGCAACGAGGCCGATGATCGTTTCGGCATCCGCACCCTGATAGACGATATCGGGCTCGATGCGCAGATCGTGCAAAACCGCGATGATTCCATTTTGCAGTTGCGATCCCGACGTGCGGGAGTAGAGCAACAGGCGCCCGTCGCGCAAGTCGGAAAAGCGCAGCTTGGCCTTCTTTGCGAACGGATGACTCTCGGGGACGGCGAGTACGAGGCGCTCGCGCCACAGGAACTGTTCGCCGAACGCTTCGTCGCTGTGGCCGGCTGAGAAAAACCCGATGTGGACGTGCCCTTCGCGCAACGACTCAATTTGCGTGATGGCCGGCATAGGCCGCACGTCCAACGCGACGTCCGGGTGCGATTCTTGAAAATCGTGCATGAGGTGCGGCAACGCGCCCGCGCCCATCGCACCGCTAACGAACGTCACGCTGAGATGACCGCGCTCGCCGCTCGCGACGGCGCGCGCTCGTTCGACCGATGCGGTAACGTGCGCGAGCAGCTGGCGGCTCTCGGCGAGAAACAACTCGCCGGCCGGCGTAAGCCGCAGCTTGCGCGTCGTGCGCTCGAAGAGCGGCACGCCGATCTCGCGTTCGAGTTGGCGCACCTGTTGGCTCAGTGACGGCTGCGCCGTGTGCAGGGCCTCCGCGGCGCGCCCGAAGTTCCCGTGTTCGGCAACCGCAACGAAATAGCGGACGTGGCGCAGTTCCATCCGCTACGGCGTCATTTGTCCGACGCGAAGAGTTCGGCCGCCGGGAACGATGCCGACAAAGCGCCGTACTTCGCGGAGTTGTCGATCACCGGCTGAAAGAGCGCCGCATCGAGCTGCTCGCCGTACGTCGCGCGATGCATCGTGCTCGGAAAATCGGCTTTGGAGACGTCGCGCAAGATCTGGAGCGATTCGGTGTGATGGGCGTTCGCCCAGCGCGCCGTCTGCTGCATGACCGCGACGAACTTCTTGGCCGCATCCGGATGCGCCGCAACCCAGGCTTTGGTCGTGAACCACGCCCCGATTTGCCAGCGTTTGCCGATCGCATCGTAGGGCGCGGCGAAGATGCGGAACTTACCCGTCGCGAGTGCCGCGCCCACCGTCGGTTCGGAGAGCACCGCCAAATCGACGCGATGGTTGATCAATGCGGCCGCCGTCGCGCCGGTGGGCACTTCGATCCAGCGCACGCCGCGCCAGTTCACGCCGTTCTTATCGAGCCACGCATCGCCGCCGATCTGCCCGATGTTCAGGATGCCGTTGGTGACGATCGTCTTGCCTTCGAGATCCTTCGGCGTCTTGAACGGCGCGTCCGCGAGCGCGATCATCACCGTCGTCGGCGACGCCGAATTGTAGGCGCCTGCGGGAGCGATCACGACGAAGGGCAGCTTCTTCTCATATGCGGTCGCGATCGAGACGACGTTGGACTGCCCGATGTCGGCGGCCCCGCCGGCAATGGCCGCTGCGATGGCGGCGCCGTTGTCGATCGATTGGATCTGTACGTCGAGGCCGGCTGCTTTGAAATACCCCAGCGCTTGCGCATAGTAGACTTCCGCGCCGATGTCGATCGGCGTCGATGCGATCCGGATGGTCGTCGTCTCGGTTTGCGAGAACGCGCCGCCGGCGCCCATGCCCAGTACGAGGGCGAACGCGATAGCCGGCAGCAGAAGTGCGCGTCGAGCGATCATGCGGCGCCTACTTTCAGAACGGAGAGGCCGGCGTCATAGGAATCGGGCATGGCAACTTGGCGCGACACCATGATTTCGCGGCGCTCGCGCGCCGACGTAATCAGCGCGAGCACGACTTCGAGCGTCGCGCGCCCCCACGCGCCGTCGTGATAGAGCGGGCGATCGTCGACGATGCTGGCATAAAACTCCTCGAGAATCGCGAGCGACAAGCCACCTGACGGATCGGCCTCCGGACGCTGCAAGTCGCGCAGATCGAGCTCCTCGCGACCGCGATCGCTGTAGACGACGATCCCGTTCTCCGCGTTGCGCATCACGCCGCGTTCGCAGCTCACCTCGACCGGACCGAGATCGAACGGCTTCCAGCCCGGCCGCCCGGCATGACGGATCTTCGTCGGATCGCGGCGCCCGCCGATGCGCCACTCCTCCTTCTCGCCGTCATCGTCGCGCGTGCCGGCAACGAGTTCGCTGCGCATGCGCGCGCGATCAGCGTCGCTGAAGCGCTCGTCCGCCGCGACCCACGGATAGAGTTCCGACATCACGAAATAGCCGTAGCCGTTGTGCATGATCGTCGCCGGCGTTCCGTTCTCGAACTCGAGAAACGCCGTGTAGTAGCCCGGCACCGGGCGCGCAGCGAGCCAGCGTCCCGTTTGCGCGCGCACGCTGCGCACGAGGCCGCCGCCGAGCAGCCGGACCGTATCGATCTGATGCGGACCCTGACGGAACACGATGCCGCCGCCTTGCTCGGGATCGAGTTCGTCGGCCGTCCGCGGACGGATCAGCCAATCGGTGTAGGCCCAGATGTGGATCGCCGTCACCGCGCCGAGGTCGCCGGAGAGCGCGATGCGCCGCATGGCGCGATTCCAGATCGAGAGACTGCGTGTGTGCCCGCAGGCGAGCCGGACGCCGTGACGTTGCGCCGCCTCGACCATGCGGTCGGCTTCATCTAGACTGATCGCCATCGGTTTTTCGACGATCACGTGTTTGCCGTGCCGCATCGCTTCGAGGGCGTGCTCGCAATGAAAGCGATTCGGCGTCGCCACCCAGACCGCATCGATATCGGGCGCCGCGCACATCGCCGCGATCGTGTCGTACGCTCTCGTGCCGGGATACGTTGCCTCGAAGCCGGCACGCATCGCCGGGTTGAGGTCGGCGCCGGCGACGAGCGCGTACTCGGGCATCGCGTCGATCGCGGGGAACGTGCTCGCTGCGCCCTGACCGAGTCCGGCCATTCCGATGCGTAGTTGACGCAACCGGGTTACCCGGCGAGCGCCGGCGCGCGCCCCGAACGAAGCACGGCAAGAATTTCTTCGGCGATCGGCGAGTAGCGCACCTGATGGCGGCGGAACAACGCCTCGAAGCCATCCGAACGCTGCGCCTTCCGGCCTTCCAGCGGCAGGACGATCACGCCGTTACAGGCCGGATCGCGAATGACGTTCTTCGGATCGTGACCGTCTTCCATGCGCTTGAGTTCGCGCAAGAGCATCCGCCGGTAGAGCGTGATTCCACGGTCGGTCGAACCCAGCGATTCACGCGAGCGATCGGCGATAGCGCCTTGCGTCACCCACGCCATGATGTCTTGGCCGTGAATCGAGTCCAGCATGAAGTCGCCGTTGGGCGCAAAGATCGGCGTCTCGTACTCGTGCACGCGATCGAGCAGATGCGGCGGCGCCGTCGCGCCTTCCGGCAGCACGAACGCGCCGAACCAATAGTGCTTCGTATGCGTATCGTCCACCGGCACGCGGATCTGAAAGCGGTATTCGTGCCACTCCGGCGATGCGTTGCCGATCGCGAGCGTCGTAGGGAAAACGACCGGGTGGCCGATCTTCCAATCGTCGTCGTCTTCGGTATGCCCCTCGAGCACGCGCCGTTTGATGATCCCGTATTCGAACTCATCGAACCCGATCTTCACGTGCTTCTTGCGGAGCGAAATCTTCAGGCCTTCGCTCTCTTTGATGAACTCGAAGAAGTGGCCGTGCAGCCATTCCGTGTGTACGGCGTCGAGCGAATTCTCCATGATTTGCAGCCAATTGCACGGGATGACCGCGCTGCCGAGAATCCGGATCGTGCCCTCGGCGACGAGTCCGTCGAGTTGCGGTACGAGCGGCGCCGGCAGCGGGCCGAGATACCCCCATAACAGGCCGCCGAGTTCCGCCACCGGATAGACTGCGCGCGTGCAGCCGCGCGGAACCGACTCCTCGAGCAACGCGAACGCACCGTCTTCGTTACGGCAAAGCACGAGATTCTCGCCGAGCAACCGGACGCGCTTCGCCGGCTTGCCGTGCATCTCGCCCGTGGTTCCGACCGGCTGCCAGTAACGGCGCATCAACGCGCCCATGCGCGTGCCCGGTCCGATGCGCGTGAGGAGTTCGTTCTCCTCGGGCGTCACCACTACGTAACGCCGGCCGGTTCGCGCCGCGCCTCGCGCGCCTGCGCGAAGACCGCGATGATTTCTTCCGCGATCGGCGAGAAGATCGACATATGCCGGCGGAACAGACTCTCGAAGCCGTCACCGAACATGTCCTTATTCCGTTCGAGCGGCAACTCGATGTACTCGTTCTGCGCGGGGTCACGAATGATGCACTTCGGGTCGCCGCCCGCTTCGACGACGGCCATCTCGCGCTCGAGCATCTTCCGGTAGAGCGTGACGCCGCGATCCGAGCCGCCAAGATTTTCGCGGCTGCGGTCGGCGATTTTGCCTTGCGTCGTCCACGCCATGATGTCTTGGCCGTGGATGTACTCGAGCAAGTAGCTGCCGTCGTCCGCGACGATCGGCGGCTCGTAGAGCGGCACGTCGTCGAGCAAATGCTGCGGCACGACCGCCCCTTCGGGCGGCACGTACGCGTGATACCAATAATGCCGCGTGTTCTCGTCGTCGACCGGCACGCGAATCTGGAACGTGTACTGCTGCCACAACCCGCCGCCGCTGCCGACCGCGAGGATGTTCGGGAACACGACCGGATGACCGACTTTCCAATCGTCGGAATCTTCCGACTGGCCTTCCATCAGACGGCGCTTGATGATGCCGTACTCGAACTCATCGAAACCAATTTTGGCGTGGTGGCGCGCGATCGCGACCTTCACGCCTTCGCCTTCCTTGATGAACTCATAGAGCAGCCCGTGCAGCCATTCCGTGTGCACGGGATCGAGCGAGTTCTCCATGATCTGCAGCCAGTTGCACGGAACGATCGCCTCACCGACGTGCCGGATCGCGCGGTCGGCCACAAAACCATCGAGGCGCGGAATCAGCGGCGCGGGCAGCGGCCCGAGGTACCCCCACAGCAGACCGCCCATTTCCGAGACGGGATAGCCGGCGTTCTTGATGCGGTCTTTGAACGTGCTGCCGGCGGGTTCGTTGGGCTGATCCGTACACTGCCCGGTGCCGTCGAACTTCCAGCCGTGGTAGGGGCAGCGGATGCCGTCGGCCTCCGGAATGCCGTACGCCAGAGACGCGCGCCGGTGCGGGCAGAACTCGCCGATCAAGCCGAAGTTCGACGAACGATCTTTAAAGAGAACGAGATCCTCGCCCATGAGACGCACGCGCTTCGTCCAGCGATCGCGCATCTCGCCGACGGTCGCCACCGGCATCCAGTACCGGCGCAGCAACGTCCCCATCGGCGTTCCCGGCCCCACCCGCGTGAGGCGATCGTTTTGCTCGGCGGTCAGCATACCGGCTTAATACCGTATGCCGGAAGGCGCCCCTCCAGGCAAAACGCATTCTTTAGTTGACAGCGCCTTCCCGATCGGGTAGCCTCCATCTCGTGCCCCCTGAAACTATATCCATAGTTGCTCCGTATCGTCGGCGTATGCGCAGGCTGCTTACCGTCCTTGCCGTCGTGTTCACCGTCGCCTGGACCGGCTCGCCGGCCAGGGCGGCGCTTGCGACGGTGACCGTGCCCAAGGTTGATGCACCGCCGGCGAACGACGCGACCACCCCCGAGGCCTCATGGCCGGCCGATGCGGCGCTGAACCTGCCGTGGGACGTCGTGAGCCGGAAGCCGGCGGATCAGTCGACCGACGTGCACGTCGTCTCCGACGGACACTACCTCTACGTGCGGTTCGACGCGACGCAGCGCGAGCCGGTCGCAGCGACGCAGCACAGCAACGACACCGTGACGGGCGGCAGCAACGGGAACGGCGGCAGTCTTTCGTGGAGCAGCGACGATGCGGTGTGGGTCGATCTGTGGCCCAACGGCGCGAGCGGTTTCCAGTACCAGTTCGAAGCGAACCCGAACGGTTCGCACAACGAGGCGTCGAGCGAGAACTCGGCCTTCGCTCCGCAATGGGAATCGCACGGATCGATCCACACCGGCGGCTACACGGTCACGATGGCGATCCCGCTGGCCGTGATCAAGGGCGCGCACAGCGGAAACTGGCGCGCGCAATTCATCCGCTACGTGCGCGCTACGGGCGCCGAGTACGTGTGGTCGTTCGATTCGATTCAAACGAGCCCCGACGACATCACGCGCGCCGGGACGATCGCCGTTACGATGACGACGGGGAAAGCGCCGCTCGCGCCGCCGCGTGCCGCAATCTACGCGCTCGGGACCGACGCAGCACCTAGTGCGGGCGGCTCGACGTCGCGCATCGGCGCGGATATCTCCGTGCCGGTTTCGGCGACGGCGGCGCTTTTCGCGACGCTGCATCCCGACTATTCCAACGTCGAACTCGATCAGCAGACGATCTCGCCGACCGTCTATCAACGGCAATTCAGCGAAGTGCGGCCCTTCTTCACGCAGGCGGCGTCATACTACAACAACTTCAACTGCGACGTGTGCAGCGGCTACCATACGACGCTGTACACACCGGCGATTCCGATTTTCGCGCAGGGCTATGCGTTCGAAGGCCGTCAGGGAAACTTCCAACTGGCGGGATTCGACGCCATCGCAAACGGGCGCAGCGATGCCGCGACGGCGCTCACCTATTCGTCGCCCGATCAGAAGTGGCAGAGTTCGTTCCAGCACGTTTCGACGAACCTGACCGGCATCACCGATCAGACGAACGAGCTCGGAGTGCAGTGGACCGATAAGAAATATCTCAGCGCCTATGCGAACTACTCGCTCGAGAGCGGCACGTTCGTGCCGGTGCCGGGCCAAGGCACCGCGTTCGATGCGGGCGGCGGCTACGGCACGCCGCACTTCGCGCTCTACGGCTCCGTGCGCACGGTGGGGCAGGACTTCAACCCGCTCGACGGTTACGTCCAGCATCCCGGCATCGCCGGTTACGCGCTTTATAGTGCGCGCGTTTGGACGTTCTCGCCTAACGACAAACTCGCGTCCGTCGGTATCAGCGGCAACATCGATCGCTATCAAGCGCCGGCGGGCGGTCTCGCGCAGAGCGACAACCAGCTGACCTTCGACATGCTCACCAAGAGCGCGTGGGATCTGCAGTTGTACAGCGGCTCCGACTACTGGCTCTTCGGTACCGCGCTCGAACCGGTCTCCCAAGGGTCCGGCTTCCAGCTGACCTATCACAGCGGACTGCAAACGAATAACGTCGGCAACTTTCCGCAGCACGGCTCCTCGGCGACGCCGACAATCATCGGGTACATCACCGGTCAGTATGGCGCCGGCAAACTCGATACGTGGACGCGCGCGTCGACGATGCGGCTCGGCGAGAAAGGCACGCTGACGTTCACGGTCGACAACACCTCGCAGTGGTTGCTGAACACGCCCAACAACATCCAGTGGTTCGACGGCGTCGCGTACTCATATCAGGTCAACCGCGAATCATCGTTCGCCGTGGGCCTGCGGGAAGTGATCGGCATGCCGCCGATACCCAACGGCGGCGGTAATTGCGAAGGCCGCTGCGCGAACGTCTCGGTCGCCTATCACCTGCGGCTGCGCAACGAAGAATTCTATCTCGCCTACGGCAACCCGAACACGCTCACCACCGTGCCGCAAGCGCTGCTCAAAGTGATCTTCTACGTCGGCGGCCAGAAGGGCACGTAGTTACGTCAGCGTTTGAACGGTGCCGAACTCGATGGAACGATAGAGCGCCTCCACTAGGCGGATCGTATCGACGTTATCGCGGGCGGATGTCGGCGGCTCGACGCCGGTTGCAATCCACGCCAGCAACGAGCGCATCGGGCCGATAAACGCATCGACAAACCAGCGGCTCGTACACGGGTACGGCAACCATCCGTCCGTGGGCAACGTACGGCTGTGCACTTCCAGCACATCGGGACCCTCGAGGGGCGGCTTGTAGAAGCGCCGCAGCTCGCCGCGAATCGCCCCCGCCGAACCATCGACGCGGAAACGCCCGGACGTGTCTCCGGTTTGATTCTCGGTGCTCACGTGCAGGGAGACGCGCAGCCGGCCCGGATAGACCAGGCCGCACATGATGCGCCGTTCGCCCTTCGCGACAACCGAACTCGTACCGGTGCACCAAACGGATTCCGGCGTACCAAACCACGATCGGATTGCATCGAGTTCGTGGATCGCATGATACCAAATGAGCAGTTGGGACGATTCCGCGAACCACGACCGCCAGTTGATCGAGATGTCGATCGACATCTCGGCCGCTTCGGCATCGCCGATCCAACCGCGCCGGAGCATCTCGCCCGTCGCCGCGACGCCTTCGTCGTAGCGCATCTGATGATTCACGACGAGTTTACGGCCGCAGGCATCGGCCAAAGCCACGAGGCGAGCCGCCTCACCGCTCGTAAGTGACAGCGGCTTTTGCGCCAGAACGTCTTTCCCCGCAGCAAATGCGCGCTCGATGATCTCGCTCTGGGCCATCGGCGGGACGCCGATGTCTACGATTCGAACCGCGTCATCGGCCAGAAGCTCATCGAGCGAAGCGTACGTCCGCGGCAGCGCCCAGGCTTTCGCGAGCGCGGCCGCCCGCTCCGCATCGACGTCATAGACACCGCGCACGTCGAGTCCGGCCTTCCGGTACGCCGGCGCGTGCGCATTGGCGACGATCGCGCCGGCGCCGACGTGCGCGATCGGCAAGCGGTGCTCGACGGGGATACTCAGATCGCAGGCGTGCGAAATCTCGATCAGCCGCTCGATCATTAGAGAACGAACGACAGGTTGAAAAAGGGTTCCGTACGGTTTACGAGTTCGACCAGCTTGTGCCGGATGCGCAGCCCCGCCGGCGTGGTTTCGAGTTCGTGCACGTAGCGGCCGGCCAAGAGCTGAACGTCGCCGCCGCGCAGTTCGTATAACATAAACGCCGACTCGCAGCGAAAGCCGAAGTCGCACGGGGTGACGACGATGTTGGCAACCGTGCGCACCGTGCGCGACGGCGGGTCCTGCGCGTACGCGCTGCCGCTCTCGAGGCGATCGATGCGTTCGGCCAACCGCGAACGATCGTCATAGACGAGATTCAATTCGGCGTTGGGATCGCTGTAGTTCTCGAGCAAGGGAACCCAATACGTCGCCGTCTCCGCAAACAATTCGAGCCAGTCCCGCAACTGCCGCGCATCGAGCAGCGCGGCTTCGCGAAAGAGCAGATCGGCGCAACGCTGCCGATCGCCGGTCGAGGCGCCAGCGAGGCCGTCGATCGTCACGTCGCCGCCAGCGCGTGGTTGGGGATGCCCGCCATCAGCCGCTGCCACGTCCGGTAGATGTCGCGCTGATGCGTCTCATCGGTAACTTCACCGGTGACGCGTTCGCCCTCACGGCGCTCGCGATTCGTTCCACGCGAGAAATCCATCCATTCCACCGGCGAGGCGGCGAGGCCGGCTTGCGTGCGGTTGAACGCTTCGAGGTCGTCGGGCGAACCGAAGCCGGCGGGACCGAAAAAGAGCTCGTGCGCGCGCAGCCGCATCTGATTGAGCCGCGCCGGTACGCCGTCGAGCGTGACGGGCCAAATCTGAACCTCGGTTCGATCGACGGCAATCGGCTGGATGACCCGGATCTGCGCTTGAATCAGCACCAGATTCGGAAAGATGACGATGTTGAAGCCGTTACCGCCGACGCGCCCGACGAGCTCGCGTGCTTGATCTGCACCATATTGCCGTTCGAGATCGGCGATGAGTTCGGGACCGCCGGGCGACATGCGCATCCGTTCCAAGAACACGTTGCTCTTGGCGAACTCGGGTCGCGAATCGACGACGGCATGACCGTTCCCGAGGCCGGCGACGAACGAGGCCGTGTCTTCGCGACTGTACATGTCGCTGCGTTGGCCCGAACGGCGTGTTTGCATATCGAAAAATGTCTTGTGCAGGACGTAGGGGTGATAGCCGTCGACCGAGCCCTCAACCTGCAGTTTCCAATTGCCCTTGTACCAGTACCGCTGCGAACCCGAACGGGCGACGATACTTCCCGAGGGTGACGAGTCGGTGAAGGCATCGATGTATTCCGCCGCGCCGGCCAGCCATTCGCGCAAACCGCACACGTTCGCATCGAGACAGGCGAAGACGAAACCACGATACGATTCAACCCGCGCTACCGGCCGCAAACCAAAGAGCGTTCGATCGAACGAATCGTCATACGCCTTTGGAAACGGCGCACCGGTCAATTTTCCGCTGAGATCGTAGGTCCAGCCGTGGTAGGCGCAGCGAAAGAAACTGGTGTGTCCGGCTTGGGCTTGGCAAACCGTTACCGCGCGGTGTGCGCACCGGTTGAACACGACGTGTACCTCCCGGTCGACGCCGCGCACAACGATGACCGGATTCGCTCCGATGGTCGCGCGCTTGAAATCGCCGGCTTCCGGAATCTCGCTTTCGTGAGCCACGTAGATCCACGTCGAACCGAAAATGCGCTCGAGTTCGCAGGCGAAGATGTCGGGGTCCAGATAGACGCTCCGGTGAACCGCGGTCTCCCGTACGAGATGCTCTAACGAACGATCCACGGCGACACCTCCTGGCATAAAATTTGCAAGACTTCGCCAGAATTTCCTCTTGCACATACTATTTTCCATGGTGTACAGTAACCAGCAACCGGGATTGGGAGGCTGCTGCATGGCAACCGTCGCGCTGAGTCCGAATGGTGTGGATGAGTTCCATCTAGATACTCGGCCGGATACCGTATTGGCGGCGACGATGGACGGCGTCGTGGAGCTGCGCTTCGCGGGCGGCGCGTGGACGACGGCGGAGCGTTCTCTGGCCGGCCGCCACGCCAGCTGCCTTGCCATCGATCGCCAATCGGGTACGGCGTTCGCAGGAACGCACGGCGACGGCTTTTACCGTCGCGCCGCCGGCGGCGACTGGGTGCGCGCCGGCGATGGGTTGAGCGAACCCAACATCTTCTCGCTGGCCGCGATCGCGACCGGCGAGCTGCCGGTGCTCTACGCGGGAACCGAGCCCGCCCATCTCTTCTGCAGCACCGACGGCGGCAGCCGATGGCACGAACTCGAAGCGCTTCGCCGCGTTCCGGGGTGCGAGGCGTGGAATTTCCCGGCGCCGCCGCACATCGCCCACGTGAAGCATATCGACGTCGACCCGCGCGCGCCGCACACGATCTACGTTTCAATCGAACAGGGAGCGCTGCTTCGCAGCGTCGATAGCGGTGCCACGTTCGAAGAACTCCACTTTCAAGACGATACCTACGTGCTCAACAAAGACGTTCACCGCGTCGTTTTCAACCCGCACAACCCCGCCGAGTTCTACGTCCCGGGCGGCGACGGCATCACGTATAGCAGCGACGCGGGACGCACGTGGTCCCATCGCACCACGCCCCAAATGCGGATTGCTTATCCGGACGCAATGTTTTGCTCGCCGGAAACCGACGGGGTCGTCTTCGCAACGGGCGGCGGTACCGCTCCCGACGTCTGGCGTAAGACCGGTGACGCCCGCTCGACGGTCGCGCGCAGCCGCGACCACGGACAAACGTGGGAAGCACTCGCCCTTCCGCATTTGCGCGGCAATATCGAGGCGGCGACGCTCGTGACTTGGCCGGGCGGTTTTGGCTTCTTCGCCGGAACGACCGACGGTGAGATCTTCGCGAGCACCGATCGCGGTGAGAGCTGGTCGCTGATCGCATCGAACCTTCCGCCGATCTCGAAATGCATTCATCACCGCAATCTCCTCCTTGGAAGGGGCGCCGCGTAACCGATGCTTACTCGCGAGGAAAACGAATATCTCACGCGCGTCGGCCCCGGAACGCCCGGCGGCGAGTTGATGCGCCGCTATTGGCATCCCGTCTATCCGGAAGCGAAGTTGCGGGACAATCCGGTAGCAAAAGTGCGCATCCTGTGCGAGGATCTCGTACTCTTCCGCGACCGCAGCGGCAATCTCGGCTTGGTCGCAGAGCGCTGCCCGCATCGGATGACCAGCCTGGCGGTTGGAATTCCAGAAGCGGACGGGTTACGCTGCTGTTATCACGGCTGGCTTTTCAACGCGCAGGGAGCGTGCCTCGAACAACCGCTCGAACCGCCGGATAGCACGTTCAAAGACCGCGTTAAAATCAAAGCCTATCCGGTCGAAGAAATGGGCGGCCTGATTTGGGCGTACCTCGGCCCGGCGCCGGCGCCGCTGCTGCCGCGCTGGGATCTCTTCGTCAAACCGACGGGCCTGCGGCAAATCGTATCGCATACGCTGCCCTGCAACTGGCTGCAGGTTATGGAGAATCGCAGCGATCTCGGCCACGCCGTCTACCTCCACGGGCGCCTCTTTCAATATGCGCTCGAGCGCAGCGGGCGGCTCACGGACGATCCGGAAGCGCGCTATAACGCGACGATGACGTTACAAGCAAAAGACATCGCACGCGGCGCCGAAACGCGCTACCGGCCGATCCATAATCGTTTCGGTTTTACCAAAGGCCGCCTCATGACGGGCCAGGACGAGACGCATCGCGCGTGGACCATCGGCATCAATCCCATTCTCTTTCCGTATCTGCTCGCTCAAGGGCCGGGCGATATCGGCATCCGGCGCTCCTACCAACTGGGCGTGCCGATCGACGACACGACGACCTGGCACATGCAATATTTTTGCTACGATTTTCCGGACGAACTGGACGTGCCCGAACAAGACGTCGTGCCCTACGCGGACGTGCCGTTACGCGGACCCGACGGCGCCTATCTGCTGGATTACGTCCTCGGACAAGACATGGTGGCCTGGTACCAACAGGGCGAAATCGTGGACCGCACGCAAGAGCACCTCGGCGTGAGCGATACGCTCGTGATTGCCTATCGGAAACTCCTCAAAGAGCAGATCGACATCGTTCGCGAAGGCGGCGAGCCGATGAACGTCTTTCGCGATGTCACCGAAAACGAAAGCCTCGAGTTGCAAGTGGCCGGCAGCGACGGCGCCGGCCCGTCACTCAGCGCGTTTGGCGCATCCATCGACTATCGCGGCAATTTCCACAAGCCCTCGCAAGGCGGTTGGCTCTATATCGACGACGACGCCGACCGCTACTGCCCGGACCGCGACCTGATCGTTGAACTATTCGGCCGCGCGGCGACGCTCACCGACGCGCGTGCTGCGGTGCCGACCTAAGAAACGAGTCTCAGCCATGCTGCTGCGCAATCTCATGCCGCGGAACGTCTGGTATGTCGCCGCTTGGAGTTCTCAGCTGGTTGCCGGCGAGCCGCTCGGTCGCCGGATCTGCGGCCAGTCGCTCGTGCTGTATCGAGCCGGCGACGGCTCGCCGGCGGCACTCGAAGATCGCTGCATCCACCGCGGCATGCCGCTCTCGAACGGCGGCGAGGTCGACGGCGACCTCATTCGCTGCCCCTATCACGGTTTGGAGTTCGACGCGTCCGGAGTATGCGTCCGCATGCCCGGCCAGCAGCACGTCCCCGACGCCACGCGGATCCGTTCGTTTCGCGTCGTCGAACGCGACGCGATGATCTGGGTGTGGCCGGGCGATCAAACGCTGGCCGATCCGGAAGGCATCCCGAAACACCCGCATCATACCGATCCGGATTGGCAGTGGACGAGCATCTTCTTAGAGATCGCCTGCAACTGGGAGATGCTCAACGATAATCTCCTCGACCTCACGCATCTCGGCTACGTTCACAAGCGAACCATCGGCGGCGATCCGAACGCGCACGCCGGCGCGGAGATGAAAACGACGCAAACCGGAAACAGCGTGCACGTGCGCCGCTGGATTCCGAACTCGGAGCCGCCGCCGCATTATAAGGCCGGGCACGCCTTTGCCGGCAAGATCGACCGGTGGCAAGAGATCGACTTCGTACCGGGGCTGCTCCGCCTCTACACCGGCGGCATGGATGTGGGCACGGGAGCGTACGACGGCCGGCGCACGGGCGGCGTTCAATTCATGGGCATGCACGGCGTAACGCCGTCGACGGCCACATCGTGCTATTACTTCTTCTCGCAGGCGCGGAATTTTCGCTTACACGAGCCCGATCTGGAAGCAAAGCTCCACGACAACGCGCTCGCTACGCTGCTCGAAGATAAGAGCGTGCTTGAAGCGCAGCAGGCGCGGCTGCTGGAGGAGCCCGGCCGCGGCAACATCGACATGCGCACCGATGCCGGCGGCCTTCACGCCCGGCGCATCATCGAGCGCCTCTACCAGGGAACGATCTTTCCGTCGTAGCCGACGAATTCGCCGTGAACCGCCGGGCTGAAGTTGTCGATCTGCCCGAGCATCCCGTCGACCGATGTGGCGACGGCAAGGGGTGCATCCGCCCCGCCCATTCGCGTCTTGGCGTTACCCGGGCGCAAGAGCAGCACGCCGATGCCCTCGTCGCGCAACTGGATCGATAGCTGACGCGCGAACATGTTCAATGCGGCTTTGGACATCCGATACGGAAATCCGATGCGGCCGTCGGTGCCGGCGATCGAGCCGGTGAACGACGACAGCAACACGATCAGGCTGCCGCGCCCAAGCTTGGACCGCACATGCCGCGTCAGCACCGCCGGGCCGAAGACGTTCGTCTCGAAAACGGTGCTGAACGCGGCGATCGAAAGCTCGCCGAGTTCTTGATAGCCCGTGATCGCGGCGTTATGAATCAGTACGTCGATGCGATCGACGTCGCCAAGCCGGCCGGCGAAGCGGACGATCGACTCTTCGAGGGATACGTCGAGTTGCTCGAGCCGCACGCGGCCGGTCTCCACGGCCAAGTCGTGAAGTTCGGTCGCCGTTTGCGGATCGCGGGCGGTGGCGATGACCTGGTAGCCTTCACGCCGGGCAAGCCGCGTCGCGAGCCCGAGGCCTAGGCCCCGATTTGCGCCGGTTACGAGCACCGTCCGCAGCGTTGCCACGTGGATTAGTGCTCGGTCGGATCCTTTACCATCGAATCCGTCTGAAATTCAACGTTGATCAATTGCCCGTTGCGCTTTACCACTTTGCGCAGGTAGACGTTTTGAATGATATCGCGCGTGACCGGATCGATCGCAATCGGGCCGCGCGGGCTATCGAGTTTCATCCCCTTGATGATCTCCATGGTTTTATCGGGATCGAGCGTGCCGTTTTGCAGCGCGACGACCTTATAGATGGCGGACATCGTGTCGTACGTCGCCGCGGCCATCATATCGGGCAGCAACTGCCCGCTCGTATCGGCTTCGTGAAACGCCTTCACAAAATCGCGGTTGAGCTTCGAATCGTGAAAGGCCGAGTAATCATAGGAACTCAGGACGCCGATGGCCGCATCGCCGCTCGCCGGGAGATTGTTCTCCGTAACGAAATCGGCGACGGACAGGAGCTTCGTATCCTTCGCGAGCCCCGTGTCCACAAACGCCTTCAAGAACGAAATACCGTTCATCGAGAGCATCACGAACACCGCATCCGGATGCGCATCTTTGATGCGCAGGACGTACGAAGAATAGTCCGGCGAGGTAAACGGTACGCGCACGGAACCGACGATCTTTCCGCCGCCGGCCGTGAACGTTTCCTCAAACGACTTGCCGGCGTCGATGCCGGGGCCATAGTCTGCGACGAGCACATACGCCGTCTTGACGCCGTTTTTCAGCGCCCAGCGGGCGAGCGGCGGCGTCGTTTGCGCTTCGGTAAATCCCCAGCGCGAGGTGTAGGGGTGAGCCGCCATAATACCCGATGTCGCCGCATTGATGATCATGAGCGGTGTCTTCGTCTGCGTGGAAATCGGCATCACGGCGAGCGCTGCCGGCGTAAACGCGCAGCAGACGAGAAAATCGACCTTATCCTGAACGACTAGTTCTTGCGCTTGCCGGCGCGCGCCATCGGCCGAATACGCGTCGTCGCGGCGGATGATCTCGATCTTGCGCCCGGCGACCGTATCGCCGTGCATCTTTTGGAACGCCGCGATTCCGAGGTCGACCATCTTGCTGTAGAGGCCGGCGCCGGAAAACGAAAAGACGACGCCCACCTTGATCGGAGGCTGGTCGGCGCCGGCGCTCCCGGCGACGAGTGCCAACACGAACGGCACGGCGAGCGCCAATTTCGCGACGCGGCGTCCAATGGTTGCGGTAATCATCCGGCGCGGCCCCCTTTTGACGATCAATTCCGCACAACTGTACCTCGCCGAAGTACTAAATGCAAGATTATTTTTTTGAAGATTCCAAGTGAGCAAACACCTTGATCGCGCGCTTTGCCCAGGTGATCTCGGCTTGCGCGCGCAGGACGTGCGCTTCGAGGGCCTGGATTCGGAACTGCAAGATCGCCTCGTGCATCTCCGGCGGCCGCGAATTTAAGCGTGATTGAATTAAGACCGATCGCCGATTGCGAATTCCGTCGATGCGAGCGCGCAACTGTTCCACCTGAAGTTTGCTATGCGCGATGTGCGCGTCGAGATGATCGCGTGCAACTTCATTCGGAATGAGATCGAAGTAGCAAAACTGGAGCCTGAACCCATCGCGCTCGGTGGGATATGCGTTCGGCTGGAGCGTGAGCAATTTGAAGGTTTGGCGCCCGCCCTCGGTGAGGTCGTAGATGCGCTTTTCCGCGCGCTGCCCGCGGGGCGCAACGCTCCCGGCAATGAGACCGTCGGCTTCCATGCGCCGGAGTTCCTGGTAAATTTGCGCCGGGCTCGACGGCCAGAACGTACCGACGGATTCGTCAAAGTGCCGCACCATGTCGTACCCCGTCATGGGCATCGAACTAAGTACGCCCAGGATCGCATAGCGCAAGGACATGGACTGATTTTCGCTGTGAGCCGCCGGCTTCCGCTGGCCAGGGCTTTGCTCGAACTCGCGATATACGTCTCGACGTGCACACTCCCGTCATTGACGACGCGCGCGCGCGATCGCGGGCCGTCCTCCTCGTCTCATCGACGGCTGCGCTGGGCGGCTTCCTCTTCGGCTACGACAGCGCCGTCATCAACGGCGCCGTGGGAGCCATCGCCGCCCACTTTCATGCCGGAGCTGCGGCCCTCGGGCTCACCGTTGCTTCCGCGTTGCTTGGCGCCGCGGCCGGGGCGCTCGTGGCCGGACGGATCGCGGACGGCCGCGGGCGACTCGTTCCGATGCGCCTCGCCGCGATATTGTTCGTCATCAGCGCGCTCGGATGCGGCCTTGCCGACTCGCTGCTGCTCCTATCGGTGTTTCGCGTTATCGGCGGCGTCGCGATCGGGATCGCATCGGTGATCGCGCCCACCTACATCGCCGAGATCGCGCCGGCGAATGTCCGCGGGCGGCTTGGATCGCTGCAGCAATTGGCGATCGTCACCGGCATCTTCATCTCGCTGTTGGTCGACTATGGGATCGCGGCCGCCGCGGGCAGCGCGCAGGCGCCGTCGCTCGGCGGCCTCGACGCGTGGCGTTGGATGTTCATCGCGATGATCGTACCCGCCGCGCTCTACGGCCTCTGCTCGTTTGAAATTCCGGAATCGCCGCGTTATCTGATCGCAAAAGGCCGCCTGGACGATGCGCGCGTGGTTCTGATCCGCATGCTTGGTGCCGGCGGTATCGCCGTGAAGATCGAACAGATTGTGGCGTCGCTCAAACGGAACACCGCGCCCAATTGGAGCGATCTGCGCGGTCCGGCCTTCGGCTTGTTGCCCATCGTATGGATCGGGATCGGTCTGTCGGTTTTCCAGCAGTTCGTGGGCATAAACGTGATCTTCTACTACTCATCGGTGCTGTGGCAGGCCGTCGGCTTCTCCGAGAAAGACTCGCTCGTCATCACCGTCATCACCAGCATCGTGAACATCGCCACGACGTTCATCGCCATCGCGCTGATCGATCGCGTCGGCCGCCGCCCGCTACTCTTGATCGGTTCGGCCGGCATGGCGCTCACGCTCGGCATACTCGCGGTGGTCTTTGCGAGCGCGCCGCTCAACGCCGCGCACCAACCGCAGCTCGGCGGCCCCGCCGGACTCACCGCGCTGTTCGCAGCGAACCTCTTCGTCGTGTCGTTCGGAATGTCGTGGGGTCCGGTCGTGTGGGTGCTGCTGGGTGAGAAATTCCCGAACCGGATCCGCGCTGCGGCCCTCGCCGTCGCAGCTTGCGCGCAATGGCTCGCCAACTGGGCGATCACGACATCGTTTCCGACGCTGCAGAATCTCGGCTTGGGACTCGCCTACGGCGTGTACACGGCCTTTGCGATCCTCTCGTTCTTCTTCGTATGGAAGTTCGTCAAAGAGAGCAACGGCCGCGAACTCGAGGAGATGACCTCCTAGTCGGGGACCACCTCGCGCGAGCGGCGGATCGCCGGCCGCTTCCACGTATCGTAGCGGATGGCATCGATGTCGACCGCCGAGCCGTGGCCGGCCGCCGGTCCGCGCGGGAAGCTCTCCGCACCCGGAAATCCCGTATGACAATAGAGCTCGAACACGTTGCCTGACGGATCGCGGAAAAACATCAGCGCTTCGACGCCGAAACGCGTCCAATAGTTCGACGTCGGAATCTCGCACTGCGTGAGCCACGCCTTGAGCTGCGCGAGTTCGGCTGGTCCGACGGTAAACGCGATGTGGGGATATTCGGTACTCGGCTGCATGAACGTCGTTCCCTGCGCGCCAAAACCGATGTTCGCGCCGCCCAGCCGGACCTCGGCAAAAATCGGGGTGGAGACACGCATTTCGCCGCCGAGAACGTCGACGAAAAAACACGTCGCCTCCTCGAGATCGCGGCAAGGAACGCTCACGTGATCGAACTTGCCGAGCGGCACGGGCCCCGCTTGTGCGGCATCCGCTGGACGGTCATCAATCGCTGGGTTCACGGCATCTCCTCCGGCACGGCGTAGCCCTTCGATTGGCGCCCCTCGGCGAAGAGCCCTGGGCAAGGATTGCCGCGTATCCCGGCCCAACGTCCGGCAGACGATGATGACACGTGCACGCGCGTCGGCGGTTCTCTTCGGCGGCGCCTCGCTCTTTTTGACGACGGCCGGTGCGCGAGCCCAAAGCGCGGCGACGCTCCGCATTGCCACCTTGCCGATCGAATCGGCCGCCGAAGTCTTTTATGCCAAAGATATGGGGTTCTTCGCGAAGGCCGGGTTCGACGTCGATATTCAAACGATGCAAACGAGCGCCGCTATGGCAGCCGCCACGGCCTCGAATGCGGTGGACATCGGATACAGCCCGGTCGACTCACTGGCGACGATCCATCAAAGGAAAGTGCCCGTCGTCGTGATCGCGCCCGCGAACGAATACATCTCGCCCTCACGCAACGCGGGCCTCGCTCTTTCCGCGAATTCGACGGTTCGCGTGGCAAAGGATCTCAACGGCAAGATCATCGCCGTATCCAACCTGCGCAGCCTCTCGGAAAATGCCGCTCGCGCCTGGATGGATCGCAACGGCGGCGATTCGTCGACCGCAAAATTTGTCGAGATTCCGTTTCCCGCGATGCAGCCCGCGCTCGACACCGGCCACGTCGATGCGGCCTGGGTCGCGGAACCCTTCATTAGCGCCGCCGCCAAGAACGGCCGGGTGATCGAGTACGGCTTTGACGCGATCGCACCGCGTTTTCTCATCGGCGCTTGGTTTACGACGGCGCAGTGGGCGAACGACCACCGTGATGCCGTCGCGCGTTTCGCGGCGGTGATCCACGACACGGCCGTCTGGGCAAACAAGAATCAAGCGCAGAGCGGTCAGATCGTCGCGAAGTACACGAAGGTCGATCCCGCGGTACTCGCGACGATGACACGTTCGCACTACGCGGAGGCGCTCACGCCGGCCGCGATGCAACCGTTGATCGACGTTTCCGCCAAGTACAACGGCTTTGCCACATTTCCGGCGCAAGAACTCATCTACGTTCCGGGCAGGGGATGACGACGCGTACGGTCGCGGTCACCGGCGCCGGCCTCGGCGGCTTGACCGCGGCGCTGGCCCTGCGCAAACGCGGTTTCGACGTCACGGTGTTCGAGCAGGCCAGCGAACTGCGCGAGGTCGGCGCCGGCGTGCAGCTCGGCCCGAATGCCATGCGCGTGTATGCGGCGCTCGGATTGGAGCGCACGATCGCCGATTTTTCGTTCGTCCCGGAAGCCCACGTGGTCCGGAGCGGAAAGACCGGCGCGGCGATTGCGACGACGCAGATGAAGGGCGTCTACGAAGCGCAGTACGGCATCGGCTACCACACGATGCTCCGCGCCGATTTGCAAGGGGCGCTTGCGGCCCAGCTGCCTGCGGGGGTGCTGCAGTTCGGCAAGAAATGCCGGGCGGTGGATAGCCGCGCCGACGGCGTGACGCTGCAGTTTGAAGACGGCACGACGTTCGATTGCGACGTCGCGGTCGGCGCCGACGGCATCCATTCCGCCATGCGCGAGCATCTGCTCGGCAAAGACTCGCCGCGCTTCACGGGCACGGTCGCCTATCGCGGTGTCGCCGATGCCGCCACGCTGCCGAAGGACTTGCTGACCGGCGACGTGTCGGTGTTTATCGGCCCGGGTGCGAGCTTCGTCTACTATTACATTCGCCGCGGCGAACTGGTAAACTGGGTTGCTTTGGTGGAAGAATCGTCTTGGCGCCAAGAGTCGTGGAGTGCCGAGGGCGATCTGGCCGACGTGAAGCGGCTCTATGAGGGCTGGTGTCCGGTCGTCGGCGATTTGATCTCACACGCCGAGCGCTGCTATAAGTGGGCGCTGTTCGATCGCGACCCGCTGCCGCGCTGGGTCGATGGCCGCATCGCTTTACTCGGCGATGCAGCGCACCCAATGATGCCGTATCTCGCCCAAGGCGGCTGCATGGCGATCGAAGACGGCTACGTGCTGGCGCACGAACTTGCAAAAGCGCCGGAGGCGCCGGAGCGCGCGCTGCGCGCGTATCAAACCGCTCGTCTGCCGCGGGCGTCGCGCGTGCAGCTGATGTCGCGCAAGGTCGCCCGCGTCAACCAGACGCCGTCACTGGGGGCGCGGATCGCGCGCAATCTTCGGATGGCCGTGCAGAAGATGCTCAACCCATCGCAGCACGCGTACAAGATCGAATGGATCTACGGTTTCGACGTCACCCGCTGAAGTAGGCTTCCTTCGCCGGGAACGGCCGCGCGATGTTGTTGTATTTGGCCGCCATATCGATCGCGGGCTGGATCAAGCCGGGATCGCCGCTCGTCGAACCGTTGACGCGCGCCATTTTCGTAATGGTCGCGAGCGGGATCTTCGTGATGTCCGCCATCATCGCCGCCGTTTCGGCATGGTGGTTGTTCGTATACGCCGCGGCTTCATACGTAACGCGCAGCAGCTTCTTGATCGAATCGGCATGTTTCGCAGCCCAATCCGGCTGCGCGAAGTAGGCGGTAAACACAAAGTGTTCGCTGATCGCGCTGTAGCACGGCGCGAGCGCGCGAATTTTACCCGATTCGATCGCAGCACTGAGTTGCGGCTCGTTCAAGCAAGTCGCCTCGACCCGATGATCGGCCAGCGCCGCGCCGGCAGCCGAGTTCGGAAGTTCGATCCACTTGACGGTTTTCGAATCGCCGCCGGTCTTATCGATCCACACCCGCATCGCTAACTGGTTGAGATCGTTGAGGGCCGCCGTCGAGAGCGTCTTGCCGTTGAGATCGGCGCCGCTCTTCACCGGCGAATCGGCAGCGGCTACCATCAGCGAGAACGGCGACTTCGGATCCCATACCGCGCCGTTGCCGACGATCGTGAGCGGCAAGCCTTTGAGATGCGCGACCAGCGAGGCGATCAAACTCCCCTTGCCCATCTCGTACGCGCCGCCGATCACCGCTTCCGTCGCCACGGTTCCCGTGGATGTGGGGACGATCTCCACATCGAGGCCGGCCTTCTGATAGAGGCCGTTCTTGATGGCGTAGAAGAGCGGCGTGAAATCGTCCGTCGCAACGCCGGCGATTCGAATCTTCTCCGGCGTTTGCGCACGAAGAATGCTCGGCCACATGGCCGCCGTCGCCGCGGAACCCGCAAGCATACGCGAACGCGAGAGTTGGAAGCGAGTCTGCATGGTACGATCACTTTCTAGCGGGCGTGGGCCGTCCGGCAAGTTCCGTCTCGGGGAGCGTTCACTCCTGGCTAACAACCCGATCGAGCTGCAGCGACCGGGTCGAACACCACGTTGACCGGATCGAGGTCCGCGTATCGATCGAGTGCGTGTCCGCGCGTTCCGTCGGGATTCAGACGGGAACACCGATAGCCAAGCGCCGAGAGCTGCGCGATAAATGCATCGGCCGTGGTTTGGCTGACGATCTGCAATTGCGGGTTGTGCAGTTCCGACAAAATGACCGGCCGGCCGGTCATGAGTGTCTGCAGGCCACCGCGAATCACGCGTGGTTCCGCGCCTTCAACGTCCATTTTCAGGAAGCGGCATGATCTGCCGGCAATCACATCGTCGAGCCGGAGGACCGCGGCGACTTCGACTTCGTCCGGATGCACATCGCCGGGCGCGAAATACGCGCCGCCGAAGTTCGATGTGCTCTGCGCTCGCCGCATCTGCAAGGTACCGGGGCGTTCGTCCAGCGCCGCGCGATGGACCGTAACCCGCGCCGTAAATGCACTCTCGGCGACGCCGGCCGCAAGCGCCTGGGCGAGATATGGGATCGGCTCGAACGCTTCGACGTGACCACCCTCACCGGCGAGGTGTGCCAGGTGCAGCGTATGGTAGCCGATGTTCGCGCCTGCATCGACGGCCAAATCGCCGGGCCGCACCGTCATCGCAATGAACCGCGTTTCCGCCGGCTCGTAGGCGTTCAGCAGAATCGGGCGGCTGATCGCGCGTTCGTTGAGCGAACACCAAATGCGCGCGCCGAACTCTAGCTCTTTGATCACCCACCTCGTGCGGTCGAAGTGGTGAACCTCGGATGGAACGATGTCTTCGGCCTGGAGCGCTCGCCGGCGGGCGTCCTCGAGGAAGCGCCGCGCGAGGCCGGCCAGCGGCGTACCGCGCAAATATCTCATCTCAGTGGCGCAGGCCGAAGTCCTCCGCCTCGATCGTCAGATTCGGATTGTAGAATGGATCGGTATGTGCGAGGATCGGCCAGCGCTCGCGGATGATCGCGATTTCGTCCATCGTGCGCCGCACTTTCGACGGCGTGTCGTCGCCGCCGCGGCTCTTCGATTCGAAGTGATAGAGCCGCACATGCGGCAGATAGATCGAACGGAGGCCGGCCGTGTAGAGGCGCAAGCAGAAATCGACGTCGTTGCACGAAACGGCGAGGCGCTCATCCATGCCGTGCACCGCTTCGTACTTGCTACGCTCGATCATCAAGCACGCGGCCGTGACGGCGAGATAATTCGTCGGCGCTTGCAGCGCTCCGAAATGCCCGGGCGACTGCGCCGGAAAATAGCGATGCGCGTGACCGGCAAGGCCGAGGACCCCCATGATGACGCCGGCGTGCTGCACCGTGTCGTCCGGATAGAGCAAGAGCGCGCCGACCGCGCCGATCGACGGCCGCCGGGCCTGTTCGAGCATCGCTTCGATCCAGTCCGGCGTGATCACTACCGTGTCGTTGTTGAGCATGACGATGAACTCGGCATCGGTTTTGGCAACCGCGAGATTGTTCAACGCCGAAAAATTGAATGGGATATCGGCCGCCAGCACACTGAAGCGGTCGGGCTCGCGCTGCCGCCACGCATCGAAGAGCGCGATCGTGGTGAGTTCGCGGCTGCCGTTATCGACCACCATCACGCTGAAGTTCTGGTAGGTCGAGCGCTCGAAAACCGCGTCCAAACACGCGGCCAGCAATTCGTGCCGGTCGCGCGTGGGAATGACGATGCACACGCGCTCGTCACCCCGGATCGGATAACGCACGGTGAAGTGCGCGTTCCCGGCAACCGGTACATCGACGAGCGTCCCACCTTCGCCGCGCCGTTCGAGCGCTTCGGTCAGCACGGCGCGCACGGCCTCCGGCGACTGTGCCGGCGCCGTCGCGGCGCGGTGATAGAGGACGCGTGACACGTGAGCGATGCGATCGCTGCGTTCGGCCACGCGCAACAGCAAATCGAACCACGCCGCCGGGCCGTGGGCCGGGCGCAGACCGCCGGCGTCGAGGGCGAGTTGGCGCGCAATCGCGCACGGGCGCCCGATATAGTCGCGTGAGAGTGCCGTATCGGGCGACCAATCGGGCTTGAAGAACGGAAAGCGGTAGACGGAACGCTCGCCGATCTCGTCCTCGTCTGCGTATATTGCCGCAGCCGCCGGATCGACGTTTGCTGCGAGCGCAAATTCCAAGAGCGCGTCGGGCTCGAGCGCATCGCCGGGATCGAGCGGCAGCACGTAATCCGTACCTGCCGTAGCAATGGCGCCCGCCGCATCGCCCGTCGTCCGCACGATCCGCGCGTCGCCGGCAACCAGCGCGTCGATGGAGGCATCGAGCCGCGTCGTCGCGTGCGCCGGGGCGACCACAACGGCCCGCCACTCACCCCAAAGCTGCGCTCGGAGCGTGCCGATCGTGCGTTCGAGCGCCTCCGGGCCCGCGCCGCCCACGTCGATGACGACGCCGAAGGTTGGCCGGTGCGGGAGCACCGCGGCGATACGGGCGAAGCGCTGACGATCCGCCGGGCGGAATGCGTTGCGCTCGCGCCATAAAAAGTATGGATCCGCAACCGCGCTCAATTCGGCGGCTTCGCTTTCGGGTGCGATCTGCAGCAACGTGTCCTCGCCGCGAAAGCCGCTGCGCTTCTTGAACGCAAACCAGGCATTGCGCAATTTCCAGAAGCGGCTCTGCTGCATCGCGATGATCACGCTTCGCTGACGCCGTACCACCGGATAGAGGTAGGCGATTTGGGCGAGTGCCTGCTGCAACGACCGGCCGTCATCGAGTGACGGCAGCGCGACGACCGCGTCGATGACGGCGCGGGCCGTTTCATCCCACGCCATCGCGCCGTCGCGCGAGGGACCGATGACGCGAACGTGCCGTTCGATATCCGATCCGAGCAGCGTCACGAGTGCATCGTGTTCGACCTCGTCGCGAACGAAAAATGCTCGGGCATTGCGCAGCCGCTCGCGCACGATGCGCGCAAAACGAAGCGGGTCCGCGTTCAAACGCGGCATGACGATTGCTCGCTCGGCAACGACCGAAATGCCCTCGAGCGTCGTGGCCGACTCGTACGGCCAGAAGACGAAGGCGTCGTAGGCATCGACGACGCGGTTGATATGGGTGATCAGATCGGGGCTGCGCACGCCTTCACGTACGAACGTCAGGTCGTCGCCGCGCGTCTCCGGCGTCGCACCGGCAAGGGCCAAGAGCGCCGCATCGTACGCTGGGCTATCGCGCGGGCCGACGCGAAAGCGCTCGATCGGAAATGCTTCGCTCGTGTCGGTCCCGGCGCGATAGTAGTTCGCCGACCAATTGTCGTCGACCGACCGCGCGCAGGTCGTCATCACTTCCATCGTCACCCCGCGCACGTGCATCTGCGCGACGAATTCGAACAAGAAGCGCTCGTCGGGATGCCCCGCGTCGCGTCCAAAGAACGGCGTGACGAGCGCGATGCGCGGCGTTTCCCGCTGCAACGGTTAGGCTACCACGGCGGCCGCGAACGTGCGTTCGCGTTGCCGCACGAAGAGCTGCCGCGCTGCAAGTTCGGCCACGGCCACGCCGATCATGAGCCAAAACATCGTGCCGACTTTGGTGAAAAAGAACAGGTCGTCGAAGAACTGATGCAGCGCGAGCGCGAGCGTGGCGGCAAAGACCCCGACCACGATCGGGCGCCGCACCTGCGAGCGCGCGAACGTGAACAGAATCGCACCGAACGTGAAGAGCGTCGAGGCGAGCATTACGACGCCGCCCTCGGCGAGGCTCTGCCAATAGAGTGAGTTCGCGTGCGTGCGTATCGTCGGCAAACCGACGCGACCGAGGTCGAGTTCAAAGTTGCCCGCTCCGACGCCGAACACGGGCGAAGAACGCCAGAGTTCGCGCGCCGCGTTCCAGAGCTGGCCCCGCGTACCGAGGTGGTCGTCGGGCTGGGCGACTTCGTGAAGCGAAAAGTACGTCGTTGGAAATCCCCAGCGCGCGCCAAGGCCCACGAAAAGCGCGCAGGCGCCGATCGCCGCCAAGCCGATCCGCACGCTGGCGGCGCGCGACGGCCGCATGATGGCCGTTACCGTCACGCAGGCGATGATGGTTCCCGCGATGCCGGCGCGCGAGAAGGTGAGCACTTCGACGACGAGCGCGAACGCAACGACGGCGAGCAGCGCGCCGTCCCGGTGCAAGAGATTGCGCGCGAAGAGCACCGGGATGACGATCTCGAGCCAGCCCGCGAGTTGATTTGGTCCTTCGAGCACGCCCGCAATTCGCGGCACCAGCCCGCTGCCGATCGCAAACGTCGCGCGCGAGCCGAAGGCGTAGTCGGAGAGCGCGCTCAAGCACACGAGCGCCGTCGTGATCTCGAGCGCGATCCAGAGCGGGCGATCGTCCGGGTCGCGCGCGTACGCCACCATCGCGACGATGAAGAGCAGCGCGTATTCGATCGTCTTGAACGCTTCGCGCACGACGGGCATGTGATACTGAGCATGCAGCGCGCTCAACGCAATAGCGGCAATTGCAAATGCAAGCGCAGCGGTTACGGTGCGCGCCGGAGCGGTTTGGAACGCAGCGAGGTCGGTACGGCGCGCGATGAGGGCGATCGCGCATCCAACCAAGCCGACCTTTACGAGCGTAATCGACGTTGGACCGACGTAGCGGGCGAGTGCAAATGGCGAGAGCGCCACGAGTGCCGCTACCCCCAGAGCCGGGCGCCGCCAGGTGAGCACCGCCACGATCAGCGCTACAGCCACGAAGATCGCGCCGGTTGCGAGGTCGAGCGGCGCGTTCTGCTCGGGACGTACGAGCGCTAGCCAGAAACCCGGCCACGATAGGGCAACCATCTACCGGCTCGATTTTCTTAAGCGTTCAATAGCCCCTCGTACGCACCGGGATTGCGTCTCGCCGCCCGATCCGGCATGCTCTAGATATGATCGCTAAGCATAGATGAAACTCTGGCATGCCGTTGTTGTCGCCGTGGCGTTAGTCGCGGTCGCAGCACTGCTCTCGATGACGCTTGGAGTACATCTGTTCACGCACGGAACACAATAAAGGTTCGCATGCACGCACTCGTTACGTCGCCTCAGGCACCCGGCCGGCTCATCGTCGTCGATCTCCCAGCGCCCGAACCGGGGCCCGGAATCGCGGTCGTCCGCGTCCACGCTTCATCGATCAATCGCGGCGAAACGCGCTTGATCCCGAGCCGCCCGAACGGCTGGGCTCCGGGGCAGGACGTTGCCGGAATCGTCGAGCACGCCGCACTCGACGGCGGCCCGGCGCGAGGCACGCGCGTCGTTGGGCTGGCCGATGGGGGCGCCTGGAGCGAGCTCGTCGCCGTGCCGGTGGAACGCCTCGCGAGCCTGCCGGCGGCCGTGAGCGACGAAGTGGCGGCAACGCTTCCCGTCGCCGGTCTGACGGCGTTGCGCGCGGTGCGCGCGCTCGGAGACGTCATCGGCAAGCACGTCCTCATCACCGGCGCACGCGGCGCGACCGGTAACGTTGCCGCGCAACTTGCGCTTGCTGCCGGCGCGACGGTGACCGGGCTTGCGCGTCACACGTTCGACTTCGACCGGGTGCGCGTCGTCACCGTGCTCAACGCGGACGATCGCTTCGATCGCGTGATCGATGCGGTCGGCGGGGTCGTCTTGGCCGATGCGCTCGGCCATCTAACGCCGCATGCCAAAGCCGTCACCTTTGCCGGCAGCGTACCGGCCCCGATCGGACTCGGGACGTTTGCAGGCGTGCCGGCAACCCTCGAGGCGCTGTTCGTCTACGGTGCCCTCGGACGTTTCGACGACGATCTTGCGACCCTCGCAGACTTCGTCGCCGGCGGACGGCTCGCGCCGCACATCGATCGTGTCGTGCAGATCGCCGACGTCAACGACGGGCTAGCGGCGCTCGAGGCCGGAGGCATCGACGGCAAGATCGTGCTCGTCCGCAAATAGATCGCCCGGCCGGCATACGATGAAACGCCGTCACGTCATTACCGGGGCCGCCGCTGCCCTTGCCGTTCGCGCCCTGCCTGCCGCTGCGCAGACGCGGGCGCTCTTGCCGCTCAAGGTCGGCGTCAGCTCGATTGAAAGCTACGGCGAGGCGTTGTATGCGCAAGCGCAAGATTTCTTTCGGGCCGGCGGTCTCGACGCACAGCCCGTGACGCTTCCCGGCGGCGGCGCGCCGATGACCCTCGCCGTTATTTCCGGCTCGCTGGATACGGCCATTGCGAACATTGGGTCGATCGCGTCCGCCCACGCGCACGGCGTCGATGTCTACCTCGTTGCACCGTGCGGCTTGTATTCGAGTTCGAGCCCCACGACGGTGTTGGCCACGCTGAAAGATTCGCCGATCCGCAACGCTCGCGATCTCGACGGCAAGACCGTCGGCGTCACATCGCTGCGCGACCTGCAACAAGCGTCGGTCATGAAATGGCTCGACGCCAACGGCGCGCATGCCAGGAACGTCACGTTCGTGGAAATCACCACGCCGCAGATGCTGGTGGCGATGAGTGCGAACCGCATCGCGGCCGGGGTGGTCGTCGAACCGTCGCTGACGGCGGTCAAGAACGATATTCGCGTGCTCGGATTACCGTACGATAGCATCGCGCCGTCGCTGCTCATCAGCGGCTGGATCGTCAACCGGGCTTGGTACGACGCAAACCCGGACGCAGCCGGCCGCCTACTCTCGGTTATCCGAACGACCGCGCAGTGGGCAAACAACAATCAAGCCGCAACCGGCACGATCTTAGCCGAGCATACCAAAATTGCGCCCGAACTCGTTTCGACGATGCGCCGCGTGACGTATGGTGAGACGCGATCCTTCACCGTGATTCAGCCCGTGATCGACGTGATGGCAACCTACGGTTTCATTCCGCGATCGTTCCGGGCCGCCGAGTTGTTCCCGCCGAATATGCGCCGCGAGGGGCGAATTTAGACGCCGCCCCAGACGCGCGTCGCAATGTCGACGAGATGCTGGAGCTTCGCGCGTTGCTGATCGGCGCTCACCGGGTTCCCGCCGACGGAACTGGCGAAGCCGCATTGCGGACAGAGTGCCAGTTGGTCGATCGGTGCGATGCGCGCAGCTTCTTCGATACGCCGCACGACGTCGTCGGCGTTTTCGAGCACCGGCGTTTTGCTCGACACGAGCCCCAAGGCCGCGACCTTGCCCTTCGGCAGAAACCGCAGGGGTTCGAAGCCGCCCGCACGAGAGGTATCGTACTCGAGAAAATAACCATCGACGTCGATCGCGTTGAAGAGCACCTCGGCGACGGGATCGTACGCGCCCTCGGCCGCCCAATTGCCCTCGCGGTTTCCGCGGCACTGGTGCAGCGTGACGGTTACATCCGAAGGCCGGCCGGCCAACACCGCATTCATCTTTTCGGCATAGGTGTGGAGCAGCTTATCGGGGTCGTCGCCCCACGAACGCACGTACTCACGATGCACCGGATCGCACAAAAACGGCAGGCTCGTGTCGTCAAATTGAATGTAGGTTGCGCCGGCCGCAACGAGCGCGGCGATCTCCTGACGGTAGGCCGCGACGAGGTCGTCCCACACGCCGGCCGGATCGGGATACGCGCTCTTCGAGATGTTCGACGGATCGCCGATGTAGTAGTGCACGTTGATGGGCGCGGGCAACGTCACTTTCGGGATCGCCTTCGCGTGCGCTTTGAGAAATTCGAACGCGCGGACGGTCGAACTGGGCCGCCAGCCGATCTTTCCCGTCACTTTGAGTTGCGAGAAACCTTGCGTCGGACCGTTGACATTGCGCCAGGGAATCCGGGTGTTTCCCGTGCGGTCGGCTTCGAAGCCGTCCCAGCCGAGAACCAGTTCGAGCCACCAGCTACGCCGCCGCAACTCACCGTCGGTCACGGCGCGCAATCCGACGCCCTCTTGCATGGCGATAAGATCGAGTACGCATTGGTCCTCGACGGCGCGCAATTCGGCGCTGTTGTGGGGCCCGAGATTCGTGGCCGGCGTCTGCGGTCCGAGGTAGGTATCGCGTGCCGTCTTCAGCGCATCCGGGCGCAGGAGGCTGCCCACATGATCGGCACGGAACGGCGGCCGGGTGCGCCGCGCGGAAATCGTAGTCGAAGTCATGGCGCGCCGTTCGCCTTGGGCACAACGGGTGCCTAGGCGCGCTTGGGTGCTTCATCCAATGAGAACGCCGGAATGACGCTCGATGCTTGAGGTAATCGGTTGGCTCGCGGGATGCCTAACGACGCTGTCGTTCGTTCCACAGGTGGTCCTCGCACTGCGCACGCGAGACCTCAGCGGCATTTCGATTCGGATGTACGTAGCGTTCTGCGTCGGGGTGGCTCTATGGCTCGTATACGGAATCTATAAGCCATCGCCGCCGGTCGTTGCGGCAAACGCCGTGACGCTCGTCTTAGCGGCGACGATCCTGATTCTGACGATCAGACACCGCCATCAGAGTTGATGCGCCAGCGCCTCGATCACATTGCGAAAGATGGTCGCGTCGAGGGCGAACTGTTTCTCGCTAACGCCGAGCTTACCGGGCCGTATCCCCGAGTTCGCGCGAACCGGCTCGTAGGTGCCCCGCACGATCCTGCCGCCGTTGCGCGACATGCCGAGATCGATCGCCGAGCAAAAAACGGCTCCCGTCAGGTCGGCTCGAATGTGGCACAGCAGCGTGAGCCGGACGAGTCCTTCGCACTCGATGAACACCGGGGTCTCGGACGGCTTGGCCGCGATCGGGAGCCGCACGGGTTCTCCGATGGCCTTATCGCGCAGTCCGATGAGCGCGACGAGCAACCCCGTCGCGACGCGTTCCGAGAAGATGAACCGGGCCTGGAACTCGCGTTCGTAGGCATCTTGGCGTGCATCACCGCGGCCGCGTTTTTCGTCCTTTTTCTTGAGGATATCCTCGATTCCCATAAGCTCCTTAGCCGCGATGAAGGCTCTGAGGGAACATCCGGCCCCTTGCTTGGGCGATCCTGCGTTTTCGGCACCCGGCGTGAGGTTCCGGCGAGAAATTGTCAGCGTAAGCCGGGATCGGGCCGGTTTTCAACGCAGTTGCGAGCGGTACCGCGTCGCGCTCACCCAGATGGCGACGACCGCGAATACGCCGAGTGCAAGAACGTCGGGCCAAATGACGTCGAAGCCGGCGCCCTTGAGAAGAATGTCGCGCACGATCGTAATGTAGTGGCGTAGCGGGTTGATCAAGGATAACGTTTGCCAGATCGGCGGCATGCTCTCGATCGGAGCGAATGCGCCCGAGAGCATCATCAGCGGCAACGCGGTGAAGATCGAGATGAGCACGACTTGCTGCTGCGTCGCCGCGAACGTCGAGATGAGGATTCCGATCGAAATCGCTGCCACGATATAGATCGACGAGATGCCCATAAACAAGGCGAAGTCGCCCCGGAACGGCAGCCCGAAGAGAAGCCATGAGACGGCGAGCGATGCCGCTAGNNCCCTCGTCCTTCTCGCGCACGCTCTCCGATGCCGAAGCCAATAGTCCGGTAATCATCAAGATCGCGCCGAGTAGGCCCGGAACGAAAAACCACGCCGTGACGAGGCCCGGATTATAGGCAAACGTGATTTGCGGCGAGAGCGGCGGCGAGGGGCTACCCCGGGCGTTGTACTGCTGCACGATTAAGGTCGCGTACCCGGCCCCGAGGTTCGCGACGAAGCTATTCACACCGTCGAGGACCAACTGCACGTCGCCCGGTTCGCCGCGCGTAATGCGTTGCGCGTAGTCGGCCGGAATCACCAGGCCCGCGTCGACCGTGCCGCTCTGAACGGCTCGATACACGCTTGCTGCATCATCACTTCGGCCCTGCGGCACGAACACGCCGTTTGCCGTGAACGCATCGATGAGTTGCCGACTGGCCGGGGTCCTTGATTCGTCGACGACCGCGAACACGAGGTGCTTGACGAGCGGGTTCATGGCGTAGGCGAGAATCGCCACCTGCACGATCGGCGGAAAAAGCAGAATGTAGAGCACCTGACGATTGCCCAAGATCTGAATGAACTCTTTGCGTAAGAGTACGAGCAGCCGCCGCCATGAAAACACGCCGTTCACCCTTCGTCCGGCAACTGCATGCGCCGCATCGGTAGCCACGCGCCGACGGCGAGCACCATTGCGATGACTGCCAGCGTGAGAACCTCGGTCCAAACACCGGGCCAGCCCGCGCCGCGCACGAACGCGTCACGCGTAATATTGATGAAATGGCGTGCCGGTACGATGTAGGAAAGCAATTGGAAGAACGGCGGCATCGTGAACACCGGATACATAAAGCCGCTCAAGAGAACCGAGACCAGTGAGTTAACGCTGCCCGAGGCTTGGATCGCGGACGTCACGGTGTTCATCCGCGCCCCGATGAGTAAGCCCAAAAGCACCTGGCAGCAGACCAACAGCGGCGTTCCGATCAAGAGCGGCAGCGGGTCGCCGGCAAATCGCACGCCCCAAACGGCAAAGCCGATCGCCATGATCGCGAGAGCTTCCGCAAGCCCGATGCATTCGAGCGCGACGCACTTTCCCGCAATGAGTTCGGAGGCGCGCAGCCGCGATGCGTAGGCTTGGACGATCGTCCCGCGTTCCTTGTCGCGCACCATCGCTATCGCGGCGAGTAACGTCGGAAACATCGCGAGGATCACGGCATAGACACCCGGCACGATGAAAAGCGCTTCGTTACCGCCCGGGTTAAACCAGATCCTCACGTGCAAAGCGACGGTAGGGGGAGCGGACGGCGGCGCGTACGTCGCGCCGACGAAGGCGCTCGTTGCCGTGAGTATCTGCTTGATCGTCAACGCGTTGACGACGTCGGTCGCATCGACGAGGCTCTGGATCGGCGCCGGGCGTCCTGCCGCCAGCGCGCGCTGCGTACCGGGCGGGATCACGATCACCGCTCGCACGTTACCTGCGTCGAGGATCGTCGTAGGCGAGGGGCCGAGCGGTTCGGGCACGACGACGAGCTCTTGACTCGCGCCGATGCGCGAGATGAAGTCGCGGCTGAACGGAGAGCGATCGAAGTCTTGAACTGCGACCGGGATGTTCTTGATCTGCAGCCGGATCGCAAAGCCGAAGATCAGGAGCATCCCGATCGGCAAGGCAAAGGCAAGCGCCACCGTCAGACGGTCGCGGCGAAATTCGACCAGTTCTTTGAGGCACTGTACCCACACGCGCCGCAGGTTCATGCAGCCGGCTGGCGCTCGATCGTGCCGATGAATGCATCCTCGAGCGAGAACGGGAGGGGGCGTGTCTGAACGACGTTTACGCCTGCCGAGCGCAGAGCGTCCGCCGCTCGATCGAGGTCCACGTTTTCAATTGCGATGAGGTGCAACCGCGTACCGAACAATGCCACACGCCAAGCGGGGAAAAGTCGCTCGAGAGCCGCTGCGGCGCGCTCGGGCGCATCGGTCGTAATCTCGAAGAGTCGCCCGGGCTGCGCGGCTTTGATCGCCGTTGGGGAACCTTCCGTCACCATGCGCCCCATCGACATAAAACACAACCGATGACAGTGTTCGGCTTCTTCCAGATAGTGCGTGGTGATGAGAATCGCCGTTCCGGCCCGAGCGCGTTCGTCGATCAAGCGCCAAAACTGGCGGCGCGCGAGCGGATCGACGCCCGACGTCGGCTCGTCGAGAAAAAGGATCTCCGGATCGTGCATCACCGCAGCGCCGAACGCCACACGCTGCTTCCAGCCACCCGGTAAGCGGGCGGTGAGGAGGTGTTCGCGTCCGCGCAGGCCGGTGGTCTCGAGGACCCACGCGATGCGCGCGTCGCGCTCGCTCGACTGCAAGCCGTAAATGCCGGCATAAAAACGCAAGTTCTCGATGATCGACAAATCGTCGTAGAGCGTGAATCGCTGACTCATGTAGCCGATGCGCCGGCGCAGGGATGCCGCCCGCAAGTCGCTGGTCCGGCCGGCGAGCGCGATCCTGCCGGACGTCGGCGCGAGCAGACCGCAGAGCATCTTGATGATCGTCGTCTTTCCCGCACCGTTCGCGCCGAGAAGTCCGTAGATCTCGCCGTAAGCCACCTTCAACGTCACGTTGTCAACCGCGCGGAAGGCGCCGAACTGTTTCGTCAATCCATGCGCATCGATCGCGAGCGCGCCGTCTTTTGCGCGCGATCGCGCCGTCGCCGGGAACGGTGTATACGGCGTGCCGGACCCGAGTTCGCGCAGCCGCGCGACGAAGACGTTTTCAAGGGTTGGCGCTTCGTCGTCGATCGTCGATACGGCGATGCTACTCGCTGCGAGCGCCGCACGGACGACACGCTCGCCGTCGGTCGCATCGTGCACGAGCGCATCAACGCGATCGCCGAACGACTGGACGTCGACGATCCCATCGTGAACGGCCTCCAGCGCGCGTTCGGTCGCGGCGACATCGGCGGTTCGTACTTCGAGCCGCCGGCAGTTCAGGTGCGCTTCGAGCTCGGCCGGGGTGCCGAGATCGCGAATCTCGCCGTCGTATAGCAATGCGACGCGATGACAGCGCTCGGCTTCGTCGAGATACGGCGTGGCGACGACGATCGTGACGTCGTTCAACGCAAGCCGCGCGAGGACGCTCCAGAACTCGCGTCGCGAGAGAGGGTCGACGCCGACGGTCGGCTCATCCAACAAGAGGACGCGCGGCTCGCTAATCAGCGCACAGCATAACGCGAGCTTTTGCTTCATACCGCCGGAGAGTTGGCTCGCAAGGCGATCTCCGATGCCGGCCAGATCCATCAACGCGAGATAGCGCCCACGCCGTTCTGCGAATGCCTCCGCCGCCACGTCGCGCAGACCGGCGATGTAACGCAGGTTTTCGTCGATGCTCAGGTCATCAAAAAGCGAAAATTGCTGCGTGAGATAACCGACATTCGTGCGCGCGACACGCGGCAGCTCACCCAGCAGCGTGACGTCGCCGGCCGTGGGATCAAGAATTCCGGCGAGCACGTTGAACGTCGTCGTTTTGCCCGCGCCGTCCGGACCGATAAGTCCGAAGATCTCGCCATGATACACGTCGAAGTCGATGCCACGCACCGCCTCGACGTCACCGTAGTGCTTGGTTAGACCGCGAACGCGAACGTCGACTGATTCCGCGCCGGTCACGGCCTCCCAACGTCGATCGTTGCATCGGCCGGCATTCCCGGCTTCGCGTAGCCTCGCGGGTCACGCAGGTCAAGTCGTACGCCAAAGACTTGCTCCACGCGATCTTGTTTGAAGTAGACATTTTCCGGTGTGAAGGACGCTTGCGTATCGATTTCGCCGACGCGGGCATCGAGCGCGTGCTGCGGATCGGAATCAAGCGATACGGTTGCGCGTTGACCGACGCGCACACGCCCGATATCACCTTCGGGCACGTACCCCCGCAAGTAGACGTGATCGAGATCGACGATCGAGAGCAGCGTGCGGCCCGGGGCAACCACGTCGCCCGGCTCGACGGCGCGCGCGATGACCGTGCCGCTACTCGCCGCGCGCACCGTGAGATCGTTGAGCGCGGCCTCAGCCGAGCGCTGCAGTGCGCGCGCCTGGTTTGCATCGGCGTTCGCGGCAGCGATCTGGGCTTGCGCTTCGTGCTGTTGGCGCTCGAGTGTGACGACTTGCGCGGCGTGGATCGGTGCGTTGTACGACGTGCTCCGGGCAATGTCCAACGCGCCGGTTGCGGCAATGGCATTCCGTCGCGCCGCCGCAAGCGCCTCGCCTTGCTGCGCGACCTCGTCGCCGGCCGTCCGGTACGCGGTGTTGGCCTGTTGCGCACGTTGCGCGGAGACATCCCCCGTGCGGCTCAACGCGTCGTAGCGGGCCCGATCGAGACCCGCAAGCGCGAGGGTCGCCTGCGCCGCACGGAGTACGGCCGCTGCTTGACCGACCTGCGCTTGGGCAGCGGCAGCAGCGGCATTCGATTGCGCGAGTCGTCCGTGCGTATCGGCGGATGCCTGTTCGCCGCCGAGTGCGGCTTCGTTGATTTGACTCGCCAGCACCGCCAGCGTTGCTTGGCTCTGCCGAGCGCGACTTTCTGCAGCGTCCACGGCGGCAACTGACGCCGCCGCCTGTGCGCGGGATTGCGCATCGTCCAATTGCACTAACACCTGACCGGCGCGAACAACGGCCCCCTCACGCACCGACACCCACACCACGCGCCCGCCGACTTTTGCACCGAGATCGCTTTGGTACCCCTCCAAGCGGCCGCTCACCGGCAGGTGCGTCACCGGAGCGGCCGGCCAAATCGCCCGAACTGCGAAGAATGAGGCCAGCCCAAGGACCCCCAAGAGGAGTGCGCCGGCGAGCACAAACAGCCGCAGATCACGCCGTGGCGGAGCGGGAGTAGGAGCGGCCGGGGTGGGCGAGGGTGTGTCTGCGGCTGGGTCGGCGCTCGCCTTTGCGGGCTGCGCCGGGCTATCGACGGGCATCGGTCTTACGATAACCCGAGGATAGGAAGAACCCGTGAACCTGCTCGCCGGCTAAGACGCTTCGCCAACTGCGGCATGTGTGGCGCGCCACTTCGACTCGCGAGCGGTGAGGTATGCGGCGACGCGATCGGCGAGTTCTTGCAGGCTCGCGCGAGCCAGCCGTTTCCCGACCACCCGATCGAAGCAATATCCAGCGGGGCCAAGCGGTATCGTGTAACCGCCGTCGACGTGCACCCGCGTATGCCGAGCCTCAATCCGGAAGCGCATCGTGCCGCGAAAGTCAGGCAGGAGCCGTGTACCGCTCTTCCAGTGAAACCGCACCTCGTCGTGCCGCCGGCCACTCTCGAGGATGTCTTCGTGGATACCGAACGAGAGCGCGACGTGGTGGCGCAAGAACCAAAATGGCCGCGGCCACGGAACGCGGATCGTCGCTTCCGGGCCTCCGGCCTCTGCCCGGAGGAGGTACTCCGTCGCGTATTCTTCAGCGATCGAGAACGAGCACTGTGAAAGCGCCGAAACTGATATCTCGGTCCGAGGTCCCTGGACGTCTCGCTGGTTGGTCATGGCGAATTATCTGCACGCCGCCTTGAACGCCGTATGAACCCCGGGGCGCCGCCTGCGAAAGAAAGCCCCCCGGGCCTTCATAATCCATTCACAGTTCGCGGCTAGGCTCTGCCCATGGAACCTACACGCGACGAGCCGCTTCCGGCGACGCTCCTTTTCGTTTTTTCGCTCGGCGGCCTGATCCTCATCGGCTGGTTTGCGATGTTCTTTCTGCTGCGGGCTCGGTGGTAGCCGTGCACATACATCGTTCCGAGCGGATCTGGCTCTTCTTCGGCGTCGCCATGCTGGCGATATTTCTGGGCGTCATTACGACCGCCGCCGTCGTCGATGGATTCGTTCCGCCCAGCCGGGTTCAAACGATCGACCCGACCAAAGTTTCTCAGACGCCGCCTTTCGATCATCCGGGATTACACAAGATCGCGGACGGCGCGTACGAGGCGTACTACGTCGCCCGCGTCTTTTCGTTCACGCCCGCGTCGATCGAAGTTCCGGCGGGCTCCCGCGTGACGTTCTACGTCACCAGCGCCGATGTCGAACACGGCTTCAGCGTCCCCGAAACCGGCGTCAACACGATGGTGACCCCGGGCTGGGTGAGCAGTGTGGCCCACACGTTCAACACGCCCGGAACGTTTCTCTTGATCTGCAATGAGTATTGCGGAGCCGGTCATCAACTCATGGCAGCCAAGGTCGTGGTGAAGTAATGTCGGTAACGATGCGGCCTGCCGCACCAAGCGGCCAGCTCTTAGCCCTTTCGCGCGCGGGGGGCAACCTGCTCGCGCTCACCCACATCTACACCGCGACCCTGGTGCTCGGCGTCGGCGCGCTCTTCGGGATGCTGCAGGGCTTGTCGCGCGCATCCCTGATCACGATGCCGCCGGCATTCGACTACTACCGCATGCTGACGGCGCACGGCGTCTTGATGGCGCTCGTTTTTACGACGTTCTTCATCACCGGTCTCTTCACATATTGCGTCTACGAAACGATCCCGCGCGTACGCTCGCTGGCCCTGGGCTGGACCGGCTATTGCACGATGCTCGTCGGCACCGTGCTGACGACGGTCGTCATCCTGCACGGCGACGCGACCGTGCTCTACACGTTCTACGCCCCGCTCAAGGCAAGCCCGTTCTTCTATTTTGGCGCAACGCTGCTTGTGCTCGGTACCTGGTGCGTCGCGTTCGACTGCATCTTCAACGTTATTTGGTTCAAGCGCATGAACCCGGCGAAGCGCATTCCGCTGCCGGCATTCATCGCGACAACGACCTTCATCATGTGGATTATCGCGACGCTCGGTGTCGTGGCGGAGATGGGGCTCCTGATTCCGTGGTCGCTCGGCTGGACGCCGGGCATCGACGTCAGCCTCTCGCGCATGCTCTTTTGGTACTTCGGACATCCCCTGGTCTATTTCTGGATCATGGGCGCCTATGCGATCTGGTATACGCTGATCCCGACGACATTCGGCGGCAAAGTGTTCAGCGACGCGCTGACGCGCGTGGCGTTCGTCTCACTCTTACTGCTCTCGACACCGGTCGGACTGCACCACCAGTACCTCGACCCGGGAATCTCCGCCGGCTGGAAGTGGCTCCACACCGTCGTGACCTACGGCGTCGTGATCCCGTCGTTCATGACCGCGTTCGCGATCTTTGCCTCGTTCGAAATCGCCGCCCGGCGCGCCGGCCGTCGCGGGTTCCTGGGCACGATCCGATTTCTGCCCTGGCGCAACCCCGTGTTCGCCGGCCCGGCTTTGGGCATGCTCCTCTTCATCCCGGGCGGCTTCGGCGGCATCGTGAATAACTCGTATTCAATGGACGTCCTCGTGCACAACACGATGTGGATCGTCGGACACTTTCACATTACGGTGGGTGGCCCGGTCGCTCTGACGTTCATCGGAGCATCGTACGGTTTGATCCCGGCGCTCTCCGGACGCCTGCTATACGCGCCGCGCCTCGCCCTCATACAGGTCTATACGTTCTTTGTCGGGATGACGATCATGTCGACCGCGATGCACTTCGCCGGTCTGCTCGGCTCGCCGCGACGCACCTCGGACGTCAGCTACATGGGGGCGCAAGGCGCGGCCACGTGGCACCCCGAGATGCTGTGGGCTGCGTTCGGCGGCACGCTGGTAGCCATCTCGATCCTGATGTTCATCATCGTGGCGACCGGAACGTACGTTGCCAATAAGCGTGCGGAAGTCGCACCGACATTCGCGTTCGCCGACACGGATGAGGACGCAATGGAAACGCCGCCGGTGCTCGACCGGCTCGGCACGTGGGCCGTCATCGCGATCGTCCTCGCGCTGCTCGCCTATGCGGGTCCGGTCACCCAGCAGCTCCAGGCCCACGCCTACCTCGCACCCGGCATGCGTACGTGGTGAACGCACTTACACTCGCAATCGCGCTCGCGGTTGCGGTGTATGTGCCGGCGTTGCAGCCAGGCGATACCGTGCCGGCAATCCCGCTCGTCGATCAGAGCGGGCACGCGTTTTCGATCGCGCAATTGCGCGGCGACGCCGTCGTCCTTAGCTTCATCTACACCCGCTGCGCCGACCCGCAAATGTGCCCGCTCGTTTCGAGTAAGTTCGAACGCATGCAGCACATGCTCGGCGCCGCGCCCGTGCGCCTGCTCGAGATCACGCTCGATCCGCAGTTCGACACGCCGCGCGTCCTGCGTGCCTACGGGCGTGCCTACGGAGCACAACCGAATCGCTGGACGCTGGCCACGGGCGCGCCGGCATCGATCGACGAGCTAGCCGCGCGCATGGGCATCGCCACGCAATGGACGCGGCCCGGGACGCTCGTGCACACCGAAGCGGCAATCGTCCTGGATCGTCAGGGACGCCTCGTCCAGACGATCGACGGCAACGCATGGACGCCGGAGCAGCTCCTGACCGTCGCGCGCGAGGCCGCCGGTGCCGAACCTTCGCCCCTGGCTCGCGTCATGCTCTGGCTCACGGCGGCCGTCGAGAGCTGCGGGGGCTCGCGCGGGGCGGTCAACGCGTGGGAGGTACTCGCAATTCTGCTTCTGCTAAGCGGCGGAATTAGCGCCTTGCTCTTTCGGGCCGTACGTAGTACGCGCTAGCGCCGGAACGCTTTCCTGGAGCCTCACGACGAGCACGGGCAGCGGTGCGGTACGAACGATGCGCTCGGCGACGCTTCCGAGGAGTAGCCGCTGGAATCCGCGCCGGCCGTGACTACCCAGCACGATAATATCCGCGCCTTGTTGCTGAGCCACGATCAGAAGGGCCTCGTGCGGAGTACCGCTGATGACGAGACCGCTGACCGCAATGTCTCGCGCGCGTGCCAACCCAATCGCTTTACCAAGAACGCGCTGCGCATGTTCGCGTGCGTCATTACTAAGATCGGCTGCGCTGCAAAACAGCACCCGCTGCCGCTCATCGACCGGCAACTCTAGGACGGCCGCAATCGCAGCATCGGATGCTTCCGATTCGTCGATCCCGACAACAATGCTCTCAAAGCAGCGATGCGAAGCGTCCGCATACTTCATGCCGGCGTGGACGGTTAGCACGGGGATCGTGCTTTCGCGCAGCACGGCTTCGGTGGTGCTCCCCAGCACGAGGCGCTGCAGCCCTTGGCGGCCGTGCGTGCCCATTACGATGAGGCTACACTTCTCGTCTGTTGCAAGTTCGAGAATTCGCCGGGCCGGGTCGTTTTCGACCATCCGGGTTTCGGCCAGCGCGCCAACGCGCATAGCCGAGTCTCGGGCCCGGTCGAGCAGCGCCTGTCCTGCTTGCTTGAGATCGGCGACGATCGGTGCCGCACCAAGCATTGTTCCCGCCGAAACCATGCCCGAGATCACCGGGGCCCAATTAACCGAATGGCAGAAAATAAGCTGACTGCGTTGTTCGCAAGCGAGCCGCGCGGCAAGCGTAACGGCTTCGCTCGAGGCATCCGAACCATCGATCCCGACGAGGATGCGAGAAAATATGTTGCTCATTGGCCGGAAGATAGTACGGCAGTACGTTCGACGGCGTTAGCGTTCTCCGCCGGCAGCCGCGGAGCCGTCCAACGCACGAAGCCCATGCCGCAGCCGGTTTTCGCGGTCGAACGATAAGCCGGAACATAATCCAGCACCTCGATATCGCAATCTTCGACTGCACCGGCCAGGACGAGCCAGTTGCGCAGCTCCGACGTCCCCGAAACGAGCCGTTCCGCAGAAAGCGCCTTGAGTTCGGCGATGTTCTTGGATTCGAGTGCGCGTAGCACGGAGCGATCGAAGGCCTCGTCGACGACGAAGTGGGAAAGGCCGCCGCTAGCCACGATCCCGACGGTGATGTCGTCGCCATATGCAGCAATCGCACGCCGGATCGCGCGCCCCAACTCATAGCAGCGCGCCGCCGTGGGCTGGTTGGGCGGGTAAAAACAGTTCACGAAGACGGGGACGATCGGGATCGGTTTGATGCGCTCGCGCATCAAACGGCGTCGCACGAAAGTAAACGCGTGACCGACGGTTCTTCCGGCGGGCTGCTGAGCATATGCCGCAATGTCGAAGCCGTTGCGGACCAAGTCCCCGATGAGATGCGTCGCAAGCCCCGCATGGACGGGGTAGCTCTCCGGCGCGTCGGCGTGCTGGGACCAGTAGGCGAGCTGGATGGACGGATGCATCGTGCGCGGATCGGGGCTCGTATCGACGATCGCGTCGCCGTGGAAGATTCCGAATGCGGGCGTCCCGTCGTCGAGGAACATCTCCCGTTGATCGTCGCCGATCACGACGAGCACGTCGGGCGCGGCATCCTCCAGCGAGAGCGCAAGCTCAGCAATGGCCGCTTGGCACGCCACATCCTTCGCGCGCATACGGCCGAGCTCGAGCTGATCGTCGATGTCGTGCGTCGATGCGGCCGTAAGGGCTGCGAAATCCAGATACGGGCTCTCCCGGTCACGATCGACGTGAACGTGCCACTTATCGGCCGGCGTACTTACCTGAGGGCTATGTGAGGAGGCAATGCCCAAGATGATGCGTGCCATAGAATGCTCCTTTGAGTCACGCCCATGCTGACGCGTGCCCGTGAAGGTCCCGTCGAGATTCTGTGAAGACCATGACCCCAAATCTTCACACGTCCGCCATGGCACGGCGCAACGCTAACGATATGATTGCTGCAGCCAATTCGAACCCCGTCGCGCAAGGGGCAATGACCGGTGCGCGCTATATCGAGAGCCTGCGCGACGGGCGCACCGTTTACATCGACGGAAAGCTCGTGGACGACGTCACGGTTCATCCGGCCTTTACGGATATGATCGGCGAACTCGCGCGCTGCTACGATCTGCAAAGCAGCACCGAGTACCGGGACGAAATGACGTTTTTGGAACCGGAATCCGGGGTTAGAACCAGCGTATCGTGGCTACTGCCGCGTTCTGCCGAAGATCTCAAGCGTAAACGTCGCAACAGTGAGCTCTGGAACGCGTTCACGTGGGGACAGTTGGGCCGTAGCCCCGACATCCTCGCGCCCTACATCATCTCGGCGCTCCATCTCAAAGATCGTTTCAGCGAAGTGAAGCATCCCCGGTGCGACTTTGGCGAGAATTTGGAAAACTATTACCGGTACTGCTTGCAGAACGACGTCTTTCTCACCCACGCCCTCGGCGATCCGCAGGTCGACCGCAGCACGCAGCCGCAGAACGCGCAGCGCGAGGTGCCGGAAGACGAGCTCGTTGCGCTCCACGTCGTAGAAGAGACGCTCGACGGCGTAATCGTCACCGGAGGCAAACAGTTATCGACGGCCGCGAGCCATGCGAATGAGTGTTACGTCGCGCTATCGGCGACGTTTGCGATGCGCAACGATCCGCGGTGCGTCCTTGCCTTCGCGATCCCGATGGCAACTCCGGGACTCAAGATACTGGCGCGCGAGCCGGTATCACGTTGGTTTGGTTCCTGGGGCCACCCGTTGCAGATGCTCGACGAACAGGATTGCATGCTCTTCTTCGACCGTGTGCTCATTCCGTGGAACCGCCTCTTCATGCTCTACGATCCCACACCGATGGTGAAGATGCTGGGCGCCGGCGGCGGAAGTGTGAACTTCAATTTCCTAGGCTGGGCGAATCTCTGCCGCGCCTACACTCGTATGCAACTCATAACGACCGTTGCGACGATGGTGGCCGAGGCCATCGGTGTTATCGAATTCCGCGAAGTCGGATCCAAGCTCGGCGAAATGGTTACCTATTGCGAACTTTGGCGCCACGCTATGGATGGGGTCGAGCACCAGGCGGGCCCCACGCCATCCGGTCAGTGGTCGCTAGGGCCCGGTCGCGGGCTGCACGTGTGGTTTGCGCAGACATCCGGCCGCATGACCGAATTGCTGCGCGAGATCTGCGGGTCGGGAATCATCATGCAACCGAGCGAGAACGATCTTGCCAGCGCCGAAATCCGCCCCTATCTCGACCGCTATATGCACGGAAAGGACGTCGATGTGGAGTACAAATCGCGCCTCTTCCGCCTCGCCCACGATCTAGCCGCTTCATCGTTCGGAATGCGGCAAGACATCTACGAATACTGGCACGGTGGCGATCCCGCGCGCAACCGGATCAATCTCTTGCGCAGCTATGACCAGTCCGCGATGCGCAAGCAGATCAAAACGCTCCTGAGCCACCCGCTCGCCCACGGAAGCGTCAGTTAAGGACCACATCGTGCGCTTTGGTAAACGAGCGCCTACTCAGATACGAGGGTCAGCGTTGACGGGTCGACGTCATACTCTCCGGGTCCGACGATATCATTGGGGATCGCGCAGATCAAACTGCCCTCCGGTCCCCAGATGACGACCAGGTCCGGCGGTCCGCATGGCGTCTGCATAAGCTGGTAGTTAGCAAGCAGCGTCGCTCCCGGACTATCGGGATAGACGGCATACGACTCGTACGTTTGGCCGGAAGACATAAGCTCACCGAAAAGCGCGGCGGCGGCGCTAAACGCGAGCGCTCCCCAGAAACCACCACCCCAATACGTCGGCGCCGCGTTCCAAGTGACGCCGCGATTCCAACCCCAAGCACTCCCATGGAACGACGGGTTGTTGATGCGCCGGCGCGTTGCGATATTGCCCGGCATCTGCCGCGGTGGGTTGTTCCGCACCGCGATTTGCGTACCGTTCGGCCTTCCGCGTTGCTGCACAGCGGCAACCGGCTGGGGCGCGGCGGTCCGTTGCGGCGGCGCGGTCCGTTGGGGCGGCGCCATCCGTTGCGGCGCTGGAGCGAGATCGCGGTTGAGTTGGAACCCTCCGGTGCGCGACGCCACAGGCATCTGGGGCGTCGCCGGCATCGCCGCTCGAGCGGGAGCCGGAGCGGGAGCGGGCCGCTGCGCGGGGGCCGACCGCTGCGCGGGGGCCGGCCGCTGCGCGGGGGCGGTGCGTCCGCCGCCGCCACGCGGCTGAGCGTACGCGGCTGTGGTCGAGGCGATCGTGAGCGCAATGCAGGCCGCACATACGAACCTTCGCATCAGGGTGTCACCTTGTCGATCGTGCCATGCACCGCGATCGACGTACCCCGCGCCGTGCGCACGAAGACCAGTACGCCGTTGGGCGGCAACTCCGTCGACGATCGCGGAAGCGACTGTGCAGCCGCGCTAAGATTGAGGTACACGGAGCCGTGATCGAAGCCGATCGGGTGATCCGTGCCGTTGCGGCGAAAGGCAATTCGATACGGAAGACAGCGCTGAATCTCGCCGATGTACGAGCATGCCGCGTGCGAGATGATGAGCGTGTCGCGATTATCCGGACTAAACACCCGGATCGTATCGCCGACGACCCGGATCACGCTGCCGGCATACCTCTGGACCGAGCCGTCGTGCTGGTCGACCCGCACGGTCCCTTTGGCGATCGCGATCGAGCTGCTGAGGGCGATAAACATGGCCAGTGCGCCGGCAGAGTACAGCCGTAATGTTCTGAATTTCATGTCGTGCATCGTTGTGTTTCCTGGAAACCAGGCAACCAAACGTCGCTAACCTTGCATGTGCTCTTCGCCCGGGATTCGCCCGATCTTCACAGTCACGCTACATCCTAGGTCGGTGCCGACGCCAATTCCGCCCTTTTCCCACCTGCTGGTTCCCTACGACGGCTCGGAGCCCGCACGCGCCGCGCTGCGTTTGGCGATCCGCATCGCGGCGCATGGCGCTACGATCAGCATCGCGACGATCGTCGATGAGACCCCGGTGATGGCACAGTCCGCCTCCGCGATGGCCTTCTACGATACCACGCCGCTCTTGGAGGCCCTCGACGCCCAAGGCCGCGCGCTGCTCGAAGATGCAGCCGCGCAATGCCGCGCCGCGACGATCGAGCCGGTGTTGCTGAGCGCGCACGATCGCCCGATTGCAGGCATCCTTGCGCTGGCGGAGGCCGGCCCATGCGATCTCATCGTTATCGGGACACACGCGCGCACCGGCGTCGCACGGACGTTCCTCGGCAGCACGACGGAAAGCATTTTGCGCATGAGCCGGGTTCCGGTGATCACCGTTCGCAGCGCGGACCACATTGCCGACGCACCGTTCGCCACGGCCCTCGTGGCCGTCGACGATTCCGGACCGGCCGATGCGGCCGTTGCACTCGCAGCACGGCTAGCGCTGACGATCGGAACGAAGATCATCGCGTGCCATGTGGTCGACACGCAGCGTCTGTATGAGGGCGCCCTCGGCCTCTCGTTCGGCTTCGCGGCCGCGGATCTCACCGCAGACTTGCGGCGCGAAGCAACCGCGATCGTGAACGGCGCGCTGACCCGGGCGGGCCTTCCCGAAAACACGCCGATGGAAATCGTCGATGGCGATCCCGGACTCGCCATCATCGGCGCCGCCGAGAATCGCAAAGCAACGGTAATCATCGCCGGTACGCACGGCCGCCGAGGCTTGAGCCGCTTCGCGCTCGGCAGCGTCGCCGAAAATATCGTCCGAGCCAGCGACCTTCCGGTACTCGTCGTACGATCGTAGCCGTTCGTTGAACATTTCGTGAAGTATCCGTTCCCCGTCGCTTCACGACCGGGGCCTAACCTCGAGTCATGAGCGAGATTCACGAATGCCTCACGGTCCTTTGCCCCTTCGATAAGGTACCCCAGGCGGCGGTGGCATACGTCGCGTCCCTACCGGTTGAAAACGGTCGCCCGATTGTTGCGCTGCGCATCACGGTCGGAGATCTCATCGTCGAACGGCGAGCCGATCTCGTCCTCAAGCACGCACGTTCCTATCCCGGATACGAGATCATGGACATCGAGTGGCGCCCGCACGACGGCGGGCTCTACCCCGTGTTTCGCGGAATTCTCAGCGTTGAAGAAGAAGCCGGAAATTTCTGCCGCCTCGACCTCGACGGGGCTTACGTTCCGCCGCTCGGTCTTGCGGGAGCCGTCTTTGATTCCGTCGTCGGTCACCACATCGCGCTGGCGGCCGCCCGCGAACTGCTCGATGAGATCAAGACCGGCCTGGAACTGGCCGTTCAATCCGGCGCGACCATCGCATAACGCTGCGTTGAGCCAGGGCCGGCTGCTTCATGGCGACCAGCGATCGAGCATGCCGCGCAGGTCGGCAAGTCTTACCGGCTTAGGAAGGTAGTCGTCCATCCCCGCTTCGAGACACGCAGCCCGGTCCTCGGCGAACGCGTTGGCCGTCATGGCGCTGATGGGAACGCGAACATTGCCGCTACGCCGTTCCTCTTCGCGAATTGCCCGCGTCGCGGCTAGGCCGTCCATGTTCGGCATCTGACAATCCATGAAGATCATCGCGTAGCGTTCGTTGCGCGCGGCCTCGACCGCTTGACGTCCATCAGAAACGAACGTCACCGGCACACCGAGGTCATCGAACTGTAGCTTGAGCAGCCGCTGCAGGCGCGCGTTGTCCTCCGCCACGAGCACCGGAGCATGTTCTCGTGAGACGGCGTCCGATGGAACGCCGCTCGCAGGTACGACCGGCAGCGGATGATCGGGCATGACCGCCTTCACGATGGAATCGAAGAGCTGGGACTGACGCAGAGGTTTGCGCAGCGGCCGGTCGTTGCCGACGGCAATCACGCGCTTCGGCATAATTGCGCTCACGATGTCGATCGTGGCGCCGAGATCGACCGTGCTGAGACTATCGAGGTCGACGATGGCGACCCATTGCCGCGCCGCATCCACGCGGAGCGCTTGCAGAACGTCGTCCCGGTTCTCGGCACGCCGGCTTTCCATCGACCACGACGTCATGTAGCGCTCGACAATTTGCGCAAACGTGTCGTCACCGGTAAGGATGACGCCGCCGATGCCTTCTAACGTGCGAGCGACGCCGTCGGCTGCGCGCTCGAAACGGGCCGTGAACCAGAACGTCGAACCTGCGCCCAGCTCGCTCTCCGCCCCGATTTCTCCACCCATCAATTCAACGAGGCTCTTGGAGATCGAAAGCCCCAGTCCCGTTCCGCCGAATTTGACCGACGTCGAACCGTCAGCTTGAACGAACGGCTCGAAGAGGCGCTCCGCGACGCCGGGAGCGATGCCGATTCCGCTGTCCTGCACGTCGAAGCGCAAGACGACATCGTGTTCGAAGGTCTGGAGCGGCAACGCACGCGCTACCACATAGCCACGGTCGGTAAACTTCACGGCATTCCCGAGCAAGTTCAAGATGATCTGCCGCAACCGGTCGGCATCGCCGCGCAACGGCGGTATCGCCGGATCGACGTATGTATGAAGCGCGACGCCTTTGGTGCGCGCCAACTCGGCAACCACGTCGGCGGCACCTTCGACCACCGTCCCCATGTCGAACGGCGCGCTTTGCAACTCGAGTTTTCCGGCCTCGATCTTCGAGAAATCCAGGACGCTATTGATCAACGCCAGCAGCGCCTCGGCGGCTTCCTCGATCGTCTGCGCGCTGATTTGGGCGCGCTCGTCCAGTTTCTGCCGGTTCAACAATTCCGCCGCTCCGATGATCGCCGTGAGCGGCGTGCGCAGTTCATGGCTCATCGTGGCGACGAACTGGGTCTTGAACCGCGAGGCATTGGCCAGCTCGCGATTGAGCTCTTCGAGCTCCGCTGCGTGCAGCTGCATGCCGGCGTGGACGAGCCGCAACTCTTCGGCGCGCTTGCGCTCCGTGATGTCGGTGATCGCGGCGAGCGTGAACGTCTCGCCATCGGTCGGGATCGGATTAAGGCCGATCTCGATTGGAACCTCGCTCCCATCTTTCCGCCGGCCGTAGAGGTCGCGTCCGGCACCCATCGATCGCGCGACCGGCGATTCGGTGAAGGTAGAGCGCAGCGCCGGATGGCCAAGGCGGAACCGCGCCGGGACCAGCATCTCGATTGATTCGCCGAGCAGCTCATCGCGCGAGTATCCGAAGAGCTTCTCCGTTTGGGCGTTGACGAGCGCGATGCGCCCGCGTGCGTTGACGAGGACCTTCGCAAACGGGGATCCGTCGATAATGGCGTTGAGGAAGCGCTCTTTGGCGTCGGCATCCGCCTGCGGCGCGCGCAGGGGCGGCTGACCGATGGCCGCGTCGACATCTTGCAAGGATTCGAGCACGATCTGCAAGTTCGCTTCATCCGGCTCGAGTTTACCGTCGATGAACGCATGAACGCTTCCGATCGCAACGGCTAAGTCGTTGCGTATGTCGTGCAAGGTTCTATCCATCCGTGTCCCTTTTTTTTCCCCAAGAGGTGTGCCCTCTAGAAGTTCTTGTTCCCCCAGGGAGCCCCCCTGTGTCGGCGAAACCCGCTGGCCATGGAAACGACGATTAGACAGCGACGGGCGCTCATCGTTGATGACGAGAAAACGATCGTCGAGATCCTCTCGCGCTACCTGCAAGACGAAGGCTTCGCCGTCACCGGTGTATTCGACGGCGCAGAAGCCGTGACCGCAGCGCTTGCTGACGCCTACGATGTCATCCTGCTCGATCTCAACTTGCCCACGATGTCGGGCGTCGAGGTCTTCAAAGCTATCCGTAAGGTCTCCGACGTGGCGATTCTGATGGTAACGTCCCGCGACGATACCGTCGATCGTGTCGTAGGCCTTGAATTGGGTGCTGACGATTACATCTCAAAGCCGTTCAACCCGCGCGAAGTCGTGGCACGCGTCAAGAACATCATCAATCGAGTCGAACGCAAGCCCGCAGTTACGCGCGTCAGCCATGACGTTCAGCGTGCCGGCGATCTCGAGATCGACCGTACCGGACACGAAGTCCGCGTCAAGGGTGAACTCGTCAAGCTGACGCCGATGGAGTATCGCATCCTCGACGTTCTGTTGCGCAACTCCGGCGCGGCTCTCACGCGCGCGCAACTGCTGGACAGCGTCAGTGCCGATTCAACGGAAGTCTTCGACCGCACCCTCGACAAGCACATCGCAAACCTCCGGCACAAGATCGGGGACGATCCGAACCGTCCGCGTTATATCCTGACCGTTCACGGCATCGGCTATAAGTTCGCTGAATAACCCGGTGCGTTCTCCGCTTGCGGACTGAACGTCATCCTGACATCCGCACGTGCGCTCGAACGCTTTTCAGCAACGGGAACCTCTTGGCTCGTCCTTACGACGAGCACCGGCAGCACGGAGTTCCGCACGACGCCCTCTGCGACGCTACCGAGGAAGAGACGCTGAAGTCCGCGCCGCCCGTGGCTACCGAGAACGATGAGATCCGCAGCCTGTAGCTGCGCCGCAGCGATCAGGGCTTCGGCCGGATGGCCGGCGATGACGCGGCCTTTCGCGGATATGCCGCGCGCATTTGCCAAGCCGACTGCCTTGCCGACGACGCGGTGCGCTTGATCCCCTTCGTCCTCGCGCGCGCCCGCAATGCTATAGAAGATGACGTGTTGCCGGTCCTCGGCCGGGAGGTCCAAGATGGTCTGAATAGCCGCGTCGCTCGGCTCCGATGCATCGACTCCGGCGACGATGCGCTCGATACACCGTTTGCCCGGCCCGGCAATGGTCGTGCCGGGGAGCACGGTCAGCACCGGGATGGTGCTTCCGCGTAGCACCGCCTCCGTCGTGCTGCCGACGAACAGGCGCTCCAAGCCTTTGCGGCCATGCGTTCCCATGACGATGAGGCTGCACTTCGCCTCGGCGGCTTGAGCGAGGATGCTTTGCGCAGGCTCGCCTTCGAGCGCCCGTCTCTGCGCGTCCGCGCCGCAGCGCTTTGCCGCGTTCACGGCTCGATCGAGGAGGGCTTCGCCCTCGGCCTTGAGATCATCGATGACCAGCGTCGAATCGATGATCGCGCCGGACGCAGCGATCTGTGTCATGACCGGAAGCCAATTCACGGAATGAGCGATGATCAGTTGGCCGCCGTGTTCGCTCGAAAGCCGCGCCGCGAAGGTAACGGCCTTCGTCGAGGCTTCGGAATCGTCGATGCCGACCAGGATGCGCGAGAATACGTTGCTCATACGACGTATGCTAGTCCGGTTATGTGAAGGCGCAATGACCGCCGTTCGGTAGGGTTCTTCGCGGAACGTTCAAGCGTCAGGTTTCTGGTTCGATCTGCCGAATCTGTACGGCCCGATCGACAACGTGGATGAAACGTTGATACTCCGGATTCGAGTTGGAACCAAGCTCGAACAGCTCACCGAGCTCGTCGGCCGGATGGATCGACCGAACCACACCGCTATAAGCGATGCCGGCCATCGAGTGAATCTCGACGTGGCTTCCGAGGCAGGGGTCCGGCTGCATGCTTGTCACGTGGCGTTTCGTCAACGCTACCGAGCCCTCGTGAACATCGCCCGAAGATTCCTTCGCAGAACCTTCACATGAAGCGACAGCTTCACCATCCCTTCGCCGGTAGTTCGCTCTCGGGCGCCAGGATAGTGATTGAGACATGAACATCCATATTATCGAAACGCTCGCCAGCGGCGCACCGTACGTCGCGCCGATCCTCGTGTCGCAGCTCAACGCGTTGCGGGCGCTGCCGGACGACGCACATTCGCTCGGTACGCTCGGCGCCTCCGTGAAGATCACGATTCGCGCCGGCGAGCATGTGGGCACCCCCCCCGACGGCGCGCAGATCGAAATGCAGGCACTCGACGGCGCCGCCGTTTTTCCGGTATTCAACGGCACGCTGCGCGTCGAACCGATCGATCCGTTTTCATGCCGGTTGGTGCTTGCGGGCCACTATAGCGTGCCGCTCGGCCTTATCGGAACGGTTGCGGATCGCACGATTCTCGCCGGTGCGGCGAAACGCAGTTTGCGCGCCCTGCTGGTCACCATGAAGACCGAAATTACCTCGTCGGTCCTGCGAAGCGTAACCGGCGCCTGAAAGCTCGGCGTGCATCAGCCGCCGACGCTGATCGCTCCGTGTCCAAACAACGGCGGGATGTAGCGGCCGCATGCCCACGCGGCGACGAAGACGAGCGCGCCAAAGGCGACGATTTCCAGGCCCTTCGCAATCGGGTTCCGCTTTGTATGGCTCGCGGCAAAGACACCAATGCCGAAGAGAGCGACGACCGCGAGGAGTAAGGCCACCCACATCGCCGTACCGAGCGGAAGCGGAAAAACATAGGGCAGTACCGGCAGGGCGCCACCTAACGCGAACGAGCCGGCGATCGCGAAGGTCGCGCGCAACCCCCCGCTTTCCGCCTCGCGAAGATCGATCCCGAACTCGTCGCGCACCATCTCGTGCAGCCAAATTTCAGGGTTCTTCACCAGACGATTGACGATCGTGAGCGCTTCATCGTGCGTAAATCCCTTGAGGCAATAGTAGGCGATCTGCTCGGCGAACTCTTCGTCCGGCATTTCGATCATCTCACGCCGCTCCAAGTCGATCGCGCTCTGGACGACCTCGCGTTCGGATTTTTCTCCGAGGTATTCGCCCACGCCCATCGAGAGCGCGCCGACGAGCAACGCAAGACCGCCCGTGATGAGAATGGCGGCGCGATCGTTCTCAGCGCTGCCGACGCCCGTGACGATTCCCAACGTTGTCAGGAGGCCATCCTGCATCCCAAAGACGACCTCACGGATGCCGCGCTGGCGCCCCAGACGCTTGCGTTCGGATGTGTCAGGGATCCGCGGCATGGCGTCGATCAATGTCATGGAGCTGTCATGGTGCCACGAGCCTGTGAAGGCAGCGTGAATGGGCGACATGCGGATTCGTATGCACGAGCGCATCAAAGCGAGTCTGGCACGCAACCAACTGCCGTCCCCCGCGCCCGGCGCCATCCGGAAACGTTTTTTATGCTCCCCGTCTCGCATTGGTCGGACGGCACCGTTGCCCCACCCGATATGTAGTGTAAGCGCAACGGGAGAGTGGCCCCATTCTCTTAAGCGCCGACGGTAGGCAGAACGTCGTCGGGTGCGCGCTGCCATTTCTTCGGCGTACCACCTGCAGCAATTATTTCGAGTTCGCGTTGCAGGATGCGGCGCCATAACGCGATGCCCGCATCGGAGCGGCCGAGCGTTTCGGTTTCATGGTTTTCGATGCGTCCCTGACCCGCTTGGACGGCGATGTCCTGAACGCGCGCGAGTACCGGATGACGTACGTCGGCATACGGAACCTTACCGGCCCAGATGTCTTCCACGAGTGCGTTGATGTCGGGCGCAGCCGCTAACTTGGCGAAGAACTCGCGGCGCTTCGTCCAGTACGGCTCGATATCCGCACCCGTAACGGCGACCTTGGCACTGACGAACCACTTGTGGTTCTCATCGTCCACCGGGGTGAAATGAAACGTGATCGTGGGCCAGCCGCCGATGCCGTCCATCCCGGCTTGCGGCGGAACGATCGTGCGCACGATGTTCGGCGCGTAGTGCAACGTATAGCGCGTCAGCCCGGTAGCCCGGTTACCGAAACGCATCATGCCCCACGGCGTTTCCTCGGCCGTGATGATCGGGAGATCGATCGACAACTTAGCGTGCGAGCCGCCGGGCGCATGCGTGAACGCCACATGTACTTCGTCCATGCTGTTCTCGAACGATTGCAGATAATTGCACGGCACCTCAGAGGGGTCCCATGCTTCGATGATTCCCTCGCCGTGCGCCTCAGGATAGGGCGGAAACGCCGGCGGTTCGTCGGGGCCGAAGAAGCCGTAGACCAAGCCGAACGCTTCGCCGGTCGGGAACGTCGCGATGCGAACGTTCTTGGCGAAGCCTTCCTTTTCGGCCGGCGCTTCGACGCACTGGCCCGAGCAGTCGTACTTCCAGCCATGGTACACGCAGCGGATGTCGTCGTTCTCGACCCAGCCGAGGTGCATCAACGCGCCGCGGTGCGGACAGCGCTGCGCAACGAGTTGCGCCCGGCCGCTCTCGCCGCGGTAGAGGGTGTAGTCTTCGTTCATCACGCGCACCGGCCGCGCGCGGCCTTTGGGCAAATCGACACTGCGGCAAATCGCGTGCCAGAACTGGCGCATGAAAATGCCGCCCGGCGTCCCGGGCTTCGTGGTTGCAAGGTCGACGCTGCTGCGCGGCTTGCGCGCCGGTGCGATACGATCGGTGACGGCCATCAGTGTTTCCCCGGGATGCCGACGACGGGAACGACGTCGTCGGGCGTGCGTTGCCATTTCTTCGGCGTTCCGCCGTCGGCGATGATCTGTAGTTCGCGTTCGAGAATACGGCGCCAGAGCGCGAGACCCGCATCGGAACGCCCGAGCGTCTCGGTGCTGCGGTCCTGGATGCGGCCTTGCCCGGCCTGCACGGCGATGTCCTGAACGATGGCGAGCTCCGGATGGCGCACGGTGTCGAACGGAATCTTTCCCGCCCAGATATCGTCCACCACGTTCTGGATACGCGGCGCGGCGGCGCGCGCGGCGTAGAACTCGGCGCGTTTTTCCTTGTAGCGCTCGACCTCGTCGCCCGTCACCTGGACTTTGGCCGTTATGATCCAGAGATGGTTGTCGTCGTCAACCGGGGTGAAGTGGAACGTAATCTCGGGCCACCCGCCCACGCCGTCCATGCCGTAGAGGGGCGGCACGATCACGCGCACGATGTTGGGCGCGATGTGCAGCGTTTCACGCACCATGCCGCTGGCGCGCTTGCCGTGACGCAACATGCCCCACGGCGTTTCCTCGGCTGTGATGATCGGCAGATCTTTGGCGAGCGCGGCGTGCGAGCCGCCGGGACTATGCGTGAAGGCAACGTGGACTTCGTCCATGCTGTTCTCGAACGACTGCAGGTAGTTGCACGGCACGTGTTCGACCGGCCAGCTTTCGATATACCCTTCGCCCTGCGACTCCGGATAGGGCGGAAACGCCGGCGGCTCGTCCGCTCCGAAGTAGCCGTAGATCAAGCCGAACGCTTCGCCGGTCGGGAACGTCGCGATCGAAACGTTCTTGGCGAAGCCTTCCTTTTCGGCCGGCGCCTCGACGCACTGGCCGGTGCAGTCGTACTTCCAGCCGTGATAGACACAGCGGATGTCGTCGTTCTCGACCCAGCCGAGATGCATCAGCGCTCCGCGATGCGGGCAGCGCTGCGCGACGAGCTGTGCGCGTCCGCTCGCTCCACGGAAGAGCGTGTAGTCTTCGCTCATGACACGCACCGGAATCGCATGTCCAGGCAAAATGTCTTCGCTGCGGGCGATCGCGTGCCAGAACTGGCGCATGAACGTTCCGCCGGGCGTGCCCGGCTTCGTCGTCGTCATATCGAGTTTCGTGCGCGGGCGCGGCAGTTCGCGTTCGGTTACGGCCATCATCGAAACCTCACAAAACGGGGAGACGTCGCGTGGCCTTCATCGGGCCAGGCCCCCAGACCCTCTGCCGTCGAACGCTGCCCGGCAACTGCGGTTCATGCTCCCGAGGCAACGCTATGCGAGTCACCCGTCAACGAGCGCTCCAGTCCGTCGCCGCAACCTGGACTGCACCGTGGTGGCTGCGCAGCGCAGATGCGCAAACGCTGCCCGCGATTCGCGCCGCGCTGATTCCGATCGAGCCCGCGGCGTCGATCTACTACGCGGCCGAGAACGGCTTCTTTACCAAAGCCGGCATCGACGTGCAGATTACACAGAATCCGTCGTCGCCGGCACTCGCCGCGGCCGTCGCCTCCGGCACTTATGACATCGCGTATGCTCCGATATCGACGCTCGCTGTCGCGCACTCGCGCGGCTTGCCGTTCGTTGCCATCACCCCGGGGATCGGTTTCGTGCCGGGCGAGATCGCGGGCGCGATCATGCTACCGATAGCATCGACCGTCAAGACGGCCAAGGATTTCAACGGCAAGACCTTCGCTTGTGCCGGACTCGGCACGATCGCCGAATATCAGCCGCGAGCCTGGATCGACAAACACGGCGGCGACTCGACGACGGTGAAATTCATCGAGATTCCGTTTCCCGAGACGATCGCGGCGCTGAATGCGGGGCGCGTGGATGCCGCCTATCTGGTCGAACCGTTCATCACGGTCGCCACGCGCAGCAACACCGTGCGTCTCCTTACGACCGGCGACGATGCGATCGGGACGAACTTCCTCTCGACGGCCTGGTACACCACGTCACAGTGGGCGGCAGCGCATCCCGACCTCGTCACGAAGTTCGTCAGCGCGATGGTCGCGGCCGCGCGCTGGGGCAACGCCAATCAGGATAAGGTTGTCCCGTTCCTCGTCAAGTATTTGAAAGCCGATCCGGCGCTCGCTGCGGCCGAACACCGGCCCCACTTTGAAGAACGCCTCGTTCCCGCGCAGATACAACCCTGGATCGATGTCACCGCACGATACGCAAAGTTCGCATCGTTCCCGGCCGCCGACATCATCTACGCTCCGAAGTAGGCATCTCCCGGCTCTCGGCACGCGAGGTTTTTGCGCTCGGCAACGTGAAATGTGCGCGTCCAATGCTGGGAGATGAGTTCACCGACCGCCGCCGTACTGAGCGGCGGCGACATATTGCGCGCTGTAGCCATCGTACCGTTCGCCAGGGCGTTCCCGACAAGTGCATCTCAGCGGCCCTTTGGCATTGTACCGGTTGCGGGCAGCTCAACTGCAAGAGACACCGGGTTGTGTTGGACGATCCGTCGCTCTGCAACCACTGCACCAGCGCGATGGTGCGCTTCACCAGCCGCCGCACCAGCCGTCGCCAAGAGCCGACAATTTTCGTTCGCGGTTAGGAACCGTTCTTTCGGCAAACGCACCTAGTAGTACGGGGCCGACACGGCGCAAGCAAAAAGGCCCGCACCACTGAGGTACGGGCCTGAAGCTGGAGCCGACGAGCGGATTTGAACCGCTGACCTGCTGATTACGAATCGGCGCCCGTTCGTAGGAAGCCATCCGCTTAAGGTGGCTCGGGTTGGTTTTCCTCCAGGACTGAGAGAGTCGGCACCGGTCCAGTCCGATCGAGACGGCCGCGTCGGGAACACTTGGTGACACAGTGGTGACACACCGCGAGGCCCACTAGCACGGATCTTAGCTGTAGGAGTATTGCGCATTCGGCCGCGAGGCGCGCCTACTCGGGCTGCCCTACGGCAGTTTCCAAACGTCGCCTGTTTCGGTGGAAACAAAGAGGTCGATACTCTGGCTTGGCTGCTTCTTACTCGGCGCTAAGTTAAAGCGAATGTGCCAGGATGCCAGAGTTGGGTCGGCGGCATCGGCGCCGCGGATCAATTCTATCGCGTCAACCTTCGTGACGCGAATACTTGATGCAAGGCTAGCGCGCGCTTTTATGACCGCATCAGTGGCGCGTGGCACCGTCGCGTGCGAGTTGTGCGCGATTACGGCATGTTCGATCGTCGGGAGGCCGCGCAATACTATCCAGAAGCGACCCACCACGCTTAGCCGGTTCAGAGGAAATACGCCATAGCCATCGATGGCCCACGCACCGATCAGGTCGCGCGACTTGTTGGGGATCCCTCGCGAGCGGCGATGCTCAACGTTCTCATGGACGGCCGCGCATGGACCGGTCGCGAACTCGCTCACGCAGCCCATGTCACCCCGTCCACGGCAAGCGAGCATTTGCAGCGCCTCATCACCGGAAACTTGCTCTCAGCTGTTCAGCAAGGCCGATTCCGCTATTATCGAATCGCGACGGCCGAGGTTGCGCAAATGCTCGAAGCGCTCATGATACTAGCGCCACGGGAAGCTGCGCCCGCACCGAAACGCCCCGGTATCGATCCGGCCCTGCGCCGCGGACGCATGTGCTACGACCATTTGGCCGGCGAACTCGGGGTAACTCTCACCGAAGCACTCGTTCGGCGCGGCGCACTCCTTCTCGGACCGGACGGCTGCACGCTCACCCCCGACGGCGCGACTTTTTTTGAGCGGTTTCAAATCGAAATAGAGCCCGCTAACGCTCGCCGTCTCCTCTGTCGGCCATGTTTGGATTGGAGCGAGCGGCGCTTCCACCTCGCCGGCAGAGCTGGGGCTGCCTTGGCACGACATGCGATCGGCCGGGGTTGGGTTCGACGTAAACAGGGAACCCGTGCCGTTATCGTCACGGCCGTCGGAGCTACCGCATTGCACGAACTGTTTGATATCGGAATCGCGTAAAGAAATCAGCCGTGAGGGCTAGACGTGGACGACCTCGTACTGGTAAAGCGTACCAGCTTATATTCAGGCCGGCGTACTAGCTCACTGGTATACGCTTGGCACGTTCGACCGAGTCGGGACCTGGGTCAGCGGAGATCGAGGCGTTCGAAGCCCTCTTCGGGGGCGAACCGTTTGTCTATGGCCTCGAACCCAACCGTCATACACTAGAGACACTGTCCGGCTACTTAGTCGACCAATCACTCGCGAGCAGCCAAATCGCAATTGATGACGCGTTCGTCGACGTCACGAAGTGATCCAGAGGAGGCAACCGTCATGAGCAGCACCGATTTTGAGCGATTCTTCGCGGAGCGCGGTGCCGCGGCTGAAGCAAATGTCAATGGCAATCCGGCTCCACTCGACGCTGTAGTGACGAAAGAGGGTGATGCGACATATCACAGTCCTCGATGATACAGCGTGACGGGAGCTATTGAGGTCGCGGCTCATTATCGTGAGGATGCCGCGTCATTCGGATTGGGCGGCGAGACTCGCTTTGAGATCTTACAGAAATCAGTAGATCAGGACCTTTGCTTTCTGGACCGGATTCCAGATCGCGACTGTTCGGTTGCCGGACACAGACGAACCGAAGCAGTTGCGAATCCGGGTAACTGAAGTTTTTCGAAGGATCGACGGACGGTGGAAGATCGTCCATCGCCACGGACGTTCCGCACAGTTAGCGTTGCAACGCGCCTCAGATGGGTAGTATGGCACTATGCAATTACGTGTCCTGACGCTGAACGTCTGGAACACCGAAGGCGACCCCGGTCGTCTGCCGGCCATCAACCGCGAAGTGCGTCGCCTCGATCCCGACGTCATCTCTTTCCAAGAAGTCGTGCAAACGACAGAGGTGCGGATGCTCGATACGCTTCTAGACGGCTTGAACATGCAACGAACCCATCAAGCCGACATGCAGAGTGAAGCGCCACCGTTTTCTGAACGTTATGGTGGTAGCGCCGTCGCGTCGCGCTGGCCCCACCGTGCAGTCGAGGTACTGGATCTGCGGGTTCCGGGAGCCGTCGACGTGCCTTGGGCGACGCTCGCCGTTGTGGTTCAAGTACCGAACGAGGGAGAGTTCCTGTTTATCGGTGCGACGGCAGCGTGGCGATTGAGTGCAGAGGCTGCGCGTGAACGCCAGGCGGTTGCCATAACCGATCTAGACGCGCGCCATCGGTGCGATTTGCCGACTGTGATCGCCGGCGACTTTAACGCAAACCCGGACACCGCCAGCATCCGGTACCTTACCGGTCGCCAGTCGTTGGGCGGTCGAAGCGTACTCTATCACGATGCATGGGCGATCGCCGGCGAGGGCCCCGGTTACACGTGGACGGTGGAGAATCCTAAGGCGAGTGCAGTCGTAGATCAGATTGTGAAACAGCCCGCCAACCGTAGCCGCTTCGACTATGTGTTCGTTGGCTCGTGGGACGCGCACCCTAAAGCCCACGCACGCGTGCTGGACGCTAGACTCGCCTTCGATCAACCAATCGACGGCATCTGGGCCAGCGACCATTTCGGCGTCGTCGTAGATTTGGAGATCGGTCGGGACGATCTGTGAACCATTGGCGGGTGCGTGTTTGGTAGGTGGACATTATCGAACGCGGGCACTTAATCGGCTCGAAAAAGCGGCGCCCATCGCCATACAGGCATTGATGTTGGATTCACCGACTCAGCTCATGTGACACTAGAGGTGACACAAGCACTCGAATCCGCGATGCCAGTCTAATGGCACAAAGAAAAAAGCCCGTGGTCACGGGCCTGAAGCTGGAGCCGACGAGCGGATTTGAACCGCTGACCTGCTGATTACGAATCAGCTGCTCTACCAACTGAGCTACGTCGGCACGGGGGCGACCCGCTTCGATTCGGATTCGCCCAACCCCGGCCCTGTTGGCTTAGGTCGCAGGGGCCTTCAGCTGTGCCAAGATTCCGGCAATATCGCCCATGCCCCAGTGCTCGGCGAGCTTGCCGTTCTGGACCCGGAAAATATCGCAGGATGTGAAGCGGAGCGGCCGCCCGGTTGGTGCGATGCCGAAGTACGTGCCGCCGTGCGTGCCGGTGTAGACGAAACTCGCGGCGACCTTGTCGGCGGTGATGACCTGCGCTTCGATCGTCACCTTGAGATCCGGCATCCCGGCGAGCCGGGCAGCGAAAAAGGCGACCGATCCGCGCTTGGGCGACATGGCGGGCGCGCCGGTCGGCGGCGGTCCGGTCGCGGCGCTCACCTGGTGGTTCGTGTAATCTTCCGCAAATAGATCGGCGAACGCGACCATATCGTGGGCGCTGAGCGCGGCCGCGTAGTGGTCGAGGATCGATGCGGCGCCTTGCGCCTCGGCGGTAGCCGGAACGATGAGCGCACTTCCGGCCAGCGCGGCGGCGGTGATGAGCGAACGACGGTCCATGGTGAACCTCCAATCTTCGGCGGAATGATTCGCCACGGTGGAGGCCGGATCAGTCCCGATGATCCTGCGTTTTGCCACCGTGCGCGACGCTGAGGCGCTCGCGGCCATTTATGCGCCGATCGTCGAATCCACGATGATCTCGTTCGAGGTGCTTGCCCCGGACGTGGACGAGATGCGCGCGCGCATCGGCACCCACCCGGCAAACAAACCGTGGATCGTCGCCGAATCGGACGGCACGGTTGCCGGCTACGCGTACGCCAGCTCATTTCGCGGGCGCGTCGCGTACCGGTTCAGCGCTGAAGTGACGGTCTACGTTGCCGAACATGCGCGGCGCGGCGGCGTCGGGCGCACGCTCTATCGCGCGCTGCTGCAATTGCTCGCACGACAGGGCTATCGGCGCGCCTTCGCCGGTATCGCGCTACCAAACGATGCGAGCGTCGCACTGCATCGCGCCGTCGGTTTCACCGAAACGGGCGTTACCCACGCGGCCGGGTTCAAGTTCAACACGTGGCACGATGTTGCGTTTTACGAGTGCGCACTCGGGCCGCTCGACATCCCGGCGCACGACCCCACCGCCGTCGACGAACTTCCAATGAGTGTCGTCAAGGCGGCATTCGCAATCGATCGGGCCTAAGCCGCGACTACGGCTTCCAGATCAGGTCGGTCGCGGGAACGGGCTTGGAAATCAAGCCGTAACGCGACCCGAGGTTGAGCACCGGCGTGAGCATCGAGGGGTCCAACGTCGTTCCGTAGACAGCGCGCACGATTTTGCTCGCGATTTCCGCGGGCATTTTCGTATGATTGGACAGCATCACGGCGCTTTCGGGTTGATGCGCGTTCGCCCACACCGATGCTTGCCGCATGATGTCAGCGAATTTCTTTGCCGTGGCACCATTCTGCGCGAGCCAGCCTTCAGCCGCAAACCAGCCCAGCAGCATGAAGCGCGGCCCGACGCCGTCGAACGCGTCTCCGATCACTTTGCCTACCTTGGTATTCGCCGTGCTGAACGGTTCGGTCGGAAAGATGATGTCCGCGCGCTTCTCTTCCAGCGCACCGCCCATTGCGGGAAACGGAACTTCGACAAACTTCACCGTGCTCGAATCACCTCCGAATTTATCGACGAAGCCTCGCGCCTCGATCTCCTGGAGATCTTTCAAACCATTGATCGCGATCAATTTTCCGTTCATGGCCGCGCCGGGCGTAATCGTTGAATCTTGCGCGACCATGACGACGTCCGTCGGCTTCTGCCCCGGATTCACCACGGCACCCGCCGCGACGAAGCGGAACGGGAGTCCCTTCAGACGCGCGTTGCCGATCGTCGCAACGTTCGAGATGCCGAAATCGATCGCGCCGCCCGCAACGGCCTGCGCCAGCACGGGTCCGCTCGCCATCACCTGAAATTCGACCGCGAAACCGGCCTTGGTGAACAACCCGAGGTCTTGCGCGTAAAACGCGTTGGCCGCGACGTCGACCGGGATGATACCGATCTTGAGGGGCGTCAGCGACTGGCTGCGCACGATCGCCGGGAACCCCGTGACGAGTGCCGGGGCTGCGACGGCACCGCCGAGGACGCGTAGGGCACGTGAACGGTTCATAGACATAACGGCTCCTCATTGAGCAGCGCAGGCACGGGAATGATGGCCGACAACTTTATACGCATCATGAGCTTTGGACCTCTCGGGGCGCAGACGACGCGACCGATCGTCATGGGGCGCAGCGGCATCGTGGTTGCCGGCCACCATCTCGCAGCGCAGGCGGGCCTGGGCATGCTGCAGTCGGGCGGTAACGCGATCGATGCGGCCATTGCGACCGCAGCGGCGCTCGCAATCCTCAAACCCGACGCGTGCGGTTTAGGCAGCGATCTCTTTTTGCTCTACAGCGAAGCAAGAACCGGCAAGACGTACGCGCTCAATGCCAGCGGGCCGGCACCGCTAGCCGCGACGCTCGCCGCGTACGGTCATGCAATTCCCGAACATGGGCTGCGCGCATCGTCCGTTCCGGGCGCCGTTCACGGTTGGGAAAATGCAATCGCTCGATTCGGGCGCAAACCGCTCGCGGACGTCTTGGCGCCGGCGATCGCGCTGGCGGGCAACGGCATCCCGGTCTCCGCACTCTTCGCGACCACGCTCTCACGCAACGCCGCGCTCCTTCAGCCATTTCCGGCGACGACCGAGGTCTTCTTTCCACGCGGAACGGCACCGGCCGCCGGCGAGCTGCTCGTGCAAGGTGACGCCTGCCGCACGCTCGAGGCGATTGCCGCAGGCGGCGCGGCGGCCTTCTACGACGGTCCGTTTGCCAAGGCGCTCGATGCCTATGCGCGCGAAACGAATGCGCCCATGCGGGCGAGCGATTTGCGCGACTACCGCAGCGAATGGCGCGAACCGGTACTCGGACGATTCCGCGACGTCGAACTCGTTGGCCAGCCGCCCGTGTCCGTCGGCATCGTCGTACTTGAAGCGCTAAGGCTGCTCGAAGCGTCACCGATCTCAACCTATGCCGACTCGAGCGCCGACTTCATTCACGCTCACGTCGAAGCGATGAAACGCGCGCGCACGAATGTCGAATCGCACTTGGCCGATCCGACCTTCGATGCGAACACGGCGAGCGATACCAGCTACACGGCCGTCATCGACGAGGAAGGCAACGCCGTCTCGCTGCTGCAGAGCATCTTTGCGATCTTCGGCAGCGCGGCCGTGATCCCGCATACCGGCGTCTTGATGAACAATCGGATGACCGGCTTCTCGCTCGATCCGAGATCACCGAACGCCCTCGCTCCCGGGAAGCGCACCGTCCATACGCTCAATCCGCTGATGGTCCGCAAGGACGGCCGGCTGCTGATGTGTCTGGGCACGCCCGGGGCGGCGGGCCAGGTGTACACCAACGTGCTGCTCGTCATGCGCCTGATCGAGCGCGGCTACAATCTGCAACGCGCCGTTGAAGCGCCGCGCTGGTTCGCCGGGCCGGACGGCGTGTTGCAGATCGAAGATTCCGTCGGCGATGAAACGCTGGAAGCCCTGGCATTCCGCGGACACAAGCTCCTGGTGCTGCCCCGCCTGCATCCATCCGTCGGCGGCGCGGGCATCGTTCGCATCAACGCGCACGGCGTTCGCGAGAGCGGGGCAGATCCACGGCGCGAATCGTACGCGGTGGCCTATTGATGGACATCGCGCAGGTCGACACGCCCGCCCTCTTGCTCGACCTCGACATGGTCGAACGAAATCTCGACGCGATGGCCGCGCAGTTCGACGGCGGCCGCGTCAAGCTGCGCCCGCACGCAAAGACGCACAAGACCGCAACGCTCGCGCGCATGCAACTCGACCGCGGCGCCGTCGGCATCTGCTGCGCGAAGCTCGGCGAAGCGGAAGCCTTGGCCGACGGCGGCATCACGGGCGTTCTCGTAACCACCGAAATCGTCGGCGAAGAGAAGCTTCGCCGGCTCGTCGCACTCGTTCCGCGTGCGCAACCCGTGATCGTGCTCGACGACGAGCAGGCAGCACGGCACATTTCCGCCGCCGTCGCCGCCGCGGGAATCCAGATCGACGTTCTCATCGATATCGACGTTGGTCAGCATCGCACGGGAACGGCGCCGGGAGAGCCTGCCGTTGCGCTCGGCAAAGCGGTTGCCGCGTTACCCGGTCTCCGTTTACGCGGACTGCAAGGGTATGAGGGCCACGTCCAGCACATCACCGGCACCGACGAGCGCCGCGCGGCTACGGCAGCGGCGATGTCGCTCCTATGCGCGACCGCCGACGCCTTTTCCGTCGCGGGCCTCGCGACCGATATCGTGACCACCGGCGGCACCGGGTCGGCGGTGTTTGCCGCCGGATTCGATGCGATCACGGACGTTCAGCCCGGATCGTACGTGGTGATGGACTCCCAATATCGCGACGTGCAGGGCGTTCACTTCGAGAACGCATTGACCGTCCTCGCGACCGTTCTCAGCGTTCGCGACACGTGGGCGGTCGTTGATGCCGGCCGCAAATCGCTCAGCAACGACGGCGGCCCGCTGTGCGCGATCGGCGTCGATGCCGACTTCCGTCTCGCCGGCGACGAGCACGGAAAGCTGCTCTTTGCCGGCACACCCGCCATCGCACTCGGAGCAACCGTGCAGTTCGTGCCGAGCCACTGCGACACGACGATCAATTTGTACGACGAATACGTCGTTCACCGCAACGGCACCGTCGTCGATCGCTGGCCGATCGTCGGCCGCGGCCGCACCCGCTAGGGGCCTATACGCCGACGAGGCTTGGTTTCTCGCCGGTCAAGAGCCAGCCGAAGCGCTCGCGCGCGAGCCGCGCGACTTCCGGCGTCGGCGTGTTTGCGATCGAGAACTTGTCGCGCCAGTGGAATGGGCGGCACGCATCGATCACCGCAACCGAGTGCGTCATGTCACGCACGGCGCGCTTCTCCGGTGGTAGGCGCGGATCGGCCGGCGAGTCCCACGAACCGCGGATGAACTGAATCGACTCGACCGGATCCGTCCGGGTGAGCATCGCCCAGAGCAGCTGGTCGAGATTGCTCGCGTCGATGTCGTCATCAACGACCACGACGTAGCGGCTGGCGTATGCCGAAGCGCCGCACTGCGCGGCGATGTGACCGGCTTGCACGGCGTGCCCCGGATAGCGCTGCTTGATCGAGACTCCGTGGAGCAAACGTGCGCCGCCAACTTCGTGGCACCACACTTGCTGCACGTCGGGAACGCCCGCGTTCATGATGTTCTGCTTGATCATCGCCGAACGCATGATCGCCCGATAGCGCGCCATCTCGTCGGGGCCGCCGCCCATCGGCGGCACACCGACGATGATCGGATCGTTCCGGTAGTAGATCGCTTTGATGTCCAGCACGGCCGTCTTGCTCGCATCGCCGACGTAGTGGCCGGTCCAGTCGCCGAACGGGCCCTCCATCTCGAGTCGATCGGGCGTGACATACCCTTCGAGTACCACCTCGGCGTTGGCCGGGAACGGCAATCCGGTGATCTGGCCGCGCACCATTTTCATCGGCGCGCCACGCATGCCGCCGACGATGTCGATCTCGAACGTCCCGTACGGCGCTTCGACGCCGCCATAGAAAAAGCACAGCGGATCGCCGCCGAGCACCATGACGAGCGGCAGCGCTTCGCCTCGGGCAAAGTACTTCTCGCGATGGATGAAACCGTGGTGCCCGGGGGCCATTTGTACGCCGACTGACTTCGCATCGTGCACTTGCGCACGATACGTCCCGGCATTGAGCCAGTTTTCTTCGGGATCGCGCGTGATGCTGTAGGTTCCGGTCCCGATGAACGGGCCACCATCTTTTTGATGCCAAATCGGCGCCGGAAACTTGAGCACATCGACGTCGTCGCCAAGCATGATGTTCTCAAAGATCGGACCGTCGGCGACGATCTCGTGCGGAATGATCCGCGGATGTTCGAGATACGCGGCCCGGTACGCGTCGCTCATTTCCCATTTGCTCAGATGCTCCGGCAGCCCGAGCGTCATCGCGCGGCGCTTGCCGGCGAACATATTCATCAACAGGCGAAAGCCCTTCGGGCAGCCGGGAATGTCCTCGAAGACGACGCACGGACCGTCATCCGCGCGCACGACGGCCTCCGCCGCAAGGCCCATATCTTCTTCCGTGTTGGCGCCGGTAACCGTACGCACTTCGCCGAGACGATCGGCGGCCGCAAGCCACTCACGCAGATCGGTGTACGCAACGTGGGCGGCGGCGTCGGAATGGTCTGCCATCGTTTCCTCTTCTCTCGAAGCGATTCAGTCGGCGCCGGCGGCGATCATCACGCCGGCGGGGAAGGCTGTTTTCAACGCACCGTAACGGGCAGCAACGTCGATCAGGGGTTGGATTTCGGCCGGCCGTAAGTGCTCGCCGTAAAGCGTTCGCGGCGCACCGGGTGCGACCGCCATCTTCACATATTTCTCGAGCATCTTCGCCGAGGCGTCGTGGTTCGCGTTCGCCCACACTGCGGCGTCGCGCATGACGGCGTTGAACCGCCGAATCACGTCGGACTGCGCGCGGGCATAGTCGGCTGTCGTGAACCATTCGCCAAGCAGACAGTCCTTCGACACGGCATCGAAGTGGTTCGCGAGCAGGCGGCCGTTGTCGGCGACGACGGCACTCAGAAATGGTTCGACCGACGAAGCGGCATCGATACGGCCCGACGCTAGGGCCGCACCCATCTGGGCGATCGGAATTTCGAGAAAACGCAATGACTTGATATCGCCGCCGTTCTGATCGCACCAAGCTTGTGTGGCCAAACGGCTGATGCTGCTCAACGCATCGACGGCGATGACTTTGCCGTTGAGGTCTTTGGCGTTCACGATCGCGGAGCCGCGCGCGACGACGAGACCCTGAATCGAGGTCTTACTCGTATAGCGCGGACCCGCCGCGGCGAAGACAAACGGAACGCCGCGTTCGTGTGCGAGGGCCAGTGAAAACGTGTTCGACGTGCCGAAATCGTAGGCCCCGCCGGCAATCGCCGCGGCGATCGCCGCGCCGCTGCTCGGCGAGGTGATCTGCGCATCGAGGCCGGCCCGCTTGAACAGTCCGAGTTCGGCCGCGTAGTAGACCTGTCCGCCGGAATCGGTCGGGAAGGTGGCGATACGAATCGGCGTCAGCGTCTGGGCGCCGAGCGCTCGCGGCAGTGCCGCTACAAAAAGCCCAGCGCTCGCAAGCGAACGCAGCGCCGAGCTGCGCGAGAGCCTGGGCCGCGTCGTCACTTGTTCAAATACGCTGTGACGATGCGGTTGAATTCGTCGGGGTGTTCCCACTGCGGCCAGTGGCCCGCATCCTCGATCATCGCCCACTCCGCGTCTTTCACGTATTGCATCGCCGCCTTCGCCGTTTTGGCTTGCTGTGACGGATTATGATCGGTCCACAGAAAGAGCATCGGCCGGGGAATGCGCGCCAGCACCTCCGGCGTGAGTTCCGATTCGGTCGTGCCCAGCGACGAGGCGGGATTCGGCTTACCGAGCGCGCGCTGGTAGAGCGCCCAGCGCAGATCGATCAGCTCGTCGTTGATGTCGCGATCCGGTTTGTAAAAGAGCCACTTCAGCCGGGCGTGTACGTTGGCCCGGTTCGGCTCCGCCATGAATTGTTTTGAAAGGCGCGTGAGTTCGGCTTGACCGGCCGCGGTCTTGGCCTGCGTCGCCTCGTCGATCGGTACCTTGAGGTGCGCACCGACGGTATAGATCACTTTACCCACCCGATCGGGATAATCGATCGCGGCCCAGGCAGCGATCCAGCCGCCGAGCGACTCGCCGATGAGATGTGCCTTCTTGATGCCGGCCGCATCCATGAAGTCGATCAGATGCCGGACATAGGTATCCTTGACGAACGGCTTGCCGCCGTAATCGGTGAACCCATGACCGTAATAGTCAATCGAGCGGGCGTTGAAATGCTCGCCGAGCGGAACGACGTTGCGCGCGAATGCCTCGGCGTGGCCGCCGATGCCGTGCAGCATGATGATCGTCTCGCCCGTACCGCTCTCGATGCTCCGCGTGCGGATGCCGGCGGCATCATAGTAACGAACTTCGGCGCCCAGAAGATCGACCCAAATCGATTTCGCGGTCGCTGGAACGGTTGTTGTCATGACTTCCTATCTATTGCGGGACGCCCGGAGCGATGATGTCTTTGGCCGGGAAGGATGCTTTGAGCAGACCGTACTTGGCCGAAGCGTCGATCAGCGGTTGCAGTTCCGAGGCGCGCAGGCGCTCCGGATAATACATGCGCTGCACGTTCGGGTTGACCGGCGTCTTCGCGTAATCGGCGAGCATCACGGCGGTCGCGGCATGGTTTGCGTTTGCCCACACGGCGGCTTCGGCCATCGCGTCGGTGAATTGCTTGATGATCTCCGGATGGGCCTTGGCGTAGTCGATCGTGCAGAAGTAGCCGCCCTCGACCCACGTCGGCGCGATCGTATCGTAGACGTTCGCAAGAACGCGGCCCACGTCGCCTTGAACGATCGAGGTCAGCACCGGCTCCTCCGCCATGACCGCATCGACGCGGCCGGCTGCGAGCGCGGCGCTCATCGCGCTGAACGGGATCTCGACGAACTTCACCGAGTCGCTGCTCACGCCGTTCTTGTCGAGCCACGCGCGCGGCGCGACCTCACTGATGTTGCGCAGACCCGAGACGCCGATCGTCTTGCCGGCCATATCCTTGGCAGTCTTGATCGGCGAGGTCTTAGCGACCACTAGCGCGCCGGTCGGCCCTTTGCTCGAATACGCGCCCGACGGCGCGATCAGCACGAACGGCACACCGCGCTCGTGTCCGGTCGCGATCGAGGTGGTGTTGCTATCGCCGATATCGATCGCACCGCCGACGACGGCCGCCGCAATCGCGGCGCCGTTCGTTCCGGTGATGATCTCGACATCGAGGCCGTGCTTCTTGAAAAAGCCCTGTTGCTGGGCAAAATACGAGAGCGCGCCGACGTCGATGGCGAGCGCCGCGACACGAATGTGGGGCATGGTGGTTTGCGCAGCGGCCGGGCTGCCGAGCAACGGCACGAGCAACGCGAGAACGAGAGCCATCAGGCGAGATTGCATGTCAAACCTCCAGGAGACTGGGTACGTCTGCGGTCCAGGTCACCCAGCCGTTGCCGCATGTGGATTTACGCGCCACGAAATAGTCGACGAGCGTGGCGTGAATGCCGGGCTGCACGGCATCCATTGCCGCCGCAACCGGTAACCACGTCCGCAATTCGCCCGTGCCCGATTCGGTCGCAGCGGATCGGAACGAGTAGAGCGCGCTCAAGCGATCCGGCTTTCCGGCGGTGAGCGCATCGAGGAACCAGCGATCGAGTGGTTCGTCAACCCAACCCGAACGCGGCCCGAGCGGATCGTGCGACATGCCGCCGCTGCCGTACATCGCAACGCGTTGCGGGACGTCGCGGCAGATCCGTTCGATCGCCCGCCCGAGTGCGAGGCAGCGTTCGCCGTTAAGAATCGCGGGTGACCGTTCGACCGTCTTCATCATCACCGGCACGATCGGGATATCGAGCGCCGGCATCAGCAGCGGCAACGGACGCACGAGTGCGTGCGGCACCGTGCGCTTGGGATCGGCGACGACCGGAACACGCCGGCTGATCGCTACGTCGAAACCGTCGCGCACCAGTCCGTCCAGCAGCCGGTCGCCCAGTACGCGGTCGACCCGCAGGCGCACGCCGAAGCGGTCGGGATGTTCCCACGGCAAGAGCCGCGGCTCGTGATCTTCGGAGCCGAAGTTGTGGAAGCCGACGATGTCGTCGTCGCCGGCATAGATCATCAGGTTCGGCAGGTTCGCTTCGTCGAACCACTCGTTCTGATCGCCCGCCAACACGATGAGCACGTCGGGCCGCGCGGCGGCGAGTTCGCGCCTGAGCGTAGCGAAGTTCGCCGCCGTGCGCGCGACGAAACCGGCGACGGCTTCCGGCCCTTCGTCGCCGACTTGCGGCGGTTGCGGCGTCTCGCCGCTGAAGCGCTGCCATAGGCGCTGCCAGCCTTCATAGCTTTCGGCAAACAAGCTCGGCGCATGGGACGACGCCATTCCGAAAACAACGGGCATGGTTAGTTCCTCCAGTGCATGAAGCCGATTCCGGCAGCAGCGTGATGCAAGGGAATGTACTCATCGGTCACGGCGCGCAGTCCGGCCGCCTCGCAGGCGGCGCCGGCTGCCGCCCACAAGCGAATTTCGGATGTCGCGCCACGCAGCGATTGCGACTCTACCTCGAAAATCGAACCGAGGTCCGACGCTCGTCCGGTACGCAGGCGTTCGAGCACCCACGCGTCGAGCACGTCGTCGATCCAGCCGGCCATCACATCGCCGGGCTGGCCGCTGAGACCGCCGCTCGCCAAAATCCCAATGCGGCCCGGTTGATGGACGAGCGCGCGCGCGAGCGCCGCACCGAGCGGCGCCATACGCCGGCCCGAAATCGCGGGCGCCACGTGGCAGTTGATGTGAATCGGCACGATCGGGATCGTCACGACAAGCCGGTCGAGTGGTTCGACTAGGGCCGCGACGGCGCCGCGCTGCGGATCGCCAAGCGGCCGGAACGCGCCGCGCGCCTCCGAGACATCGAACCCATCGCGCGCGAGTTCTTCCGCCAACTGCGATGCGATAACGGCATCGCAGCGGAACGTCACCGCATCGGGCGCCTCGCCGAGGTCTGAACGCGCCGCGTCGCCCCAGATATCGTGGCCCGCGAACACGTGCAGCTGCGGCGTGTTCGTATCGTCGAAGACTCGTCCATTGTCGGCGACGAGCACCACGAGCGCGTCGAGCCGCATCGCGGCGAGCCGTTCGCCCGCGAACCAGAACGCCTCGTCGAGCCGCTGCGCGTACGTGTCGAGCCGTTCGGGCGTTTCGTCGGCCGCCGCGCGCGGCTGCACGATGTCGCCGACAAGCGCAGCGCGAACGTCGCCCCATCGCGCGCGCTCGCGATAGAGCAGCGGCGAGAACGATAACGCCTGACCGTAAACGAGCGGCACTCCGCTCAGGTTGCCTGAGCCGAGAAGTCGTACCAATAATCCGGCTGCCAGCCCTTTTGCGCGACCGTCGTCGTGCGCGGCGCCGAAATTTCGGTCACGTATCCGAGCGTCTTGCGCGTGTCTTGATAGTGGAAGAGCGCGGAGTGATTGCGCAGCCAGCCGCTCATGCACGTCGGCGCGCCGAAGTCGTCACCGAGCCAACGGTTGATGCCTTCCCACTCATTCCAATCCGCCATCGGCACGCGCACGTCGACGTGATGGATGCCCGGCCCCAATACCTGAAGATAATCTTCTTTATAGTGGCTGGGGCCGGCGGTCGGCTGGATCACCTCGAAGCCGAACGGTAAGCCGGAGGGATTTTTCCCGAGGTCGGAGCGGCCGGTGAAGTAGCCGTGCACGACGGGCACACCGTTGTTCGTGGTGTCTTCGAGCGAACCGGGGGCGGTGCGCCAATGCATGCCGCGCCACACCGGCTGACCGAAGAGCTTGGCGAAATTCGGCAGCTTCTCGCTGAGATTGTCAACGACGACGCCGAAGTGCGTGATGCCGAGCGCTTCCGACGCCGCTTTGACGCCGCTCGGGCGCTTGACCTCGGCCGAAAAATCCCACGTCTCATCGACCGGGATCGTCTTTTCCCAATCGGCTTGCTGCGGTACGACGACTTGAATGTAGAACGAACCGAGCAGTTTGCGCATATCGAAGTAATAGTAATCCGCGGCACCCAAGCGATACGATTGTGCGACGGTCACGCCTTCGCTCGCGAGCCACTTGCGCATTTCGGCGAACGGCGCGGCGTCGAGTACGGTAGCAAAAATACTGTGCACGCCCTCGCCGCGCGTGACGAGGAACTCCTCGAACGTGCTCAGGCCGCTCGTGGGCTGCACGAGCTGAAACGTCACGTTGCCGCTGGGCGTGCTGCCGATGGCCGATATGAAGCCGTACTGTCCGGGCACCGGCACCGGACCGTTGAGGTCGTACGGCGGCGGCGTGGTGGGCACGCGGCCGCGAATCGTCATCGCCTGCAACCGCTCGGGCGTCGCGTTCGTGACGTTCCAGCGTTCGATGCCGTAGAAATCGGCGTAGTTGCGCGCCGTCGCCTTCGCGTCGTGGACGACGACCGTAGCATACCGCAGCGTATCGAGCGGGATCTTCTGCATGCCGTACTCCGTGCTTAGAAAAAACTACTGAGGTTTTTGGAATCGAGGCTAACGTGGTCGAGGAACAAATGCCGTTTCACGATCGTGTATCCGCCCGCGCCTTCGCGCAAGACGTCACGGCGCAGCCCCGACCACATATCGTTGTCGTTGGCCAGGCGCGTGCGAACGACGAGGAAATTGCATTCGAGCGTGACGAGCCCATCGCTCCGGTCGGTAATGCGCACGTTCAAGACGTTGTGGCGCGTTCGCGACGGCGGGTCTTCGGCCCAGGCGAAGCCCGTATAGAGCTTGCGCACGCGCTGTTCCATCGACGCCTTGTCGTCATCGTAGAACGCACCCTCGCCGAGCTTCGCGAATTCATTCGCTTCATCGCCCATCGAACGCGTGCTGCGTACCGGCATCCAGTACTCGAGTTCCGGATCGAGCAAATCGAGCCACTCGGTGAAGCGCCGCTCGTCGAGCAGCGCCGCCTCGCGATAGAGAAACTGCTCGATCTCGTACTGCAGCTGCATGGCACCATTGAGGTCGATCGCTGCGGCGCTCACATCCGACCCCGCGGCTCTTGCGCCGACGCGCGCAGTTCCGGCCACGAGCCGGCCGCCATGAACTCAGCCCATACGCGATACATCCAAAACTGCGCGTGCTCGTTCGTCAGCGTGTCGATGCGCGGCGGACTCGCGCCGTCATCGACGGTCTGGCCGAACCCCAAACCCATCGCGTAGTTGAGGTCGTAGCGCTGCGAGATCGCCGTTTGCGCCGCGAGGGTGCTCTGATCCCAATTCTCGCCGTCGTCCTGTTCGAACATACCCGCCGGACCGAAGTGCCGGTTCGACGCGCGCACGGCCATCCGCTGAACGTCAGCCGGCAAATTCTTGTCGACGAGTATCGTCTTCGAGATCTCCATTTTTGCGGGACCCATCGGCCGGCGCAGCATGAACTCACGCGAACCGGTATTTACGAACAGGTTCGGAAAAATCAACATATTCGCCCGGTTCACTTTGCCGCGTAGCGGGCCTAGCTTCGCCTGCACCGCCGGATCGAAGCGCCAGTCCGAGAGTGGCGACGAGCGATCGACCTGGGACTTGTCGATGAAGTTCGCGTTGAATCCGTGACCGTACTTGGTGACCATGGTAAAGCCGTTTTCGAGACTCGGCGACAAGGTCTGCAAACTCGCCTGGCCGTTGCCGGAGCGATGGCCGGACAGAACGGCAGAACGGTGCGTCCAGAACCCGTGGTACATGTCGCCGATTGCATTGTCCGATGCGAACTTCCAGTTGACGTCCATCGTCCAACGCGCCATGCCCGGCACTGCAACGAGATCGCCCTGATCGAAGAGCATGTCCAGTCCCCAGCGGATGTCGCCGAGAAATTCATCGAGCGACGGTGCCTCCGGATCGAACGTGGCGAAGATCATTCCGCGATATGAATCGACCTTAGCCACGCGTGGCAAGCCCCATCGACTCCGATCCAGCTGATCGCGGTATAGTTCGCTGTGACCCGGCAAACCGATGAGATCACCGCGTACGTTGTACGTCCACCCGTGATACGGACACTGGAAGCTTTTCGCATTCCCGGCATCGGCACGGCAGACTTTGTTACCGCGATGACGGCACGAGTTGATGAACGCGTTGAACGATCCGTCGGCGTCGCGGCAGACCAGTACCGGTTCTTCGCCCATGTAGACGTTGACGTAATCGCCGGTCGCCGGAAGCTGGCTCTCGTGCGCGAGAAAAAGCCAGCAGCGCGCGTAAATGCGTTCGATCTCTTCGCGATAGATCTCGGGATCGGAAAAGATCTTCCGATTGACGGTACCGGTTTGGAGATCGACGAGGCCTGCGATGCCGGAAGCGACTGCGTTATCCATGTTGCACGAAATCCGTTACGTAGCGTACGAACTCGTCCGGCTTCTCCACGGGGATCCAGTGCCCGCATTGGCTGAAGAGAACGAGGCGTGAGTTCGGTAAGTAGTTGAACAACCGGAGGGCGTTTTCGAGCGGGGCGATGAGATCGTTGCGGCCGTGCATCTGCAAGACCGGAAGCGTGAGGGAAGCGAGCTGCGCAGAGAGGTCTCGCTGCACATTTTCGGATGCGCGGCGCGCTTCGTCCAGCTCCGGCCGCGAGGTCCACGCATCGACGCGCGCCTGCAGCATCAAGTCGTCGTCGCCGTACCGCGCACCGTCGTAAAGAAACGCGTTCATCATGCCGCGCATCGTCGCGAGACTCGGGTCGGCAAACGCCGCGTACATCGCGACGAACGCGTGCGAAGCCATCGGCGGGTGTCCGAATAGGGTCGGTCCGCCGATCCCCGAGGCGTGCAGCACCAGCCGCTTGGCGCGGCCGGGATAGTCGACGGCAAACGCTTGCGCGGTCTGCGCGCCGAACGACATATCGACCATCGTGACGGCATCGACGCCGAGCGCATCGAGCACGTCGCGCACGGTGCGGGCGTACATCGTGCTACGCGATTCGCCGCGCACGACCACCGGATCGCTTTTGCCGTACCCCGGCTGGTCGATCAAGATGCAGCGATGGTGCTGCGCGAGCGCCTCGACGACGCGGTGATAGACGACCCAGGCGCTGGTACCGGCGCCCTGGCCGATGCAGAACACGAGCGGCTCGCCGCTGCCCGCTTCGTTGTAATGCACGCGCACCGTACCCGCCGCAACATAGTGGCTGGTCGCCGCTTCGGAGAGCATTACGTTGCGACGGCTCGGCGTGCTCCGGTGAACTCGCGAACGATATCGGCCACGACATCCGGCCGGTCGGTCTGGACTTGGTGACCGGCGTTCGGTACCCAATGAAACTTCACGTCGGGCAGCAGCGGCTCGAGCTTGTGGCCGAGTTCCGGCACGGCGAAGATGTCGTTCTCGCCCCAGATCATGATCGATGGAACGAGCTTGGTGATCTCCGGCAGCGACGTGCGCATGTCGAAGATCGGCCAGAACAGCGGATCGTTCTGCAGCTTGCGATTGGCGAGCGCCATCGCCTTGAAAGCTTCCGGCGCGCCCGGCGCTTGTGCCGCGGCATGCCGCAGATTCACCAGATCTTCGGTGATCTTGCTGCGATCGAACACGAGGCCTTCGAGCAGCTTGCGCATCCCTTCGCGCGAGCCGTCGTAGCCGTCCATCAACTTCATGCCGGCGGACGGCGGCATCTTGTGACCCATCGCCGTGCCGACCGAACCAGTGCCGAGCATGATCAGTTTCTCGACGCGATCCGGATGCATGATCGTGTATTTCGCGACGCACCACGCACCTTGCGAGTTACCGATCAACGTGAACCGGTCGAGACACAAGGCATCGACGAATGCGGCCAAGTGATCGACGCGGCTCTGCAAACCATACGTCACCGGCCCGCTCGGATCGGTCTCGCCGAACCCGCCGACCGAATCGAGCCCGATCACCCGGAACGAATCGGACAGGAGCGACATCAGCGCCCCCATCCCGGCAGCCCCGGACGACCCGGCGCCGCCGCCGTGCATCGCGATGAGGACCGGACCGTCGCCGCCGGACTCGGTGTAATGCGTCTTGACACCGCCCGCCAAGACAAAGCGTGACCGTGACCCATTCTGCGCCATGAAACAATTATGCAGGGGGCACGCTGAGGCGTCCAATACTTAATTTCAATAACATTGATAGGTAAAACGTCTCAGTAAACGGAGGGTCACGATGGATTTTCGGCGCCTGCGCTACTTCGTGGCGGTCGCGGAACATTTGAATTTCCGGCGCGCGGCAGAGACACTCAACACCTCGCAGCCCTCGCTGAGCCAGCAAATTCGAGCGCTCGAGGACGAACTCGGCGTCGTCCTCTTCGAGCGGACGAAGCGGAGGGTCCAACTCACGACGGCCGGGAGCGTCTACCTCGTCGGGGTCCGGCACGTCATCTCCGAGGTCGACGCCTGCGGCCAGCACGCGCGCGAGGCGCAAGCCGGTCTGCGCGGCAGCCTAACGGTCGGCACAAACGGGATGGTGATGATCGACCACATGCCGCCGGTCGTGCGCGCCTTCCGGTCGGAATTCCCCGACGTGAACCTCTCACTGTCGATTCTGCGCAACCCCGACATCATCGGCGCGCTGCGCGCCGGACGCATCGAGTTGGCGTTCTCAACCGCCGTCGAGCCCGACGACGACCTCGAAGCGCAGCTGTTATGGACGCTGCAGCAGAACGTGGTGTTACCGGCCGATCATCCGATGGCGAAGCAGGCGCGGATTCGCCTCAGCGACTTGCACGGAGAAACCCTGATCACGCATCCCCGCCGCGGTGGCGCCGGCGCCGGCAGTCAGGTCATGGCACTGTGCCGCGAGCAAGGGTTCACTCCGAAAGCCATCAAGGAAGTCTCGGAGATCGCCGACCTCGAGACGCTCATCGGACTCGTCGCGTGCGGCTTGGGCATCACGATTCTGCCATCATCGTTTGCGACGATCGCACCGCCGTCGGTGGTCTTCAAGTCGGTCGGCACCACGAGCATCGTGAACAAGGTGTCGGCGTGCTGGCGTCACGACGAAGTAAACCCGCTCGTGCGCAACTTCGTACGCCTCGCGAAGGCAATCCCGGCTCCCTGATGGGCAAAGGAACGCCGAGCGGCATCGCGCAACAGCGCGCGCATGCCAGTACGAGTACTAGTAACAGTTACGCATCCGAATCCCAAAGCTGCCGAAGCGATGCTCGCCGAGCGCGTCGAATTGTGCCGGCGCGCCGAAGCGGAGGAAGAGGGCTGCCTCCAATACGAGCTCTTTCACAGCAAAATGAACGCGAACAAGACCATTCTCTGCGAGCTGTGGGCGAGTCGCGCGATCTACGACAAACACTGGAATTTACAGCAGGAGCGGGAAAACACGAACCCGCGCAAGCCGCCGGCACCACCCCAGCCGGGTGACGGACCGCGTAGCGTTTCGGTTGAATTCTACGAACAGCAGATCTATCAGAACGTCGATGGGACGTGGATGGCCGCCGATCCGCAACTGCGCACGGAAACCGTTCGCTGGATCGGATAGCGTAAGCCCAAGTAGGAGACACCCTTGGCGACCATCACCGATATCGAGTTCATCTGGATTCGCATTCCGCTCGCGCACGACTTTCGCGGCAGCGTGTATCACGTGCCGGAAAAGAACGCGATCATCACGCGCATCCGCACGAGCGACGGCCTCGTCGGCGAATGCATGAACGGTGAAGGCGGCGCCGACGTGCACGCGCACATTCTGCACTTTCTGCAAACGGAATTTGCGCCGTTGCTGATCGGCGAAGATCCAAGCGAGATCGAGCGCTTGTGGGCGAAGCTGTGGCGGCGGACCGATCTGCATAGCTGGCGCCGCCGCGAAGCCGTGCGCGCGGTGGCGTGTTTGGATAGCGCGCTCTGGGATCTCAAAGGGAAAACTGCCGGTCTTCCGCTGCACGTGCTGTGGGGCGGCGCACGTTCGTCGTTACCGATCCTTGCGATCGGCGGACAATATCGCGACGGTTCGGCCGAACTCGACTATGGCCACGAGATGGAGGAATATTTGGCGCTTGGGCTCGCGGGCTGCAAGTTCAAGGTGGCGGGGCGCACGCCGGAGATCGATAGCAAGCGCACGCGTGCCGCGCGCAAAGCCGCGGGCGACGACTTCATCATTTGCGCCGATGCGAACCGCGGCTGGAGCAAGCGCGACGCGCTCGCGTACGCGCAACTCGTGCACGACGTCAACCTGCGTTGGTTGGAAGAGCCGTGCTTCTGGGAGAACGACCGCGAGGACATGGCGGCGATGCGCGCGACGAGCGGGCTGCCGATTTGTTCGGGTCAGTCCGAGATTACGGCGCAGGGCTGTCGCGATTTGATGGTGAGCGGCGCGATCGACATCTGCAATATCGATGCGAGTTGGGGCGGCGGACCGACGGCGTGGCTGCGCATCGCGAAGATGGCGGCGGCGTTCGGTGTCGAGATGGCGCACCACGGCGAACCGCTCGTCGGCGCGCACTTGCTCGCTGCGGTCGACAACGGGACGTATCTGGAGACGCATCACCCGGACCGCGACCCGGTCTTCCATCAGATGGTCGTCGGGCGCGGGACGATCGCGAACGGGTATTACACGTTGCCTGACGCGCCCGGCTGGGGCGTTACGTTCGATCCGGCGATGGTGGCAAAGTACCGCGCAAACTAAGCCTCCTTTGTCATCCCGAGCGGGATGACAAGGCGAGGCCGCGGATGCGGTCGCGGACGAGGGCGGCGCCGGCGTTCATGGCGCGGAGTTTGGCTAGGGCTATTTTGCCCGGGAGATGACGCAGGCCGCAATCCGGGTTGATTATCACTTGTTCCGGGTCGAGCACCGCTAGCGCGCGGTCGACGCGCGAGGCGACGAGTTCCGGCGTTTCTACGACGTCGCTCTTTACGTCGATCACGCCGAGGCCGAGCTTGAAGTCGGGATGGTATTTTTTGAAGAGCGCGACGTCGTCGTAGCCTTTGCGCGCGAATTCGAGCACCAGTTGATCGACCTGCGCATCGAGAATTGCCGGGAAAAGAAAATCGTAGTGCCCCTCCCAGGCCGGCCGCGCGTGGCGGTTGCCGTAACAAATGTGGAGCGCCCACTCGACGTCGATGCCTTCGACGACGAGATTGATCGCCTTCACCGCCAACGGCACTTGTTCGGGATATCCGGCTAAGAACGGCTCGTCGATCTGCAGCAGCGCCGCGCCGGCAGCGGCAAGTTCGCGGGCTTCGCGGTTGAGATGCCGCGCGATGTCCAGGACCAAGCCTTCCGCATCGGGATAGCCCTCGTTGCGAATGCGCTTCGCGAGCGAAAATGGCCCGGTGAACGAAAACTTGATCGGGCGGTCGGTTTGTTCGCGCGTAAACTGGAAGTCTTTGACTAGACGTAAGCCTTCACCGGCTTCGGGTGAGGGGAGCGGCGCATGCACGTGCGCGTCGTAATAATCGTAATAGTGCACCTTGGCTAGCGTCGGCAACTCGATGCCGGGCATACGCTCGAGGAAGTAATCGATGTCGTTGTCGCGGCGAAGTTCGCCGTCGGAAACGATGTCCACACCGGCGCGCTCTTGATCTTTGACCGCCGCTTTGATCGCGGTCTCGTAAATCTCGTTGAGCGAGGTGCGGCTGATGCGCCCTTCGTGGAAATCCGTCTTGGCGCGCTCGAGCCACTCGGGCACCGAGTACGAGCCGACAACCGTCGTCGGCAGTAGCGTCTCGCTCACTCACGCACCTCAGCGGTCATGGTCGTAATGTTGGAACCAGCGCGGAACGCGAACTTCTTGAAGCTCACGTCAAAGCCGCGCCGCCCGCCGAGCGCCGTGAGGACGTTGCCGTTGACCCAGTTCACGACCGAACCTTCGTACTTCCCGGGCCCGCGAAAACCGCTCGCATATCCCTCGAGGTTGGTCACGAAAATATCGTGGCACTCGAGCATGCCGTGCGGGTGCAAGAGCGGCAGCGTATCGACGAAGCTCGCGGCCGCACCGTTGCTGACGTGCATGCGCACGTCGCCGTTCGCCTCCATCAGCGGGCGGAGCACTTCGCCGTTGATGCCCGAGGTGAATTCGTACTCATCGAGCGGCGGTAGCGCGACGTAGCGTTCCTCGAGCCCCAGTGCGTCCCACACCGCCGCCCAAAAGCGCACGGCCGCGTGCGCATCCGCGAAGCGCTTCGGCTCGGAATCGGCCAGCAACTCCGGGCCAAGACGCAGCAAGCGGTGGATGAGGTCGGATAATTCGTGCACGGTCGCGCCTACGGTCGGCGCGATTGCTTCGGCAGATTCGTTGGCGAGAAACGCCCGCGACTCGACTTGGAAGAGATGGCCGTCGATGCGCGCGATCTCGTCGGTCGGCAAGTTGTCGTACACGTTGGAGATGTACACGAAGAACGTCTTGTACTTGAGGAATCCGAGCGTGCTCGACGGCCGCATCGCATCGAGCACCAACGCGCTGATGTGCTCGTCATGTGCGCGCAACTGCACGCGCGCGATATCGAGCAAGTGCGACGAGTAATCGCCCATGAGGTAGTGGAGCCGGCGATAGTAGTCGCGCCCTTGCTCGCGATCGATCTCGACGAACGTATCGAGCCACACCCGGGCCTGATTGCCGTTGCCGATGCCGATCTCGAGCACGTGCAGCTGATCGGGCAACGCCCGCCGCTCGGCCAGTCCATCCCAGATCGCAAACAGCCGCAGGATCGTATCGCGCGCACCCGCCGCGTTGCGCGCATCGCTCTCCCCGCCCGGCAACGCCTGCTCGTACGGCCGGCCCGACACTTCTTCCCAGAGGCCGAGCGACTTCCAGTACAGCGCGTTGAAGTTCCAAATCAAACTCGCCGACGTGCGGCTCCACGGTTCGAGGTAGAGCCGGTCGGGCTCGCTGCGCCGCGCGAGCGCGCGCGCCATCTCCACGGCCACGTCGTGCTTTCCGCTCGCCGCGCGCCGCAAATCGACGCCGATCTCTAGGCGTTCGCTAGCGCTGCCGTTCACGATCGCGCGCAGTTCCACCGGATCGCGGAAGCTGTTTTTGTATTGCACCCAGTCGCACACGATGCGCAGCTTCTCGAGGTCGAGCGACTCATCACCGACCGCATGCAAGATCGAACCGAGCACGCTCTGCACCACGGCGCCGTTGCCTTGGCGCAACCGATCCGTGGGCCGCAGATCAACCAACATGTTCGTTCACCCGCGCGTGCGCCCGCCGGCCGAGTCCGGCACGTTCGACGATTTCCGGAACGAGATGTTCGGCGCCGAACGCCATCACGTGCACGCCGGCGAGGTCCGGAATCTCGCGCAATTCGGTGATGATCTCGGCGCAAATCGTAATGCTCTCCGCGAGCACCCGGTCTTCCGGCACGCCGCGCAAGCGCTGCTCGACGGCCGGCGCGATCACGATGCCTGGAATCTGCTGCATCCGTTCGAGCGCGCGCAGCGAGCGGATCGGCCCGACGCCGGCGAGCACGCCGCAGCGTTGCGTAAGCCCAAGTTCGCGGCTCGCCTGCATCCACGCCTTGAAGCGCGTAACGTCGAAGACATACTGCGTCTGCACGAACTCGGCGCCCGCGGCGATCTTCTTCCCTAATCGTTCGGCGCGAAAGGCGAGCGGCGGGGCGAACGGATTTTCGACGCCGCCGATCAGCCATACCGGCGGCGGCTTCAGCGTTTTTCCTGAAAGCAGCTTTCCCGAGTCGCGCATCGTGCGCGCCATCCACAAGAGCTGCACCGAATCGAGATCGAACACGCCACGCGCTTCGGGATGATCGCCGAACTTCTGATGATCGCCGGTCAGCAACAGCACGTTGGTGATCCCCAGCGCCGCCGCACCGAGCAGATCGGATTGCAGCGCCATGCGGTTGCGGTCGCGGCACTGCAGTTGCATCACCGGTTCGACGTCCTCGGCCAGCGCGATCACGGAACCGGCCCAGCTCGCGAGACGCACCATCGCGCCTTGGTTATCGGTCACGTTGGCCGCATCGACCCAGTCGTGCAACTCGCGCGCGGCTTTGCGGATCGCTTCGGCATCGGCGCCGCGCGGCGGACTCAGTTCGGCGGTAACGGCGAAACGATGCTCGCGCAGCGCGTCGCGCAGCCGGCTTCCAGCGGGGATCAACGTTGTTCGATCGGTGGCGCGGCGGCGAACGATGCGTCGGCCGTCCAGAGGCCGGCGTCGCGGTGCTGCCAGTAATTCACCCACGAGCTCTTGCCCCACTCGCGGTTGTCGATCGGCCGCTGCAAACGCCGCAAGTCGGCGGTGTGGCCGGCGCCGGCGGCTCGCTCGTACGCCACGACCCACACGCAGCGCACGCCCGGATACACTTCACAGTCGCCGTTTGCCGCCACGCCGCCGCACGGGCCGTTGCGCAGCTGCTTTGGACAGGTCATGGGACACGCATACGCGGTGCTCGGCAACGCGCATTGGGCGCACATCCGGCAGCCGAAGAGCTTGCCTTTGACCAGCTTCTCGAGCGCCGTGAACGTCGCATAGGCCCAAGGGGTCGCCTCGAGCCAGACCGCCAGCGAGTACCAGATCCGCTTGGGCCGGAGCACCCGCTGGACCACCAGGGCAAAGGGCAGCGAGATGCCCGGCGTCGTCGGCACCGGCCGATCCCCGACGCGTTCAACCGCATCTCGTGCGTGAACGGCAGTCTCCACGTGTAGCCCTCGCGTTCGTCAGGCCTATTCTCAGAGTCGTGAGCGTGCTCATCCTGCGCCCGGGGACGTGCCTCCGCGGGGCGTATTTGCGCGACGTATCACGACATGCTATAATACAGCCTTTCCTCTCGTTGACGTGGAGCGCAGATGGAAACCTCGGATACCCAACGACGGCTCGACGCCGTGTTGCGTGCCGACGCCCAAGAGGTGGCGCGGCGTACGCTTCGCCATAAATTCGGTCGCTTGAGCAATCGGCGGATCATTGCTACCCTCCGGGCAGCACTTCCGGCCGACCTCCAGACGGAGCTTGCCGACGGCGAGCTGCTCGACCGGTGGTTCGCCGAATACGCAACCGCCGTCGACCGCCTGCGCAGCGAACAGACCTTCTCCTCACAGGCGTCCTAGCCCGCACCTCGCCCCCAAACCGGCCCCAGCGAGCGCTTAATTAAACGCTTGAATTCCTGTTTGGGCGCGCCCGAGGATGAGACCGTGGATGTCGTGCGTGCCCTCGTAGGTATTCACGGCCTCGAGGTTCATCACGTGGCGGATCACGTGATATTCATCCGACACGCCGTTGCCGCCGTGCATGTCGCGCGACACGCGCGCGATCGCGAGCGACTTGCCGCACGAGTTGCGCTTGAGCAGCGAGATCATCTCCGGCTGTTCGCGCCCTGCATCCATCAGCTGACCGAGCCGAATCGCCGCGTGCAGGCCGATCGTGATCTCCGTCTGCATGTCGGCAAGCTTGATCTGGATGAGCTGCGTTGCGGCGAGCGGCCGGCCGAACTGCGTGCGCTCGAGGGTGTATTTGCGCGCCGCGTGCCAGCAGAATTCCGCCGCGCCGAGCGCGCCGAAGATGATGCCGTAGCGGGCGCGGTTGAGGCAGCCGAACGGGCCGGCGAGACCGCGTGCGTTCGGTAAGAGGTTGGCGTCGGGCACGAACACGTTGTCCATGCTGATCATGCCGGTGCTCGACGCGCGCAAGCTGAACTTGCCCTCGATCTTCGGCGCGGTCAGCCCTTCCATACCTTTTTCGAGAATGAAGCCGCGAATTTTGCCGGCGTCGTCTTTCGCCCACACGATGAACACGTCGGCGATCGGCGAGTTGGTGATCCAGTTCTTCGCACCGCTCAGCCGGAAACCGCCATCGACTTTCTGCGCGCGCGACGTCATGCTGCCCGGATCCGAACCGTGATCGGGTTCGGTGAGTCCGAAGCAGCCGATCAGTTCGCCCGTGGCCAGCTTCGGCAAGAAGCGTTCGCGCTGTTCGTCGTTCCCGTAGGTAAAGATGGGGAACATCACTAGGCTCGATTGCACGGAGAGCGCCGAGCGGTACCCGCTGTCAACGCGTTCGATTTCGCGCGCGATCAAGCCGTACGCGACGTAACTCGTGCCGGCGCAGCCATAACCGTGGATCGTCGAGCCGAGCAAGCCGAGCGCGCCCATCTCGTGAAAGATCGCGCGATCGAAGATCTCGTTGCGGTTGGCTTCGAGAATGCGCGGCATAAGTTTTGACTGCGCGTAGTCGTGCGCCATGTCGCGAATCATCCGCTCTTCGTCGGTGAGCAACTCGCTTGCGAGCAGCGGATCTTCCCATTGGAAGGTTTCGATCGAAGGAAGGACGGCCACTAGAAGATCACCGTGAGGTTTTTTGCGGTTAGCACACTTTGCTCCAAGATAATTTCGCGGCGGGCGATCTTCCACGAGTCGCCGGCGCGCCGTAAGATATCGTTGCGTTTTCCAACGAACAGGTTCGTCTCGTATTCGACGCGGTTCTGATAGATCAGGAAACGGCTGCGCACGGTGAGTTCCTGCGGCGCGTCGAGCGACGGCGTCGCGTCCGTCAGCTGCACGTTACTGATCAGCCGGCAGACCCGCGAGAACGGTTCCTCCGCCCAATGGATGCCGGTCATGATCTGCTCGACGCGTTTGGAGAGCGTCCACTTGTCCTCATCGAACCAGCTGATGTCTTTGCCGATGCGTGTGTTCTCGCGCGCGGCTTGCTCGCCGAACTTCACGTTGCGCCGCAGCGGCATGAAATATGCCAAATCGTCGGTGAGCAACGTGAGCCACTCGGTGTAGTGGCGCTCATCGAGCAACGCGGCTTCCTCGTAGAGAAACTCTTCGATCTCTTCACGCAGCCGGTAGTACTCGAGGGTTTTTGGGAGCACGGGGGTCAAAGCTTGGTCCGTGGGCGCAAATAGCCCTCTCGGAGTGCCGAATGAACCTCGTCGAAGACAACGTGATTCTGTTTGCCGGAGCGACCGGGCGCGTCGGCGGCGCGACCCTCGCCACGTTGGTGGCGGAAGGCGCGCGCGTGGCCGTGCTCTCGCGCGATCGTGAGCGCGCTCAGCAGGCGATCGACGCGCTTGCCGGTGCCGCGCCCGACCGCACGCTTGCGATCCAGGCGGATCTGAGCGATCCGGCATCCGCCGCGTCGGCCGTCGCCGCGTGCGTGAAGGCATTCGGGCGCATCGACGCGCTGGTAAACCTCGCCGGCAGCGGCGGCGGGCGCATTCCGCTCACCGACTCGAAGCTCGACGATCTGCGATTTGCGCTGGCGGCGTTTGCCGAGACCGCATACAACCTGGCGATGCCTGCCTTGCGCGCGATGCTCGCGCAGCCGTATCGCGACGGCGCTCGTTCGCGCGGGCGCATCGTGACCGTCACGGCCGGTTCATCGAAAGCGCCGGCACCCGGACGCGGCGCGTTCGCCACGGCAAAAGCCGGCGTCAACGCGCTGATGCTCGCGATTGCGCGCGAGCACAAGATCGACGGCATCGTCGCCAACGCCCTCGTGCTTGGCGGCGTCGGGTTCGACGGCGCGGAGAAGTTCTATTCCAAAGAAGACTTCGCCGCCGCCGCAACCCCGCAAGAAGTCGCCGACACGCTAACGTTTCTCGCCAGCGACCACGCAAGCGGCATCAACGGCGCCCTCGTCGACCTAAACGCCCGCGAAATCGACTAACCTTCTCTGCTATTTGATCGCGCCGCCGCCTTTGCTTACGAGGACGAAGTCGCCGGCTGCGGGGTCCCAGCGATCCATCACGACGGCATCGATGCCGAGGCCGCGTTGATTGCCGGTGGTGAAGTTGTAGTAGCCGTTGATGCCGGCCCAGCCGTTGAGGTGCTGGATGTAGTCGTTGAGCTGCGCGGCCGTTGCGTTCGGCCCGATTTTCTTTAACCCGTCAATGACGATCAGCGCCGGATCCCACGACAGCGTCGAGGCGAGATTGGGCTTCGCGTCGATCGACTTGAACGCATCGAAGAACGCCTTCGCCGCGTTGCGCACCGGCGCGGGTGCGCTCGGATCGTAGACGAGCGAACGGCGGCCGGGGAAGTAGAGTTCCTTCGGCAAGAACGATGCGTATTGCGCCAGTTGCGCCTGGATCATATTACCGTTGCCGGCGGCCGTCGGAATTTCGAGGCCCACGTCGTGGATGCCGCGCAAAATCGTACCGGTCGGCGTGCCTGCCGCCCACGCGATCATCGCTTGCGGTTTGGCCACTTTAATGCGTTCGGCAAGGCCCGCGGCGCTAAGATCGGTGGGATTGAAGTTTTCGCGATCGACCAATTCCATCGACTTGTTTTCCGGCAGCTTCAACGCCTCGTCGAGCGCCGCAGCGAATTGCTGACCGCTCGCGTCGGTGGTGGCAATCAGCGCGATCTTCGTCCAGCCGCGTTCGCGGTAGTAGCGCGTGATGGCTTGCGCATCTTCATGCGTCGACGCGGTGGCCGAGTATTGGAAACTGCCGGCCGGCGGCGAAATCGCCGGCGAGAAGCAGTAATCGACCGGACCGGTTTTCACCAGCGGGCCGACCGAGAGACACGTCGCCGTAAACGTCGGGCCGAGAATCACCGGCACGTTTTTTGCGATCAGCGCGTTCGCCAGTTGGACGGTCACCGCACCGTTCGAGGTATCGTCGACCACGACGAACTTCACCGGCCGCCCGCCGATGCCGCCGCTCTTGTTGACGATCCCCTCGAGCAGCTGGAGCGATTGCTGCTCGGCCTTTCCGATGAAGGCGGCCGCCCCGGTCAACGCCAGAATGACGTTGATTTCGTACGGCGCCGGCTGAGCGGCGGCGGGGCGGCTCGAGCCGAGACCCGCGAGGGCGAAAACGAGTGCCAGAACGATGAGATTGCGCATGGTAAAATCTTGCGGGGATGACGTGCGTCTCCCTCCGAATCACCGGAGGTGAAATCGATCGCCGGGTTTGTCAGCGCGATGCACGAGCTCTTCGCGCTGGAGCTGGACGACGCCGAGCGCTGGCGGCGCGTCGGCGTGCTGCTGCCGATGCTGCTCGACGATCCGGAGCTCCGCGCCAGCGCCAAGGATTGGCCGACCACCCAATACGCCAACGCCGCGACGAACCTGCTCTTCTATGAAGATCCCGAATGCAAGTTCGTCATCAACGGCTTGGTCAAAGATCCGCATGCGGCGACGCCGATCCACGATCACGCGCATACGTGGACGGCATACGGCGTGATCGAGGGCAGCGAGCGCGTGTTGCGTTACACGATCGCGGAGGGCGACGGCGAACGCGCCGTGCTCGCGCCCGCGGGCGAATACACCGTCGCTCCCGGCTACGTCGACGTGGTGCCGCCGCACGAGCCGCACGCGGAGATTGCGGGCGAGGGCCGGACGGTGGCCGTCATCGTGCGCAGCGAACGCGTCGGCGGCTTTCCGCAGAACATGTACGATTTGGCCAGCGGCCGCATCGAGCGGCGACCGGGACCAACGTCAATTCCCCACTCGCTCTAAGGCGGCGCGTTCCAACTCGGGCGGAAGCACGATCTTGCGTTCGTGGTCGCTGGCCTGCAGCCACGCGTACGTATCGCGCACCGTTTCGGCCAGCGGACGGAATGTGAGGCCGGCGGCGAGCGCGCGATCGATGTTCGCCTCCATGATCCCGTACTCGCCGGGCTGGAGCCAAAACGGGATGTGCTGCCACGGGATCACGCCGGCGGCTTGCAATTCCGCGCTCGGCACGACCAGCGGCGCGCCGCCTCCGCCGGTAGCATCGATGCACGTCTGCGCGAGGCCGAGCAGGCGCAGCGGACGTTCGGGTCCGGTCGCGTTGTACGTTCCCGTGGTGCCGCGCTCAGCCAGCGCGATCATCCACGCGGCCAAATCGTCAACAGGCGGCCCGGCAGAAGCGCCGCGAGCAGCGCTTCGCAAGCGGCCTTGCGCGCGCCGTAATTTTCCATGTCGCGCGCGTCCTCGACGTCGGAGCCCGTCGTGAAGCTTGCGGTCGGCGCCGATTCGTCGGTTCCCGGTTGGATCGGAAACGGATACACGCTGATCGACGAGGTGAACACGTACCGGTCGATGCGCTCGCGCAGCCCTTCGGCCGCAGCCCGCACCTGGTGCGGCGCGTACCCGCTGGTATCGATCGCCGCGTCCCAACGGCGTCCGGCCGGAAAGACCGGATCGCCGCGGTCGCCGGTCAGTTGCTCGACGCCTGGTGGCGCCTCGTGATTTCCGCGGTTGAAGGCCGTCACCGTGTGGCCGCGCGCGTGCGCGGCGTCGATCAGCGCCCGGCCGACGAATGCGTAGCCGCCGAGCAACAGGATCTTCACGCGATGCGCTCAGCGCCCGCATAGACGTTGAAGCGCTTGCCGCGCAAGAAGCCGGCCAGCGTTACGTTGAATTCGCGGGCGAGCTCGACCGCAAGACTGCTCGGCGCAGATACCGCGCACACCACGGCAATACCGGCGGAGATCGCCTTCTGCAGCAGTTCGTAACTCGCGCGTCCGCTCAGGAGCACGATGTGTTCGTCGAGCGGCAGTTTCCCGTTCATCAGCGCCCAGCCGATGAGCTTGTCGAGCGCGTTGTGACGGCCCACGTCTTCGCGAACGGCTACCAACCCGCCGCGCGCATCGAACAACGCCGCCGCGTGTAAGCCGCCGGTCGTCGCGAACACGCGTTGCGCGGTGACGAGCCGCTCGGGAAGTCCGGAGATCAGTTCGGCCGTCACGCGCAGCGCCGATTGCACGGGAACCAGGCCACGGTCGCGCAGCGCATCGATATTCGCTTTGCCGCACACGCCGCAAGCGCTGGTCATCGTGAAGTGCCGCTCGAGCGCATCGAGCGGCGGGAGTTCGCTGCCGTACAGATCGACGTTGACGATGTTGTAGCGCTGTGCTTCGTCAACGTCGCGGTCGACGCAGTACGTGATGCCGCTGAGCGCATCGAGGGATGCGAGCACGCCTTCGTTGTAGAGAAAGCCGGCAGCCAATTCGAAGTCCGCACCCGGCGTGCGCATCGTGATCGCGACCGTGCGCTGCTGCCCGCCCGCGCGCATGCGGATCTCGAGCGGTTCTTCGGTGGCCAGCAGATCGTAGCGCTGCTCCGCGTGCTGCCCGTCGTAGCTGACGATCGGCGCCTCGACCGTCGTGCCCGGCCGCCCGTTCTCCGAAATCATTCCGGCTGGCGCGATGCCGCTCGCGGATCTTTGGCCGACGCTTTGCCGGCTTCGATGAACGTTTCGCGCAACACGTAGCCGCCGGCCAGCGTCAGCGCGCTGGCCAGGAGCGTTTTCGTTTTGCCGCCGAACGGCAAGAGTCCGAGCACGGCCGGCCCGAGAATTCCGGTGAACTGCGTGAAGGTGCGCAGCTTCTGCCCGCGCGCACCGGTGTACATCGGATCGCCGATCGAGCCGGCGTGGCGACGAAACATTTCGAGCATGACGTATTCGGCGGTGGACGCGATGAACTCGAGCCGTTCGAGTTTGTGGCGCGTGCGATCCGTACCGGTCAGGGCGAGAATCGCCGCGTTCACGGCGCAGGCGCCGGCAAATCCGGAACAGAGGGAAAGCGCCGGAATGTGACGTTTGCCGACGCCCCAGAGCGGGATCGCCGTTGCGCTGAGCAGCACGCCGGTGTACCCGGCCATGAATCCGCCGATAAGGCCCTGCAAAATATTCGTGATACTGCGCGGCGCGAGCGCGGCGATCCACTTCGGCAGAATCCCGTCACGTGACAATTGCCCCGCGGCGGCCACCGTCGATGGAATGCTGAACGTGATGAGTCCCCACACGCCCATCGACATCACCGATTTGAACTTCGCGATGCGCAGCATGTTGAGGAACCGCTCCGGCCGGCCGAGATGCGTGATGAGCACGAGCGGACACACGGCGGCGAGCACCATCGAAACGTAGCGCGCGCTGCGGGCAAGGTCGGCTTCGCGTTCCGGCCGATCGTCGGCGATCATCGCGAGAAGTCCCGAGCCGCCCATGATTCCACCGAGGAAGAGGTACAGGACGACTTCGCCTTCCCAATGCGGCGTTTTGAGCAGCGGCCGTTCGTAGTACGTCGTCGATCCGGGCGTGGGTAAGCCCTCGCCGCGCGATGCGCCGCGGTCCGATTCGCTGGGCTGCGGCGGAAGTTGCGCCGTGCTCATTCGCGCCCTCGCAACACCGCCCACCCGGCGATGACGAGCGCCGCAGCGGTCACGGCTGCAGCGGTGTATCCGGCGGCCTGACGCGTGGACGGCAGCACCGGACGCGCCGGCAGGTTATACGCTTCCGGCACTTCGGTGAGCAAGAAGAACGCGTTGAGATCGCCGACCGACGTGTTCTCATCGACGCCGTACAGATACGCGTCCACGCCGCGCGCTTGCAGTTGCTCGACGCGCTTCTTCGCGCGGTCGTGCAATTCGTCGACGTTGCCGAATTGAATCGACTCGGTCGGACAGGCTTTCGCGCAAGCCGGCGTCATGCCGAGTTTCTGCCGATCGTAACAGAGCGTACATTTGCCCGCGACGCCGCCATGATGCTGCGTCGCATCGTCGTTGGTGCGGCCGTCCGAGACGAACCCGCGCGGCGCATCGTAGTCGGCCGGTGCGATCAGATCGACCACGCCGAACGGACACGAGGGAACGCAGTAGCCGCAGCCGTTGCAGATTTCCGGCTGAACGAACACGTCGTCGAACTCGTTGCGAATGATCGCGCCGGTCGGGCAGGCTTCCATGCAGCCCGCATTCGTGCAATGTTTGCACACGTCGCTCATCATGAGCCACTTCATGTCGGTCGGCAGCGCGCCCGGCGGCGCGGCCTGTTCGACAAACGCGACGTGCCGCCAGGTCGTTCCGCTCAGCGCCATCGTGTTATCGTAGGAGTTTCCGGTGAACTCGTAGCCGTCGGCCGGCAGCTGATTCCACTGTTTGCACGCGACTTCGCAGGCTTTGCAGCCGATGCAAAGCGTGGTATCGGTGAAGAAGCCGTTACCCATACATCATCATCCTTACGGACGCGGCGGGAGGCCGCCTCTGTCGATCCCGTGCGCGGCGGATTGACCCGCCGTCGTATGCTGCCCGGCCGGCACCGGACGGTCCGCGTCTTCCGTCGCCGCGACGTACGCCGCACGCCGGCCCGGGCGGATCGTGCACGTGATCGTCTTCGCTTCGTGAATCGAGACGTTCGGGTCCATCGCCAGCGGAACGAGATCTCCCACGACGTCGCCGCTCGTGTAGCCGAGCGTACCGTAATTGTACGGAATGCCGATTTGATGGATATACTGGCCGCGGCCCAAGCGCAGCGGCCGCATGCGCCCGCTGACGAGTGCCCGCGCTTCGATCTCGCCTACGCGCGTACTGATCGTTGCCCAGCCGCCGTTCTTGATGCCCTTGAGGACCGCGAGTTCCGGATCGATTTCGACGAACAGGGCCGGCTGCAGCTCCGCCAGCCACGGCACGTAGCGCGTCATGATGCCCGAGTGTTCGGTGAGCCGGTACGTGGTAAGCACGTAGGGGAAATCCGCATTCAGCGTGCCGTTATAGCGGTTGTCGTCGCGATCCCATTCGCGCAAGGCCGGATTATTTTGCTGTCCGTAGAGATGGTTTTGCACGACGGAATCGAGCGGCTCGTAGTGCGCCGGGAGCGGTCCGTCCTTGAGCGTTCCGGCGGCAAAGAGCTGCATGCGGCCATCGGGCTGCATGATGAACGGATCGCTGCCGGCGTGCGCGTCGATGCCGACCGCACCCGGTTTGGCCGGCGTGGTGGGCGCTTTGACGGCGGGGAAATCCGGGATATCGGGGCCGGCCCATTTCTTGGCCTCCTCGTCCCAGTACATGTACTTCTTCCGCTCGCTCCACGGCTTACCGGCGGCATCGGCCGAGGCGCGGTTGTAGAGCATGCGGCGATTCGCGGGCCACGCAAAGCCCCAGTCCAGCGACGTCCAGTTGTCTTTCTTGCGATTGCGGGCGCGATTCGTCGTCTTGTCGGGAAAGACGCCGGTGTAAATCCACGCGCCGGCGGCGGTGGAACCGTCGTCTTTGAGATTGACGAACGCATCGACTTGTTCGCAGGCATAGCCGGGCTTGCCGGGCTCGACTTTGTAGCCGTTGATTTCTTGCAGCACTTTAACGGCCGAGGGTTCGCCCTTCCGGCGCTCGTGTTCGTCTTCGTGCGGATACTCCCAGGTGAGATCGAGGATCGGACGATCCTTCGGATCGGTCGAATTCGCATAGAGCGTTTTCAAGCGGATGCCGAGCTGATAGATCAGATACAGATCCGACTTGCTCGCGCCCGCCGGTTCGACCGCCTTGTCGTGGAATTGCAGCATGCGGTTGGTGTTGACCATCGTGCCGTCTTTTTCGAGCACGGTTGCGGCGGGCATGAAGAACGTCTCGGTTCCGATCTTCGCCGGATCCGCACCTTCGCGCCGCCAGAACGACGCCGTCTCGGTTTCGTACGAATCGACGACGACCATCCACTCCAAACGTTCGAGCGCGGCGCGCGCCAGCTCGGCGTTCAAGCCCGACGACGCCGGGTTCATGCCGATGACGAAGTAGCCTTTGACGTTGCCGTCCTTCATCGAGATCTGGGTCGGCAGCACGGAATAGTCGCCCGAGATCTGCGGCAAATATTCGAAACAGAAATCGTTCTCCGGCGTTGCGGCATCGCCGTAGTACGCTTTCAAGAGCGACGTGATGTACTTGGGCGCGTTCGACCACCAGCCCGGCTTGGTCGCGTTCTTCAGATACTGCGCGAACGTCTGTTCTTCGCGCAGCGTCGAGGGCATCGGCAAGTAACCGGGCAGCAAATCGTAGAGCGTGGGAATATCGGTCGCGCCTTGAATGTTGGCATGCCCGCGCAAGGCCATGATGCCGCCGCCCGGACGGCCCATGTTGCCGAGCAGCGACTGCAGGATGCCGGCCGTGCGAATGTACTGGACGCCCACCGTGTGCTGCGTCCAGCCGACCGCGTAGGCAAACGCCGTCGTCCGTTCGCGGCCGCTGTTGTCGGCGAGAAGATTGGCGATCTGTTCGAACGTCTCGGCCGGAGTGCCGCACACGTCTTCGACCATTTGCGCGGTGTAGCGCGAAAAATGCCGGCGCATCACGTTGAGCACGCAGCGCGGATGCGCCAGCGTTTCATCGCGTTTGGGAATCTTGACCGTGCCCTCGCCGTCGAAGCGCGGCACCTCTTCCATCTCGAAGGTCCAGGTCGATGTATCGTAGCTGCCGGGCGGAATCTTTGACTTGCCGGGCGACGCGGCGCTGCCTTCGTGCGCCTCGGCGCTGCCGTCGTTTTCGCCGGCACCCGCTTCTTTGTCGACCCAGCCGGAGAAGAGCCCGTCGAGGTCTTCGGTATCGGCGAACTTCTCATCGACGAGATACGTCGCGTTGGTGAACGAGACGACGTATTCTTTGAAGTAGCGTTCGTTCGTCAGCACCCAATTGATCAGCGCGCCGAGGAAGACGATGTCGGTGCCGCTGCGGATCGGCGCGTAGAGATCGGCCACGGCCGAGGTGCGGGTGAAGCGCGGATCGACGTGGATGATCTTCGCGCCGCGTTCCTTGGCTTCCATGACGAAGCGGAACGCCACCGGATGACATTCGGCAAAATTCGAACCTTCGATCAAAATGCAATCGGCATTGACCAGATCCTGAACGAACGTTGTCGCGCCGCCGCGACCGAACGAGGCACCCAGACCGGGCACCGTCGAGCTATGTCAAATTCGAGCTTGGTTCTCGATCGCTACGATGCCCGAAGACTTGAAGAGCTTCTGCAAGAGGTAGTTCTCTTCGAGTCCGAACGTCGCGCCGCCGAGCGAGGCGATGCCGAGCGTGTGGTTCCGGCGTTTGCCGTCGGGCCCGATACCGACGAACGTCGCGTCGCGCGCGGCCTTGAACTTTTCGGCGATCCGGTCGAGCGCCCAATCCATCGTGACGTCGATCCACTCGCTGCTGTACGGCGCGCGGTACTTCGGCGTGGTCCAACGCTGATCGTTGACCGTCAGGCCGAATATCGCCGAGCCTTTGGGGCAGAGATGCCCCTCATTCACGGGACTGTCGGGGTTGCCCTCAACATCGAGCAGCTTGCCCTCATCGCTGACGTACGCCAGCGTGCTGCAGCCGACCGCGCAGTACGGGCACAAACTCACCACCGGTTTCGCCCCGCGCACGCGGCCGGCGAGTTCGCGGCTGCGCTTCGATTCGACGTTCGGCAGGTTGCCGACGCGCTCGCCGATGCGCATTCCGGAGATGGCGCGCGAGATAATCGTCGTGAGGTCGAGGGTGGGCTTTATGGCCATGTGCTGCTCCCGGAAAATACGTTCACCGGCGCTTGTACGAGGCAAAAGGAGGTCCCTGCACGAGAAAAACCGTAGACCGGCCGTTCGCCGTCGTCCATTATGAACGCTGGCAAACAACTAACGCTTACCTTCTGTGGAGTGCACTCATGCCGACCGAACCGTCGGTTCACTCGCAGTCGACTTCACGGCCTAACGGCCGTGAGAGCGACGTAGCTTCTCCCTACAAGGGATTCGCTACTCGAGCGATCCGAATCGGACAAGATCCGGATAGCGCGACCGGGTCAACCGTTGTCCCCATCTACCAAACCGCGACGTTCACGCAACAAGCCGTGGGCGTACACAAAGGCTTCGACTACGCGCGCTCGGGCAATCCGACCCGGCTCGCGCTCGAACGTCAGCTCGCCGATCTCGAGAGTGCCCGCTACGGCATCTCGTTCGGTTCCGGTATGGCGGCCGCTCATGCGGTCACCTCGCTGCTCTCGCAAGGCGATCACATCGTCGCCACGCGCGACATCTATGGCGGCGTTCACCGGCTCCTGACCGTGATTATGCCGCGCTACGGCGTCACGACGACGTTCGTCGATATGAACGATCTCGATGCCGTGCGCGCAGCAGTGACGCCGGCCACGAAACTGTTCTGGGTCGAGACGCCGACCAACCCGCTCTTGACCGTGATCGACATCGCGGCGATCGTGGGCCTGCGCAAACCGGGGCAATTCGTCGCCGTCGACAACACGTTCTGCTCGCCGTATTTGCAGCGGCCGATCGAACTCGGCGCCGACATCACCTGGCACTCGACGACCAAGTACATCAACGGCCACAGCGACGTGGTCGGCGGCATCGTCATCACCGACAACGCCGACATCCACGCGCAAATGGCGTTCCATCAGAACGCCGTCGGTGCGATACCGGGGCCGCAGGATGCCTACTTGACGCTGCGCGGTGCGAAGACGCTCGCGCTGCGCATGCGGGAGCACGTGCGGAACGCGCAAGCGGTGGCCGAGTGGCTCGACGGCCGCGACGACGTCTCCGACGTGTTCTATCCGGGACTCAAAGCCCACCCGCAGTACGATCTGGCCCAGCGTCAGATGCATGGTGCCGGCGGCGTGCTATCGTTTCGCGCGCGCGGCGGTGCCGATCGCGCCTTGGCGATCGCCCGCAGCACGAAGATCTTCAATCTCGCGGCGTCGCTCGGCGGCGTGGAATCGTTGATCTGCATCCCGACGATCATGACGCACGGCTCGATTCCGGTCGAAGAAAAGATCGCGCTCGGCGTGACCGACGATCTGCTCCGCCTCTCGGTCGGCATCGAAGACGCCGACGACATCATCGCCGACCTCGAGCAAGCGCTCGCGCGCAGTCAGGTCTTCTCTGTAGCTTAGGCGGCGGCTTGGCCGAAGGCCAAACGCAACGGATTGCGCTTTAGCGCAATCCTAGTGTCTATCCGTCTGACGGCGCCGCAGCTTCGCTTGGAGCGCGGCGTGCGTCGGACACTGCAACAGTTGCAGGCGTGCGGTCGAGGCCTTCGGATCGACGGCCACGCAGCCGCAGCTAAAGACGGCACTCCGGCGCTCGCCCGTGCCGCCGAGTGAGAACGTCTTGATGATCGAACCTTCTTGCGCTCCCGCAATCGTTTCCAAAACGGAATGCGCGTCGCCACGGCGGCGATTGTGCCGGCGGCGCTCGCCCTCACGCGGATCTTCGTCCGCTACGAGGACGAGTCCGAGCGCGGCTCCGACGGCCAGGTCTGGTTCATTGCGGCGTTCTTCCGCGCGACGATTCATGAGATGCTCCACGATGATACCGACCCGTTGGGGGCGTCCTACTCATGAACCTCCGGCACTTACACGCTCTTAGCGAAGCCTTAACCGGTAACGCGCAAACCGGCCGCAACGCCGTTGATGGATAGCCGGATAGCGTTTGCAAGCGGCACGTCGTTCTTGCCGGCGGCGCGGTAGGCGCGCAGCAGGCGCACCTGCATCAGCGAGAGCGGATCGACGTAAGGATTACGCAAAGCGATGCTGCGTTCGAGCGTCGGATCGGCCTCGAGCAGTCGTTCGTGACCGAGGATCTCGAGCAGCATCGCCGTCGATGCCGCGTGCTCGTCGCGTATGAGCGCGGTGAAGCGTTCGCGGCTCGCGACATCATCGACGAGTTCGCGCGCGTAGCGCTCGAAGATCTCGAGGTCCGCGATCGCCAACGCCCGTTCGACGTTGCGCAACAGCGTGCCGAAAAACGGAAAATTGCGGCCCATCGTACGCAACAGCTCGCGCGCCCCGGGCTCGGCCGCAACGGCGCTGCCGAAGCCGTACCAGCCCGGCAGCATGGCGCGCGTCTGCGCCCAGCCGAACGACCACGGAATCGCGCGCAGGTCGTCGATCGAGCGCCGCTCGCCGCGGCGGCCGGGGCGCGAACTGATCTGCATCTCACCGATCTCGTCGACCGGCGTACACTGCGCGAAGAAGTCCAGAAAGCCCGGCGCATCGATCAGATCGACATAGGCGTCCTGCGCGCGCTTCGCCATCCGGTCGAGCAGCGTAAACCACTCCGGCGGAAAATCGGCGGGCCCGTCGAGTCCGCCGAGCACCGATGTAACCGCTAGCTCCAGATTGCGTCGCGCGAGCGAGGGGAGGCCGTAGCGGGCGCTGATGACCTCGCCTTGTTCGGTAACCTTGAAGCGCCCGTTTCGCACCTGCGGCGGTTGCGCGGCGATCGCTTCGCGCGCGTCGGCCGCACCGCGTCCGGACGAACCGCCGCGGCCGTGAAAATACCGCAGCGTCGTGCCGTGGCGCGCGGCAACCTCGCAGATCGCAAGTTGCGCGCGGTAGATCGACCACGAACTCTGGACGATGCCCGCCACCTTCGCGCTATCGGAGTAGCCGAGCATCACTTCCCATACGTCGCCGCACGCGCGCACGTGCGCGCGGAACGCCGGGCTCGCGAGCAACGCCTCGGCGATCGCCGGGCCGGCTGCGATGGAGGTCGCGCTCTCGAGCAGCGGTACGATCTGCAGCGGGCCCGCGTCGAGCGCGCCGCACGCGCGCGCCAGCACGAGCAGTGCGAGCATTTCGAACGGCTCCTCGGCGTTGGCGAGGATCAGCGATGCGACGGTCTGCGGGCCGCGGCGCGCGCGTAGCTTGGCCACAGCTTCGAGCGACACGATGATGTCGGTGCTCGCCGCCGAGAACGCATACGCGCGCGGGAGCAGCGGTCGCACGGTCGTCAGTTCGCGCTCGATCCACGCCGCGCGCTCCTCCGGCGCACGTTTGGAGAGCGGGGCGAGGCCGGGTTCGACGACGCCGACGATCTCGTCGAGCGCCGCCACGACTTTGCCGCTCTGCTGGCGCCATTCCAGCTCGCACAAATGGAAACCGAACATCGCGACCGCGCGCCGCAACCGCCGCAGCGGCCGCACGACGTCGGGCCCGCTGCCGGCGTTTACGCTCGCTTCGATCAGTGCAAGGTCGCGATCGAGCGCCGCGGCGTCGGGATAACCGTCGGGCGCGTCGTCACGGGCGAGGGTCAAGCGGCGATGGATGAAGGCGAGCTTGCGCCGGTAGGGTTCGGCTTCTTGGCGCGGACCGATCGTGTAGCGCACGTCGATCAGCTCGTCCTGATCGCGTTCGACGGAGGCGACCAGTTCCGGCGCGACCGCCGCGCGCCCCACATCTTGCGAGAAGCGCGCCTGCAGTTCTTCAACCGCCCGGATCGTGCGCTCGAAGACGAAGGCGCGCGCGCGTTCGTGCGCCCCGAGCAGCGCGTCGGGCGCGACGTTTGCGTTCCCGTCGCGATCGGAACCGATCCAGCTACCGAAGGTGAGAAACGTCGGAACGTCAACGCCCAGCTGTGTTTCCAGCCGTTCGAAGAGCAGCGCCGCCTCATCGTAGATCGCCTCGCGGAAGCGCGCCAGGAGATTGCGCACTTCGTCGGCCACCGTGGGTGCGGTGCCGTACAGCTCGCTGCTCTGCCATAGCAGCACGATCTGCGCGCGGACTTCCGAATCGATCGCCACGGCTTCTTCGCGTGTGAGCACGCGCTCGTCGCTCTCGCGCAGTAGCGCGGCGATCGCGGCGAGCTTTTCGCTCGTCGTCCGGCGCCGCACTTCGGTCGGGTGCGCGGTGAACACCAGGCGAATCTCGAGCCGGTCGAGCAGTGCGGCAGCGGCGTCCGGCAACGTTTCGAGCGATCCGCGCAGCGGCTCGTCGCCCTCGATCGCACGTTCGCGGCGGCGCCGCTCGCGATGCAGTTCTTCGGCCAAATTGACCATCTGAAAGTACAAGCCGAACGCGCGGATCACGTCGACCGCATCGTCGAGGCTCAGCGCATCGAGGATCGCGTCGATTTCACGTTCGTCCGAGCTTTGCGGTTCGGCGCGGTGGCGGCGCGTCAGCGCGCGCAGCGCTTCGACATACTCGAATGTGCGCGGACGCGCACAGGAGCGCAGCACGTCGCCGACGAGCCGTCCGAGAGCCGTAACGCGCGCCCGCAAGGACGCATTCGCATCGCGTTCGATAAGCATCGGTTCGGACGGTTCGGAGGGTCCTTCCGGCAGCCTTTGGCCCAAACGTTAGCCGCGTGCGATGCGAGCGGCAAGTTCGGCCTCGGTATCGATGTCATCGAAGCCGCGCGAATCTTCCACCGTGACGATCCGGCGCCGCAAACCGGCTGCGTCGCGGACGCGGTTCAAGCCGTCACCATCGCCGAGCGTCGCAATCGCGCGCCGCGCCGCCGGACCGAACACCACCGGGTGCCCGAATCGTTCGCCCGCTTGTGGAATCACCACATCGACGTCATCGCCATACGCGGCAACGACGCGCGCGATCGTCGCGGCATCGCAGTCGGGCAGATCGCCCAACAGCACCGCGATCGGCTCGTTCGCCGGAATCACCGCGTCGGCCAGCGCCAAAGATCGATTCATGCCGCGCTCGGGCTCACGATTATGCACGATGTGCACGCGGCCGGCCACGCCGAGCGCCGCAAGCTCCGCCGCCACCGCATCCGAGGCGACGACGACCGTAGGCCAAGCCGCGGCCGCGTCGACCGCGCGCCCGATCAGCGAACGCCCGCCGACGTGCGCGAGCAACTTCTGCCGCCCCATGCGCCGCGACGCTCCGGCCGCGAGGACGACGATCGTCAGGCGGTCACCATCACGCGATTGCGGATCGGACCCGTGCCGTAGCGCAGCGAGCCGCCCGCGCCGCCATGGCGTTCTTTGACGATTTCGGCGACGACCGCGAGCGCGATCTCCTCGGGCGAACGCGCGCCGAGATCGAGACCGATCGGCGCGTGGATGCGCTCGAGATCGGCATCGGTGAAGCCGCGTTCGCGCAGCGCCTCGGCGCGACGCGCCGTCGTGCCGCGGCTGCCCATCGCGCCGATGTAGCCCGCCGGGCTGCGCAACGCCGCCGAAATCCCGGGAACGTCGAACTTCGGGTCGTGCGCGAGCGAAACGATCGCATCGCGTTCGTTGACCGGCGCGGCCGCGAGGACTTCGTCCGGCCACGCAACGAGCACTTCCGCTCCCGGATAGCGGGACGGCACCGCAAACGGGGCCCGCGGGTCGATGATCGTCACCGCAAAGCCGAGCGCTTTGGCGTAGATAAGCAGTGGGCGCGCAACGTCGACGGCGCCGATCACGTACATGCGCGGCGGCGGACCGTAACGCAGCACAAACGTGCGTTCGTCGCAGCGGTTGATCGCGTCGTCATCGTGCAGTACGCGCATGGTGAAGGGCGGATCGATCGTCAGCGCCAGTGCAAACGGCTCGCCGCGCTCTTGCGCGGCGACGAATTCTTCAAAGGTGGCGCGATCGAGTTCCCGCGTCACGACGTGCAGCGTGCCGCCGCAAGTCGGGCCGCCGTCGAGATCGTCGTCCGGCCCGAACGAGTTGCGGCGCGGCGCGGCGCCGTCGAAGATCCCGTCGGCGACATCGACCAGCGTCGACTCGACGCAGCCGCCGCTGATCGCGCCGGCCAAGTCGTGGTCGTTCGAAACGGCGAACATCGCGCCGGCATCTCGCGGTGAGGGGCCGTCCGTATCCACGAGCGTCGAGAGGACGACGCGCTTGCCGTCTGCGAACCAGCCCCGGACCCGCTCACTAACTTCGTTCATAGCTATCCACTTCGAGTAGGCCGAGGCCCCCTCCGGTTGCGCCTGAATGGAGGAAACCGCGGCAAAAACCGGGGAACGTCTACGATGCCGAGTAGCAGAGCGGCCGTGCTCGCGGACCACATCGAGGCGGCGATTGCCGATGGGGCCATTCCGCCCGGTGCGCGGCTAGGGACCAAGGAAGAGCTGCGCCGCAGCCACGACGTCGCCTACGGCACCCTCAATGAGGCCCTGCGGATCCTCCATCAGCGCGGCTACGTTACCTCGCGCACGGGTCCCGGCGGCGGCCTGTTTGCCACCGAGCCGACGGCGAACTTCCGCCTCTGTCAGCTGATTCTCGGCTTCCGCGAAGGCGGCACGCTCGCCGACTGCGCGGTCGTTCGTCACTCGCTCGAGGAACCGGTCGCGCTCGATGCTGCCCGGTCGCGCACCCGCGCGGACATCGCCGAGCTGGAAACAATCATGGTGCGCATGACCGCAGCGCGCGACGATGCGCGTGAGTATCTCTACGAGAATTGGCAGCTGCACCGGCGCATCGCGCAGATCGGCCGCAATCGCATTCTCGGCAACCTCTACAACACGCTGCTCGACGCGAGCGAATCCGAACTGCACGACGTGGCACCGCATCCCAGTTTCGCCGCGACCGTCGGCGAAAACGTGGCCGCGCACCGGGCGATCGTCGATGCGATCGCGCAGGCATCGGACGAGCGCGTACGGGCCGCAATTCGTGCCCACGAAGCGTTCTTCGTCGTGACCAACGGCGATCGCCCCGTCATGCGGGCATAGCGGCGCCGCGTGGCCGAAGCTCCCGATTTCGCCCAGACGCGCGTGCTGCTCGACGCAAAGTTCGACCGGCTACGCGTGCGCGACCGGACGCTGCTGCAATCGATCGTCGCGTTCGACGTGTTCGTCGGGCCGCAGTTGCTCGCCGTGTTTCTCGGCCTCTCGCCGGCCGCAATCAGCACGTCGCTCTCCAAGCTCAAACGCACTGGTCTGATCCGTGCCACGCCCGAGGGCGAAGTGGGCATCAGCTACCGCGTGCTCCGCGACATCTTGCCCCAGAGCTGGCGTCATCCGGGACCGCTCGAAGCGGTGCGCATGGCCGCCCTCTTGATCGATAACGGCGACTGGTATGCGATCGCGCGGCGAGCCGAGCTGTGCGTGCTCGCCGGCCACCTCGAGGAGGCCGTCGGTGAATTCGAGCGCGCCGGGATCGAAGCGCAGCACGGTGGCCACCTCAAAGATGCCGCGCGCATCTTTGCCGTTGCGGTGAAGACGGCCAAGGCGGCGATCAACGACGAGAACTACGTGCGCGACCAGAGTTCCGATGAGGACTGGCTCGAGCGGGCAGCCGCCCGCTGCCGGAGCCGCGCCAAGACCGTCCGGCTAAAGATTCAGCGCGCTTCAAGCGCCGTCTAAGCTTGGTGCGGTGAGATAGCGAGTATGAACTCTCCGGAAGCGGCTGAGCGGCTCGACCGCGCGATCGAGGCGGCACGGCAAGCGACCGCGGCCGATGACGCTTCGGCCGCGTCGTGGCACGATCTGGGCGCACTCTACCAGCGCCGCAACGCCTTGCCCGAGAGCCGAGCGGCCTTCGAACGATCCCTGAGCATCGATCCCGAACATGCCTCGGCCCATAACAATCTCGGCAACACGCTCACCCTGATGGGCGATCGGGAACGCGCCGTGGAGAGCTACCGCCGCGCCGTCGAGCGCGACCCCAACCTCTTCCCTGCCCACGCCAACGCGGCCGCGGCACTCTTCCATCTCGGGCGCAATGACGAGGCGCTCGCACACGCGAGGCGCGCGGTCGAGATCGATCCAACGTCGACGGCGGCGCGCGTCACGGCGGCATTCGTAGAGGGCGCGGTATCCGGCTACGACACGGCGCTGCGGGAAATCGACGCGCTCTTGGCCGCCGCGCCGGACGAACTGATCGCCCTAGCGGCGCGCGCGTACATTCTGCTGCGCCTCGAACGTTTTGGCGAAGCCCTCGCGACGGCGCGGCGCGGTCTCGCGATCCAGCCGAACTTCGGGCTGCTGCTCGAGTCGCTTGGCTGCGCGCTGCGCAGTCTCGGCCGGTTCGACGAAGCCCTAGCGACGTTCGACCAAGCCTTCGAGCTCGGTCACGATCGCGCGAACATCCTCGTGCTCAAAGGCAGCGCCCTATTGGAAATGGGCGACCTCGACGCCGCGCGCACGACGCTCGAACGAGCCCTCGAGTTTGCGCCCGACCAAGCGCAAGCATGGAGCGCTCTCTCCGAATTACGCACCTTCGCGCCGGGCGATCCGGCGATCGCGCAGATGGAAGCGTACCTCGAGACCTCGCCGAATTTGCGCGCCCCCGAAGCACGCACGACGATGCATTTCGCACTCGGGAAAGCCTACCGCAAATCCGGCGACCGCGAGAACTCGTTCCGCCACATTGCAACGGGCAACGCGCTCAAACGCGGCACGTTCACCTACGACGTCGCCGGCGACGAGCGGTTCGCGCATGAGACCGTCGCATTTTTCACGCCGGAAATGATGGCCGAACTTGGCGGTGCGGGCGATCGATCGCGCGCACCGATCTTCGTCGTCGGCATGCCGCGCTCGGGCACGTCGCTGGTCGAACAAGTGCTCGCCTCACATCCCGACGTCTACGGAGCCGGCGAGTTGCTGCTGTTCGAGCGCGCGATTGCCGAAGCCGGCGCCGACGACATGACGGCGCTCGGCCGGCGCTACATCGAACTCGTCGATGCGATCGCGCCGGCGGATAAGCGTGTCGTCGACAAGTTGCCGAGCAACTTTCGCCACGTTGCGCTGATCCATCTCGCGCTGCCGCGCGCGCGCATCATCCATTGCACGCGCGACGCGATCGACACGTGCTTTTCATGTTACTCAACGCTCTTTACCGGCCGTCAGGACTTCGCGTTCGACCTCACCGAAGCCGGACGCTATTATCGAGCCTACCAGGAACTCGTCGAGCACTGGCCCACGATCCTACCGCCAGGCGTCATGCTCGACGTCGCCTACGAGGACATCGTCGCCGATCTAGAAGGCAATGCACGCCGTATGCTGGCATTCTGCGGCCTTCCCTGGGACGACGCGGTACTGCGTTACTACGAAACCCAGCGCGTCATCCGCACCGCAAGTTTCCGCCAAGCCCGCCAACCCATCTACCGGACGAGCGTGCGCGCAGCCGACGCCTACCGCAAACAACTCCAACCCCTCATCGACGCGCTAAACGCCGCGCACTAGCGCGGCTACGTTTTGGCGTCGGCGAAGCAGCTGAGGCCGGTGGCGGCGAGGGCGGCGTCGGTCATTTTTGTCAGGCCGGTTACGCCGATGCCACCGATGGTCGAGCCGTCTTTGCCGATGATCGGAATGCCGCCGGGGAGTGCGGTGAACAGCGGGTCGCCGTAGTAGCTGATCTGGAGTTGGCGGCGAATGATTTCTTCGCCGAAGTTTTCGGTCGTGCGGTCCATCACGCACGACGTATGCGCCTTGCGCAGCGAGACCTTCATCCAACGCGGGCGGCAGCCGTCCATGCGGTGCGCCGCGACCAGATCGGTGTTCTCATCGACGATGGCGATCGCGACGACATATCCCGCTTCGATCGTCGCGGCGACGATCTTCTTGATGGCCGCTTCGGCCTCGGCAACTTTGATCATGTCTGCCTCAGAATTTCGCGAGCAGTTCGTCGCCGAGCGCTTCGCGCCACGGGATATCGAGCGGCACCATCTTGTCGACGGCGCGCACCCGGCGGTAGGTTTCCGGATCGAGTCCGCGCGGCGTCTCACCGCGTTCGCTCGCGTCGAGCGCTTCGAGCAGCAGTTGGCGCATCGCGATGATCGCGCGGTCGCTCGTGCCGAGATGCTCCTTCGAGCGGTCGACGATCGGACCCATGCCCTCTTGCAGCGCCATGTCTTGCGTGTTGATCCCCTCGATGCCGGTGAACGTCTGCGTCTTCTGCAGCTGCCGGTCGATGAAGTAGTCGTTGCCGAGGTTTTTCTTGAGCCGGTAGCTGCCCGGGATGAGATCGGTCGGTCCGCGGCCGTACATCGTCTCGTGTTCGATCGCGTACTCCGGCGTCACCGGAATCGTTGGATCGTACGAATACTGCCAGTTGTAGACGGCCGTCGTCGTGTCGTCGATCGCAACCCAGATGTGGCCGTTGATCGTCGGCACCTTTTCCATGCCGCCCTTGCGCCCTTGCACGCGGCCGCGCATCTGCTGCGCCGGCAGCACGTAGTGATAGGCACGCACGTATTGCTGGCCATCGATCTTGCGGATGCCGGCATACGTATAGCCGTACGCCGTCTTTTCGATCTCGAGCCGCGGCGCCGTATCGGCGTTGCGCAGATACGACTTGTTCTTGATGTCGAGGTTGTGCGCGAACGACGAGTGCGACGTGTCGAGGCCGCCCTCGAGCGCCTGCAGCCAGTTGCAATCCTCAATCGTTTTCGAGGTGTAGCGATGCGTGACGGGCGCGCGCAGCAATTCGTAGTCCGGCGGCGCGGGTTGCTGCTCGCGCGGACCGAGATAGGCCCAGAGCATTCCGCCGCCTTCCCACACGGGATACGCGGCGATCGTCACCTTCGTCTTGAAGAGCGAATCCGGCGGTTCGGAGGGCATGTCGACGCAGGTGCCGTTCTTGTCGAACTTCCAACCGTGATAGACGCAGCGCAGCCCGCACTCTTCGTTGCGGCCGAAAAACATCGGCGCGCGGCGGTGCGGGCAGAACGCATCGACCAGACCCACGTCACCGTTGCTATCGCGAAATGCGACGAGGTCTTCGCCGAGCAAACGCACGCGCACCGGAGCGCCGTCGTTCTCCGGGAGTTCGCTCGTGAGCAGCGCGGGCTGCCAGTATCGCCGCAGCAACGTGCCCATCGGCGTTCCGGCGCCCACGCGCGTTATCCGTTCGTTGTCTTGCGGTGTCAGCATGACGAAGCTCCCATTAGATCTTGAACGCTTCGAGCGTCTCGGGCGCGAAGAGTTCGGCCGGATCGAGTTTGCGCTTGGAGAGACCCTGTTCGAACGAGTAGCGCGTGAACGTATCGAGCACGTGCTTGTTTGCCTCGAACCCGTAGGGCCAGTAGTCGTCGCCCATCAATTTTCGCGCGTTCTCTTCTTCGGCCGAAGCCCACGGCAGCATCGCCTGCAGCGAGGCCGTCGTGCGTAAGTCGGCGTACGTGAGCCGCTGCGCTTCGACGAAGGCTTTATAGAGCGCCGTTGCGAGCCAGCGATTCTTCTCGTACACGTCGCGCCGGAGTACCAGCGTGTGCATGATCGGGAAGATCTTCGTCTTCGCGTAGTAGGCCTGTTCGACCGGAACGTAATCCTCGAACAGCCGTTTGACGTGCGGCACCTGGCCGTAGCACGACGGCTTGCGTGCCGTGTAGAGCGCGTCGATCTTACCGTCGATCAGCATCTGCGAGAGCGTTTCCGTCGGACCGATCGGTTCGAGCTTGATGTTCGGCGGCAGGTCGAGCGCGATTTTTTCCGGCCGGCCGGGTTCTTCTTCACCGCCGGTGAGGTACTGCACCGAGTCGACCGGCACGCCGTACTCGTCGGCGAGAATGCCCCGGATCCAGGCCGGCGCGGTCATCTGATATTCGGGATTGCCGATGCGCTTGCCGATCAAGTCTTTCGGTTCGCGGATGCCGCTGTTCGTGTTGATGTAGATGCACGAGTGACGGAAAAAACGCGACGGCCACACCGGGATCGCGATGAACGGATCGTCGATGAATTTCGAGCGGCAGTACGACGAAAACGACATTTCGCAGGCGTCGAACTCGCGGTAGCGCAGCATGCGGAAGAACGTCTCTTCCACTTCTAAGGCCTGATACACGAGGTCGACGCCGTCGACGTTCACGCGGCCATCACGCAGCGCGCGCGTGCGGTCGTAATCCCAACACGCGAGGGAAAGACTTAGCTTGGTAGCCATCTCAGTTCCAGGGGGTAACGGTTACGTGGATTGCGCCGTCGTCGATTTTTCCGCCGACCAGCTGCAGCGCGTGGTCGACCTTGTCGAGGCCGAAGTGATGCGTCGACATCACGCTGAGGTCGATCGTCTTACGGGCCATGAGATCGAGCGCGAGTTCCACCGACTTGTAGCTGTGTCCGCGCACGCCGCGAAACGTGGCTTGCTTCGTGATGATGATATCCATGTCGAAATCGTTCAACGGTTTTTTCTTGTACGCGGCCGTGAGCAGTTTGCCGCGCTTCTTGAGCGCCTTGAGCGCCCCGCCGATGACCTCGCTCGCGCCGCCCGACGAAACGTCGATTACGAGATCGACGCCCGCGCCTTTGGTGATGCGCTCGACGGCATCCGTCAGCGGTTCCTGATCGACCATCACGATGTGATCGGCGCCGAGCCGCTTGGCCGCTTCGAGCCGATGCGCATCGCGCGTCAAACCGGTGCAGATGATCGTCGATGCGCCGGCCGCCTTGGCCGCGATCACGCACGCGAGCCCTTGCTGGCCGGGTCCTTGCACGACCACGGTTTGACCCGGACCCGCGCCGCCGTCGAGATACGCCCACTGGAAGCCGTTTCCGATCGGCAGGCACATCGAGGCGATGCGCGGCGAAACGCCTTCGGGCACGCGATGAAAAACCGACCGCGGGTGGAGGTACTGAAACTGGCTATAGCCGCCCCAGAGCGCCGGTTCGACCGTCGTGCTGGTGCTGCCGTAGCGCAGCGAACCCGCGCGCTTACTGTCGGTCTCCAAGCACGACCGGTATTCGCCCGAGCGGCAGTCGATGCAATGCCCGCACGGCAAGTACTCTTCGAGCGCGACCATGTCGCCGACGTTGAGCCCCCAGCGCTGTTTCGCGATGTCGCCGATCTTCTCGATCGTTCCGACGTTCTCGTGGCCGAGGATGCGCGGCACGATCTTATCGTCGGCGTACATCCCGATATCGCTGCCGCAGATACCGGCGGCTATGACGCGCAGCAGACCCGCATCGGCCGGAATCTCGGGGAGCGGAATGTCGCGCAGTTCGGTCGTGTTTACCGCGGTTTGAACGGCAGCGCGCGAAATCGTATCGGGGATGGCGGTCTCCTTCGTAGGTGGCTAAACGGAAATCAGCGGTGTGCCGGCGCCCGGAATCATCGCTTCGCGCACCGCTTGGTCGAACGGTACGTCTTTATCTAACAGCACCGAAGCCGAGCGCACGTGCTGGTCTTCGGGATTGAGCGCCGGCGGCGTGGTGCCGTGATCGCGCAGAGCGATCGCGGCTTGCAGCAGCCGTTCCCGCGCGGCGATAATGCCGGCGTCGCTCGTGCCGAGCCGTTCGCGCGACCGGTCTTGGATCGCGCCCATCGATTCTTGACACGCCGCATCTTGCTGCGCAATGCCGGCGACGCCGCTGAACGTGCGGCGCTCTTTCTGCGCCTTGCGGTCGATCATGTAGTCGTTGCTCTTGTTCGCAACCGGCTTGAACGTGCCCGGAATGTTTACCGAGTGAATCCCTTGCCCGTGCTCCATGCTCTCGCGCAGTTCGTCATCGATCGGCTTCGTGGGATGCCAATAAAAGCTATACGAGAACACGTTTTCATCGTCGATCGGCACGAACGAATGTCCGCCGGTCGGGTTGTCGCCGTACGGCGGCACCATCTGATGGAACGGCATGATGAACGGCGTCATGCGCCAGTACCAGCGGTCGTCGCGGTCACCGTTGCGGCGCGCGCCGATCGCCGTGCCGAACGGCGTCGGGGCGGTGAAGAAGATCGGCCGCGTGTCGGCCTTGATGAACTTCGGTCCTTCCGCATCTTGATGCAAGCGGTCGTGGTCGAGTTCGTAGCGGTGCAGCACGCCGACGTGGCTCGAATCGAGCGCGCCTTCAACCGCTTGCAGCCAGTTCGACTCTTGCTCGCGCTTCGTCCAGAAGATGTTTTCAGGGGGCACCCGCAGCCAATCGAAGTTCGGCGGCGGCGGCTGGAGTTCGGGCGGCCCCATGTACGTCCACACCAAACCGCCGGCCTCGATGCACGGATAGGCCGTGAGTTTGACCTTTGCTTTGAAGTTCGATTCGGCGGGCTCCGAGGGCATGTCGACGCACTGTCCGGTGAGGTCGAACTTCCAGCCGTGATAGGGACAACGGATCCCGCATTCTTCGTTGCGCCCGAAGAAGAGCGAGACGCCGCGATGTGCGCAAAACTGATCGATCAGCCCGATGCGGCCGTCGGTATCGCGAAATGCCAGCAGATCCTCGCCCAGGATGCGGACGCGTACCTGCGGTCCGTCGGGCTCGGGGAGCTCGGTTCCGAGTAATATCGGAACCCAGTAGCGGCGCATCAGCGCGCCCATCGCCGTGCCGGGCCCGACGCGGACGAGCAACTCTTGGGCTTCCCGCGAAAGTGCCATTTCTTTTAGACTCTCGGACGGTGCGAGCCGGCTCTCCTGCCGGGCTCTATGCAAAATCGCAGCATTACCTCAAGTCCGCTACAGGTTCCAAGGCTACGCTAGGTCGCATGACGATCCCACTTCTTCCCGACAGCGACGGCGACTGCACCGCGAACCTGCGGTTGGCCCTGCGCAACATCAGCGACGAGGCGGTCGCGATCGACCTCGAGCGCGTGCCCTACCTCTCGTCCCAGGCCCTCACCGAGCTGGCTCGCTTCCGCCGCAAGCACAAAGACAACCGCATCACCTTGCAGCATCCCAACGCCCTGGTGCTGCGCACCCTGAACATCGTCGGTTTCAACAAGCTCTTCGCGATCGAGAACGCCGCGGCTTAGAACTTCGCGACCAGCTCCGGCGCGAATTCCGTCTCCCACGTTTTCCCCACCGGGACGACGGCATCATACGGTCGCACGCGCTCGTAGGTCGACGGATCGACCCCGCGCGGCGCTTGCCCGTCCTCCACGGCCTTCACCGCTTCCAGCAAGAGCTGGCGGCACGCGATGATCGCCTTGTCCGTCGTTCCCAAGTGTTCTTTGGATCGATCGCAGATCGCGCCCATGCCCTCTTGCAAGGCCATGTCTTGCGTGTTGATGCCGACGATGCCGGTGTAGGTCTGCGTCTTCTGCACCGCGCGGTCGATCATGAAATCGTTCGCTAAGTTCTTCTTGAGCTTGAACGTGCCCGGGATCAGATCGTCGACGCCGCGGCCGAAGCGCGCTTCGTCCTTGGCGTGCCATTCATCCGTGATCGGAATGTTGGCATCGTAGCTCCAGACCATGTTCCAGACCCACGACGTCTCGTCGTCGATCGGCACCCAAATGTGCCCGTCGAGACGCGGCACGTCGGCCATCCCGGTGCCCGTCCACGACGTGACGCCGCCGCGCAGCGCCTGCGCCGGCATGATGTAGTGATAGACGCGCACGTACTTACCGTCGTCGCCGAGGTTGCGCGTCGAAACGTACGTGTACCCGTAATCGGTGCGCTCGACATCGAGGCGCGGCGCGCCATCGCGGGCGCGGACCCAGTTCTTGTCGCCGAGCTTATCGTTATGCGCGTACGACGAGTGCGCCGTATCGAGGCCGCCTTCGAGCGCCTGCAGGTAATTTGCATCTTCGAACGTCTTGGAGATGCGCCGGTGCGTTGCGGGCGCGCGTACCCATTCGTAGTTCGGCGGCGGCGGTTGCTGCTCGCGCGGGCCCATGTAGATCCAGATGACGTCGCCGCCTTCCCAGGCCGGGTAGGCGTTGATCGTAACCTTCGTCTTGAAGAGCGAATCCGGCGGCTCCGACGGCATATCGACGCACGTGCCGTCTTTGTCGAACTTCCAGCCATGATAGACGCAGCGCAGTCCGCACTCTTCGTTGCGGCCGAAGAACATCGGCGCGCGGCGATGCGGACAGAATGCATCGACGATACCGACGTCGCCGTTCGTGTCGCGGAACGCGACCAAGTCTTCGCCCAGCAAGCGCACGCGCAGCGGCGCACCGTCGGCCTCGAGTTCGCTACTCATCAGGGCCGGTTGCCAATACCGCCGCAACAAAGCGCCGCCCGGCGTTCCAGGTCCGACGCGCGTGAGTCGTTCGTTGTCCTGCGGTGTTAACACGGTCTTCTCCTCAGAGCGCTATACAGATGTTCTTGAGTTCGCTGTAGAAATCGAGCGAGAGGCGGCCGCCCTCGCGGCCGATCCCGGATTCGCGCATGCCGCCGAACGGCGTGCGCAGGTCGCGGACGAACCAGCAATTGACCCACACGATGCCGGCCCGGATCTTGCGCGCCACGCGGTGCGCGCGCTTGAGGTCTTGCGTGAAGATCGTCGCGGCGAGTCCGTACTTCACGTCATTCGCGATCGCGATGCCCTCTTCTTCGGTGTCGAACGGCATGATCGTCACGACCGGCCCGAAGACTTCTTCTTGACAGATGCGCATGCTGTTCTTTACATCGACGAACGCCGTCGGCTTGAGGAACGCACCCTTGTCGAAGGGCGGCGGCAAATCGGGGCGCGTGCCGCCGAAGAGCAGGCGGGCGCCCTCTTTCTTCGCGATCTCGATATAGCTGACGACGCGGTCGTAATGCTCTTTGTCGACGAGCGAACCGATCGAGGTGTCGTGATCGAGCGGATCGCCGAACACGAGCGACTCGGCCGCGGCCTGATAGCGCTTGCAGAACTCATCGTAGATCGGGCGTTGCACGAGCAGCCGCGGCGAGGCCAGGCACACTTCGCCTTGATTGAGGAACGTCGAGCGCGTGGTCTGCGCGATGACGACGTCCATGTCGGCATCCGCGAAAATCACCGCAGCGGCCTTACCGCCCAGCTCGAACGAGACTTCTTTGAGCCCATCGGCAGCGGCTTTCATGATCGCTTTGCCGGTCGTCGTTTCGCCGGTGAACGAGATGCAGTCCACGCCCGGATGTTCGGTGATCGCCGAACCGGCGGCGTTGGGACCGAAGCCCTGCACGATGTTGAGCACGCCCGGCGGCAAGCCGGCTTCGTTGGCGACTTCGCCCAACAGGCTCGCGGTGATCGGCGTGAATTCGGCCGGCTTGCACACGACGGTGTTGCCACAGGCGAGCGCCGGGCCGAGCTTCCACGTGAGCAGCAGCAGCGGCAGATTCCACGGGCTGATGCAGCCGGCGACGCCCACGGGTTCGCGCAGTGCGTAGTTGAGGAACTTGTCGTCGACCGGATTGCAGTCGGTGCCTTCGTACTTGATCAGCTCGGCGAAAAACTCGAAGTTGTACGCGGCGCGCGGGATGTCGAGATGCGAGCTCTCACGGATCGGCTTGCCGGTATCGAGCGATTCGAGTTCGCTCCACTCCGGAATGCGCGCCTTGATGCCCGCGGCAAGTTTCATCAAAATCGCCGAGCGTTCGGCGACCGGCATACGCGGCCAGGGGCCCTCGTCGAACGCTCTGCGCGCGGCCTTGACCGCCAGATCGACGTCGGCGTAATCGGCTTCCGCCACTCGGGCGATCACTTCGCCCGTCGCCGGATTGACGTCGTCGAACGTCTTGCCGCTGATCGCATCAACGTACTTACCGTCGATGAACAGTTTGACGTCGAGGATGCCCGTCCGCGGACGCGTGCGAATCTCTTGCTGTAACACTTCTACCCCTTTGCCGTTGCCGTCGCGCGACCGATTCCCCAGTGCACGCTCGGAAAGTCTTGTACTAACACGCGCACGACGCTTTCATCGACGCGATAGATGCGGGCCAACACTTCGAGCAGCTCGGCGACGAACGCCGCGCGCTTCTCCTCCGGGCGCCCTTCGAGAATCGATGCCCAGGCGACGATATACGGCGGCGCGTCCGCGCCATGCTTACCCGCAACGATCACATCGGCCGGTTCGAAGTCGACGAACGCAACCCGGACTTGCACCGGTTTGACTTCGAGCTTGCGCACGATGCAATCGGCGATCGCGTGGAGGGCTTCGGCGCGCGGCGTGCCCGAGGGCAGCGAAATCGAGGACTCGACGCGGACGATCGGCATCGTTACGCGCTCACTCTGCTTAGACGCAGCGCAGCGAGAGCGTGCCGAGCTGGGCGATCGAGACGCGCACGATGTCGCCCGGCGCGATTGAAATCGCGTCGGTCAGAGCGCCCGTCATCACCACCGTACCGGCCGGAATCGATTCGCCGTGTTCGGCCATCTTGTTGGCCAGCCACGCGAGCCCCTCAGCGGGATCGCCCAGGATCGCTGCACCGGCGGCGGTCGATACGACCTCGCCGTTCTTCTCGAACACGACGCCGAGCGTACGCAGGTCCAGCTCTTTGGCCGGTACGCGGAACGCCGAGATCGTGTGCCGCGAGGCGGACGTGTTGTCGGCGATCACGTCGGTGAACGTGAAGCGGAAGTTCTTGTACCGGCTATCGATGATCTCCATCGCGCAGCTCGCCGAACCGATCGCTTCGCGGGCCTGATCGGCGGTCACGCCCGGGCCTTGCAGATCGCGGCTCGTGACGATCGCGATTTCGGGTTCCGCCTTGGGATGGATCAGCGACGAGATCGCCAGCGGTTCGCCTTCGTCGATCATGCGCGACCCGATGAGCAAACCGTAGATCGGCTCGCCGACCGACATCTGCTTCTGCTTCGCAACGCTCGTTAGGCCAAGCTTGATGCCGGAGATGTGCGTCGCTTCGTCCTTGACGTGCGCGAGGACCAACCGCTTCTGAATGGCGTACGCCGTGCGTTCGTCGAGTTCGGGCCACGTGTCGGCCAGCGACTCCACCTCGAAGCGGCCATCGGCGGCCGCCTTGAGCGTGCTCAGGGCCCAGTCGGCCTTGTTTGCTGCTGCGACCGAGGTCATCAGACGGCCGCGAGTTCCGGCGCGGACGCTTCGTTCTGCGCGGCCGCGAGTTCGATCGCACACTCCACGATGATGTCTTCTTGTCCGCCGACCGCTTTGCGATGGCCGACGGCCTCGAGAATCTTGGCCGTCGGAACGCCGAAACGTTTCGATGCATTTTCGGCGTGGCGCATGAAGCTCGAGTACACGCCGGCGTAGCCCAGCACGAGTGCTGCGCGGTTGACGATCGGCGTGATGCCGATCTCGCCGCCGATGATGTCTTCCGCGACGTTCATCACGCCGTAGAGATCGATGCCCGTCTCCCAGCCCATCTTGTTGAAGACCGCAACGATCGCTTCGGTCGCGGCGTTACCCGCGCCGGCGCCGAGCCCACGGCACGCGCCGTCGATGTTGTCGGCGCCCGCTTTAACGGCGGTGACCGCGTTGCCGACGCCGAGGCCGAGGTTGTTGTGGGCGTGGAAACCGACGTGCGTCTTCGGATCGAGCGCCGCGCGCATCGACGAAACGCGATCGTGCACCATGTCCATCGTCTGCGCGCCGGCCGAGTCGACGACGTACACCACATCGGCACCGTACGATTCCATCAGTTTGGCTTGCGCGGTGAGTTCCGGCGCTTCGATCAAATGCGACATCATCAGGAAGCCGACGACTTCCATGCCGAGATCTTTGGCGGCCGCAATGTGCTGCGCCGAGATATCCGCCTCGGTGCAGTGCGTCGCAACGCGCGCCACGTTGGCGCCGCGCTTGTGCGATTCTTTGAGATCGTGGATCGTGCCGATGCCGGGAATGAGCAGCACGGCGAGCTTCGCTTGTTTGATCGTTGCGGCGGCGGCCTCGATCAGTTCGAGTTCGTTGACCTTCGAGAAACCGTACTGAATCGACGAGCCGGCCAGGCCATCGCCGTGCGTGACTTCGAGCATCGGCACGCCGGCCGCGTCGAGGGCGCCGGCAATGCGCACGACCTGATCGACCGTGAACTGGTGGAAGAGCGGATGCGAACCATCGCGCAGGCTGACGTCGGTGATGCGGACATACGGCATGTTACTTCGCTCCAACCAGCGCGCTGCGGCGCTCGTAGACTTCTTCCGCGACGCGCACGGCGGCGGCGGTCATGATGTCGAGGTTTCCGGCGTAGGCCGGCAGGTAGTGCGCGGCGCCGGTGACTTCGAGGAACACGCTCACGCGGTTGCCGTCGAACACCGGGCCCGATTTGAGTTTGTAGCCCGGCACGTAGGTCTGCACGTCGGCGACCATCTTCAGCACCGATGCGGTGATCGCGGCTTGATCGGGTTCCGTTTCGGTCATCACGTTGACCGTATCGCGCATGATCAGCGGCGGCTCGGCCGGATTGAGGACAATGATCGCCTTGCCGCGCTTCGCGCCGCCGACTTCTTCGATCGCCTTGGACGTCGTTTCGGTGAACTCATCGATATTGGCGCGCGTCCCGGGTCCGGCCGACTTCGAGGCGATCGTCGCAACGATTTCACCGTAGGCAACCGGCTGTACGCGAGAGATCGCGCCGACGATCGGAATCGTCGCCTGACCGCCGCACGTCACCATGTTCACGTTGGTCACGTCGCCCTCGAGGTGTTCCTTGAGGTTGAGCGGCGGGATGATGTACGGCCCGATCGCCGCTGGCGTGAGGTCGACCGCAAATTTGCCGGCCGCCTTGATCAACGGCGCGTTGTGTTCGTGCGCTTTGGCGCTCGTCGCATCGAAAATCAAGTCGATCTGATCCATCAAATCTTTGCGTGCCAGCAAACCCTCGATACCGGTGTCGATTGCGGCGACGTCGTGCTTGCGCGCGCGCGCCAGTCCGTCGCTGTTCGCATCGATGCCGACCAGTGCGATCATCTTGAGATTCTTATTGCGGAAAATCTTGAACATCAGGTCGGACCCGATGTTGCCGGAGCCGATGACCGCGACGTTGAGTGGCATTGCGTGTGTTGCCTCGAGTGAGTGAGTGGAGTTAAACGAAACGGACTGAGACGGTGCCCAGGACTCCGAAATTGGCGCTGGCCACGTCACCGCGAGCGACCGGTACCATGGCGCAGAGCGCACCCGGCATAATCACATCGCCCGCATTGAGTTCCAACCCCTCGGCGGCCAACGTGTTTGCGAGCCAGGCCACCGCGCGGAAGGGGTTCGCGCCAAGCACGGCCGCGCCGGCGCCGGTGCCCACAAGCTCGCCGTTTTTCTCGAAAACCACGCCGACGGTGCGGGTGTCGATGCCCAACGGCGCCGTGCGCTTCTTGCCGACCACGAAGCGAGCGGACGAGCCGTTGTCGGCCACCGTGTCGACGAACGTGATCTTCCAGTTGAGGATCCGCGAATCGACGATCTCGAGCATCGGCACCAAGGCCTCGGTCGCCGCGAGGACGTCGAGGTCGGTCAGGCCCGGGCCGCGCAGGGGCTTGGCCAGGATGATCCCGATCTCGGCCTCGACCCGAGGTTGGATCAGCTCGTCGAGCAAGCACTCGTCGCCGTCGGCGATGCGCATCGAGGCGAACAGGTGGCCGAAGTCGGGTTGGTCGACGCCCAGCATCTTCTGCATGGCCTTGGCGGTGAGGCCGACCTTCATCCCGGCGACCTTTTCGCCCGCCGCCGTACGGCGCTTGGCGTTGGTCAGCTGGATGGCGTAAGCATCGCTCGCGGTGAGCGTCGCGCGCCCCGAGAACGCCTCGATCTGCTTGCGGTCGCGTTCGGCGGCGAAGAGCTCGTCGGCGAAGGCTTGGACGTCAATCATTATAGCGAATTTAGGCGCGGGCCGGAGACGTTCCCTTCGGCTGCAGGTAGCGCTTGAGCTTCTCGGCGGTCAGTTTCTCGCCCGGATCGTATTCGGGAGCCGTCTCGAGCTGCTCGAGGTCGTTGAGCCCACTCTTACGGTAGATGCGGTTCGTGATCACTGCGATCCGGGCCGGCCGGGCCTCGTCGGCATTAAAATGCTGGCTGATCGTGTTGGGCGGGATGTAGACCACGTCGCCGGCTTCCCACTCGAAGCGCTTCTCGTCGCCGTCGGGCTTCCAGGTGTAGGCGTCGTCGATAATTGCCAGATCGCAGTCCATGTGCAGATCGTAGCCGCGGCCTTCGATCACGTAGAAAGCCTGCTCGGCGAGCTGGCGGTGCTTCCCCGAATGACTGCCGGGCGGAATCACTTGCATGTACGCGTCGACCGTTTCGGCGCGCGTGTTCATGCCTTCATTGACGATGTGCTTGAGCAAACCGTGCGGAGAGTTTTCCCACGGCATCTGCGAGGACTTGATGACCTTGGGCCGATCGGCGTTCCGTTCGGCGGCGGTCGCGGCTTCATCGAGCAGCTCGTCGTAATAACTGCCGCTCAGATTGCCTTGCAGGTAGGCGACGTATTCATCCCAGGGAACTTCGCGTTCGGCCATCGCGCTACTCTCCGTGCGCGTGCTCGTGCGTGTGATCGTGGTCGTGGTCGTGGTCGGGCAGCGGCTCTTCGCGCGGCCTGAAATCGCCCTGTGTCGGTGACGGATCCTTCGGCGTTTTCTCGATCATCTTCTGAAAGAGCATGTTCATGAAGACGTACATCGGCTTCGTCTTCATCACGAGCGCCCGGGCCGGCCGGTCGGGATTGCGGTTGAAGTGCTGGTGCACGCAATTGTTGTGGACGATCGCCGCGTCGCCGGCTTCCCACTCGTAGCGCACGCCGTCGTGCACTTCGGCGCCCTCGCCGTCGAGAATATAGAACACGGCTTCGTTGACGTGGCCGTGCTTCTGCGATTTTCCACCGGGCGCATATTCTTCGAGGTGGATGTGCAGCGTCTGACCCAAGCCGTCTTTGGGTTCGAGATAGTGCTTGCTGAACTGTTGGGGGCCGCTGTGAAAGGGCGTCTGCCGGCCCTTGATCACGCGGGGCAGCGACCGCAAACGCGCCAGCTCCTGGGTGAGGTTGTACTCACCCGCGATCGCCCGCACGAATACGCGGTCGGTCTGCCCGTGATAATCCAGCCGCTTCTCGCCGTTGCCGTTATCGCTCGCCATGGACGATGCTTTATCGACCGGAGCCCGGCCCTCCCGTGAACCGGGCAGAGGGCAGCCGAGGCAGCACGGCGGAGTCGGCGATAATGGCTTCTGCAACACCGCTGGTCGAACTCGTCGAGATCCGCACGAGCGACGACGTGCCCCACGCGGGCGCCCTTGCCGTGCCGAAACGCAAGGGCGGCACGCCGAGGTTCGACGCGGTGCTGATGATGCACGGCGCGGCGGCCTCGTTCGCCGAGTCGTTCTATCGCAACTTCAGCGCCGCCCTTTTCGAGCGCGGCGTCGCGACGTTGCGCGCGAACAACCGCGGCCACGACGTGATCAACCGCGGCAACGGTCGCGGCACGATGCTCGGCGTGGCGCTGGAAATCATCGAAGACTGCGCGATCGATTGGGACGCCTGGCTGACGTTTCTCGAAAAGCGCGGCTACAAACGCATCTTGGTCTTCGGACACAGCCTGGGCGCGGTGAAAACGGCGTACTACCTCGCAACGCGTAACGATGCGCGCGTGCAGGGCTGCGTGCTGGCTTCACCGCCGCGCTTCAACACCGACGTGTTGCTCGCGTCGGATCGCGGGGCCGAATTCGCGTCGATGCTCGCCGCGGCGAAGGCACTCGTTGCGGCCGGCAAACCTGCGGAGCTGATGCCGACGACGTTCCCGCTCAAAGCGTTCAGCGGCGCGCAAGCCTATCTCTCCAAGTATGGAAGCGGCGCGAAATTCGACGTGCTCGAACTCGTCGCCAAGATTCCATGTCCGGTATTCGCGCTAACCGGCGAGAACGAGCTCACGGACGCCGTCTTCGGCGATCACCCGGCCGGCTACGCCGCCGCTCGCAAAACAAAACGGGACGTCGATTTTGTCGTCGTCCCGAATGGAGATCACCACTACACCCTCGCCCAGCCGTTCGCGGTCGAACATCTGCTGGCGTGGATCGACCGCGAGTCGCTAGATTAGCCATCCCGGCTGTCCCTCGACAAGCTCGGGATTAAAACGGAAAATTTAGCTTACGGGGTCGCTTTCGAGTTCGAGCGTTGAGGGGACTTTGTCGAGGATGAACGACTTCATGCCGTCGTCCTTTTTCTTGCCGATCAAACCGTGGATGTGGTTGCGGAGTTGGAGAAAGCCCGCCTCCGATCGCGTCCGGACCTGATCGCGCGGCTGCGCCAGCGGAATCGGAATCTCTTCGAGGACGGTCGACGGCGGCGTGCTCAACACGAACACCCGGTCGGAGAGATACACGGCTTCATCGATGTCGTGCGTGACCAGGAGCATCGTGATGCCGAACTCGTCGCGCAGCGCCAGCGTGAGGTCTTCGAGATCGGCGCGCGTGAGCGCATCCACCGATGCGAACGGTTCGTCGAGCAGCAGAATCTCAGGCCGGAACGCGACGGCGCGCGCGATGGCGACGCGCTGCTGCATGCCGCCGGAGAGCTGCCACGGGAAGTGCTTGGCAAATTTCGTCAACCCAACGGCTTCGATCGCGCGCTGCGAGGCCTGCTCTTTGTCGGCCTGCGAGATGTCCTTGCGCTTGCGCAGCGGGAACATGACGTTACCGCTCACGGTCAGCCACGGGAAGAGCGAACGCGCGTAATCCTGGAAGACCAGCACCATCTGCGGCGGCGGCTCGGTGATCAACGTACCGTGCAGCTTGACCGTCCCCTTGGTCGGCGCAAGCAGCGCGCAGATCGTCTTGAGCAGCGTCGTTTTGCCACAACCCGATGGCCCGACGATCGAGACGAATTCGCGTGCGCGGACGTTGAGCGTGATCTCCTGGACGGCAAGCGTGCCATCAGCGTACCGCTTTTGCAGTCCGTTGACATCGAGGAGGACCTCGCTCGGATTCGACATGCAGTGACCTTTCTTTTACAACTACGCCGGGCGGGTTGTCTGTCCGTAGTGCCAGGCGAGTACTTTTTTCTCGACCGTCACAAACAGTACGTTCAACAGATAGCCCAAGATTGCCAGGAGTCCGATGCCACCGTACATTTCGGGGATCGCGAACGTGCGCTGGGCCTGGAGGATATAATACCCGAGTCCGTCCGTGCTGCCTATCATTTCGGAGACAACGATCATGATAAACGCAATCGAGAGCCCGGTCCGCATTCCGGCGGCAATCATCGGGGCCGCCGATGGGACGATCACTCGGAGCAGCGTTTCGAACGGGGTCAGGCCGAAGATCCGGGCGGTATCGAGCCGCTCGGTGGGCACGAGGCGCGCGCCGTCGGCCGTATTGATCAGGATCGGCCACATGGCGCCGAAGCAGATCACGACCATCTTCATCTGGTCGCCGATGCCGATCAGCAGAATCCCGACCGGGATGATCGCCGTCGCCGGGATGGCGCGCCAGAACTGGAGTACCGGGTCGAGCAGCTGATAGAGCTTCTTGAACGAGCCGATGAATATCCCGATCGTGATGCCGATGACCGAGGCGAAGAAGTAGCCGACGACCATCCGGTAGAGACTCGGGATGGCTTGCTGACCGAACGTCGGCGAGAACCATTCCTTAATAAAGGTGAGAAAGATCGTCGAGACCGGCGGTACGTACACCGTCTGCTTGATCGTGGCGATCACTTGCCAGAGTAACAGCACCACGACGACGGTGATGATGCCGGCGGCATTCCCGCGATTGAAAAGCTTGTTCATGATCGCTACGTCACCCGTTCACGAGCTGCCGGCGTCCAGAAGACGATTTTGTGCTCGAGCGTAAAGTACAACGTGTTGAGGAGATAGCCGAGGATACCGGTCAGAATGATCGCCGCGTACATGGGCGGGAGGCGGTTTGCCTGCTCCATCTGCGAGATGTAGAAGCCGATACCGCTATTGCCGGCGATCAGCTCGGTCGTGATCGTGACGACGAGCGCGATCGTCGCGCTGACGCGGAAACCGGTCGCGATGCTGGCCAGCGCCGACGGCAGCGTGACGCGCCACAGCGCTTCGTAGCCGGTGATGCCGAAATTGCGCGCAACGTCGAGTGCTTGCGGATCGATGGCGCGCACGCCGTAAATCGTATTTATTAGTAACGGCCAGAATGCGGCATACGTGATGACCGAGATGCGCATCGTCGCACCGAGTCCGAAGAACAGAATCGCGAGCGGAATCATGGCGACCGACGGCACCGGACGCAAAAACTCAACGATGATCTTCAGCGCATCAAACACCGGCTTGTACGTGCCCATCAGAATACCGACGACGATCGCCACTACGGTAGCGAGGGCCAGGCCGCGGACGTACACCGAAAGCGTGACGCCGATTTGGCTTGAGATGTCGCCGTTGATCAGCCCCTGGAAGAGCGCGGCGAACACAGCGGTGGGCGGCGGGACGTAACTGGTAAGCCAACCCAAACGCGCAAAAAGCTCCACGAATGCAACGCAAACGAGAAAGAAGCCAAAGCCGCTCCAGTTAATCGATGACCGTTTTTTCTGCAAGCTAAGGTTACTCCGGGAACTTCGCACCAGCGAACGACCGACATTAGGGAAATGGGCTCTTGTACCTTCCGTACGAGCGTGTTAACGCGTCGAAGGCGAGGGGCTCGGCTTGGGCGGCGACGCGCTAAAATGCGCAACGTCCGCGCCGCTGCCGTCGGGATTGGAGCGAACCACGACCGCATCGTCAGTCTTGGTGTCGAAGGCGACCAGTCCGATGCCGGCCAGCGCTTCCGTCGCGATCACGTGCGGCTCCGCTTCGCGTTGCAGCTGTACGAACGTCAAGCCGTCGGGGCCCGTGCAGGCGACGATGTGGGTGCCCGTATCGAGGTCGCACCCGGCGATCCCGGCGGGCACGGTAATGCGCGCCCGCCGCGTCCCGGCCCGGTCGTAGATGTCCATGACGCCGTTGCTGCCCACGACCACGATTTGGCCCAGCGCATCATCGAAGCGCACGACGCGCTTGCCGGGCAAGCCGGGCGTCGGGAAGCCCGTCCGCACGGTGCCGCGCTGCGGATCGACGACGGCGATCTCCGGCCGGTCGGAAAAATCGACGTAGAGCTCCCGGGTGATCGGATCCGGCACGAGCCCCGCCGGCACGCGGCCGGACAGCGCCACCGGCGCGACGGCCGCGAACGCGCGCGCATCGAATGTAGCGAGTACCGGCCGGCCGCCGCCGTCGGCGTAGAGCCGGCCGGTGTTCGAATCGTAGAGCAGCACGTCGACCGGGCCGCCCGCATCGAGCGAACGCACGATCGTCTTCCGGTCGGGATCGATCTCGCTGATCTTGCCCGCGCGCGTGCCGACGAATAGATGGCCGCCCAGCGGCTCGATCGCGATGCTGCTCGCACCGCCGATCCGCACCGTCGCGAGCAGCTTGCCGGTATCGGCATCGAGCATCACCACGCTGCGCGCGCCCGCCGCAAATACGCGCCGCCGGGCCGCATCGACGGAAACGGCCGCAAACGGGCCGCGAATCGCCAGCGGCTGCGGGACGCCTAGCGGAAAGATCGGCACGCGCGCGGGCTATTCCGGCAGGTCGTGAAACGTGCGCTTGTCCGCACCGTCGTCGCGTTCGAGATCCTCAAGGTAGTAATAGACGATCTTGCGGTCATCGAATCCGACCTTCGCCAGCTCGCGCCCACCGATCTCGACGACCTCGTGGATATGTCCGGTTTTTCCGGCATAGCGGTAATTCACCGCCGTGTAGTCCGGATTATCCGGGTGCGGCCGGGGGACGACTTCGGTGCCGCGCAAGGGGGTACGGTGGCGGTGCTCGCTCAAATGTGGTGCCTCGCCGTCAACGTTCTCTGGAGGCCTTGCATGTTCATCGAATTTCGCGGAAAGCGTCCGAAAATCGCGGCGACGGCGTTCATCGCGCCGACCGCCGTGCTGATCGGCGATGTCGAAGTGGGCGAAGAGTCGAGCATCTGGTTCGGCGTCGTGATCCGGGGCGATAACGGCCCGATCCGCATCGGCGCGCGCACGAGCGTCCAAGACAATTCGGTCGTCCACGTCAGCCCGAACTCGACCACGGTCATCGGCGACGATTGCACGGTCGGTCACAGCGTGACGATGGAAGATTGCATCATCGAGAACGGCGCGCTCATCGGCAGCAACGCGGTGGTGCTCAACGGCGCGACGATCGGCAGCAAAGCGCTCATCGCCGCCGGCTCCGTCGTACCGGCGAACGCACGCGTGCCCGCCGAGACGCTCAACGCCGGCGCTCCGGCCGTCGTGAAGCGCAAGCTCGAAGGCGAGAGCCTGGGCTGGATCCTCAACACGCCGGCCAGTTACGTGCGGCTTTCACGCACGTATCTGCAGCACGGTATCGGCGATCCCGAGATGCAAGAGAGCATCGAGACCTCCGCTTCCTAGCGTATGCGTTTCGGACACCTTGCCGCTGCCGCTGCGGCCGTACTTGCCGTCTTGTTCGCGTTCGGCGCGAGCATCGGACGTGGCGCGACCGAGTTGCCGGTATTGCCGGCACCGCAAATTTTCGCGCCCGGCACGATCTCCGGTCCCGCGAATGACGGTTCGCCGACGTTCAGCCCCGACGGCAACACGCTCTTCTTCGCGCGCAGCACGAGTTGGGGCGTCATCCTCGAATCGCATCGCGCAAACGGGCGCTGGTCCGATCCGCGCATCGCACCGTTCTCCGGCGAGTGGAACGATTGGGGCCCGGAGTTCGCGCCCGACGGACGGTATGTCGTGTTCGTCTCGATCCGCGCAGATAAACATGCGAACCTCTGGCGCTCCGACCGCACGGCCGCGGGCTGGAGCACGCCGTACCGCCTGCCGGATACGGTGAACATCGGGCCGTCGATCTGGAAGGCGAGCATGACTGCCGGCGGCAGCATCTATTTCCTCTCGATCGACGCGAAGGGCGGCAAGCGCATCTTTCTCTCGCGTTTTGCGAACGGCGTCTATGCGAAAGCCGAGCCCGTCGCGTTCAGCGACGGCACGACGGGCGATGTCGATCCCGAAGTAGCACCGGATGAATCGTTCATGCTCTTCGCCAGCGACGGCCGCGTGCCGGGCGACGCCAAAGACCATCTCTTCATCGTCTTCAACCGAGCGGGAACGTGGGGCACGCCGCTGCCGATCCGCTACGCCGGCGACGACGCGAACGGCTACAGCGCCGACAACGAACCGCACTTGAGCCCCGACCATCGCACGCTCTACTTCAGCAGCGACCGCATGCTGCCGGTGCATTTTCCCCGTACGCCCGCGCAAGCGCAAGCGGATCTCGAACGGATCAACAGCTGGGATAACAGCAACACCAATGCGTGGTCGTTACCGCTGACGCCGCTCTTGGACGCCGCCGGCCCTTAGCCGATAATTTCGGTCTCGGGCACGCACACGCGATCGCGGCCCGTCGTCTTGGCAATGTAGAGCGCCGCGTCGGCATCCTTGAGCAGCGTCAACGGACTCGCCGTGTCGAGCGCATCCGAGTACGGGTAAGCGGTGGCGCAGCCGGCGCTAATCGTCAAGCGGTACTCGACGTCGGGGTTTTCGCGCACGGCGATGCGGACGGACTCGGCAATCGCCACGGCGCCCTCGAGCGGCGTCCCCGGAAGCAGCATCGCAAACTCTTCGCCGCCGTAACGCGCGGCCAAATCGCCGGTGCGCCGCGCCGCATCGGCGATCGTGCGCGCGACGACCACCAGGCGCCGATCGCCGGCCGGATGACCGAAACGATCGTTGTAATCCTTGAAGTGGTCGATGTCGAAAATGATCATCGAGATCGGTCCGGGGATGCGCTGCGTGCGGCGCCATTCGCGTTCGATCGCCTCATCGAACCCGCGCCGGTTGGGGATCTCCGTCAACGGATCGAGGTACGCGTACTTCTCGTAGCGCGCGGCGCTGGTTTCGATCTCGCTCACGCGCTGACCGAGCGCCAGCGCCAGAAATATCGATTCCCACGCAACGCCGATCGACGTGCAGATGTACGCCGTGGTGACGGATGATGGATAGAGATCGTACGTGCCCGCATCGCTGATGATAAAGCCGGCTGCGGAGCCGGCGAAAGCCAGTATGTAATACGGCGCGGCGGAGACGCCGGCGCGCCAAGCGATGACGCCGGCCCCCAGCATCGTGGCGAGCATGATCGCCGTCATCACCGGATCCGTGATGTCGAAGATGCCGTGCGCGACCAGGAAGTCGGGGTCCAGCAGGTAGAGCGCGCTCTCTAGCGTCAGCACGGCGAGCGCGCCGAGCATGATGCGGTCGGCGAGCGGCGACACGCGCTTGAGTTCGAGGAACTCGCGCGTGAAGGCCACGATCAGCGCGAAGTACACCACCCAGGCGACATACGGCGGCCAGTCGTCGCGCAAACCCAGGTGCGGCCACAGCACGGTCCACGCCGCGCCGGTTTGGATAACCTGATAGAGGACGAGCGAGAAGATCGCGACGGTGTAGAGCAAGTAGAGCTTGCGCCGCAGCATCACGAACAGCATGAAATTGAAAAGGCCCATCGCGATTGCGAAGCCGTTGAGCAACGCGAGCGGCAACGCTTCGTCGCGCATCGTCTGGCGGTTGAGCGCCTCGAACGACGCCTCGGACCGCAACTCGAACACGGTCGGGTGTTCGGTCGGCGTCACCATCCGCAGTACGAACGACGCGCCGGGCGGGCGCGGCGTCAACACCGGAACGATCAGTTCGTGCGCGTAGACCGGACGATCGGCGACCGGAATCACCGAACCGAATACTTGATGCTGCAGCACGTGCCCGTCGGCGCCGATGACATCGAGCTCACCGTCGGTCACGTACGTCGAGACGTTGATCAGCCAACGCGTCGATAGACCGCCGTCCGGCGGCAACGTGAAGCGGTACCAATGCGTTGCGGGATGGAAGTACCAGGTCGTCCCGCTCGGCACCATTTTCGCCGCGGGCGCAAAACAGCTCGCGGGCAAGCGCGCGATCGCCGCCGCACCACCGCTGCACGTGGCGGACGGCACCAGCACGACGGCCCGAGGGTAAAGCTGCACGGCGTTGCTGCTGATCGCGCCGGCGGGACGTGGAAAGAAGAAAACGACGATCGCGAGCGTGATGAGGACGCGCGCGACGAACGTCAATCTACGGCGCCGGGTAGTGCGAATCGTCGCCGTACGGCTGGAAAAGCGTATGCTCCGGCTTGAAGCGCAGCTTCACGGTCCCGACTTTTCCATTGCGATGTTTGGCAAAGATGAGTTCGGTGAGATCCGGCTCGGGCGACGTCTCTTTATTGTAATACGCATCGCGATACAAAAACGTAACGATATCCGCTTCTTGCTCGATAGCTCCGGAATTGTGCGTCAGCAGATCGTCCACCACGAAATTATGCAGCTCACCGACAGTAAGGTCGTACGCCATCTCCGCGCCTGCGGGTTCGATCGACACGATCGGATCCCACAAGATATCGGAGTATGCGAGGCCGGCAAGGATCTCGTCGTCCAGCCGCTCGGCGATCAGCGCGCAGGTCGAGCGCGACATCGATTTATTTTGATCGCGCCAACCCAGCGCCGCGTGCGACAAGCCACGCTGCGACCGCAACGAACGGACCCGTTCGTTCACGCGGATGGGAATCCGATCGAACTGGCCGGCGTCATTCGCTTTTTCCCAAATGACTTTTTCGAGTGCCCTTAAATGTTTGTCGCCCAGAAAACCGATGACGTCCATAAACGTGCAGACGGCAGAACGCTCCATGAGTGCCAATGTCCAGATGCACGACGTGGTTGTGCGATACCCGCCGATATTGCGTTCGTCTCCCTTGAGGATCGCGTTAATCCCAAGGCGTAAGAGCAAGTGCTGCACACCACGCGCAAGTGCTTCACTTATCGTCGACAGGCGCACGGTTACGCTTGACGAGGCGCGCCGGGTAAGGCTTCCATCAGCGTGGTAGAGTCCACGCAGGAACGCCGCAACAATCTCATCGGGCTGACCAAACATAGCCGCCGGAACGAATTTGTCTGCTCCGGTGCATTTCCAAATGCCGAGATCGCGCAGCCAGTTCGTCAGCGGATTTTTTCCCGCTCCGCTCATCCGTCCCGTGGTCATCACAACGCGCAACGCGGTCGTCCCAGCCCGTTCGGGTTTGATCGTAGGATCGACGCCAAATTCGCACCGAGCCAGCTCTGCAGCCATATCGGCTTCAGCTTGAGTCGCAACGGTCAAGGTAGCGCTGCCGCCGAGGTGTCCATCGCCGATCAGCCAGCCAAGGAGAAGTGCCTGGCCATGCGTCATCGTGGCACCCCCATCTTCGGGGTTCCCGACGAAGCGCGGCGCGGCAATCGCTTCTCCAACCGGTATATCGCGCAGCTCGGACCAACCAGACACGGTCCGGAAACGGTGTCCATCGGTGCAGCGAATGCGGCGGCCGCTCTGGGTGCGCACGTCAAACATCGGCTTCTCAGCGACGGCCCAAGCTTCGGTGATCGGTCGGCGCACGAGGCGCATCCGCTCGTCCATGGCCCAGACGTTGAAGCGCATGTCCTCATCGACGATGCGGCTCATCGCGATTCGCGCGCCCGTATCGGCGTTGGCGACCAACGTCGAACCGGCTAGGCAGTCGCGCAAGTCTGAGAGCATGGGGCGTTTGTCTTGACGCGTTTCTACGGCGCGGTTTAGCTGTGCGAGCGCGACGATCGGAATTTCGAGGTCTTTCGCGGTCGCTTTGAGCGTGCGGCAGATTTCGGAGAGTTCTTCGTTGCGGTTGACGTTGCGGCCGCCGATCGACGAGGGACGGACCAGCTGCAAATAGTCGATGTAGCAGATCGCGAGGCCGTGCGTCGATTTGAGGCGGCGCAGACGGCTGCGGATTTCGCTGACCGTCACGGCGCCGGAGTCGTCGAGGTAGAGCGGGAGTTCGTTGAGACGGCCGATCGAGTTGCCGATCCGCTCCCAGTCCTTGCCTTCGATCGCGCCGCGCCGGAGTTTAGACGCATCGATGCCGGCGTCGCTTGAGATCAGGCGCTCGACGAGTTCTTGCTTCGTCATTTCGAGCGAGAACACGGCGACCGGCGCCGCTTCGTCGCGCGCGCCGAAGAGCGCCATGTTGAGCGCCAGCGACGTCTTGCCCATGGCCGGACGCGCGGCGAGAATGATCAAGTTGCCTTTTTGGAACCCGGCCGTGTAATCGTCGATGTCGGCGAAGCCGCTGGTGACGCCGGTGCGGTCGCCGCGTTGCGAGTGCCGCTTCTCGAGTTCGTGGAACGTATCGAGCAAGAGCGACGACACGACGGCGAACGCGCCGCGGCTGTCGCGGTTCCCGACTTCGTACACGATCTGTTCGCTCTCGTCGAGCGCGGCCGGAACGTCGTCTTCCGATTCATAGCCCAGCTGTGTGATGCGCGTGCCGGCGTGGATCAAACCGCGCAGCGAGGCTTTCTCGCGCACGATCTTCGCGTAATATTCGGCCGATGCCGCGGTCGGCACCGTGTCCATGAGCGACGAGAGATACGCCAGGCCGCCGACCTTGTCGAGCATTCCGCGCGAACGCAGCTCTTCGGCGAGCGCGACTTTGTCGAGCGGCTTGCCGCTCTCGTAGAGCGCGTAGAGCGCGAGGTAGATCGTCTCGTGGAGCGAGGCGTAGAAGTCGTTGGGCCGCACGATCTCGCTGACCGCGGCCATCATTTCTTTATCGACGAGCACCGAACCCAAGAGCGCCATCTCTGCTTCGAGATTGCTCGGCGGGATGCGGTCGACGAGCGAAACGAACGGGGCGGCGCTCATCCGCGCACGCTCCGTCCGGGGGCGTGCGGCACCACCGGCGGGCGCAAGCCATAGGCCAGCAGCACGTCGGCGATCGTCGCGACCGGAATCACGTTGATGCCGTCGGGCGTGGCTTCGATCTCGCGTGCGTTTTCCGCCGGCAGGACGATCGCGCGCATCGATGCGGCGCGCGCGGCATAGAGTTTCTCCACCACGCCGCCGACCGCGCGTACCTTGCCGGCCAGCGACACTTCGCCCGTGACGGCGATGTCTTGCGGCAGCGGCGTTTGCGTGAGCGCCGAGTAGAGGGCGAGGAAGAACGCCAGACCCGCCGAGGGACCGTCGATGTTGCCGCCGCCGATCACGTTGACGTGCAGATCGAAGTCGCTCGGATCGAGACCGCTCATCGCACGCACGACCGACGCCGCGTTGAACACGGAATCGCGCGACATCGAACCGGCCGTGTCGTTGAAGCGAACGGTGCCCTTGCGCGGCTCGCGCGCCGGGAACGCCGCCGCTTCGATCTCGATGATCGAACCGACGTATTGCAGCACGCCGAGGCCGTGCACGCGGCCGATCTCTTTCTTCTTGCGCACGCGCGGCGGTGCGCTGCGCACGATGCGGCCGGCCTGGACGACCGAGATCACGTCTTCGTCGCGCACCATCGCGCCCTTGGCAACCGGCGCACCTTGGCGGTAGAGCGCGTGACCGTAGGCGTCGGCAAGAATCTGGACCGCTTTGCGGCCTTCGTTCGTATACGTGGCGACGAGCGGCGGGACCGTCTTCGTCGTACGCGCGCCCAGGCGTTTCGAGGCCTCTTGCACGATGCGCAAAATCTGGGCTTGCGTGAGCGGCTCGAAGTACACGGCAGCACAGCGCGAGCGAATCGCCGCATCGATCGCGTCGGGTTCGCGCGTCGTCGCGCCGATCAAGATGAAATCGGCCGGCGCGCCGTCGGCGAAGAGCTTCTTCACGTACGCGGGCACGTTGGGATCGTGCTCGTCGTAATACGACGACTCGAACATCACGCGCTTGTCTTCGAGCACCTTGAGCAATTTGTTCTGCAGCGCCGGCGCCATCTCGCCGATCTCGTCGATGAACAGCACGCCGCCGTGCGCCTTCGTCACGAGGCCGAGCTTGGGCTCGGGAATCCCACTCTCGGCGAGGTCGCGGCGGCTGCCCTGATAGATCGGGTCGTGCACGCTGCCGAGCAGCGGGTTCGTCGTTTCGCGATAGTCCCAGCGCAGCGTCGTGCCGCTCGCTTCGACGAACGGCGCGTCCGCGGCAAACGGCGTGTGGGCACGGCGCTTCGCAAGTTCGAGCGCCAGCCGCGCTACCGTCGTCTTGCCGACCCCGGGCGGCCCATACAGGATGACGTGCTGCGGAAACGGCGACGCAAGCTTCGCCAGCAGCGCGCCGATCGCGGCTTCTTGGCCGACGATGCCGGCCAGGGTCTTCGGCCGCAGCGCATCGAGCGCGTTGGAATTGAGGCGGCGCTCGTCGAGCGCGACCAAATCGTCGAGCCGGCGCTGCGTAGCCGGGGTTTCGGGACCCGCGGCTTCGCGCAATGCTTCGATCTTGAGATCGCGCACGTACTCGGCGTGGCGGTGCACCATCTTCTCGTTGACGCGGCGCTCGACTTCATCTTCGACCGTGCGCTGCGCGACGATATCCGCCAGCGCGTCTTCTATTTCTGCGATGGCCTTTTTGTATTGCGCGGGCGGCGGGATGCGTTCGAGCGTGGGATCCTCGAACACCAGGCGCTGCAGCGCCAACACGCGCTCGCCGAGCGTCGCCGAACGCATCAGTTTGAGCGCGCCGAGCTTCCCGGCGCGCATGACGACTTTTTCTTTGCCGAGCGCGTTCGCGAGCACGTCGAAGAGCGCCGCGACTTGGCGGCGCACCCCTTCATCGCCGCCGTACTTGCGACGAAACCGGACCGCGTCGAGGCGTTCGGGGCCGTCGGGCACGGTTATTTAGCCGCGACGACCCGAATGTTCGACTTCGCGATGACGTTGTTGCCGAGCCGGACTTCGATCGGATACGTGCCGACGGCTTTGATGCCGTCTTTCATCTCGATCTTGTGCCGGTCGATCGCAACGTTGAGCGCGGCCGCAATGGCGTCGGCAACGTTGGCGTTCGTGACGGTGCCGAAGAGACGGCCGTTGCCGCCGGCTTTGGCCGAAATCTCGAACGTCGCTTCCTCGAGTTGGGTCGCCACGTCTTGCGCGTTGGCGACTTCTTCCGCCTGACGGCGTTTCTTCGCGTTGTTCTGTTGTTCGAGCTGCTTGATCGCGCCGGGCGTCGCCACGGTGGCGAGTTTGCGCGGCAGCAAGAAGTTGTTCGCGTAGCCGTCGGTCACGTTGGCCACGTCGCCGCGTTTGCCGAGCGGTTTCACATCGGAGAGCAGGATGATTTTCATCGCAACGCTCCTACTGGGCCACGAACGGCAGAATGGCGATGACGCGGGCGCGTTTCACGGCGACCGTCAACGCGCGCTGATGGCTCGCGCAGTTGCCGCTGATGCGGCGCGGCAGAATCTTGCCGCGTTCGGAAATGTACTTGCGCAGGCGCGTCTGATCTTTGTAATCGATCGGCTCGAGGCGGTCGGCACAGAACGTACAGACCTTGCGCTTGGGGCGGCGCTCTTTTTTGGCCGCGCTTTTGGATTTACTCTTCGGAGGAGGCATGGGCTCACTTTCATGTAGGTGGATGACGGCCGGATCAGAGTCCGGCCCTACACACGTGGCGAGGCAATCCGCGCCACGATGACTCGGCCGAGGCCGAGTCCACACAGGCTTTCACGCGCTTCCGCCGTTCAGCAAGAAGGCCGCCACAAGGGCGACCCTTCTCAGCTGACAGCCACCCGTGAGTGGTGTCCTGTGACGACCTATTGTAGCAGACCCGGGACGGTTCCACCACCCCGGTTTGTCACCAATGGCGGCTCGCCGAGTACGGCAACCGGAGCGGCCCGGGCAGCGTCGAATGCGCCCGAGCCGACCGTCTCACCGTACGTATCTTTGGAGGAACCATGTTCGGAGATCTCTTGGGCGAGGCCGAGAAACTGCTCGGGTTGCTCCAACAGTACAAGCCCCGCCTCAGGCAGGGCATTCCCGGCGCGCTGCGGGCGCTCGCCGCCGGTGCGACGCTCACGGCGTTGTGCGCGGGCGCAGCCGGCGCGCAGGGCGCGCCGTTGACGAAGAAGGGCGCGGAAGTCGACGTGCGCGTGCTCACCGCGCTGAGCACGAAGACCTCGCACAACGGCGATCCGTTCGCGATGACTGAAACCGACCTGATCTTCGTGCATCATCCCGAACTCAAAGGCGCGACGATCGAGGGCCATCTGGAAGACGTCGTCGCTGCGGGCCCGACGCACAAGGCCTCGATGAACGTGATCTTCGATGATATCAAGTTCGCCGACGGACGCACCGAGCCGATTTCGGTTGCGGTGAAGAACATGTCGGCGTTCGAACCGAGAACGCATCACCTGCGCGATATGGGCGTGATCGTCGGCTCCGCCGTCGTGGGCCACATCGTGTCGAAGAAAACGGGCCACGGCGGCGGCACGCTCGCCGGTGCGGCAGCCGGTTTTGCGATCGTGTCGGCGATGAAATCGGACATCACGATCAAACCCGGCACGATCGTGAAATTGAAGCTGCTGAGCGATTTACCGCAGCCCTCATGAAGACGGTCGACGGCTTGAGCGGCGCGATCGGGAACACGCCGCTGATCCGCCTCTCGGCGCTCTCGGCGTTCACCGGCCGCGAGATCTTCGGCAAGGCGGAACATCTCAATCCCGGTGGTTCGGTGAAAGATCGCGCCGCGCTCGGCATCATCGAAGACTTCGAGGGCCGCGGCCTGCTCAAACCGGGCGGCCTGGTCGTTGAAGGCACCGCGGGCAACACCGGGATCGGACTGACGCTCGTCGGCAACGCGCGCGGCTACCGCACGATCATCGTGATGCCCGACGATCAAGCGCCGGAGAAATATGCGCTGCTGCGCACGTTCGGCGCCGACCTGCGCGTAGTCGAAGCCGCCCCGTTCACGAACGACGCGAACTACTATCACGAAGCGCGCCGCATCGCCGAATCGATCCCCGGCGCCGTCTGGGCGAACCAATTCGAGAACACCGTCAACCGCGATACGCACGAGCGCACGACCGGCCCCGAGATCGTCGCCCAAATGGACGGAAAACTCGATGCGTTCATCGCGGCCGCCGGCACGGGCGGCACGCTCGCCGGAACGGGCCGCGCCCTAAAAGCGCACGACGCAAACATTCGCGTCGTCTTGTGCGACCCGTATGGTTCGGCGCTCTACAATTTCGTCAAACACGGCAAGCTCGAAGCCGAAGGCGATTCGAACGCCGAGGGCATCGGCATCAAACGCCTCACCGCGAACTTCAAGGGCGCGCCGGTCGACGATGCCGTGCGCGTCGACGACCGCGCGATGATCGAGATGGCGCACTGGCTCTTGCGCGAGTGCGGGCTCTTCGTCGGCGGATCGGCCGCCCTCAACGTCGTCGGCGCGGCCCGGTATGCCGCAACGCTGCCGGCCGGCAGCCGCGTGGTGACGATTCTCTGCGACGGCGGCGACCGTTACCGGTCCCGCATCTACGACGCCGCTTGGCTCGCGGAGAACGATCTCACCCCGCAGGCCAAAGACCTCTCGTTCCTCTAAGTAACGGCGACTATGTATCACGCGCAGGCGCTCGTCCTGACCGACCACCCCTCCGCCGTCGCGGCCCACGTCGTGGCCGAGCTCGGGCTCGAATTCACTACCGAATGGGCGGCCGAGGCGGGCTGCGTCGAACTTCCCGACGGCATTTGCGACATGCACGCGTGGCCGGAAGGCCTGCGGCTGGACGCCTTTGCGTCGACGCGCGCCGGCTTGGACCGCGTCGCCGACGTGGTAAAACGCCGCCTCGAACACCTCGGTGCGAACGACCACCTCAACGTCGACTGGTACCACCGGCCCAGCGCCTCATAGGCCGCGGGGTTCGGCGGTCCGTACGGTGAACGACCAAGCCCTTCCCGCCCCGTCGCCCTGGAGGAACCATGCGCCTAATTACCCGTGCTGATCTGGACGGCCTGACGTGCGCGGTTCTGCTCTCACAAGTCGAAAAAATCGACGACGTGATGCTCGCGCACCCCAAAGACGTTCAAGACGGCAAGGTCGACATCACCTCCGACGACATCCTCGCNNGAGTGGAAAGAGGGCGAGACCAAGGGCGGATTCGCGGCGGCGGCGCCGAGCGCGGCCCGCGTGGTGGCCGGGCACTATCCCGACGCCGACTTCACCGCGTACACCGAACTCTTACATCAAACCGACCGCCTCGACTCGGCCGACCTCGAACCCGAAGACGTCACCGATCCGAAGGGCTGGATCCTCGTCGGCTACACGCTCGATCCGCGCACCGGTATGGCGCGCTATCGCGACTATTTCAAACATGTGCTCGATCTGGTCACGAAAAATCCGAACGATCCCGATGCGGTGCTGGCCGATTCGCAAGTCGCCGAGCGCGTCGCGATCCTGCGCGATCAGCAGTGGTCGTTCATGGAACACCTCATCGAAACGAGCCACGCCGACGGCAACGTGATCGTCACCGACGTGCGCGGTCTCAACGCCGCACCGCTCGGCAACCGCTTCTTCATCTACACGCTCTTTCCCGAAGCGAACGTGTCGGTGCGCATCGCCGACGGGGCGAACAATGCATTCAACAGCATTCAAGTCGGACACAGCATCTTTAACCGCACGTGCAAGACCAGCGTCGGCGCCTTGATGGACCACTACGGCGGCGGCGGCCACTTCGGCGCGGGCACGTGCCAACCGCTGCCGGCTGATGCAGACCGCGTACTCGGCGAGATCGTTTCGATTCTCAAAAAGAACGGCTGATCTGCCGTGCTGGTGATCATCGGCTGGGTCGTCGTTACCATCTGCGTGTTCGGTAGCTTCATCCTCGGCGGCGGTCACATTCTCGCTCTTCTCCAACCCTTCGAATTCATGTGCATTTTCGGTGCGGCGATCGGCGCGTTCGTCGTGAGCAATCCGCCGAAGACGCTGCGCGCGTGCGCGAAAGCCGTGCCCTCGTGCTTCAAGAACACCGATTTCAGCAAGACCAAATTCTTGCAGCTGATCGCGCTGCTCTTTGAGTTGCTGCAGAAATCGCGCCAAGAGGGCCTGCTCGCGCTCGAAGCCGACGTCAACGATCCCGAGGCGAGCCCGATCTTCAGCAAATATCCGACGATCAAGGAAGATCCGCACCTGCTCGAGTTCATCAACGACTACTTGCGCATGATGCTCAGCGGCAACCTCAACGTCCTCGAGATCCAAGAACTGATGGACAACGAACTCCAAACGCATCACGACGAAGCGCTGATCCCGGCAACGGCGATTCAACGCATCGCCGACGCACTGCCCGCGTTCGGTATCGTCGCCGCGGTCATGGGCGTCGTGCATACGATGGGCTCGGTCGGTGCACCGCCGAAGGTCCTCGGCGAAATGGTTGCCGCAGCGCTCGTCGGCACGTTCCTCGGCATTTTGCTCGGCTACGGCTTCGTCGGTCCGCTCGCGAGCTTACTCGAAGCGAAAGCGCAAGAGAACGCCAAGCCGTACGAATGCGTGCGGTCGGTGCTGCTCGCCTCGATGAGCGGCTACTCGCCGACCGTCGCCGTCGAGTTCGGCCGCAAGGTGCTCTTCTCAACCGATCGCCCGAGCTTCGAAGAACTCGAAGACGCGGTACGCGCGACCAAAGAACCGCCGGTGTCGGCCACCGGCCTGCCCGACGCGACGCCGACGCCGGCGTAGGCGCCGCGGATGGATGACCGCCCGGACGAGCACGAACCGGAGAATGTCGAGAACGAGATTGCCGGCGACGGCGTAGCGGACGTCGACGTTACGGGCGAGGCTGCGGCCGGACCGGTACGCGACACCGAGGCCGAAGACGCAGCCGCAAAATACGGACCGAAGACGTTCGTCTCGGGTTCGGTGCCCTCGCTCTCGCACGTGCGCGCGCCCACGATCGTCATTCGCCGCAAGCGCCGCGGCGACCACGCCGCCGCGCACGGCGGTTCGTGGAAGATCGCGTACGCGGATTTCGTCACCGCGATGATGGCGTTCTTTCTCTTGATGTGGCTGCTCTCGTCGACCAACGTGGGCGATCTGCAAGGGATCGCCGATTATTTCAATCGCCCGCTCAACGCGCTGTTCACGCAAGGTCCGGGAACGACGGCGACGACCGCACCGCAAACCGAAAAAGAGAACGACGAGAAGCGCCGCAAGGATGAAGATGCGCAACTCCAAGCGCTCAAGACGAAGCTGGAAGCGACCATCGATCAGAGTCCCAAACTCAAGGCGTTCAAGAACCAGATCAAGATCGACATCACGAGCGAAGGCCTGCGTATTCAGATCATCGACGATCAGAACCGTCCGATGTTCGATAAGGGCGACGCGGTGCTCAAGAATTACACGAAGGATATTCTCGATCAGATCGGACCGACGCTCAACGCCGTTCCCAACCACATTTCGATCGCCGGCCACACCGATGCGCTCCCCTATCGCGGCATGGTGAACGGCTACTCGAATTGGGAACTTTCGAGCGAGCGCGCCAACGCCGCGCGGCGCCAGCTGCTCGAAGGCGGGATGCACGCGACGAAGATCTTGCAGATTCGGGGGCTGGCCGACGCGCTGCCGTTCTTGAAAAACGATCCGACGAACCCGTCGAACCGGCGCATCAGCATCGTGGTGCTCAATGCCCAGGCCGAAGCGAATTTTCTGCGCGACGGCCAGCAAACGGCTCCCAGCCCGCTCCCAGAGACAAGCGCCTCTCCTTAAAATTCGAAAGAGTCGCACCCTTTGGAAAAGTGGGTACGTTTCTCGCACATATGACTAGACTTATCGCCGCCCTCATTGCGGCACTTTTCATCGCCGCACCGCTTGCGGCCGATGCCCAGATCGCGCCGGATGGTCCCTCGTATGCCGATGATTCGGCCTACGGTGGAGAGGCGCAAATCCACGGTCGCATCCTCAGCTTCGACGGCGCGTACAGCGTGGCGGTCAAAGACGAAAAAGGCTATGTCGACAACGTCCAGTTGCATCAAGGAACGATCATCAATCCAACCGGGCTCACGCTAGCGCCGGGCATGATCGTGAGCATCATGGGCTACAACGCCGGCTCGTACTTTGCCGCGAACCAGATCGACACGCCGTATACGTTCTACGCCGGCTACCCGTACTACGCGGGTCATCCGTGGACGTACTATGGCCCCGGCGTCAGCCTCGGCTTCTTCTTCGGTAACCCGGGCTGGTGGCACGGCGGCGCGTTTATCGGATCGCCCCGCTTCGTCGGCGGCGCCCGCTACTACAGCAACGTCCGCGCGAACACGTTCTATCGCGGCGGCGGCTTCCAGGGCCATAACTACGTGGCGCCGGTCGCTCGCGGCGGCTATCGGGGTCCGCAAGGCGGCTACCGCGGGGGGAACCGTGGCGGAGCACCGCAGGGCGGCGACCGCGGCGGTCACGACCACCACAACTAGCTAGGCACGGGCATCGTGGCGACGGAAACGTCGCCGCGAGCTTATGCGCTAGGCTTGGTAGTCGAGGATCGACGAACCGACCGGCGCGTTCGCATAGGCGGTAAGCGTCTGATTCGCGGCGTTGTCACTGGCGGCAAGGATCGAGGCAACCGACGGCAAGTTGTTCAGTGCGCTCGAGGCTGAGCTCGTGGTGCCGGATGTCGAGGTGGCGGCCGGTGGGGTCGTCGATGTCGACGTGCTCGACTGCGACGCACCGAGCGTGCCCGGGTTACCCGGCGTTCCCAAGAGCGTCGCGGCTTGGCCGAGGACGGCGTCCGCGTTCGCGAGGCCGGCTGACGGACTCAGAAACGAGGCGTAGAGCAACTCGGCCGTATCTTGCTGCTGGAGCGTATCGAATTCGGCTTGGTACGAGCTGATCGAACCCGCGGCCGCTTTAGCCGCATCGGAGCTCGGATCCGGCGCCGCGCCGGTCGAAAGCAACGAGGCCCCGACCGCTGACAAGCCGCCGTTGGGCAGCGAGTTCGTCGTCAACGAACTCGACGTGCCGGAAGATGCCGGTGACGAACCGATGGAAGATATGCCGCTCATACCACCTAGGATACCACTCCGTTGCCCGGAGGTGTCTGGGAAGCAAGCAGCTTAACGGATTTGTGACGGCCATCTCCGAAAATGAGCCGCCACGCACTCCTGCGGAGGTGGCCGATGCTCGTCAAAAACGCCTGGTACGTTGCCGCTTGGGCCGATGAACTGGGAGCAGCACCGCTCGGCCGCCGGATTTGCGACGAAGCGGTCGTTCTCTTCCGCGATGCGGCCGGCCGCGCGTCGGCCCTCGCCGACTACTGTTGCCATCGCAGCGCCCCGCTCAGTGCCGGCAAGGTCGTCGAGACCGGTCTCGAGTGCGGCTATCACGGCATGGTGTACGGCGGCGACGGTGCGTGTGTGAGCATCCCGGGCCAAGTCCACATTCCGCCCAAAGCGCGCGTGCGCAACTACCCGCTGGTCGAAAAAGACGCGCTGCTCTGGATTTGGATGGGCCACGCGAGTCAAGCCGATCCCGCGCAGATCGTCGACTATCCGTTTCACAACGACACTGCGAATTGGCCGCACAAACACACGATGTATGAGATCGCCGGCAGCGCGAACCTGATGGTCGACAACCTGATGGATCTCACGCACTTGGCGTACGTCCACACGACGACGATCGGCGGCAACGCCAAAGCGCACGTCGAGGCGATCATGCAGACGACGCCGACCGAGACCGGCTTGAAGTTCACGCGTTGGATGCTCGAAACGGCGCCGCCGCCGACGTATCGTAAAGGCGCGCCGCAACTCGCCGACAAGATCGATCGCTGGCAAGAGTTCGAGTTCATCGCACCCGGCGCCGTACTGCAATATACCGGCGCCACCGACGCCGGAACCGGCGCCTACGATCGCGGGATCCGCGACGGCGGCTTTCAGCTGCGCATCTTCCACGGCCTCACGCCCGCTACGGAGACGACCTGCTATTACTTCTGGTCGGGCGCGAACGGCTATCGCCAGAACGAACCCCAAGCGACGCTCGATCTCTACAACGAACTCGAGGTTGCGTTCAAAGAAGACGTGCGCATCGTCGGCTTGCAACAAGCGCGGCTAAGCGAAGTCGGCGAAGATGTCTTGATCAACATCGTCGCCGACGGCGCGCGCGTACACATGCGCCGCGTTATCGAAAAGCTGCTTGCTAAAGAAAACGCGGCGCCCGTTCTGGTTTAGGAAACGAAGTCTTTGTAGGGTTCGGTCGACTTCGTGAGCGTGTACTCGAGGATCGCAACGTGCGTCGTTTCGACGCCGAGGATCGATGCCGCGACCTTCGCGAGGCCTCGGTCCGAGAGATTCGGGATGCTCGAGAGATAGGCCGTCGCGGCGCCGCGTTCGAGCGTCTCGGCGAACTTCAGGATGTCGCCCTCGGATTTGAGCGGCGGATAGGTAATCGCCAGCACGCCGGTCGACGGCGTCATGCCGGCAGCCTTGATCGCGCCCTCGAGCGCATCGCGATGCGCCATGTGGTCGGCCATGAAGCCCTTGGCCACGGCCAACACGCCCGGCGAGAGCAATCCGGTGCCGGCGGCGTCGGTGTACGCTTTGATTGCGGTACGTTCCGACATCGCGGCGGATTGCAGAATTTTGATGTCGCCTTCACTCGCGGCTTCGGCTGCGGTGATGAACGGCCCGAGAAGGCTGGGCCCGATCATCGCCAGGGCCGTACCGGTGCCGAGAAGCTTTGCCCGGGAAACCTGCATGGAAACTCTCCTTCGATAAAAACCGTGTGGCCCTTAAACGAGCGAGAGGCCGTTCCGGATTGCGACCGGGGGGACGTCGATCCAGCGCCGTTCGCGCCATGCCTGCAAGCCGAGCTCCGCGAGTTGCACGCCCTGCGCTCCGGAAACGAAGTCGAACTGATGCGGTTCGTCGAGGACGACGTGTTTGAGGAACTGCGCCCACTGCGCGTAGAAGCCGTTCTCGAAGACCTCGTTGTCGGGCACCTCGGTCCAGCCGCCGTAGAAGTCGATCGTGTTCGGAATATCGGGATTCCACACCGGGCGCGGCGTGTTGACGCGGTGCTGCACCTTACAGTCGCGCAGGCCGACGATCGCGCTGCCGAGCGTTCCGTCGATCTGGAACTGCACGAGCTCGTCGCGATAGACGCGCGTGCACCACGACGAGTTGATCTGCGCGATGATCCCGCCGTCGATCTCGAACATACCGTAGGCCGCGTCGTCGGCCGTGCCCGGATAGGCATCGCCGTTTTCGTCGATGCGCGTGGGAATGTGCGTCGCGCCGACGCACGAGACCGAACGCACCGGGCCGAGCAGGTTCTCGAGGACGTAGCGCCAGTGGCAAAACATGTCGATCATGATTCCGCCGCCTTCCGCGGCGCGGTAATTCCACGAGGGGCGCTGGGCCGGCTGGCCCCAATCGCCTTCGAACACCCAATAGCCGAACTCGCCGCGCAGCGAGAGGATGCGGCCGAAGAAGCCGCTCTCGATCAAGCGCTTGAGTTTGAGAAATCCCGGCAAGTAGAGTTTGTCGTGCACGATGCCGTTCTTCACGCCGGCGGCGCGCGCGAGTTCGGCCAGACGCAGCGCTTGCGCGTAGGTCGACGCGAGCGGCTTTTCGCAGTACACGTGTTTGCCGGCGGCAATCGCTTTCTCGATCAAGCCGGCGCGCGCGCCGGTCGTCGCCGAATCGAAAAAGATCTCGCAGCCGGGATCGGCGATCGCGGCGTCAACGTCGGTCGTCCAGCGTTCGATGCCGTGGGCGTGGGCGATCGCCTCGACCTTGGCCGCGTTGCGGCCGACGAGCAGCGGCTCGGGCCAAATCACCGTGCCGTCGCCGGCGGGGAGTCCGCCGCGGTTGCGCATCTCGACGATCGAGCGGATCAAGTGCTGGTTGAGTCCCATGCGGCCCGTGATGCCGTTCATCGCGATGCCGACCGTCCGTTTCGTGGCCATACCGCGCGCTTCGCGCAGGTCGGGCGCAACGCCCGCCCGCAGTTCCCGATATGATTCGGGCGCAGTTCTCACGCGCGGCGCTGACCGCTGCGGCATTGGTGTTCCTCGCCGCGCCGGCCCGCGCCGATGCGCCGTTTTCTTTCGACGCGGCTTTCGGGCGGCTGCCGAAAAACGTGCGCCCCCTGGCCTACCGCATCGCGATCGCGCCCAGCATTGCGACGATGACGCTCACCGGTACCGAGAGCATCGATCTCGAGGTTCGGGCGGCAACCGCAACGATTCAGTTCAACTCGGTCAACGAAACCCTGCGCGACGTTACGTTCGACGGTGCGTCCGTCCCGCGCACCGTAAGCAGCAACGCGCAGCAGCTCACCATCGTCACGCTGCGCTCGCCGGCCCGTCCGGGCCATCACGTGCTGGCGTTCACCTATCGCGGTAAGATCGAAACCGGGCCGCTCGGACTCTTCGCGCAACCCTACGTGCGGCCGGATGGCAGCCACGGCGTACTGCTCTCAACGCAGCTCGAATCGACGGACGCCCGGCGCGTTTTTCCATGCTGGGACGAGCCGGCGTTCCGCGCCACGTTCGAACTCACGGCGACGGTCGGGAAGGCGCTCGCGAGCGTGTCCAACATGCCGATCGTGAAGCGCACGGTTCACGGCGCGACCGCGACGACGACGTTCGCGCGCACGCCGTCGATGCCGTCCTACCTCGTCGAGTACAGCGCCGGCGACATTGCGCGCATCAGCGAGTCCAAGGGCGGCACGACGTTCGGCGTGTGGGCCGTACGAGGCCAAGAGCGCGACGGGCGGATCGCGCTCACCAACTCCGAGCAAATACTCGCCGATTACAACGACTATTTCGGCATCAAATATCCACTGCCCAAACTCGACTCGATCGCCGTCCCCGGCGGCTTCGAAGGCGCGATGGAAAATTGGGGCGCGATTACCTACAACGATCAGACGCTGCTCGTCACGCCGTCGAGCACGGTAGACGACCGCCAGCAAGTGTTCTCGTACCAAGCGCACGAGATGGCCCACCAGTGGAACGGCGATCTGGTCACGATGGGCTGGTGGGACGATCTCTGGCTCAACGAAAGTTTTGCCTCGTGGCGCGCGGCAAAAGAAACCGATCTGCGCCACCCCGCTTGGCACTGGTGGGAAAACCAGGACGGCGACAAAGAAAGCGCGATGCTCGCCGACGCGCGCACCACCTCGCACCCCATCCACGTTCACATCGCCGACGAACTGCAAGCCGAAAACGCCTTCGACAACGAGATCACCTACGCGAAGGGCCAAGCGTTCCTGCGCATGCTCGAGGCGTACCTGACGCCCGGCGTTTTCCGCACCGGCATTCGTGAATACATGCAAGCGCGCAAGTTCTCGAACGCGACCTCGGCCGATCTGTGGCTCGCGCTGAGCCACGCGAGCGGCCGGGACGTCGGCGCGATCGCCTCGCCGTGGATAAACCGGCCGGGCTTTCCGCTCGTTTCCGTCACCGCAGCGTGCACCGCTTCCGGCGGTCGCACGATCGCGCTCGCGCAGCAGCGCTTCTTGCTCGACGCGAACGCACCGGCCGCTCCCTGGAGCGTTCCGCTGCGCATCCGCTCCGGCATCGACGGCCCCATTACGTCGCTGCTCTTCGCGAACGTGCGGACGACCGTTCCGGCGGGACGTTGCGGAGAGCCGCTCACCGTCGATGCGGGCAACACCGGCTTCTTCCGCATCGCGTATGACCCGGCGACCGCTCGCACCAACGCGGCCGCGTTCGGCCGGCTGCCCGACGCCGACCGCATTCCACTACTCGACGATCAGTGGGCGCTAGCATCAACGGGTCGTGCGCCGCTCGCATCGTACTTCGCGCTCGCACGCACGATGGGACCCGATCTCGATGCGCGCGCGTGGGAGCAGATCACCAGTTCGCTCGATTACATCGAATATCGCGAGCGCGGCACTCCCGGCTACGATGCCTATACAGCCTTCGCGCGCACGATTGTGAAACCGATCGCCGCGCGGCTCGGCTGGGTGGCGCGGCCGAACGAATCGCCCGGACTGACCGGCTTACGGCACACGGTTCTGCTCGAACTCGGTACCTGGGGCGACCCCGGCGTTATTGCCGAGGCGAATAAACGCTTTCGCGCGTTCGCAGCGGATCGCGGCACGATCTCGTCCGACGATCAGCAAACGATCCTCGGCGTCGTCGCCCTCAACGCGGATGCAGCGACGTTCGATCAACTGCACGCCATCGCCAAGAGCGCGCGCAACGATACCGAAGCCGCCAGATTTTACGCCGCCCTCATGGGCGTGCGCGACGAAGCGCAAGCACAGCGGGCGCTGGAGATCGCGCTCTCACCGGAGATACCCGCGCAATCGCAATCGCGGCGGCTCCGTTTGCTCGAAACCGTTGCGGGTCTCCATCCCGCTCTTGCCTGGCAAGCGTTGCGGGACAACCTCGACACACTGCTCGCGCCGTTCGGTGTGGCCAATGCGCCCGCGGTGCTTGCCGGGCGCATTCCCACCGCGTTCTGGGATGCCGCGCCGCCGGATGAGATCCGGGCGTTCATCTACCCGCGCACGCCGGCCGATTTGCGGCCGATGCTCGCGCGCAGTCTGGAGCAAGCACGCTTCTTCGATAAACAGCGCGCGCAGCTCAACCGTGCGATCGACGCTTACGTGGCGATGGTCTCGAAGACCGCCGCCGTCACGACGCCGTAAGCCAGGTGCGGTACGATGTCGCTAAGCCAGCCGCTCGTGCCCCATTCGGCCGGATTCGTCACTTCCAGCATCGTTGCCGGAACGTCGCTCGCCGCCATCGCTAGCGCGCATAGCACGAACGAGCGCATCGCGATCCCGCGCTCTTTCGTTGACGGATACGAAGCGAGGCCGTAAAGGGCGCCCAGGATGATGCCGATCTTATAGCCCGCGATCGCGCCCAATGCGCTGCGCCGGTTCTTGGTGGCGTCGTCCGCGTCGTCGCTCGGCACGCTCAAGAACGCGATGCCCACCTTTGCGGCCAGCCGGCGCATCACTTCGGCCGGCGTATCGCTCGCTGCACGCCCCCGCAGCGCCATGTCGGCATAACTCGCAATATCCAAGGCCAGGGTGCCCGCCGCTCCGGCGATCGCACCCAAGATCAATCCACGCATACCAGAGTCTTGCCGCGTAACGCCCCGCGCCAAACCGCCGCGACGTTCAGCGCGCCGAAAGCCACCAGCGCCAGAGCCACAGCGGCGTAGAGTGACGTCAGCGAACCCGTGAGCCGCAGCGCCACGTAGCCGCCTCCCACCGCCACGGTGATGCGCAAGAGGCCGGCCAGTAGCGGCCACAAGAGCCGGCCCGCGCCTTGCGCGGCAAAATAGAGCGCCATCCCGGCGCCGAAAAATCCGTAGAACGGACCGACGGCGTGCAGATAGGCGGTGCCCGCGACGAGCATACCTGGATCGGTACCGAACAACCCGAGCCACGCGCGCGGCCACATCGCCGCCCACAGCCCGATCGCCTCGGTGAGCGCGAACGTTATGCCTGCGCCGATCCACGCAACGTGGCCGGCGCGCGCGTAATCGCCGGCGCCGATGCACGTGCCGACCATGGCAACGAGCGGCGCGCCCAAACCAAACGCCAGCGGAATCAGCAAATATTCGAGGCGCGAACCGGTACCGAAACCGGCGATCCCCGGCGGACCGGCTACGCCGCCGACGAGTCCGGTCGTGAGCGCGATCGTTACGTTCGTCTGCAGCGAAACGAGTGAGGCGACCGCACCAACTTTGAGGATCGACCAGAACGCGTCCCAGCGCAGCGGAGTAAGATGCAGGCGCACGATACTGCGTCCGGCGAGCACGTACCACGCGAGAATGGCGAGCGCCAGCGCGTAATACACGAGGAGTGCAACCGCGCCGCCAGCGACGCCCAGCGCCGGAAACGGGCCGATGCCGAAGATCAAGCAGGGCGAGAGCGGAACCAGCAGCACGATGCCGCCGCACACGACCACTGCGGGAACGAGCATGTTGCCGGTGCCGCGCAGCACGCTAGCTAGCGCGTTGACGAGCCAGATCAGCAAGCTGCCGGCAAACACGACGTTCGAATAGCGAAGCGCGGCGGCGAGCGAGGCGCCGTGTCCACCGAGCGCGCTGTAAAGGGCGGGCCCGAACACGAGCGCGAGCGCGGCGAACGCACCGCCGATCGCGGCGTTGACGACGAGCGCGTGCAGCACGAGCGCGTTTGCCTCATCGCGGCGCCCCGCGCCGAGCGCGCGCGCGATTGCCGATGAAATGCCGCCGCCCATCGCACCGCCCGAAACCATTTGCACCAGCATGACGGCCGGAAACACGAGCGCCATGCCGGCCAGCGCATCGGTGCCGAGCTTGGCGACCCAAAACGTTTCGATCAAGCCCGTCGCGGCTTGGGCGAATTGCACCACCAGCGTCGGCCACGCAAGCACGAGCAACGTCCGCACGACGGGGCCGTGGAGCAGCAGGGCGGTGCGCGCGTTCAGCGGCGCCGCAACCGCGGCGGTCGTCACGATCCGACGGCGAGCGTACGGCCGAGGAGGCTCGCGAGCGCTTGCGATTCGGTCGCGCCGTAGCTGCTCTTAAAGCGCTGCTGCGTTTCGCGCCACAACGGGTACGCTGCCGTTAGACGCGTGCTGCCCTTCGCGGTCAGCGAGAACTGTTTACGGCGGCGGTCCTCGCCGGTTGCCATCGCGATGAGCTTCCCATCGAGCAGCGGCTTGAGGTTGCGCGAGAGCGTGCTGCGGTCCATGTGCGCCGCTTCCGCCAACTCGTTCATACTGGGCGCACCGAGCGCGTCGATGCGCACCAGCAGCATGTAGCTCGTAATCGTCAGGTCGAGCGGCGCCAGCGCATCGTCGTACAAACGGCTCACGTGACGCGCCGCCGCGCGCAGCGCCGAGCACACGCAGACCTCGCGGCCGGGCGGAAGAACGGGGGACCCCGAGGTGCGCTTTGGAGCCATCATGTGCTATTACACATTTCCGCCGGAGGTCCCCGCAACGACAAAAGGCGACCGCCTCACGGGACGATCGCCTTTTTTCAGCCCCAACCGGGTTTAGTGATAGGCGGCGAGTTTAACCGTCTTCGCGCCGAGCGCTTGCGCCAGGTCGTAGTGCGCTTGATCGGCGATGCGGTGGTAGTTGCCGTCCGCCGCTGCGCCGAACTTGTTGTCGATATCAACCATCACGGCTTCGTGGATCGCATGTGAGACCAAGTGGTCGAGCATGACGCCTTCGTAGTAGGTGCCGGCTTCCAGACCGAGCATCGTGACGTGCTTGGCGAGCGCGACACCCTTGAGCGTCGGCGCCGGGAACTTCACGCCGGCAGCCGTCGCTTGCTTCACGGCATCATCGACGGCGAAGTTCTGAACGGTGACGAACAGCCCGACTTTGCCGGCGCCGTACTGCTTGGTGAGCTTGGCGATTTCGCCTTTCGTCGCGGCCGCGCCGACCATCGACGTCAGCGCCGTGGCGATCGAGAAATGGCCGACGGGACCGCCCGCAACCACGAGCGAGACCGCCGCCGGCAGATCCGGAGCGCCGGAGTAGACCGTGCCGTCGGCGCCCATTTTGCCCATGGGCATACCGTGCATCATGCCGCCCATGGTCGTTTGTGCGCCCGCCGCTAGGGTCGAGCCGAGGATCGCAGCCGCTGCGACGATCGGGAGTAGTGCGTGTTTGAGCATAAAAGCCTCCGGAGAAATAAAGTACGTCCTCCCAACGGCAAGGATGCGACTTTGGATTGAGGGCGGAGAGGCCGGACGGGGCATGCGGTTTTCGATAGGCGTGAATTATTCGCCGCGCGGCAACGTTCGCGAAGACTTCGCGCACATCGCCGATCTCGGTCTCGATACCGTTCGCTTCTTCGTGAGATGGGACGAGGGCGAGCGAGGGCTCGAGCAATTGGAAGCAATCGTACATGACGCATCGGCTGCCGGATTGCAAACGATACCTGCGCTGGCCTACGCGCCGGCAACCGGCAACGTCTACAGTGGCGCCCTGCTCGAAGCCCAAGCCGCATTCGCGCAAGCTGCGGGCGAACAGCTGCGCGCCCATCCGGCGATCCGCGCGTGGGACATCGGACACGCGTTTAGCACCGCCAGTCCACCCGCGAGCGGAAAGGTCACCTCAGGCGAACACGCGAGTGAACCTGCCGCCGAACGCACCGTTGCGGCTTGGAGTAAGCGCCTCGCAAGTACGTTCAAGACGGCATCGTCACTGCCCATAACCGCGGGTACGACGAGCGACGACGTCACGCACGACACCAACATTCGCCTCGCGTCGCTATGCGCGCCGCTGACGTTTGCCTCGATGCAAGGCTCGAACGTTGCGCTCGCGTTTGCGCGCGGTCCTCTCGATCCGGAGCCGCTGCCGTTTCTCGCGCTGCTAACGGCAGCGTTCTCGTTCAAGCCCGTCATGATAACGGGCTTCGGAAATCCGGCAGGGCCCTACGCGAGCGAAGCCGAGAATGCGGCATATTGCACGTCCGTACTCGAGCGGCTGCACGCCGACGGCCGGCTCGGCGCTTACTGGTGGTCGTGGACCGGCATCGAGGCGCCGGTGGCCGCAGCGCTTTCGGCGTTCGCGCGCCAAGCCCGCGAGGTTGTCAAGCCGAACGACATGCCGATGATCTCCAGCACGTACTACTACCGCACGTTGCCGCTCAGCACGCAAACGCTCTTCGACGCCTTCCTCGGGTTCGTCGAAGAGCGCCGCCCGGCGTCGTCTTAGACGGCGCAAAGGTTGTCGTCCGCGCAGGCGTAAAGGGGGAAGCCTGTCAAGTATATTCAGCTACCTCAGCGTCCTGATTTCCATTGTTTTGGGGCTCGGAATCGCACATCTTCTGGGCGGCGTTGCGCGCTCGATCTCGCGGCGCGAGGCCACGAAATTTTATTGGCCGACACTGGTATGGAGCTTTTTGTTACTCATCCTCATCATTCAGGTATGGTGGGTTGATTTTTCATTGAGCAAGGAGACGCAGTGGACGCTGGCCGGTTTCGCATCCGTGCTGCTGATACCGTCAACGCTGTACTTTATGGCGTTCTTGATTCTCCCTGAATCCACCGACATGCACAAAACCTACTTCGAGAACCGTGTGTGGTTTTTTGCTCTCCTGATAGCCGTACCGGTATTTGGTTCGCCACAGCAATTCTTGGTTGAAGGGCACGTTCACAAAGACTTTGACACCCTTGTGAAAGGGCTCGGCATTGCCGTGTCGGCTGCAGCGATATATTTCGACTCGGAAAAGGCTCAAAAAGCTTTTGCCGTCATCGGTCTCATTTTCATCGTCTCATACGTCCTGGGATTTTTCTTTCACTTGCCTTTCGCCGCATAGCGAAAAGAAGTTCGGTACATACGATGCTGACGACGATCCTCGGCGCAGGCGGCCCGATCGGAGACGAGCTCGCCAAGATCCTGGTAGCGAAGAATGCTCCGGTCCGCTTGGTTGGACGCAGCCCGAAGCCGTTCGCCGGCGCGGAGCTCATCGCGGCGGACATCTCCGATCGCGAGCAAACCATTGCGGCCGTTAACGGCTCGAATGTGGTATGTCTCCTCGTCGGCCTCCCGTACGAACTCGCGGTCTGGCAAAGCGTCTGGCCGCGGATCATGGTCAACACGATCGAGGCCTGCAAGCGGACGCGCGCCAAGCTGATCTTCTTCGACAACGTGTACATGTATGGTGAAGTACACGTTCCGATGACGGAGCAAACACCTTACGCCCCCTGCAGCAAAAAGGGCGCGGTTCGCGCGGAAATCGCGACCGCACTCATGGACGAGATCAAAGCGGGAAATCTCACGGCGATGATCGCGCGCTCGGCGGACTTCTACGGGCCGAATACCAAAAACGGGGTCCCGAACGTCCTCGTCTTCGAAACGCTCGCGAAAGGAGCCACGGCCTCGTGGCTCGTGAACGCCATGGTACCGCACTCACTCACATTTATCCCTGACGCAGCGCGCGGCGTCGCGATGCTCGCGGAGCGGGAATCGGCATGGAACCAGGTGTGGCATTTGCCGACCGCTCCGGGCCCACCGACAGGCAAAGAGTTCATCGAGATGGTTGCGGCGACGTTCGGTGTCCCGCCGAAATATCGCGTACTTAGCAAGCCGATGCTCCGCGTTGCAGGATGGTTCGACCCGCGCGTGCGGGAGTCGTACGAGATGCTCTATCAGAGCGCGGGACCCTATCTCTTCGACTCGACGAAATTCGACACGGAGTTCGGGATCACCGGAACGCCTTATTCCGAAGGTGTCCGGATTGTCGCAGAGTCGTATCGACCTTCCGTATAGGCGAACGAGACGTTTAGATGTTGAAGAAAATCCCGTTGCGCACGACCGCCATGTGGATGTCCGACTCGGTGAGCCCGGCGTGGTCCGTGGGCGTGTAGCGGAACGTTCCGTCGGCGAGCGCAAGGGGTTTCATCGATACGAGCGCTGTGGCGAGGGCGTCGCCGGTGGGTTCCTTCGCAACGCGCAGGCCCATCCCGATGAGCATCGCCGCGTCGTAGGCGAACGCGACCGGCGTCGGCGGACGCGTCGACTTCACGCGGTGATACGCAGCCAGAAACGCCTTTTGCGTGGGCGAGGGATGCGTGTAGTTAAGCGCGGTGTCGGTGTACACGCCGTCGCCCGCTTTGCCCGCGATCGTGCCGAAAAGTTCGTTTACGATGCCCGTGCCGCCGATGATGTTGGCCTTAGGGATGAACTGCCGGATCTGGCGCGTCGCGATGGCCGGCGCTTGATTTGCGCCCCACAGGAACACGACGTCGGCGCCCGAGTCGCGGATCTTGAGGATCTGCGGCGTGAAATCGGAACCCGCGCCGTTGTACGACTCGGAATCGACAACCGTTAGGGCCGCCGCCTTCGCCGCATCGGCGACCAGGATCGAACCCGACGAACCGTAGGGATTTTCATCGTAGAGGATCGCGATTTTCTTGGCCTTGAGCACGTCGCGTGCGAACCGCACCAGTACCGGCGCTTCGATCTCGTTGCGCGGCGTGCTCTGAAAGACGTAGGGGTTGACGCCGGTCTTCGTATTCCAAAGTTCGGCCGACGGCGTCATGAAGATCTGCGGAATCTTCGCGTTCGTACAGACGCGCGCGATGGCGGCGCTCGTTGCGGTCGAATTGCCGCCGACGATCGCCACCGCGCCCTGGCCGATCAACTGCTCGGCAAGCTGGGCCGCGGTTTCCGGCTTCCCGCCGTTGTCTTCGATTTCGTAGTGGACTTTGCGCCCGCGTACGCCGCCGGTCGCGTTGATCTCGGCTTCGGCGAAGCGGATCGCATCGCGTTGCGGCTCGCCGCTCGGAGCGAACGTTCCGGTATAGGCGATATCGACGCCGACCAGGATCGGCGGCGCATCCGCAGCGACGGATACGCCGGGCACGGCGACGGCGCACAGCGCAGCGGCCAGGAACGAACCGAGGAAGAGTTTCATGATCGACAACCTCACAAGAAGACCGAGAGCGAGCTGACCGGGAGCGTGGTTTGATCGAGGTAGACCGTGCGCGAGTGTAAGTGGAACCGCTCGTCGACGAGCACGAGCACATCCTCGCGCCGGCCGGTGAGGATTTCGTGCGCGCCGGAATCACCGCGGGTGCGATAGAGCATCAGATACGAGTCAACGGCGATATCGGTCGGCGTGCGATAGCGCGCATCGACGTTGGACACGAAGCGGCGGCAGCGCGAGCGCGGGTTCTCGGCCCACGCAAAATCGGTTGCCAGCCGCGCAACGCGCATCTCGAGACTGTAACGATCCTCGTCGAGATGAAACGTGGTATGGCTGAACTCGCTCGCCGTGCCGACGGTGCGCGTTTGCCGCACCGGCACGCGTATCTTGATTTCCGGCCGCAGCAGCGCGAGCCAATCGCTGAAGCGGTCATCATCGAGCAAGCGCGCTTCGCGAACGAGGAACCGCTCGGCAACGATACCGGCATCGTCGACGAGTCCCCCTACCATTCCGGCCCCATGTCGGAGAGCCAGCGTTCGAGCAGCCAGCGCTGCCCGATATCGGCGTAGGTCGTGTCATAGGCGGTGCCCGGTCCGGGCCAATCGGTGACGACCGGCGGCGCATGCTGCGCGACGTTCATCGTGAGCAGTTGCTCCATCGCGCCGGCGGACGGACCGCGCGACGCCCGCGCGATGCTGGTCCAGTTTTCGGCGTCGTCTTGCTCTTCCGTGCCCGAGGATCCGAACGTCAGCATGTAGGCGCGTTGCGAAAGACGCTTGAACTCGGGATGCGCTTCGCGCTCGACGAGCACCCACGACCACACTTCCATGCTCGCGGGACCGATGGGCCGCCACACGCGCATGGTGAGAAACGGAATCTGCACGCCGGGCGCGACGTAGCACGCGCCGCCCAAGAAACTCAGGTTGGGATAGAGATGGATGCGGCTCGGCCAACGCGGTTCGGGCTCGGAGAGCAGCCGCGCTTGCACCGGCGGTAACGTTGCTTGAAAGAGGTCGACGAGGTCGGCCGGATACCCGCGCTGCGCCGGTGCGAGGCGTGTGAAGCCGAGCGATCCCGGTTCCACTTGCACGTGTACGCCGTGCCGGTTGCCGCCTTTCGTCCAATCGCGCATCGTGTTCGGGTGCAGTCCGATCTCCATCACGCTGCGATGCGTGAACGCCGCGTGATACGAATCGCCGATGAAGTTCTCGCTCGCCATCTTCCAGTTGCCGCCGGTGATCCAGCGCTGCGGCGGACCGGTCACTTCGAGACCGAGCGGCGTGCGCGCCAGCACGAGATCGAGATACCAGGCAAAATCCCCGAGCCACGCGCGCAACGCAGGCGCCGCCGGATCGAGATTGGCAAACATCAAGCCGTTGTAGATCCCGAATTGCGCCACCGGCAACAACCCGAAGTCGGCCTTCTGCAAGCCGCCCGGGCCGTAGCCGGGCTTCTCCATCGGCACGCCCGTGAGATGGCCGTCGAGATCGTAGGTCCAGGCGTGGTAGGGACACACGTGCTGCGTCGCGTGGCCCGTCTCGGCGCGGCAGATTTCCATGCCGCGGTGACGGCACACGTTGTGAAACGCGCGCACCTCACCGCTGGAACCGCGCGTGACGATCAGCGCGTCGTCGCCGATGTAGCGCACGACGTAGTCGCCGGGCAGCGGCACTTCGGACTCGTGCCCAAGACAGTTCCACGTCTTTCCAAAGACGTGCGTGCGCTCGCGGGCGAATACGCCGGGATCGGAGTAAATGTAACCCCGGATCGATCCGCGCGCGAGTTCGTCGCGCAGTGACGATGCGTTCATCGCAGGATCGCCTGCCCGGCGTGAGCACCGACGTGTACGATTGCGCCCGAGATCGTACGCGCGTGGTCGGAGACGAGAAACGCCACCGTCTCCGCGATATCTTCCGGCCGGTTCGGCCCGCCGCTCACGTTGCGCTCTCCGCGCGAGGCCAGCACCGCTGCCGGGATCTCGGTCGTCATGCCCGTTTCGGTCAGCCCCGGCACGACGCAATTTACGCGAATGTGATCGGGGATCAAACGCAGCGCGAGCGAGCGCGTTAACGAGACCACGGCACCTTTGCTCGCAGCATAGCCGATCGACGCCGCGTCGCCGTCGGCGGAGCCCGAACCAAACGTGACGATCGAGCCGCGCCCGGCACCGCGCATGTGCCGCACGGCCGCGTTGCAGGCGTACATCACGCCGCCCACGTTGACCGCGAGCATCCGCTCGAACGCGCCGGATTCGCCGTCGGGACGCTTGATCGCCGCCGCAGTGACGAGCACGTCGAGCGAACCGTGGACGCCGACGGCAGCGTCAATTGCCGCTTCGATTTCGAACGCTTTCGAGACGTCTCCGCGCACGTACGAAACGGTCGACGCGCCGCGCGCTTCGGGTGCCGCGCTATCGAAGCCCACCACGGCAAACCCCTCGCCCGCCAGCCGTTCTGCAACCGCGCGGCCGATACCCGATGCGGCGCCGGTTACGAAAGCCATCATGCGAGCGCTTCTCGCAGAAAATCGATGTGGATTTTGTTGAATGTCGGCGTGTCCTCGAACTGCGGCCAGTGACCACAATTCTCCATCACGTGCAGCTTCGCGCCTTTGATCCAGGCGGCGTACTTCTCGCCGACCGACACCGGCGCCGTCGGATCGTGCGTCGTCCAGATCACGCACGTCGGCGCCGAAATGCGGCCGAGTTGCTCCTCGGTGAACATATATTTCCGGCGCGTGTCCATGTCTTGCAGCACGAGAATGCGCTCGAGCACGTCGCGCATTTCGGGCAGCGCGTAGATCGTGCGGCGAATCTCGATCAGCTCGTCGGTGACGACCGACTTGTCGTACATCAAGCTTTCGAGCCGCGTGCGCACGGTTTCGGTGGTCGGGTTGGCGATCGCGGCGCGGTTGAGGCGCTTGATGCGGTCCATCACTTCCGGATAGGCGCTCAGGCCGCCGGCGGTGTTGAGCACGAGCGCCGCGGTGCGTTCGGGATAGGCTTGCGCGAACCAGCCGGCGACCCAGCCGCCCAGTGACTCGCCCGAAATCGCAATCTTTTTCGCGCCGATCGCATCGGCAAAATCGCGCACGTGCTCGGCATAGGTCGGGGGAAGATAATCGCGGTCGAGCGGCTTCGCCGAGAAGCCGTGACCGACCATATCGATCGAGTAGACGGTGAAGTGCTCGGCGTGAGCGCGGATGTTGCGATAGAACGTTTCCAGATGGCCCATGTTGCCGTGCAAGAAGATCAGCGGCGGACCGCTGCCGGCCACCAGCGCCCGCGTGCGGATGCCGCCGGCATCGATGTACGTAATCCGCGCATCGACGCCCAGGAGCGCCTCCCAGATCGTATCCTTCAACGTGATTTCGCTTTCTGTGGAAGATTTTTCCGTGGACTTCGGAATGGTAGCCCGCGACGCCCATGGCTATCCAGCCCCGCTCCGATGCTAGTGTCAGCACTACCAGCCCCGATGCGAACCCGCGCGGCAGCGAGCTCGCGGCTTTCTTGCGCAAGCACCGCGCCGCGATCGACCCCGAAGGCGCCGGCTTTCCGCGGGGTGTGCGCCGGCGAACGCCGGGCTTGCGGCGCGAGGAACTTGCTATGCTCGCCGATGTCAGTGCGACCTGGTACACCTGGCTCGAGCAAGGCCGCGCGATCAACGTCTCGGCGGCCGTGCTCGGGCGCATCGCGACGGTACTGCGGCTCGATCCGGCTGAGATCGAGCACCTCGCCGCGCTCACGGGCCGCAATCGCGCCGCCGACGACCGCACGCGGGTGCCGCTCGACCCGGCGATCGTGCAGCTCATCGAGCAACTGGGGCCCGTACCGACGCTCGTCTACAATCGGCACTGGGACGTGATCGAGGCAAACGCGATGGGCCGCGCGCTGCTCGATTACCCGCTGCGCAACGACCCGCGCCACGACAACATCATGTGGCGCGTGTTCCTCGACGAACGCAAACGCGCGTCATATTGCGATTGGCCGTTCGAGGCACGCCGCTGCGTGGCGCAGTTCCGCCGCAGCTACGGACGTTTCACAGAGGATCCGCGCTTCCGCGAACTGCTCGTCCAGCTGCGCGGAGGCAGCCCGGAGTTCGCGCTCTGGTGGGAGGATATGAACGTCTCCGAACGCGGAACGGAGATCGGTGCGCTAACGCTGCGGCGGCATCCCGGCATCGGCGACTACACGATGCGTCAAGTAACGCTCACCGTCGCCGGCGACGATTCCCTACGCATCAACGCACCAACCCCCGCCGACGACGAAACCGCGCGCAAACTCGCCGCATTTTTCGCCACGCTTTAGGCGCCGGTGGGAAACGTGATGTCGTCGTAGACGAATTTTACGTCAGCATGCTTCGTGCCCATGCCGAAGATGCGAAAGAGCAGATGGGCCGTGTCGGTCTTGATCACCCAGTAGCCGGACGCTTCGCCGAAATCGAGTTGAAACGAGCCCGTTAGCGATAACGCGCCGCTCTCTCCGAGGTTGAAGCGCATCATGCAAATGCGCTGCGTTTCGCGCTCGACGACCACGTCGGTGAGCGGATACTTTTGCGGTAACCGGACCGCGATGAGGTGCAGGTGCCGCCCGGGCGCCGCGTTCGGACAATCTTCCGCAACGCCGTCTTCGATGCGGTACGCACTGGGCTTGAGCGCAATGACCCGGCCGATCACGTTGTCGTCCCCGTCGGCAACCGGTGCCGCCGTCGGCGCCGCGACGGGTTCCGGCGGCCGGCCGTGCAATCCGTACTGCGCCCATTCGTAAGCGCTCCGCCAAACCGGTTTGAAGAGCGGCGAACGCACGTCGAGCACGGTTCCGCGTTCGTCGCGAACGGTAGCCGTATTGTCGGAGGTACGCAGTTCGGCACGCCAGCTTGCGGCATTCTTGAAACCGCTCCCGAAGCCGGCCTCAAACACGGCCCGCTTGCTGTCGTTGCCGAGGCGAATGCCGACGCCTTGCGCCGTTACGCCGGCCGCGAACTTCATGCTCGCCGGCTGCGGCAACGCGGTCATTACCGCCAGCGCGTTCGCATAGGCTTCGGCCGGGCTCGCCGTACCGATCATCGCGGCAAGGACGATGGGCAACATCGCTTTAACCGCCCCGTTCGTACGTTTTCGCCAGCGCGCGCACGCCGGTTGCGAGGATCGTGACTTCGGCGCCGACGGCGACGAACGTCGCGCCGAGTTCGAGGTAGCGGCGCGCTAGGCGTTCGTCGGCGGTGAGGATGCCGGCCGCTTTGCCGCACGCGAGGATCGTTGCGATTGCGCCTTCGAGCGCGGCAACGACTTCGGGATGACCGGGATTACCGCGGTGGCCGAACGACGCCGAGAGATCCGACGGCCCGAGGAAGACGCCGTCGATGCCGTCGACCTTCGCGATCGCTTCGAGGTACTCGAGGCCGGCCTTCGATTCGACTTGTACGAGCAGACAAATCTCGTCGTCACCCGTAGTTGCGAGATAGTCCGGGATCGCTTGCCAGCGCGATGCGCGCGAAATGCCGCTGCCGATGCCGCGCACGCCGCGCGGCGGATACCGCACGGCCGCAACGAGTTCGCGCGCTCGCTCGGCCGACTCCACCATCGGCACCAAGAGCGTCTGCGCGCCGATGTCGAGCAGCTGTTTGATCAGCGCCGTTTCGCCGGTGACGATGCGTACAACCGGACTCACCGGATACGCCGCCAGCGCTTGCAACTGCGAGAGAATCAACGGCACGTCGTTTGGCCCATGTTCGCCGTCGATCAGCAGCCAATCGAAGCCCGCCGTCGCGCAGACCTCCGCCGTGTACGGATTCGCAAGTGCGAGCCACATGCCGATTTGCGTGCGGCCCTCGCGCAGCGCGCGCTTGAAGACGTTCGTGTTCGAGATCGTCATGCGACTACGAAAACCGGCACGTGATCGCGCCGAGCGGACCGTAGTCGGCGTGAAAGACGTCGCCGGCCCGGCAGGGCACCGGCCGCGTGAACGAGCCGGCGAGCACGACTTCGCCCGCTTCGAGCCCGATCCCGAAGGGGCTGAGTTTGTTCGCCAGCCACGCCACGCCGTTGGCCGGATGGTTCAGTACGCCCGCCGCGACGCCGGTTTCTTCGATGATGCCGTTGCGATAGAAGAGCGCCGCAACCCAGCGCAAATCGACCGCGTTCGGCTTCACCGGGCGGCCGCCGAGAATGACTCCGGCGTCGGCCGCGTTGTCGGCGATCGTGTCGACCACGCGGCGCGGGCGCTTTGTCTCCGGGTCGATGCGGAATGTGCGCGCATCGATCAGCTCGAGCGCCGGCGTGACGTACTGCGTCGCCTCGAGGACGTCGAGCAGCGTGCAATTCGGTCCTTCGAGCCGGCGCTCGAGCACGAACGCCAACTCCACTTCGAGCATCGGCGCGATGAAGCGCGCCATCGGGATATCGGCGCCGTCGGCAAAGAACATGTCGTCGAGCAGCGTGCCGTAATCGGGTTCGTCGATCTGACTCGCCGCTTGCATCGCGCGCGAGGTGAGGCCGATCTTATGGCCGCGCACGGTGCGCCCTTCCTTGATCTTGAGGTCCGTCCACAGCCGCTGAATCGTGTAGGCATCTTCAATCGTCATATCCGGCTGATCGAAGGAGAGCGCGCGCACCGGCGTGCGCGTGCGCTCGGCTTCGTGCGTGCGCCGGACCGCCTCGGCGATGACCGTGGAACTCAACATAGCCGACCGCGCTTCGCCGGACGAGGCGGTTCGGCATCCTGCGGACAAGGCTCCAGCGTGGCCAGTAGGACTCGGACCGAGGAGCACAGCGCGGCGCAAACGCAGCCGATGCCGCTCTACCACACGATCGTGCACAACTGCGAATGTCATACGTTCGAAGATGTGATCTTCGGGCTGATGCGCATCGTCGGCACCGGCTTGCGCGATGCCGAGCGCAAGGCCCGCGAGATCGATTTCTTCGGCCGCGGCATCGTCGCCACGACGCCGCTCGAAATCGCCGAGCTGTATGCGGAGCGCTTGCACAACGAAATCGTCAGCGCGAGCGGCACGCTGCTCGGTACTTCGATCGAACCGGCAACCTGAGATGGACGACACGCAACGGATCGCCGGCACGTGGCGGCTCATCTCCGTCGAGTATCAAGACGTCGCAACGGGCGAGCGCAGCCTGCCCCTCGGTGCGCATCCCGTCGGCTATCAGCTAGCAACGCCCGCCGGACGCTGGATCGCCATCGTCAACGGTGAGGGGCGCAAACCGCCGACGAGCGAGGCCGAACGCAGCGCGACGCTGCTCTCGATGATCGCCTACACCGGACGCTGGCGCGTCGAGGGCGACCGGATCGTCACGCGCGTCGAAGCAGCTTGGCAACCCGCATGGGTCGGCACCGATCAGATCCGGCAGTTTACGTTTGACGGTGACGACCGGCTGGTGCTCGCGAGTCCGCCGCAGCCGCACCCCAACCTATTGGGCAAGGTGGTGCGGCTCTTCGTCACCTGGGAGCGCGACTCGAACTAAGGCTTGGGCTTGGGTCTATCGTACGTGCGTTCTTTGTTATAGGCCACCATCGAACCCGACGGCAGCGTCGCCGCTTTGACGACTTTCTTGCGCAGCACGCGTTTGGCCACCGCTTTCACTTCGGCTCCGGCCGGACGCGTGATCGAAAAGAGCATGCGCATGAGAGGCGTGTCGGTCGAAAGGTGGACGAACGGGTTGAATCTGCGAACGTGCCGCGGTGAAACGCCATCGCGAAGACCATGGAGATCATTAATGTCCATCGCAGGTTCCTTTCGAGAAATCTGCACTTAGGCGCCGGCGGCAAGGGCACCTAGATCGATCGGCCGCCCGAGCGTTAAGAATCACCGCTGGAAGATATCGCCGAGACCCATTCGAAGACGCGTTGGGTGACGAATAAGCTCGCGCTTCTCGCGCTCGCGCTGGCCTTCGGCCCGCTGGCCGCTCCGGCCGGCGCACAAGCGCCGGCGCTGACCGTGATCCACGTCGGCGGGGTGCTCTCCGACGATATGACGCCTATCTTCTACGCGCAGAAAGCGGGCCTATTCCGGCGCGAAGGCCTCGACGTGCAAGTCGTGGGCGCAAGCAGCGGTACGGCGATGGCGGCAGCCGTCATGTCGGGGACGTACGAATTCGGGAAATCGAGTCTGCTCGCCGCGGTCAACGCGCACATCCACAACGCGCCGCTCACCGTCATTGCAGCGGGCGCCGTTTACGATAGCAAGACCCCGTTCGCCGAAATCTGCGTCGCCAACGATTCGGCACTGGTAACCGGCAAAGACTTCGAGAACAAAACGATCGGCACGCCGGCACTCAACGACCTCAACCAGCTCGTGGTCAGCGCGTGGGTCGACGCCCACGGCGGCGATCCGAAGACGTTGCACTTCGTCGAACTGCCGCAATCGACCACGGCGCCGGCGCTCGCCGGTCATCGCATCGATGGTTCGATCATGCTGCAGCCGATGCTCGCCGACGCGGTCGCAACGAAGGAAGTTCGCGCGCTCTCACCGGCCTACGACGCGATCGCATCGACGTTCGTGTTCGCAGCCTACTTCACGTCGGCCGACTACGCCAAAGCGCATCCCGAGATCGTCGCGAAATTCACGCACGTGCTCTACGAAGCAGCCGCGTACACGAACAAGCATCATGCCGAGACCGCCGCGATGATGGCCGAAGTGGACAAGATCCCGGTTGCGACGATCGAGCACATGCCGCGCGTCGACGGCGCGACGGCGCTCAATCCGGCGGCGTTTCAACCGATCATCGATGCCGCCGCGAAGTTTCACCTCATCCCGCACGGCTTTCCGGCACGCGAGATGCTCTTGAGCGCGCCGGGACTTAAGTAGCGCTCGTCTCGTAGACGCGCAGCTCCGCGTCGGTCATCCAATCCTTGTGCGCCTCGACGTTGACACGCTGCGGCGTGCCGCCGGCGCTGTCGAACGAAACGCACTGCAGCAACTCTAAATCGACATCGCCGGTCTTCTCGAACCAATAGCGCGCGCCGCCTGGGATGGCGATGCCTTCTTCGGGCCCGAGCTCTGCGATGAGCACGTCGCCCGGACCGTAGAACTTCACCCGGCCGCGCAGCACGAACCACGTGGTGTCGGAGTTGTTATGATAGTGCAGGTTGTTTTCGCCGCCCTCATGGACGACTTGCACCGCTAACCGGCCAAGGCGCGTCTTCACCAGCGGAACGATGTCTTTCGGCTGATCGGAGAGCGGCGTGCGCTCGTACTTCAGCGTCTTCACTTTCGTCTCGCACTCGCGGTGGAACGCTTCTTTTTCCTCGGGGCTCATCTTGGCAAGCGTCGCGGCATCCATGGCGGCATCTCCTCAGCGGTCATGACGCCGTTCGAAGGTCCGGGCCCGGAACCCCCTCTTCTACGCCCTTTCGGAAGCGAGCCGCCGCGACCGAAACGATCACGACGGTACCGCTGCCCCAGTAAGAAATCCGGATCGCGCCAAATACGGCGCGGTCCGGCTCTGCGCACAGCGGGCGACTTCGGACGGCGTGCCCGCGACAACGACACGCCCCCCGGCGTCGCCTGCGCCGGGCCCGATGTCGATCACCCAATCGCTGCCGGCAACGACGCGCATATCGTGTTCGATCACGATGACGGTATTGCCCGAATCCACCAGCCCGTCGAGTTGCCGCATCAGCTTCTCCACATCGGCCGGATGTAAGCCGGTGGTCGGCTCGTCGAGTACGTAGAGCGTATCGCCGCGCTGCGTTCGCTGCAACTCCGTCGCCAGCTTGATGCGTTGCGCCTCGCCCCCGGAGAGTTCCGTTGCGGGCTGGCCGAGGCGCAAATAGCCGAGCCCCACTTGACGCAGCACGTCGAGCGAGCGGCGTACCGGAGCTTCGCCCGCGAAGAATTCCCACGCCGCATCGACCGTGAGACCGAGTACGTCGGCGATCGACTTGCCGCGATACGCAATCTTGAGCGTCTCGGCATTATAGCGCGCGCCGTGACACGTCGGGCATGGTGAGTAGACGCTGGGCAGAAAGAGCAGCTCGACCATCACGAAACCTTCGCCCGCGCACGTCGGGCAGCGGCCCTTCGCGACGTTGAACGAAAAGCGGCCGGCATCGAAGCGGCGCGCGCGCGCAGCCTTTGTCGCAGCAAAGAGCTTGCGCACCGCATCGAAAAGCCCGGTATACGTAGCGAGGTTCGAGCGCGGCGTGCGACCGATCGGCTTCTGGTCAACGCGCACGAGACGCTTCACGCGTTCCATGCCCGCAACGATCGCGCCGCCGCTCGGAACGTCGGGTGTGCGTTCGAGTTCTTCGCGCTCGTCGTCCGCTGCCGCGAAGGCTTCGCCTAAGTGCGCCGCGACCAGTTCGACCAAGGCTTGGCTCACCAGACTCGATTTGCCCGATCCCGAAACGCCGGTGACGGTGCTAAATGCACCGAGCGGAAACGCGACGTCCAGATCGTGCACGTTGTTGCGCGTCACACCGCGCAGCTCCAGCCACCCCTGTGCCGCCCGCGGCAGGCGCGGTGCCACGACGTGTTCGCCGAAGAGATATCGCCGCGTCACCGACTCCGCAACCTGCGCGAGCCCGGCGGGCGGACCACTGTAGAGAATGCGTCCGCCCTGCTCGCCCGCCTCGGGCCCAACATCGACGATCCAATCGGCATGCCGGATGACGTCGATTTCGTGTTCGACGACGAAGAGCGAGTTGCCGGCCGTCTTCAGCCGGTCGAGCGCCGAGAGCAATGCCTCCGTATCCACCGGATGCAAGCCGGCCGACGGTTCGTCGAGCACGTACACGACGCCGAATAGATTCGAACGCACTTGCGTTGCGAGGCGCAGCCGCTGCAGTTCGCCGGGCGAAAGCGTCGGCGTGCTACGCTCGATCGTGAGATACCCCAAACCCAAATCGACGAGTACCGCCAGCCGCGCGATGAGATCCTCGGCGATGCGGTGCACGACGAGCGAACCGCCGGGTTGCGCGTAGGGCCGCATCAGATCGGCAAGCTGCTCGAGCGGCACGCGCGCCATCTCGGCAAAGTCGCGCCCGGCAAACGTTACGGCGAGCGATTCGCGGCGCAAGCGCTTCCCGTGACAGAGCGGACACACGTCGTTCACTAGATACTGCGCCGCGCGCTTCTTCATCAGCGCGCTCGGCGTGTTCGCGAACGTCTGCAGCACGTGGCGGCGCGCGCTCGTGAACGTGCCCATGTAACTGGGCTCTTCCTTGCGCTTGAGCGCGCGCTGAACTTCCTTCGCCGTATAGCCCGCATATACGGGAACGACCGGTTGTTCTTCGGTGAAGAGCAGCCAGTTGCGATCTTTCTTCGAGAGTTCGCGCCACGGCCGACCGACATCGTAACCGAGCGTGACCGCGATATCGCGCAGATTCTGTCCGTGCCATGCGGTCGGCCACGCCGCAATCGCGCGTTCGCGAATCGTCAGGGACGGATCGGGCACCATCGAACGTTCGGTGACGTCGTACGTCCGGCCCAGACCGTGACAGCGCGGACACGCACCCTCCGGCGTGTTCGGCGAAAACGCTTCGGCCGCCAGGTGCGGCGTTTTGGGCGGGTAGACGCCCGCGCGTGAGTAGAGCATCCGCAGCAAGTTCGAGAGCGTCGTCACGCTGCCGACCGACGAGCGCGTCGTCGGCGAACCGCGCTGTTGCTGTAGCGCGACGGCCGGCGGCAAACCGTCGATTTCATCGACCTCCGGCACGGCCATTTGATGGAACAGGCGCCGTGCGTAAGGTGAGACGGACTCGAGGTAACGCCGCTGCGCCTCGGCGTAGAGCGTGCTGAACGCAAGCGACGATTTTCCCGAGCCGGATACGCCGGTGAATACGACGAGCGCTTCACGCGGTATGTCGAGATCGACGTTCTTGAGATTGTGTTCTCGCGCACCACGTACGCGCACGAAGCCGGAACTGAGAGCGTTCACGGAATAACGTGTACCCATGAGCCGGGTACGGGTCCTCGTGGGCACACACAAGGGGGCGTTCATCCTGTCTTCGGACGGGAAGCGCGACCGGTGGGACGTGAACGGTCCGCATTTTGCGGGCTGGGAAGTCTATCACGTGAAAGGCTCCCCCGCCCAGCCGAGCCGCATCTACGCCGCGCCCTCAGGCGCCTGGCAGGGACAGCAGATTCAGCGTTCGGACAACGGCGGCATCTCGTGGGAACCGGTTGGAAACGGCTTTGCGTTCGCCGGCCCGGCGGGCATGCACCGCTGGAACACGGGCGCGCCGCGTGAGTGGGAATTCGCGCGCATCTGGCATCTGGAGCCCTCGCTCACCGACCCGGATACGGTCTATGCCGGCGGCGAAGATGCCGCGCTTTTCCGCTCGACCGACGGCGGCGAAAAGTGGCACGAGTTGGCCGAGCTTCGCAACCACGCGAGCGCATCGACGTGGCAAGCCGGTCCGTGCGGGATGTGCCTGCACACGATTCTCTTGGACCCGAATAACCCCGACCGGATCTTCACCGCGATCTCGGGAGCGGGCGCCTTTCGCAGTCACGACGGCGGCATGACCTGGCATCAATCCGAGGCCGGGCAGTGCGTTCACCGCATGACGATGCATCCGTCGAATCCGAAACTGCTCTACATGCAAAAGCACGGCGGCGTGATGCGCAGCAACGACGGCGGAACGACGTGGGAGAACGTCAACGGCAACTTGCCGGCCGATTTCGGATTTGCGATCGAGGTTCACGCCCACGAACCCGAAACGCTGTATGCCATTCCGCTCAAGAGCGCGTCGGAACAGTTTCCGGTCGACGGCAAACTTCGGGTGTACCGCAGCCGCACCGGCGGCACCAAGTGGGAACCGTTGACGACGGGATTGCCGCAGCGCGATTGCTACGTGAGCGTGTTGCGCGACGCAATATCGGTCGACACGCTCGACACGTGCGGCGTCTACTTCGGGACGACCGGCGGCGCGGTCTACGGATCGGCGGATGCGGGCGAGAGCTGGACGCCGATCGTGCGCGATCTCCCGGGGGTTCTGTCGGTCGAAGTCCAAACGCTCGCCTGAAGCAGGTTTGGAGGATCGCCTATGAGCCGGGTCCGGGTTCTCGTGGGGACGCGCAAGGGCGCGTTCATCTTATCGGCCGACGGGAAACGCGACCGCTGGGACGTCAGCGGGCCGCATTTCGCGGGCTGGGAAATTTACCACGTGAAGGGCTCACCCGCCGAGCCGAACCGTCTGTACGCCTCCCAGACCAGTGCCTGGTTCGGCCAGCAGATCCAACGCTCCGATAACGGCGGCCGCACGTGGGAGCCGGTCGGCAACGCGTTTGTCTACGATGGCGTCCCCGGCACGCATCAATGGTACGACGGCACGCCGCACCCGTGGGAATTTGCGCGCGTCTGGCACCTCGAACCGTCGCTCACCGACCCCGACACCGTGTATGCGGGCGCGGAAGACGCGGCACTCTTTCGCTCGACCGACGGCGGCCTGAATTGGAGCGAGCTCTCCGGATTGCGCAGCCACGGTACCGGCCCGTCGTGGCAGCCTGGAGCGGGCGGCATGTGCCTGCACACGATTCTCTTGGACCCGGTGAATCCCGACCGCATCTTCGTTGCGATCTCCGCCGCCGGAGCGTTTCGCAGCGACGACGGCGGCACGACATGGAAGCCGATCAACCACGGTTTGCGCTCCGAGGGGATCCCGAACCCGGAAGCCGAGGTCGGCCACTGCGTACATCGGATCGCGCTGCACCCCTCGAATCCCGATCGTCTCTACATGCAAAAGCACTGGGATGTGATGCGCAGCGACGATGCCGGTGATTCCTGGACGGAGGTCAGCGGTAATTTGCCGACCGACTTCGGGTTCCCAATCGACGTCCACGCGCACGAGCCCCAAACGATCTACGTCGTTCCGATCAAGAGCGACTCCGAGCATTTTCCGCTCGACGGAAAACTGCGCGTGTACCGCAGCCGCACCGGTGGCACGAAGTGGGAAGCCTTGACGACCGGATTGCCGCAGCGCGATTGTTACGTCAACGTGTTGCGCGATGCGATGTCCGTCGATTCGCTCGATCCGTGCGGCATTTACTTCGGCACGACCGGCGGCGCGGTGTACGGTTCGAATGACGAGGGTGATACCTGGACGCCGATCGTGCGGGATCTGCCGGCCGTCTATTCGGTGGAAGTCCAAACGCTGCCGTGATCCGCGTCGTGCTTCCGGCGCAATTGCGCACGCTCGCTCGCATCGAGGGCGAAGTGTCGCTCAAGGTCAGCGGCGCGGCAACGCAGCGCTCCGTGCTCGACGCACTCGAGGCGCGCTACCCGATGCTACGCGGTGCGATTCGTGACCGGGCCACGCAAAAACGGCGCCCCTTCGTCCGCTTCTTTGCCTGCGAGCGCGACCTCTCGCACGAGACGCCGGATGCGGAACTTCCGGCCGCGGTCGCAACGGGAGCCGAACCGCTGCTCGTCGTCGGCGCAATGGCCGGCGGCTGACGCGCACACGTTTTAGCCGAGGTAGAGGCCGCCGTTGATGTGCAGCGTCTGGCCGGTGAGGTAGCGCGCGCCGGGGCCGGCGATCCAGCGGACGGCTGATGCGACATCGTCGGGCACGCCATGACGCCCGACCAGGGTGACGCGCGCTGCGCGGTGACTCGGTTCGGCACCGGCACGTTCCGTTTGGATCAGTCCCGGCACGACGCAGTTGACCGTGATGCCGTCGCTCGAGAGATCGTGCGCGAGCGCGCGGGTGAAGCCCACGAGGCCGGCCTTGGCGGTAATGACGTGCGCGCGATTGCGCGCGCCGGTGTGCGCGGTGAGTCCGCCGATGTTGACGATCGCACCGCGGCCGCTCGCGCGCAGATGCGGCAATGCGGTCTGACTGCAGAGAAACGCACCGTCGAGCACGCTCTGCAGGACGGCGCGCCAACGTTCGAGCGTAAGCTCGGGGAAGGGCGCTTCGTCGCGCAGCGCGGCGTTGTTCACGAGGATGTCGAGCCGCCCGAAACGGGCGACGGTTTCCGCGACCAAGCGCGTAACATCGGCCGGCTCGCTCACATCGGCGAGGATCGCGGCCGCTTGGCCACCGCGAGATTCGATCTCGGCGACGACGGCGGCAGCCTCCGCGGCCGACGATTTCGCATTGACGACGACCGCCGCTCCCGCGTGCGCTAACGTCAGCGCAATTTCACGGCCGATGTTGCGCGCCGCTCCGGTCACGAGCGCGACCGACCCTCCAAGTTCCACTTCCATACCAGATGCGTTCTCCGCAGGAGAACGGGCGGCACCTTCACGACTAGCGCGTATGGCCACGATTGCAGAACAGCTCGCCCAAGCTGTTCACGGTGTACGAGCAAACGCATTGCCCGCCGCGGTGCGGCGCGTCGCCGCCGATCTAGTTCTCGACGTCGCCGGACTCTGCGTTGCCGCGCGCGCCACCGACTATATTGCTGCGACACTGCAAAGCGTCGAGGGCGAGGGACGCTGCACCGCGATCGGGCATCCCGGCGGCTTCGCTGCGGCCGATGCCGCGCTCATCAACGGCATTGCCGCGCACGGCGAAGACTACGACGATACGTTTGAGGGCGGCCCGGTGCATGCCGGCGCCGTGATCGTCCCGGCCGTGCTCGCGGCGGCCGAACGCTACGGTGCGAGCGGCGAGGCGATCCTCTGCGGCATTGCCGCCGGCACCGAGACGATGTGCCGCCTGGGTCTCGTCGCGCCGATGCGCGTGCACAAAGCCGGCTTTCATCCGACCAGCGTGTTCGGCGCAATGGGCAGCGCGATCGCGGTCGCGGTGACGCTCGGCCTTAACGAACGGCAGATCGCCGATGCGATGGGCATCGTCGGCAGCATGGCCGGCGGCATCATCGAGTATCTTGCCGACGGCGCTTGGACGAAACGGCTGCATGCCGGTTGGGCGGCGCAATCGGGGATTCGCGCGGCACTCCTCGCGCGCGGCGGCTTCGTCGGGCCGCGCACGGTGTTTGAGGGAACGCACGGCTTCTTCTTCGGCTTCGCCAACAGCAGCGAACTCGATTTCACGCCGCTGACCGGCGGCTTCGGCACGACCTGGCTGATGGAGACGGTCGCCTTCAAACCGTACGCCTGCGGCACGATGATCCACCCCTACATCGATTGCGCGATTCGCCTTGCCGCGCGCGGAGTGACGGCGGATGAGATCGTGGAGATCGAGTGCGACACGGCCGAGGGCATCGTCCATCGGCTCTGGGAACCGCTCGCGCGGAAACAGGCGCCGCCGAATGCGTACGCCGCGAAGTTCAGCACGCCGTTTTGCATGGCGCTCGGTTTCGTGCACGGCGACGTCGGCCTCGGTGCGTTCACGGACGACGCAGTCCACGACGAGCGGGTACGCGCGCTGGCCGCGAAGATCCACTACCGGATCGATCAGCAGAACCCGTATCCGCGCGCGTTTACCGGTCACCTGCGCGCGACGCTCGCCGATGGGCGCGCGATCGAAGAACGTCAGCCCCATTTTCGGGGCGGCGCGGAAGAGCCGCTCACGGCCGCGGAGATCGAGGCGAAATACGTTGCGAACGCGGCCTACGGCGGCTGGTCACCGGCGCAGACGGCGGCCGCGCGCGAAACGTTGCGGCACGTCTTCGACGCCACGCTCGACCTCAAGACGCTGCGCGGCTAAGGCCGCATCAGCCGGAGAACATGATGTCGCGTGCTTCGATCGGCTGCGCGAGCGTCTTGTACTTCACCATCGTGTCGATAACGGGCTGAACGAGCTTCGGGTCGAGTGACGTGCCTTGCTCGACGCGCGTCATCTTCGCCACTTGCGCGGGTTCGAGCGAGGTGAACTTCGCGATCATGTCGGCCGTCTGCGCGTGGTGCGCGTTCACGTAGACCGCAGCTTTCTTCAGCGCCTGCGTCATGTTGCGCACCGCGGCCGGGTTCGCCGCGGCGTAGGTTTTGGTCGTGAACCATGCGGTATACATGAAGCGCGGCGCGATCCCATCGAAGTGATGGGCGAGCGCGCGCACTTTCTCATCGGCCAGCGCTGCGGAGAGCACCGGCTCGTTCACCGACCCCGCGACGACGCGACCCTGCTCGATCGCGATCGGAATTTCACCGATCGGGATCTCGACGAACTTGATGCTCGTGATGTCGCCGCCGTTCTTGTCCATCCACGCCAGCGTCGCGAGCGAGTGGATGTCGTTGAGCGCGCCGACGGCGATCGTCTTACCGTTGAGATCGGAGGCTTTTTTCAGCGGCGCATCGCTCTTCACGAGCAGCGCCGCAATCGGTTCGCGCGAATCGTACACGCCGGCCGGCATGATGATCGTAAACGGCAGCCCTTTGCTGAACGCCGCGATCAGCGGCGGTGTGCTCGACTTCCCGATCTGATAACTGCCGCCGACGACGCCGCTCATGACCGACGGCCCATTGTGCTGCGGCTGCATGTCCACATCGAGCCCGTACGGTTTGAAGAGCCCGCTCTGAATGCCGTAGAGCACGGTCGTCGCTGAATCTTCGGGCACGCCGGCCATCTTGATCGGCGTCAAGTCGGCCGCTCCGGCAAGAGACGGCACGGCCAACGCCGCACCGGTCAGTGCTAGAAATGAACCGCGCGATGATGCTGGCATGCCCGGCCGGTTCTACCTACAAACGTAGTTCTCCGCGCGGTCGATGTCGCCGGTACCCGTGTAGTGCGCTGCGGCCGGATAGACGCAGAGCGGACGCGAGATCGACGAACCGGTCTTGGTTGCAATGATGCGCACCGGCGGCTTGTTGTTGACGACCCAGTCGTCGATCGCCGAGAGCATGTCGAACTTATCCGGTCCGGGGCCGCCGCCGCAGTGATAGACACCGGTTGCCAGGAAGACGCGGACGTCGTCGTTGAGCGAGGCCTCACTTACGCCCAGTTTCTTTGCCGATGCCGCGAGCATAGCGTGGTAGTAGGCTAGCGTGCTGAGCGGACTCGGGCCCGGATCGTACACGCCGTGCCACATGATCCATTTGCCGCCGTGTTTGAGAAACGCCGAGGCATCGGGGTTCGCCGCGGTCACGAGTGGCGTGTTGTCGCTCTGCGCGACGGCCTGCAGCGCTTGATCCGGCGTGATCGAATCCCACGCGCGGTTCGGATCGGCGTAGAGCACGTCGAGCAGATACACGATGCCCAGCGGAAAGTTCGTGCCGAGGGTATTGTCGGGCGTGCCGCCGATCGAGCGCAGCGTCCATTGCAGTTCGCCGCCGCGGGGCAACGGAAACGCGGCGACGCGTCCGTCGGGCGTCGAGATGCCGGAGTAACTACGGCGTACGGCTTGCACTTGACGCTCGGTCAGACACCCGCCGGCGGGTTCGCCGCCCTTACAGGCGAGTTGGACGGGATCCCATTTGCACGTCGTCGGATCGCCGATGATGCCGTCTTTTACGCCGTCGTCCAGATCGCACGCGGCGAGCGCGGCGTTGTTCACCAGCGTCACTTGCGCCGGCGAGAGCATGCTGGCGGGATCCTTATGGAAGAACTGCGTGCGGAAGAGTGCGCTCGTCTGCACGCGCAGATCGTACACCGGTGCGCCGGAGATCACGCCGTCGTAATCGTCCGGGTAGCGCTGCACTTCGGTAAAGCCTTGGCGGCCGCCGGTCGAGCAGCCCTGAAAGTACGACTTCGCCGGCAGCTTACTGTAGTAGTGCCCGATCACGCTCTTGCCGGCGACCGTCATCTCGTGGATCGCGCGGAAACCGAAGTCTTCGAGCGCCACGCGATTCGTCTTACCCGGAGCCGTAAACATGAACGATGCGTCGGTACTAACGGCGCTCGGATGTCCGGTATCGGTTTCAATGACCGCAAAGCCCTTGGTGAGGCCCTGCGCCGCGCCGGCCAACGTGACGTTACCGGCGTTGCCGCCGCCGCCGATGCCGAGCATCTTGCCGTTCCAGTTGCCCGGCAACCGATAGACGACGCCGATGTTCGATCCCGGCACGGGATGCAGCATCGCCGACACTTCGCAATATCCCGGCAAGCCTTGCGCCGCGTCGGCGGCGACCATGCGCGCCGTCGAAACGACCGCGTTGGGAAGGAGTCCCGCCGCCGCGAGTCCGGCGCATGCCGGATCGGCCGCGGAGGCCGCGTTCTGGGCGCCGCGCGGAGCGACGATGAACAGCAGCAGCACGGCGACGATCGCCGCGGGACGCAAGAACGAGCCGAGGCCGATCATTTGGGCCAGTACAGGCGCATCGGATTATCGACGAGCAGCTTCTGCTGCAATTCTTTCGTCGTCGCAACGCGCGGAATGAAGTCGACGAGTTTCCCGTCGTCCGGCATATGCGTCTCCATGTTGGGATGCGGCCAGTCGGTGCCCCACAGGACGCGGTCCGGATACCGTTCGACGAGCGCGCGGCCGAACGGCACGACGTCGTCGTATGGCGGCCCGGTCTCGCTGATGCGTTCCGGTCCCGTAACCTTCACCCAGATGTTCGTGTGCTCGTCCATCAGGCGCAGGAAGCGCTTCCATTGCGGATGATCGATGCCGAGCTTCACATCGGGGCGGCCCATATGATCGACCACCACCACCGTCGGAATCGCTTCGATGAACGGCGCGAGATCTTCGAGGTCTTGCGATTCGAAGTACACGACGACGTGCCACCCCAGTTGCTTGCACATCTCGATGACGCGCGCATAGCGTTCCGGCGGCGTCGGATCGACGAGCCGCTTGAGAAATGCGAAACGCACGCCGCGAATGCCGCCGGCGTCCATCGCCTTGAGTTCGTCGAGCGTGATGTCGAGATCGACGACCGCAATGCCGCGCGCCTTTTCGCCGGCCGCTTTGATCCCGTCGAGTGTCGCCGTGTTATCGGTGCCGTGGCAGCTGGCTTGGACGATCACGTTGCGCGAGAGACCCAGGAAGTCGCGCAGATGGAACAAGTCTTCCTTCGATGCATCGCCCGGGGTGTATTTGCGCTTGGGCGAATATGGAAAGACGTCGCCCGGCCCGAAGATGTGGCAGTGCGCGTCGACCGACCCCGGCGGAACCACGAACGTGGGCTTTGAGGGATTCGGGTGAAATTTATTGAGATCGAGCGTGTCCATGTGGGCGTTCCTTATTTCGTTTGCGCGGCGAGTTGCGCTTTGAGACGCGGGAAAACGTGGTAGGCATTCGTTTCGAACAACTGCGTGCGCGTTTTCTCATCGAGCTTCATTGCATCGACGTATTTTTTGGTGTCGTCGAAGTAGTGCTTGGTGTCGGGATCGATCCCGCGCACCGCGCCGACCATCTCCGAGCCGAACAGAATGTTCTTGAGCGGGATCACGTCCATCAGCAGCTCGATTCCGGGCAGATGATAGACGCACGTATCGAAGAAAATGTTGTTGAGCAGCAGATCGTTCAGCTCGCCGAGCTTCATATCGAGCGCGATGCCGCGATAGCGTCCCCAGTGATAGGGAACCGCGCCGCCGCCGTGCGGAATGATCAGTTTCAGTTCCGGGAAATCTTTGAAGACCTGCGCGTTCTGGATGAACTGCATGAACGCCGTCGTATCGGCCGCGATGTAGTAGGCGCCGGTCGCGTGAAACGTCGGATTACACGATCCGCTGACGTGCACCATCGCCGGTACGTTCAGCTCTACCATTTTCTCATAGAACGGATACCAGTATTTGTCGTAGAGCGGCGGCGCATCGAAGTGGCCGCCGGACGGATCGGGATTGAGGTTCGCGCCGACGAAGCCGAGTTCGTTGACGCAGCGCTCCAACTCGTGGATCGCGGCCTTCAGATCCGAACCGGGCGTTTGCGGGACGTGACACACGCCGATGAAGTTCTTCGGATAGAGCCCGCAGACGCGATGGATCAGGTCGTTGGAGACGCGCGCCCAGGTAACGTTATCCTCCGCCGATCCCACGTGCGGCGCCATGGCCGATGCGCGCGGCGAGAAGATCGTGACGTCGATGCCGCGTTCGCGCAGCAAGCGCAGTTGTGCGTTCTCGAGGGTTTCGCGTAACTGGTCGTCGCTGAAATGCGGCAGCACGGCGGCCGGCTTCGAGGGATCTTTCGTTTTAGCGAGTTGCGCCTGGCGAAAGGTCTGCATCTCCTCGGGGACCGTCGTGTAGTGACCGTGGCAATCAATGATCAAGTGGTTCTCAATACCTTAGCGGGCGAGTGCGCTGGTCTAGATGTACCAAAAAAGTGATCCGTCTCCCGCCCGGGCGGCGTGGCGGCGGCCCGTCGAGGGCAAGCGAGGTGACCGTGCGGCGGGTCAAGCTGCACGGGACCGAGTAACCGACCTCAGCACTTGAGGAGCACGACGTGATTCAACGCATTGCCCTAGCCGGCGTGGCACTCGCCATGACGTTCGGCGCCGTCGGACCGGCAGCGGCCGCGGACCCCTACGAGATCAACATGATTACCTCGATGACGGGCGGCGCCGCGTTCCTCGGCCAGCGCGAGGTCGAGTCGATGCACGCGCTCGAGGCGATGGTCAACAAGAACGGCGGCATCAAAGGGCGTCAGATCAAGATCGTCATTTCCGACGACCAGTCGAACCCGCAAGTCGCGGTCCAACTGAGCAGCCAACTCGCCGCAAAGAAGGTGCCGTTCATTTTCGGGCCATCGCTCACCGCGATCTGTCAAGCGGTATCGGGACAGATCGACAAGACCGGCCCGGTCTCGTTTTGCCTCTCGCCGACGATTTTTCCGACGGCCGGCGGCTACACGTTCATGGGCGCGCCGTCGATCGACGACGTGGTGCCCGTCATCTTCCGCTACTTTCTTTCGCGCAAGCTCACCCGGCTCGCGGTGATCACGTCGACGGATGCCAGCGGCGCCGATTTCGAACGCCGCCTGGCGCCCGTGCTAGCGCGCCCGGAATTCAAAGACATCAAGATCGTCACGAGCGAACACTTCGCTCCCGGCGACCTGACCGTCGCGGCACAGCTCGCGCGCGTAAAAGCGGCGAATCCGGATGGCCTGGTGACCTTCACGGTGGGCACGCCGTTCGGCACGCTGCTCAAGAGCATCCACGAATCGGGCCTCGACGTGCCGGTTTACGGTTCGGGAGGCAACTTCGCGTTCGCGCAAATGCAACAGTACGTTTCGTTTCTGCCGAAGGACCTCGTGCTCAACGGCTCGCGCGGCATCACGCCCGATCCGACCGCAACCGGCGCGATCAAGCGCGCGCAGGATCAGTATTTCGCTGCTCTTGCCGCGGCGAACCAGCGCTCGGAATTTGCGGCGTCGATCCCCTGGGATCCGATGATGATTATGCTCGAGATCGTCCGCCGCGTGGGCTTCGATGCAACACCCGACCAGGTGCACGCCGCAATGGAAAACCTCAAAGGCTTCTCCGGCATCGAGGGCACGTATGACTTCACCACCCACGATCAGCGCGGCCTCGGTGAATCGGCGACGGCACTCTTCCGCTACGACGGTGCCAAGAACGAGTTCGTCCAAATCTATCCGGCCAAACGATAATACCGTAGTGGCCGCGGTCACCGTTTAAGAGCCTTAAATCAGTCTTAATCGAGGGGCCGCTACACTAAGGACCTGTGAACTCGAGCGTTATCGGTGTTGTAACGGCCGGGGCGAGCGCATTTCTCGACGCGCTCCAACGCAACATCACCTACGCCTACCAGCCGATCGTAAATGTACACACAGGCGAAGCTTATGGCTTCGAGGCCTTGCTGCGCGGTCACGAAGCCCTAGGCTTTAGCGCGATTCCGATGCTCTTCGCATCGATGGCCGATATCGACGTTGCGGTCGATGCCGAAATGCTCTTATTGAACAAGGCCGTGGACGATTTCATGGCGTTTGCGGGGGGTGGATCGGCGCGGCTCTTCTTCAATTCAAACAACCGCGTCCTCAACTCGCATCTCGAGCATCGGCCGCACATGCGTTCGATCCTCGAGCGTTACGCGCTGCCGACTGCGCGCTTCTGTGTCGAACTCTCCGAGGGCGAGGCGCTCAACGTTTCCCGGACGCAGCAGTTTTTCAGCGGCTGGACCAACCGCCCGCTGATCGCGCTCGACGACTTCGGCACCGGCTATTCGGGCCTGCGGCTGCTGGCCGAGAGCCGTCCCGATATCATCAAGATCGATCGCTTTTTCGTGGCCGAAGTGGATCGCAGTCAAGAAAGGCGCCTCTTCCTCGAGCAAATCGTGGGGCTCGCACACTCGATCGGTCTTTTGGTCGTGGCCGAAGGCATAGAAACGGAAGTCGAATTTCAGATCTGCCGCGAGATCGGCTGCGATTACGTACAAGGCTTCTTCATCGGTCGCCCCACCAGCGATCGATCGCAGCATCACACGCACTACGAAATCGTCCAGAAGCTGAACCATCGCAACCGCCGGGATCGCATGGAATCGCGCGAACTGCGTGCCGAACTCGATCCAGTTCGGCCACTTTCCGTCGAGGCCCCGATGATTGCGATCCTCGAAGCGTTCCGTGACGAAAAGGCGCGCTCGTTCTTCCCGGTGACGAATTCCCGCGGCGAGCCGCTCGGCATCGTCCACGAAGAGCGCCTCAAGGCGTTGATCTATTCGCAGTTCGGTCGCGACTTACTCACCAACCGCGTACGACCGCATCGCGTGACCGACTATCTCACGCCATGTTTGATCTTCGAAGTGTCGACCGAAATCGATCGCGTGCTCGCCGCGATCGCGCAGCGCCCAAACGACCACGCAGTCCTCGTCGTCGAGGACGGTACGTATATCGGCCTGCTCGATACGCGCGGTATCATCCGCACGATGCACGAGCGAATGGTCACGATGGCCCGGGATCAGAACCCGCTCACCAAGCTGCCCGGAAACATCATGGTCGCCAACTACATGGTCGACGCGCTCGAGAGCGACGAGCGGCCACAAGCGTTCGTCCACTTCGATTTCGACTATTTCAAGCCGTTCAACGACCGGTTCGGGTTTCGTCAAGGCGACCGCGCGATCACGATGTTCGCCGACCTGATGCGCAGCCGCTTAGCCGCCAGTGACGTCTTTCTCGGCCACATCGGGGGCGACGATTTCTTCCTCGGCGTCCACGGGAGCGCGATGCAGCCGATCGTCGATTCACTGCCGGGTTTCATCGCGCAGTTCGCCTCCGACATGGCAAGTTTCTACGATAGCGAAGCGCGTCAGGCCGGAACGATCGAAGCACACGATCGCAACGGAGCATTTCAGCTCGTGCCGCTGCTCTCGGTGAGTTGCGGGTGTGCTATCGTAACGGAAAGCGGCAGACGCGTGAACTTGGATGCGCTCTCGGCCCTGCTCGCCGATTTGAAGAAAAGAGCCAAACGGTCGCCGGAAAAGATCGCGCTGGAAACCTTCAGCGGCTAAGCCCTCAGGTGAGATCCTTTGCTAAAGGAAGAGCTTCCCAGCGCTGCCCATCGCTGCGCTCTTCAATGACCGGCGGTCCGGTCGAGACGAAGCCGGCCGAACGGTAGAGCTCGAGCGCGGCTACATTGTGTGCGTAGACTTCGATCGCGACAGAAGTTGCGTGCCGCTCGCGCGCACGTTTGAGCGCGAGAGCGACGAGTTTCCGGCCTAACCCCCGCCGCCGCATATCGGCGGCGACGGCCATCCCGAACGAAGACCGGCCATCGCGAAAATGCAGCGAAAGTTCGCCGACGATGCCGTTGTCCGTTTCTGCAACGAACACGACGAGCGAACCGCGCGTCATCAGTTCGGCGAGACGCTTCGCGCGCGCCTCACCGTTAAATGGCACCTCGGTTCGCAGCCAGCGGTTTTCCGCGGCCACCGCTCCCACCAAACCGGCGATGGCAGGGGCATCCGCGGGAGCGGCTTCACGAACGCGCGTTTCCATGCCCTATCCTGGATTGCTCGCCACGGAGTTCCCTTTAGCCCCCGAAGGGAGGCACCACGGCAGAACGAAGGCCTGCGCATCATGCAGCTTCAGCCGTATCTTTTCTTTACGGGCGAGTGCGAAGAAGCACTCAACTTTTACCGCTCGGTTTTTGGCGGCGAGATCACCGGGATCAACCGCTACGCCGGTTCGCCCATGGAACAACAAGCGCCGCCGGGTTGGGGCCAGAAGATCATACACGCCACGTTTACGTCCGGCGGCGTATCGCTTATGGCCGCCGACTCATCGGCCGCCCAGCCCGGCGCAAACAACGCGAAGGCACGGCTTGCAATTGGCGCGGCCGATCACGACGAGGGGCAATGCCTGTTCGACGGGCTGGCCGCGGGGGGCACCGTTACTATGCCATACGCAAAACAGTTCTGGGGCGCGAGCTTCGGGATGCTCACCGACCGGTTCGGCATCGAGTGGATGATCAACGCCGGGTGAAGTGCTAGTCCAGCAGCGTGACGCGGCCGCTATCGAGACCATACCGCGCCGCGACCACTTTCAGATGATGTTCGCCGACGGCTTTCTTAACGATCGCGCTCCGCGCAACCGTTTCGTGCGCGACGAGTTTGGCGTTGGCGCGCACGACCGCTTCGGTGTACTCGCCCGCCGACATCGCGCCTTGCGCGGTGGCGGTAACGGCCGGTGTAATCGCCTCAACGATCGCCTGAATGCTTGCCGGCGCATGCTGGTGACTCTGCACGAGTTTGATCGAGTCGGTGACCGCCCCGCAGTTCTGGTGACCCAAAACGATCAGGAGCGCGGGCGAACCGATGTTCGCGATGGCGTACTCAAACGAGCCCAGTCCGCCGGGTTCGAGAATATTCCCCGCAACGCGGCACACGAACAAGTCGCCGACGGTTTGATCGAAGATTTGCTCGGGCGGTACGCGTGAGTCGGCACAGCAGAGCACCATGGCGAACGGCCGTTGACCGTTGGCAACATCGGCGCGGCGCTCGGCCAAGGCATCCGTCGCCTTGAGGGTTCCGGCCACGAACTTCCGGTTGCCGGCCATGAGCCGCGCGAGCGCCTCGTCCGGCGTCATCGTCGGGCCGCCACCGTACGCAGCCCGGACGGGACGCGGCAGGCTCGCAAAACCGCCGGCGGCCAGCGCGCCGGCGGCTCCCCACATGAACGTTCCGCGATCGACGTGACGGCCGTGCATGGAAACGGCTTTTATACGCCGGAACCACACACCTGGTTGGATACTCCAGCGAAACGGGCTGCCCGCCCGGAAGGACGACTTCGATGCAAGAGCTGTTCAAGCAATATCTCGATCGCAACATTTCGCGCGGGAAACTGCTCCAAGGCCTGAGTGCGGTCGGTATGAGCACCGTCGTGGCGAGCGCCATCGCGGAATCGCTCGCGCCGGTATCAGCGATTGCGGCCGAAGCGGCCGGCGCGGTACGCAACGTGCGCGACACCGGCGGCACACTGTTCATACAGCAGCTCAAAGCCGCGGGCGTGAAGTACTACTTCTTCAACCCATCGACCGGCGATGCGCCGATCTTCAACGCGATCGCAAACGAACCGAGCATCCAGCTGATCAAAGGCGTGCAAGAGGGCGTGGTCGTCGCGATGGCCGACGGGTACGCGCGTATGTCGGGAAAGACCGGCGTCTGCAGCATTGCCAACGTCGGTTTGCCCAACGGCGTAACGCAGTTGGTGAATACCTATAAGGATCGCATTCCGCTCTTGCTCGTGATCGCGTCCTTCGGCACGAACCAGGCTGGGCGCGACGGCCCGCAAGATTACGATCATCAGGAGAACATGCTGGCGCCGCTTACCAAGTGGTATTGGATGGCGCAGTCCGGCGCGAACATTCCGGAAACCACGCGGCGGGCGCTCAAATTCGCATCGACGCCGCCCGGCGGACCGGTCTTCCTCGCCATCCCCGACGACGTGCTCGGCCAAGTCGCGAGCGCCGACGTCATCGATCAATCGATGTTCGATGTCCCGATGAGGATCAGACCGGATCAAACCGACATCGAAACGGTCGCGCGGATGCTGATCGAGGCGAAGAACCCGCTGCTCTCGGTCGGAGACGAAATCACGATGTGCGGCGGCGAGGCGGAAGTCGTCCAGCTGGCCGAGTTGCTGGGTCTGCCGGTTGCCGGCGGCGGCGAGTTCGGGGTGTGGTCGAAGCCGTTCCCCACGCGCAACGCGCTCTATCTCGGACCGGTGCTGCGCAACATGCGCTTCCCGGGCGAGGTCGATCTCCGGCTCAACATCGGGAACCAGTACGGCGAAGTCTACACGCCCGGCGGAAAACTCGTCTCGATTCGGCGCGATCCGACGAGCCTTGGGCGCGTCTCGCCGATCGACATGGGACTCGTCGCGGATTCGAAGCTGGCCGCCGCCGATCTCGTCGCGGCGGTGAAGAGTCTCGCCACGCCCGACCGGCTACGCAAGATCGCCGAGGATCGCGGCGCGCGCGTACGCGACTATACCGCCGGTATGGCAAAGATGCGCATGGCGATGCTCAACGATTTCCCCAGCGCATCCGGTGGCCCGATCACGCTCGAGCGGCTTGCGTTCGAACTCGAAAACGGACTCGAGAAAGACACGATCTACGTCAACGACATCGACTCGGGCAAGAAGATGGATCCGTTCATGTCGTTCGGGGGCACCGACAAGACGTACGTCGCCAACGGTCCGAACATCCTCGGCTGGGGAATGTCGGCGGCCCTCGGCGCAAAGCTCGCGCGACCCGATCGGCCGGTGGTTGCCGTCCTCGGCGACGGCGCGTTCTTGTTCGGCGGCCCGCAGCCCCTTTGGAGCCAGGCTCGCTACAACGTGCCGGTTACCAATATCGTGCTGAACAACTTCAGCTACAACAACGAGCGCAACCGGATTTGGACGTTCGTGTCGGGGCAGCAATTTAAATCCGGTCTCGACATGACGTGTTACAACGGCTCACCCGACGTCGACTTCGCCAAAGCATCACAAGCCTTCGGCGTTGAAGCTGAGACCGTCAAAGAGCCCGCGCAGATCAAAGCGGCGCTGGCGCGCGCGAAACGCGCAAACGTGGAAGGCCGGCCCTATCTGCTCGACGTCCACGTACAGCGCGACGGCGTCGGCGCCGGATCGACGTGGTACCCCCCATTCTCGGTCGCCGCCATGCGCACGCGGAAGGTATAGGGAGCAGCGATGATACGTTTACGTCTCCCGGCGTTGTTTGTCTTCGCGCTGCTCGTTGCGGTGGGAGCGGCGTCGCTGCCGCTGCGCGCGCAACAAGACAACGGCCTGCCCGCCGGCGAAGGCCGCGACATCGTTGCGGTCACCTGTACGCAATGCCACAGCATCACCGCCGTTACGCAACTACGCGAAGGCCGGGCAGCCTGGCGGCATCAAATCTACGACATGATCGAACGCGGAGCGCAGGTTTCGCCGGCGGACATCGACGTAATGGTGAACTATCTCGCAACGCATTTCGGTCCCGGCATCCCGTTTCCGGGACCAACCCCCGTCCACATCACGCTACCGGCCGGCGCCGGTCAGACGATCGTCGATAGCCGCTGCAGTCTCTGCCACGGCATCGATCGCGTCGTCGCGGTAAAACGCACGCACGCGCAATGGACCGGCATCGTCAACCGGATGGTCTACCTCGGAGCGCCGATCACGCCCGACCAGACCAAGACGGTGCTCGACTACTTAAACGCGAATTTCGGCGCATGAACAACTCCGCCTCGTCGTTCTTGCGCGTTTGCGCTGCGTTCCTCGCCATCGTGCTGGCCGGCGTGCCGTGCGCCGGCCGCGCGCAAGATGCCGCGCTAAAAGTGGCGACGATTCCGATCGATACCGGGGCGGAAGCGTTCTATGCGCTCGACCAGGGCTTCTTCAAGAAGAACGGCCTCGATGTGTCGATCGAACGCATCACCAACGGGCCGGCAATTGCCGCCGCCGTTGCGTCCGGCGCGGTCGACGTTGGCTTCTCGAACCTCGTGTCGCTGGCGATCGCGTTCAAGAAGGGCGTACCGATCACGCTGATCGCGGCAGCCGGCATGTACAGCTCGAAGGCGCCGACGACCACGTGCATGGTGGCGTTGAACTCGCCGATCAAATCGGCGAAAGATCTCAACGGCAAAATCTTTGCCACCAATGGTCTGAAGAACATCGGCGAGTTTGCCCCGCGCGCCTGGATCGACAAGAACGGCGGCGACTCATCGACGGTGAAGTTCGTCGAGATGCCGTTCCCCGATATGGCCGGTGCGTTAACGCAAGGCCGCATCGACGCAGCCGTGATGGCCGAACCGACGATGACCGAGAGTAAGGGGCAATCGCGCTTCTTTTCCAACTGCTACGACGGCATCGGATCGAGCTACATGATCGGCGCCTACTTCGCGACGACGTCGTGGGCCGCCGCGCATCCGGATCTCGTGCGCAAGTTTCAAGCATCGATCCGCGATACCGCGATCTGGGCGAACAAGAACCCGCTCTTGAGCGCTGCGATTCTCGCGCGCGAGTCGAAGATGAACCCCGACATCGCCGCCAAGATGTTTCGCGCGGTGTATCCGGAGCGTCTCGAAGCCTCTGCGATTCAACCGGTTATCGACGTCACCGCGAAGTACGGCGCCTTGCCGGCGTCGTTCCCCGCGACCGATATGATGTACCAGGGCCGCTAGCGCGTCGCTGCGAGTTCCGCGTCGTTCACCATGAGCCGCGAATCGACGTCGGTCGTCGAAACGCGGCGCACGTCGCGGCGCTGATCCATCGGATAGCGTAAGCCGCGGTGCATCGTGCAGCGGTTATCCCACAGCACGAAGTCGCCCGCTTGCCACGTGTGGCGATAGACGAACTGCGGTTGTGCGGCATGTTCGGTAAGTTCGAAGAGCAGTAAGCGCGCTTCGGGAACCGGCCAGCCGAGGATGCGCGACGCGTGCGAGGCCAGGTAGAGACTCGTGCGCTCGGAACCCGCGTGCACGTGAACGATCGGACGCCATACCGGCTGCATCGCCTCAACCGCGGGAACGTTGCCTTCAAAGCCGAGGACGCGCCGCGAGTGGATGAAGGCGTGCTCCGTGACGAGGCCGTCGAGCGTGGCCTTCACCTCGGGCGCGAGCGCGTCGTAGGCCGCGCGCAAGTCGGCGAATTCGGTTTCGCCGCCGGTAGCCGTCGCCTCGCGGCACGAAAGCATCGAGTAGCGCGCCGGCGTCGACTTGAACGAGCTATCGGTGTGCCACAATTGATTGGCAAGCGAAAAGAGATGGGGCTCGTCGGAGCGCTCGAAGATCTCGCCGTCGTCGTTGATGTTCGCGAGGTCGACGAGTCCGGGGACGCCCAGCCGTTTGCGCCGCGCGCTCGTTGTCGCTTCGACCGTGCCGAAACGCCGCGCAAACGCGAGCTGGCGGTCGTCATCGAGATGCTGCCCGCGCAACACGACGACCGCGTAGCGATCGAGCGCGGCGTGGATCTCGGCGATCTCACCGTCGGTCGGGCCGGCGCCCGCATCGACTCCGCTAATGCGGGCGACGAACTCCGGTTTTAGTATTTCAACAATCATCAGATGCTCATAATCAATCGGCTTTGGTCCATCGGTTCGGTATAGCTCAAGAGTCCGAGCTGCGCGAAGAGACGCTGCATGTCCATCAACGTCTTCACGTCGACCGTCAGGCGCGCGTCGATCTCATACCGCGGCGAGCGCGCGATTTCGGCCGCCGGCTGTTGCACGTACTTCGCGAGCGTCGCGACGGTGTCGGGCGCATAATACCCCGCACCGGCAATTGCCGCCGCTGCCCGGCGGATGGCCCGCATCGCGGCACTCGCCAGCACGCGATCGTGGATCAGCCGCGAACCGAAGAATATCCCCGAGCCCGAAATGCCGGCGGGGGGATAGGCAAAGATGTGCGCCAGTTTCTGCGCTTCGAACGCTTCCATTTGCGGCGAACCGCTGTAGATCGCATCGATCGACTTGTTCTGCAGCGCGGTCGCCTGATTCGGCAGCGTGAGTGCCACGACCGAAATATCGCGCATACTCAGGCCCGCCGGCTGCAGCATGCGCGTGACGTAGTACGTCGCCGTCGAAGCGAGACCGCCGGTCCAGCCGAATTTCAACCCGCGCAGTTGGGCGAGCTGTTTTACGCCGCCCTCGGACCAGAGATCGTATCGCACCAGCAGGGCGGTCGGCGAATTGCCCGACTTCGGCGTATACGCGGTGGACGCGACGTAGCGCACGTCGAGTCCGCGGTCGATCGCGTTATAGTAGCCGGCCGAAAGACCGGCGGTCACAACGTCGATGCGCCCCGTTGCCGCTAGCGCCATCGCATCGAGGCCGGCGCCGATCGGCGAGAGCGAGACGTCGAACCCTTCGGCCGCAAAATAACCGCGATCCGCGGCCACAAACACCGGCGCGCCGAGCGCCCCCGCGAGATACGCGACGTTCAGCGGCCGCCGCTCCTGCGCGCGCAGCGGCACGGTCGCCGCAACGTTTGCGAGAACGGTACCGGCGACAAACGCCGCCCGCTTCACGGCAGGCGCCGGATGCGGAGAATCTTCACCGGTACGTTCAACATTTGTCCCGCGCCGGGCATGCGCGCGATCTGACGCACCAGCTCCATGTTTTTGGTGACATGCCCGAACGCCGCATAGCCCGGCTGCGTGTCCGAGCCATCGAGCCGCGCCTGATCGCCGTCGCAAATGAAGAACTCGGAAGTGGCGGAGTTCGGCTCCTGCGTGCGTGCCATCGAGATCGCGCCGTCGGTGTTCTTCACTCCGGTTTTGAACGGCGTCTCGAGCGGAATCGCCGGGTCGTTGTCTTTTTCACGGGTCTTGTTCCCGCCCTGAATGACGAACGACGGTACCGCACGGAAGAACGTGCCGCCGTCGAAGAATTTCTCGTCGATCAGATGCAGAAAGTTCTTGGTCGTGATCGGTGCGTGAACCGGATCGAGCACGACATCGATCGTGCCGAGGTTCGTAACGATTGCGATGTTGACGTCGGCGGCAGCGTTCGCGGGCAACGGTCCGGTGGCGAGTCCTCCGGTGAGCGTAAGCGCGGCGATGAGTATGGCGAGGATGGGCAGTCGGTTCATACCGGGGGCTACCCGCCCGTCGCCGCTTCTCCCTTCGCGCTCAGCGCTCGATCATCGTCATCATCGCTTCACTATAACGCTCGCCTGCGACGGTCGCCTCCAGCGCACCGAGTTCGCGCAGATCGCTTGCGTCCAGACGGATGTCGACCGCCCCGGCGTTTTCCTCCAGATACCGGACGCGCTTCGTTCCCGGGATGGGAACCATATCGTCGCCCTGCGCGAGGACCCAGGCAAGCGCAATCTGCGCAGGCGTCGCATCGTGCCGCGCCGCCACGCGCTTCACCACATCGACGAGCGCTTCGTTCTTCTTCACGTTCTCCGCGCTGAAGCGCGGCGTGGTCCGGCGAAAATCGTCGGCCTCCAGCCCCTCGAGCGTCACCGCGCCGGTGAGAAATCCGCGACCGAGCGGGCTGTACGGCACGAAGCCGATGCCGAGTTCGCGCAGTACCGGCAGCACGCGCGCTTCTACGCCGCGCTCCCAGAGCGAATACTCGCTTTGCAACGCGCTGATCGGATGCACGGCGTTCGCGCGCCGCAGCGTCTCGGGGCCGACTTCTGAGAGGCCGAGATAGCGAACCTTGCCCGCCCTGACGAGTTCTTTCATCGCGCCGACCGTATCTTCGATCGGCACGTTCGGATCGCGCCGGTGCTGGTAATACAAGTCGATCGTGTCGATACCCAAGCGTCCGAGAGACGCCTCCGCGACCTTCTTGACGTTCGCCGGCGAACCATCGACGCCGCGCTCGCGGCCTTCGCCGAACGAGAACCCGAACTTCGTTGCGATGACGACTTGGTCGCGGCGGCCGGCGATCGCCCGTCCGACGAGCAGCTCGTTGGTAAACGGCCCGTAGATCTCGGCCGTGTCGAGAAACGTGATACCGAGATCGATTGCCCGGTGGATCGTCGCGACTGCTTCGGTTTCATCGGCCGCTCCATAGGCGTAGGTCATGCCCATGCAACCGAGGCCGAGCTCCGACACCGACAGCCCCTGGGTTCCGAGTTTGCGCTGTTTCATATCCCGACTATACCCGGAAAGGACAGCGCATGAAATCCGCATCCACGCGCGAAGGGCCCCTCATGACCGTCTTCGACATGGATTCGCACCTGCGGGAATCGTACGTCATGGACCAGGCGTTTGCGCTCGACGGCGAGTTCGCACAACTTCGCCCGGTGCGCCTCAACGCCGAGACCGGTTTCAAGGCCAAGTTCAAACACGAACTGCGTCCGTTTCCAAAACGCGTGAACGAAAGCTTTCTGCACGATTTCGTCTACGATCCCGATGTGAACTGGGAAGGCGGCGAAGTCGCGCGCCGCCAGCAAGGCGGGATCGACATGGATTTCCGCATGCGCGATAACGAGCGCGAAGGCGTCGACGTGCAGTTCATGTTTCCGACCCTGATCATGATCCCGTGCATGACCGAAGGCCCGCTCGGCGCCGCGCTCGCGCACGCCTACAACACGTGGACGCACGGTCTCGCCAAGAACTCCGGCGGGAAACTACGGCCCGTTGCGGTGCTGCCGTGGGCGTATCCCGAAGGCATGGTCGCCGAACTCGAACGCTGCGTGAACGAACTCGGCTTTCAGGCGGCGCACGCGATGCCGTACGTGTCGACCGAGAAAACCAAGCTCACGATCGACAACGAAGCCTACTATCCGTTCTATGCGGCGCTCGAGCGGCTGAACATTCCGCTGATGCTGCACCCGAACTCGCAGGGCGACTTGATCAACCTCTACGACAATTTTTACGCGATGCACGTGCTCGGACGGCCGTTTAATTGCACGGCCGGTTTGGTCGCCTTGACCATCGGTGGAATTTTCGAGCGCTTCCCGGGTCTTCGCGTTGCATTCTTTGAATGCAGCGCCGAGTGGATTCTCTATTGGATGCACCGCATGGATGACGACTACCGCAAAATGCGCAACGGCCTCGCGCCGAAGATCACCCGCATGCCGTCGGAATACGTCAAGAAGCACTGTTGGGTAACGTGTGAAGCCGACGAGCGCGATCTCGCCGGCACGATCCGCGGCTTCAGCGGGAACCGCATTCTGCTCGCGAGCGATTACCCGCACTTCGACTCCGAATATCCCGGCACGGTCAAAGAGCTCCGCGAACGCACCGACATCACGCCTGCGCAGAAAGAAAAAATCCTCACGCACAACGCGCTGGAGTTCTTGCAGATTTAATGCGGTCGCGGGCCTGGCTGTGTGCGGCGGCATTGATTGCCGCCGGCTGGTTCGCTCCGGCGCCCGTAACGGCGCAAACGCTGCCCGTCGTTCGGGTAGCGACGACGCTCAACGATTCGGGCGCCGAAGTGTACTACGCGCAAGATATGGGCTTCTTTGAAAAGGCCGGACTGCACGTTGAAATCGTGACGCTCAACAGCGCCGGCCTGCTCGGTTCGAGCGTGGCATCGGGGGCGCTCGACTTCGCCGAGACCGGCCTCTCCGTTATTGCAACGGCGCACCAAAAAGGCTTGCCGTTCGTGATCGTTGCGCCGGCCGGTCAGTATTCCAGTAAGGCGCCCACAACCGCCCTCGTTGCGTTGAAGAACTCGCCGCTTAAAAGCGGCAGCGACCTCAACGGCAGAACGATCGCGGTGCGCGACATCAACAGCCCGGCGTATGTCGGCGCGCGCATCTGGATCGATCAGAGCGGCGGCGATTCGAAGAGCGTGAAGTTCGTCGAAGTTCCCGATTACGATGTGGCCGGCGCGCTCGCGCAAGGCCGGATCGACGGGGCCGTAATCTCCGAACCCGATCTGCAAAATGCCCTCGCCGCCGGAACGGTCCGCGTCGTTTCGTTCGTCTACAACTCCGTCGCGAGCGACTTTCTCCTCGGCGCCTACTTCACCACGACGTCATATGCGCAAACGCATCCGGAGATCGTTCGTGCGTTCGCCATCGCCCTGGCGCAAACGGCCCGGTGGGCCAACGCGAATCCGAAACTCTCGGCCGCAATTTTGAGCAAATATGCAAAGTCGCACGTCGACCCGGCAATGCCGCGCGTCGTCTACGGTGAACGCGCAACCGCGGCGCTCGCCCAACCGGTGATCGATGCGGCCGCAAAATACGGGCAGCTCACGGCAACCTTTCCAGCAGCCGAGCTCTTCGCGCCCGGGACCTTGAAGTAGTCCAAGCGCGCTTCAAATCAACGTCGTGTCGCCGGCGCACGTTCGCGCTGCGATTACGTCGTGAACGTGGTCTTCGATCCACGTCACGAGCGAACGCACCAGGACCGCGACTTCGCGGCCCGATTCCGTCAACGTATACTCCGTGTGCGGCGGAACGACGGGACGGCTCGTCCGCGTAATCAGCCCATCGAGTTGTAACTCGCGTAACGCCTGGGCGAGCATCTTCTCCGAGATCCCGTCGATGCGTGCGCGCAACTCGGAGTACCGCAACGTACCGCCTTGCAGCGCCATGAGCACGAGGCCGCCCCAGCGTCCGGTAACGTGCCCGAGCACGTTTCGCGCCGGGCAGCGGCGATCGAAGATATCCGCCTGCGGCAGTGTTTCCTCGATAAGCAACGGAGTCTCCTAACTAACGAAAAGGTAAGTACTTCCGTTTTGATAGTTTTGTGCCTAGACTGCCTTATGGCGATACAACCGGTTGCCCTTGTTACGGGTTCGTCGAGCGGCATCGGCGCCGCGATCGCATCGCGGCTTGCGAGCGACGGCTATCGCGTCTTCGGCGGCAGCCGCCGCGGCGAAAGTCCCGCGGGAACGGAGGCGCTCGCGCTCGACGTCTGTTCCGACGATTCGGTGCGGGCGTGCGTGGGTGCGGTCATCGAGCGTACCGGCCGGATCGACGTCTTGGTAAACAACGCCGGCCAACTGATCGCCGGCGCCATCGAAGAACTTACGCTCGAGCAAGCGCGCTCGCAGTTCGAAACGAACTTCTTCGGCGTCGCGCGTACCGTACTCGCGGTGTTACCGCATATGCGTGAAGCGCGCAGCGGAAAGATCGTCACGCTCAGTTCCCTGGCCGGGCTCGTACCGGTGCCGTTTTGGGGATACTACAACGCCAGCAAGTTCGCCGTCGAGGGCTTCTGCGAAACATTGCGCGCCGAAGTGCAGCCGTTCGGCATCGCCGTCGCGATGGTCGAACCGGGCGCGATCGGTACGTCGCTCTTCGCTCAACCGCGTGGCGCGAAGATGGACGCGTACACGCCGTGGCGCGATCGCGCATTGCAAACGATGAAGAACTTCGAGACCAAAGCGCCGTCACCCGACGTCGTCGCGCGCGCCGTCGCCGGGATCATCGCAAAGGCACACCCGCCGCTCCGCACGCTCGTCACGACGGAAGCGCATGCGTTTACCACGATGCGCCGGCTGCTGCCCGGCGGACTGTTCGAATCGCTGGTCCGCTTCGGCTTCGCACTCGACCGCTGACGCTAGTGTAGAAGCAAGTCGCTCGCGGGAAACGCCGTAAACAGGCCGTAGTGCGCCGCGACGTCGATCTGGGGCTGAATTGCCGCCGGTGAGAGCTGGTCGGCAAACCGCGTGCGCACCATCGATGCGAGCGTCGCCGGGTCGAGTTTCATATCGCGCGTGAGCATGTCCGCGCTCGCAGCCGGATTCTGCGTTGCCCACGCGCCCGACGCGCGGATCGCGCTTGAGAATTTTGCGACGACGTCGGCGTGCGTGCGTGCCCAGGCAGACGTTGCAAACCAGCCGCTGATCAGGAACGAATGCGCGATCGTATCGAACGCGTACGCGAGCACGCGCGTCGTGCGCTTGTTGCTCGAAATGAACGGCTCCGTTACCCAGGCCGCGTCGATGCGTCCGGCCGCGAGCGCGTCGGCCATAGCTGGGAACGGCAACTCGAGAAACTTCACCGACATCGAATCGCCACCGTTGCGGTCGATCCAGATGCGCGGCGCATACTCCGAGATCGTCTTGAGCGCCGGAATTCCGACCGTCTTGCCGGAGAGATCCCGCGCAACGCGAATCGCCGAGGCCGTGGGCACGATGAGCGCGGCGATTTGCGCCGCCGGATCGTGCACGTTGCCGGGAGCGATCATCACGAACGGGATACCGCGTGCATGCGCGATCGCAATCGAGAGTACGGCACTGAACCCGACATCGATGCTGCCCGATGCGACGGCTTCCGCGATCGCCGATGAGTTGACGATCGGCACGATCGCGACGTCGAGGCCGGCCTTCGCGAAATAGCCCTGCTCTTTGGCAAAATAAACCTCGGCCGCGGCCTCGAACGGCGGCGTGCCGACCCGGATGGTTGCGGGCGTCTGGGCGCCGAGGGCAGACGGTGCGGCCGCAATTGCAGCGAGGGTCAATACGAGCGCTTCACGGCGATGCATGGCGAAAGCTTTCCGTTGCCTATCGGCGTCTCCCCGTTCCGGCGCCCGGCACGAATCGCGTCCGGTATGAGTTACAGCGGGCATGCCGGACAAACGTACCATCGTCATCACCGGAGCCAGCTCGGGCTTCGGTCTCCTAACCGCTAAAGCGTTCGCCGCCGACGGCTGGCGCGTGTACGCCACGATGCGGGCCCCGCAGGGGCGCAGCGCGCCGCTGGCAGCGGAATTGCGCAGCGCGGGCGTCGGCGTCGTGCAACTCGACGTCACGGACGATGCGTCGGTCGCTGCGGCCGCAAAGACCATTCACGCCGAGGTGCCGGCCATCGACGTGCTCGTGAACAACGCCGGCGGCGCGTACTTTGGAATCGAGGAAGCGTACACGCCGGCCCTCGTCGAGCAGCAATTCGCGACGAACGTCTTCGGGCCGCTGCGCGTGAACCGCGCGTTTCAGCCTGCGATGCGCGCCCGCAAGAGCGGGCTCGTCGTGTATCTCTCATCGGTCGTCGGGCGCATGATCGTACCGTTCGGCGGGATCTACACCGCATCGAAGTGGGCGCTCGAAGCGCTGGCGGAAACGTCGTCCTACGAACTCGCGCCGTTCGGCATCGATGTCGCGATCGTCGAACCCGGTGCCTTCGCAACGGACATTTTCTCCAAAACGGCCGGCGCCGACGACGCAGCGTGCATCGCATCGTACGGCGATGTCGCCCGGGTCGCAGCAGGCCAGGCCGCAAGGGTCGAGGCGGGCTCCGTTGGGCGCGATCCGAACGACGTCGCCCGGGCGATCTTGCAATTGGCGAACGCGCCCGCCGGAACGCGCCCGCTGCGCACCGTCGTGCCGAACCATCCGGCCGTCGATGCGATCAACGCGGCGCTCGCGCCGATTCAAGCAAAGATCATCGAGGCCATGTCGGCGCCGGCCGCAACGCAACCGCGCTGATCATTTGCTGCGCGTCCAGCGGTTTGTCGATAATGCCGTACTTGAGCGCGGCATCGATGACGGGCTGGATGTCTTTGACATCGACGACCGCCCCCACGTAGGAGCGGGTCATGCCGGCGAGTACGGCCGGTTCGAGGCCCCAGAACGGCGCCGTCACCGGTACGGTTTCGGCGTGATGAGCGTTCGTGTAGGTCGCCGCTTGCTGGATGATCTGGACGTAGCGCGCGAGCGGTTCGCGATTTTTTTCGATGTAGGCTTCGGTTGCGAACCAGGCCGTGATCATGAAGCGTTTCGCGATCGCGTCTTCCGGCCGGCTCAGGATCCGCACTTTTCCGCTGGCGGCCACGTTGCCGAAGTACGGATTGCTCAGCGTCGCCGCGGCGACGCGCCCGTCCAGCAGCGCGGCCAGCACCGCGACGCTCGGCAGTTCGACGAAGCGCACGGTCTTCGAGTCGCCGCCGTTTGCATCGATCCACGCGCGCGACGACGTTTCCACGATGTCGCGCAGCGACGGCGTCGGCATGATCTTGCCGTTGAGATCCTTCGCACTCACGATCGGCGAGTCTTTAAGTACGACCATGCCGGAGATCGGGGCTTCGCTCAGCCAAATCTCACCGGGTGCGATCAGCTTGAGTGGAACACCGTGATTGCGCGCGCTGATCAGCGGCAAGAGACTCGATTTCCCTATATCGAGCGCACCGCCGACGACGGCCGCCGTCACGGCCGATCCGGAGGTGAACTTTTGGATGTCGATGCTCAGCCCGGCCTTCGCGAACATGCCGCTGTGCTGCGCCCACAAGACCGGCGTTACATCGTCCGCAGCGTTCGATCCGAGCTGCATTGCGAACGGCGCCGTTTGCGCGTCCGCGGGCTGCAGCGCCGCGCGCGCGACGGCCAGCGCTGCCAGCGACGCGGCGAAGTTACGCCGCCGCACGTTCCGGATGCGCGGCATCGACGATGCCTTCCCAGTACAGCTTCCACACATCGAGATTCACACGGCACGCCTCGACGACTTGGTCTTCCATCTTTAGCTCTTTGGCATATTTTCCGACCGTCTGCCAGCCCAGGTTCGAGTGCTCGACGTCGGCGATCGAATGAACTTTGAAAAACGCGAGTTGATCGTCGCGCAACCCGAACGCCTCGGCATACTGGACGCGGCGTACGCCGGAGTGTCCGACCTCACGAAAGAGACCGGTGCCATATCCCGGCACATTGGCGCGTTCGGCACACGTATTTGCCACGAGTCCCTCGAGCCAATGACGGTTACGCGTCAACGTCTCCCACGCCAGCCACGCGATACGCGTCGTGCGGATCGGTTCGGCCGCACGAATCTCCTCGATCGTCATACCGATCGATACGCCGAGTTCCTCGATGATCTGCCAGTGCGCCTTACCTTCGCCATGTTCGTGATCCGCAATCAGCTCCTCGGCCGATGCGCCGATGATCTTCATGCGGATGTCCCAATGCGGGCAGTTGGTAGCGACGGCCAGTTTCATCACCGAGTTGCGAATACGCGTGTTCAAGCGGTGCTGCTTGATCCACATCTTCGCGATCTCCGGCGTGGGATAGGCGGCGTAAAAGCGGTTCGCCTTCACGTATTCATCGACGACTTCATCGAGACGCTCGAGTACATCCATAACCGGCCCGTTTCGCTGCGACCCCGACTTTTGCCGTTTCTCGAGGCCGCCCCCGGGGCGGACAATGGGCGGATGAGTCAGCAAGCGATTCGAGCCGGGAGCTTTACTCCGAGCGCACCGGCCGCTACGGCCTTCGGCGTCCTCGTCGCGATCAGTTTCTGCCATTTCAGCAACGATCTGCTGCAATCGCTGCTGCCGGCAATCTATCCCAACTTGAAAATCGCGCTCGGGCTCAGTTTCGCACAAGTCGGCTTCGTCACGTTGGCCTATCAAATCACGGCATCGCTCTTGCAACCGCTGATCGGATTGTTCGCCGATAAGCGGCCCACGCCGCTCGCGCTGCCGCTCGGCACGCTCTTCGCGATGGCGGGCCTGTGCGTTTTGGCGGTGAGCCACAATTACGCGATGCTCATTCTCGGCGCATGCTTGCTCGGCGTGGCATCGTCGGTATTCCATCCCGAAGCATCGCGCGTTGCGCGAATGGCATCGGGCGGCAAGCCGGGCCTGGCGCAGTCGGTATTCCAAGTCGGCGGAAACCTCGGTTCGGCGCTCGGTCCGCTTGCCGCGGCGCTGATCGTCGTGCGCTCGGGTCAAACGAGCCTCGTCTTCTTCGCGCTGTTCGCGCTCTTCTCAACCGCCGTATTATGGTTCGTCGCGCGCTGGTATCGCAATCACGGCATCGCGCGGCTGGCGGCCGCGACGCGCAGCCTCACGCGCGACGGCGCGTTTCCGCGTTCGACCGTCGTCACCGGCATCACGATCTTGCTGGTGCTGATCTTCTCGAAGTATTTCTATCAGGTCAGCTTGACGAACTATCTGACGTTTTATTTGATCGAACGCTTCGGCGTCTCGGTGCAAGCCTCGCAGTTGCATCTGTTCATGTTCGTCGCTGCAATTGCAGTCGGCACGATTGCCGGCGGTCCGCTCGGCGACCGGTTCGGACGCAAGTACATCATTTGGTTTTCGATTCTGGGCACGCTGCCGTTTGCGCTCGCCTTACCGTACGCGAGCCTATTCTGGACCGGGCCGTTAACGATCGCGATCGGTTTGATCCTTGCCTCGGCGTTTCCGGCGATCGTGGTGTACGCGCAAGAATTGGTGCCGGGCAAAGTCGGCGCGGTCTCGGGGATGTTCTTCGGTTTTGCGTTCGGCATGGCAGGCCTCGGTGCGGCCGTACTCGGGCTTCTCGCCGATCGCACCGGCATCGAGACCGTATACAAGATCTGCGCGTTTCTGCCGGCGATCGGCCTCCTCGCCGCCTTCTTGCCACGAATCGAACGCCCGCAAGCGGACTAGTATTGCGGTGGCCCGCAGTTGTAATCCAGCGTCGTACTGCACACGCGGAGGTCAACGTGGGTGGTCGCCGCCCCGACGGTAACCGGAAAACGCTGCGGGGGCACGTCGTCGGAGGAAACCAGTAAGGTCGCGTGACCCGCCTTCAGTCCGCTCAACCGGAAGCTGCCGTCGGCCCGCGACGTTGCATGCGCCGCACCGAGTTCCACGCGAACGCCCGGCAGGGGCTGCCCCGTGGTCCTATCCGCGACGGACCCGAGGAGCACCGAAAGCATCCACGACGTGACGAGCAAAGAGCGTGCGCGCATGGGGGCAGTTGTACGATTCTTTGGGCCTTTTGCCTCCGTGAATCTCCCGCCGTCCCGTGCGGGTCGTTCCACATACGATGGCCTCAACCGGAGCATATACCAGCGACGTCGCCTTTACCGATACGGTGAAGCGCATACAAGCCGAACGCGGTTCGCGCAAATCCTATGCACGGATGGAAGAGACGCGCGGCGGCTTCGCCGGTTCGATCACGCCGGAAATTGCCGCCTTCATTGCCGAAGCAAGCAGCGCATATCTGGCCACCGCCAACGCCGCGGGTCAACCGTACGTGCAGCACCGCGGCGGGCCGCCGGGCTTTGTCAAAGCTCTCGATCCAAAGACCCTTGCGTTTGCGGACTTCGCCGGCAACCGGCAATACATCACGACGGGCAACTTGGCGGAGAACGATCGGGCCTTTCTGTTTTTGATGAACTACGCCGAGGCCGAACGCATCAAGATCTGGGGCCGCGCCCGCGTCGTTCCCGCCGATCCGGAACTCACAAGAACGCTGGTCGACCCGTCGTACGACGCGCGCATCGAGCAGGCGATCGTGTTCGACGTGACGGCCTGGGACGCGAATTGTTCGCAGCACATCCCGAAGCTGGTCGACATCGAACACGTCAAGCACACGGTCAACGTACTCGGCGAGCGGATAAGCTATTTGGAAAAGACGTTACGCGACGCCGGCGTCGCGTTTGCCGAAAAGACCTAGTTCTCTCGCTCCCATGTAACGATCGAACGGACGACGCGATTGCCGAGGTTCGGATTCGGCACGGCAGGCGAGGTAAGGATGAGGCGGTTGCCGTCGATTTGGAACGAACGCGTGACGTCGGTTCCGACTTGCGCCTCCGACCACGACGCTTCGACGCGCGTAACGATTTTATCGCCTTCGAAATGGTAGCGCCCGGTGTACGACGTCATCGTGCTTAGCGCTGCTGCTTTTTCAGCGTCGTTCGCCGGCGGCTTGCGGCCTTCGGCCGTGGAGATGATGATCCACTGACCGGTCGGTAGAATCACCATGCGGCCCTTCGGATGTTCTCCGAAGGGCAAGATCTGCTCTTTGGTCGCGGGATCTTCATAGATCAGCGACACCGCTTTCCAGCTGCCCACGATGCGGTTGTCGTCGGCCGATGCCGGGACGGCACACGTCGCGCACCACAGCGCCGCAAGAAGGGCAACGACGATCTTCATCGTCCCTTACTGCGCTTTGGCTGCGGCGAACTTCGCGAAGAGGTCCATTGCCGTCGTTTCGATCTCGTCGAACTCGTTCACCGGGACCGTCGCGAGCATGCGCTTCTCGCGCACGAAGTCTTGATGCTGGCGATACGCTTCCTGGGCGGCTTCTTCGTTGTCGGTGGTTTTCTTGAAATGTTCGAGCATCGAGAGCGGCAGCGGGTTGTTCGCCTGCAGCGCTTTGCGGATGTCGAACTCTTTGCCGGTACGGGTGAAATCGAAGACGCCGTCGAGGATGTTTTCCAACCGCCGGTCGTAGGGCAGGGCGTAAAGCTGCTTGCGCGTGTCGCGAAGTATGAAATACGCATCCGGGCCGAACTGATCGACGCGTACGAAGATCACGCCGCTAATCGGGAGCGGGAACTTCTTGATGTCTTGTTCGCCGAAGGCGCGCAGGCGAAGTTCTTCGTTGGACACCTTACCGGACGTTAACCGCGCCGCGTAGGAATCGCGCTCGGCAGTGATCTCGTCGACCTTGGTGCGCACGCTCGCGAGCTCCTCATCGGCGTGAATCTCGGCGATCCACTTTTCCGACTCGGTGACCTCTTTCACGACCTGCGGTGCGCGCTCGACGGCCTTCTGCAATTCGACGTCGACCTGGTTTTCGTTGTGCTCGATCCGGCGGATGTTACTCGCTGCATTTTCGGCCGCGCGCCAGGCCTCGTGGGCTGCGTGGTAGAGCTTGTTCGCCGCGCCGAAACTCTTCATGTTTTCCATGACCGACGGCTCGACCAAACGCGTCTTTTTAACGTGCTGCGGGTAGCCCTTACGGTAAGCTTCGCGCGCCGTTTCCGCGGCCTCGGTGAGGCGCGTCCACTCCTCGTTGGCCTCTTCCAGCTCTTCGTTCAGCTCGTCACGCTTCGAGGACGCGTTGCGGCGGACCGAACCTTCATGCTCGGACGCGAAGTCTTTGATGCGCCGCTCGATCATCGATTTGTATCGGGCCAGGACGCGATCGTCTTCGCGAAAGTTCGGAACGGTCGGCGGGGGAGGACCTTCAGGCTTTGTTTCGGATGTTGTCATGGCGTTGCTCGGTATCTGATTGAACAGGAGGCTGAATGATCTTTTCGATCACGTGCCTTGCCATTTGCGGCAATAATAACGCTCCGTAAGGCATTACGCAACTTATTTCCGGCCGTTTTTGTCAATTATCGGATATTACTTCGCGCACCCTGTGTTGCGAAATCGACACAAATCGAACCCTGCCAGGAATCGCTGCAATGCCCGGCAACTTTGCTTGAAACTTTCTTTCTCAAGGGGGCTTCAGGGGTGATTTGTTTCAAATCTTGGCGCAGCGCTGTGTTCCTCGTCACGCTACTTGCCGGCGCGGTTGCACTTCCGGCAGCTGCTGATACCCAAGACACCGGCTGGCTGCAGTACGGAAACACGGTCGACGGCCATCGCTTTAGCCCGCTGACGGGCATCACGCCGGCCAGTGTCGGCAAGATCAAGCTCGCCTGGTCGAAACAACTCGGCACCCCGATCTCGATGGAAGGCACGCCGATCGTCAAGGGTGACACGATGTACGTCACCACCGGCGGCGGCGCGTTGTTTGCGCTCGACGCGCGGACAGGCGACACGAAGTGGTCGTATGTTTGGGAGAACAAAGATCAAGGGAAACCGTGCTGCGGTAAGGACAGTCGCGGTGTCACGCTGGTGGGCGATATGGTCATCTTGCCGACGCTCGACGCGCATTTGATCGCGCTCGATGCCAAGACGGGTGCCGTGCGCTGGTCGACGCCTGTCGCGAACTGGGCCGACGGGTATGCCATCACCAGCCCGCCCGTCTTCGTCGATGGACTGATCATTAGCGGTATGGCCGGCGGCGAGTTTCCCACGCGCGGTTTTCTCGTGGCGCTCAATCCAAAAAACGGGAAAATAGTTTGGCGCACGTACACCGTGCCGACCAAGGACGAACCACTGGCCAAAGGCTGGGGAATGGACCCGAAAAAATCCCCGCACGGCGGCCCGACGTGGATTACCGGAACCTACGATAAGGACCTCGACACGCTCTATTGGGGCGTCGGCAACCCGAATCCCGATTTCGATCCGTCCGCGTTTCACGGCACCGATCTCTTCTATACCGATTCGCTGATCGCGCTCGACCCGCATACCGGCAAAATCAAGTGGCATTACAAATGGACGCCGCGCGACTTTTACGATTATGACGGCGTCGACGAAAGCGTGCTGGTCGATTTGCCGATCGGCGGAAAAATCGTCAAGGCGCTCGCCCACGCCGACCGCGACGGCTATTTGTTCGTGCTCAATCGCGCCAACGGCAAAGTGATCTACGTCGAGCCCTTCGTGGATCACGTGACGTGGGCGAAAATCGACCGCACGACGGGCGCCGTTCACCTCAATCCCGCGATTCAAGCGGCGGCGGACGCCGGGACGGACATCCCCTTCGCGCCGGTCAGCCTCGGCGGTAAGAATTGGCAGCCGACGGCCTACGATCCGAACCGCCATATCTTCGTCATCCCGGCACAAGAGGCGACCGGCATTTTGCACGCGACGCACACGCCGGACGTTCCGGATGAAGGCGTATCGAACACCGGCAGATTCAGCACGCCGGTGCCGCCGTATCGCGGCAGCGTCGTGGCCTACGATCTCACCACCGGCAAACAGATATGGAAAGTACACACCGTCGAAGGACAAGCCGGCGGCGTCATGATCGCCGGCGGCATCGTGTTCGACTCCGAAGTGCAAGGCTACATCCAAGCGCTCGACGAGAAGACCGGTGCGTTTCTCTGGAAGACGCCGAAGATCGGGAACGGCGGAATCACCGCGCCGCCGATCACGTACAGCGTCGGCGGCAGGCAGTATCTTGCCGTCGAAGTGGGCGCCGGCGGGTTGTGGCCTCGCATCGCCGCGAAAGAAGCGTACATGCAAGAAGTTCAGCCGGACTCCGCCGTCTACGTGTTCGCGCTTCCGCATTGATGCGGGTTCCCCACATTGCCGCGATCGCGGCGCTGCTGCTGGCGGCGATCGGTGCGAATGCACCGGCGCCGCCGGCAGCAATGTTTACCGCCGCACAAGCCCACGACGGCCTCGCTCTGTATGGCCAATATTGTTCGAAGTGCCACGCCGCCGGATTGACCGGCGGCTTAGGGCCCGATCTCTTCGGCCGCGCATTCACCGCGTCGAGCCTCTCCATGGGCGCGCTCAATGCGGAAGTGACGCGCGAGATGCCGCAAGACAATCCGGGGTCGCTGACGCCGGCGCAATACGCCGCGATCATCGCATATCTCTTGGCCGCGAATTGCTATCCGGCGGGGCCGGCAGCATATCCGGCCGACGGCCCGGTTCCCAATCGCGCGACGAAGGTCGCGACCCAAGACGGCGCAACGGCGCCGTGCGCCGCGCCCTAAGGCATTTCCCTAGCTACAAGCGATAGCGTAAGCCGAGCTGGAACGTGCGCGCGAGCGGATACCCTTGCGGCACATAACCGGCCGTGCCGTATTGCCACGGAACGGCTTGTGTTATGCCGTCGTTGGTCGGCACACCGTTGCCCGGCGTTCCCGGCGGACCGATGAGATACGGATTCCCTTGCAATCCCGTGGGCGTGCTCGTTGCGAACAGGTTGACGACATCGAATACTGCCGTCAACCGTCTCGCGATATCGCCCTCGACGTGCAGCGACACCAGCGTTTGTCCCGGCGCGCGCAGCGTATTCGGATCCGGACCTTCGGGCGTTCCGAGCGAGGCGATGTACTGATTGGTCGCCGCGTTGAACGGCAGCGACGGGTTCGCTAGGAAATAATAATTGTAACCCGGGTTGACGAAATTGTCGTTCGGGACCGCGACCGGTTTGCCGGTGACCGGATCGAACTGATAGACCATCGTGCCGTTCCCGTACGGATAACCCGACTCGTAGGAAATCGACGGCGTGATACGCAGACGCCGATGCAGGAACGCGAATTCATACGACAGCGTGGCCGTAAGATCCGGAACGTAACCCAGCGGAAAGAGATGCCCCGCCGCCACGGCCGCGGCGTTGAGTCCGTTGTACGCGAATTGCGATGCGCTCGAAGAGAACCCCCGAATCGTGTCGGCCTTCAAAGTAAGGCCGCCATTCTGAATCCACAGGTCAACGCCGTGGGCGATCAGCGAACCGGCATTCGTCGGCACGCCGACGCCGCTCGGGTTCTCACCGGCGGCAACCGCGGCGCGAAAATCGACCGGCAGCACGTCGATCCTATTGTGTTCGCGATTCGCATAGTACACTACCCGAAAGCGCGTCCGGCCGCTGCCTTCAAAGGCATAACTCATATTGTTTGCCGTCTCCGCGGCGAGCGGCACGAACGGCGCCGGATTTGCGCTATCGGTCCGGTCGGCTTCGAGCGGTTTGGGGGCGACCGTCGTGTGATCGAACGCGACGCGCAGGGCGTACGCCGGACCGATGCGGTACGCGAACGATGCGTGCGGATCGATCGCCGCAACGTCGTACGGCGTTCCGTCGCTGGGCACGATATGCGTGCGGTCGAAGCGCGCGGTCGCGGCCAGGCTCAAGCGCGGTCCGATGCTCCAGGTGTCGCCGGCGTAGACGAGACCGGTGAACAGCGTCGGGTTGGAGTTGATGAACTCATCGGCCGTTGGAACGACTTGATAGAGGAAGCTGTTGTTGACGCGATACTCGAGCCCGTAGAGCAGATGGTGGCGGTCGCTCGCAAACTGATCCACATCGAACGACGTACCGGTCTCACGACCGCCTTGCGTCGTGGCGAGCGAGATGACGCCGTCGGGATACGAGAGGTCGTCCCAGAACGGGCCGCCCGCGGTCGAGCCGAACTGCGTCTGATACACCTGAAGCCGCGAGGTCGCATGCGCGCTCGTGTGCAGCCATTGCGCCTTGAGAATGTCGTAGGTTCCGCGTAAGCCGGAAGCATACGTAACCGCGGCATTCTTATTCGTCTCGCCTGGAAAGACCGTGACGGCTCCGTCGAACGCGCCGACGGTTTCGCCCGGATACGGCGAGTCGTATTGCTGATAATTCGCTTCGCCCGAGAGCGCGACAAATGAGAAATCGTCGGCTTGCCCGGGGCGAAAGTGGATGTTGCCGGCGAACGAGGCCGCGCCGCGCGTTTGCAGCGAGAGCCCATACGTTGCCGCCTCCGACGGATAAAACGTGTGACCGTCGCCGTACGAAAAGTACTCGCTCGAAAGCGTCGTCGCGAGCGCGAAGCGCCAACGCAGATCTTGCGTCGCCCATTGATGCTGCACGGCGAACCGCTGCGCGAGCGTACCGATGCCGTCGGTCAGTTCGATCGACGTACGGCTGGGATAGGTGCCGGTGAGCGGGATCTGGTCGACGATGCCGCCGAGCGCGTTGTCGCCCTGATTGGTAAAGCCCGCCAGCGTTGTCGATGTCGCGGCGACGCCGGTCGTCGAGAGTTGCGCGCCGACGATGTTGCCGCCGGGTTCGGCGATCAGCCCCTGCGGAATCGGCACGGAATCGTAATCGAACACGACGTCGTCGACTTTGCCGCCGCGCAGAATCGCGTTGCCGAACGTATCGAGGTTGACGCCGGGGACGGCGGAGATCGTGCCTTGCACCGTCCCGCCGGTATAGGCCGCTAGGCCCGAGACGTTAGCGTCGAGCCGGCCGCCGTTCCCGGTAATGACGAAGCGTTCCACGGTCGAACCGATAGCGATCGGCGTAACCGACGAGCGTACGCTGCCGATTGTGGCGAGCGCCGGCGTGAGACGAACGGCCAGCGACGGCGCGCCGGCCGGAAGTGCCGTAATGCCGCTTTGCACGGCGGTGTCGAAGCCGCGTGCCTCAATCGAGATCGTGTACGTATCCGGGACGACGCCGAGCAGGCGAAACGCGCCGCGCGCGTCGGTACGCGCATCGTAGCGGCCGGACGGCGACACCGCGGCGACGCGCGCGTCCGCAACCGCGCCGCCTTGCGTCGAACGTACGATGCCCGAGATCGTCGCCGTGGTCGATTCGGCCGCTTCGCCGCGTGTCGCCGCAATGGTAAGGATGAACGCAAGCGTTGCGAAGGCTTGCATGAAGTCCTTACTGAGTTGTCTTAGCTCCACCACGCGTTCTCTTCTCTACAAGGAAGCGGATGACTGCGAACCCATGCGCCTCAACAACAGCATAGCGGAGCGCAACCGCGGGTATAGCCCGATCATGAGAGCGACCTGGAAACCTCATGAAAAGCACGGGCACCTGACGACGCAGAGCGATCTCCCCGACAGCGTCTACGCCTTTCCGAAGCAGCGCAAAGAGCCCCTCACCGATGCGCGGCACGTACGCAACGCCATCGCGCGATTCGATCAGGTTGAGGGCGTGACGAAGGCTGAACGCGACCTCGCCCTGGCAAACATCCGCAAAGCGGCGAAATACTACGATATCGAGCTCACGGCCGAGCCGGCGGCACATTAACGGGGAGGGTTCGGCGGCACCGGCGCTTTAGGTAGGCGGCATGAAACTGTGGACGTCGCTTGCCATTGCGTGCATCGCTTTCGCCATGGCCGCTCCCGGCGTGGCGGGCGCACAAAGCGCGCCCGGCAAGGCACTCGCGTACCGGGTGTTCGCCGACGTCGTCGCGGCGCGCATTTGCATTCCGCGCAATACGTTCAACCCGGGCGACACGATCGTGTGGCGGGCGGAAATTCAAGACCCCGCCGGCGTCCGGCTTCTCGACGCGCAGATCAAGGCGCTCGGCATCCAAGCCGTCGTTACGCTTAAAGACGGCACGAAGATCCCGCTGAAGTTCGGCATCCACCCGCCGTTCCCGAATCCGCCCGCGACCGACACCTATTGGGCGGGTGCGTACTTCGTGAAGGGCGATCATCCGACCGGCACACTGCCCTGGACGGTAACCGTCACCGACGCCGCCGGCAACACCGTCAACTTCGCGCCGATCGGGCAGGGCAACGGACTCTCCGTGCTGACGATCGCAGAGAAGGCCCCCGCTCTGCCCAAATCGTGATGCGCGCCGTCGCTGCGGCGCTCGCGATTGCGCTTGCGCTCGCCGGGCATTCATCGGCGAGCGCACAAGAGTCTACCGGGCGGCTGAACTTTACACCCGGCGGCGCGAGCGTCGGTACGCCGGTCGTCGCACATGCGCGTGGACTCACGCCGAACGCGCGGTATGCGCTGGTCTGGCGCAGCGGCAATCCGCGCTGGTGGACCGATGCCGGAAAGTTCTATGGAATCCTCGCGCCCGAATCCGCGACGACCCTGGCGCGGGGAACGAGTGATGCTGCGGGGTCGCTCGCGCTGCGCTTCACCGTGCCGAGCGATTTCGGTTACCTGCACGATGTGGAAGTGCGTGCGGAGACCACGCCGCCCGATGCCCAGCCCACTGCAACGCAAGGCTTCACCGTCGTACCGCGCATCGCGATCTCGCCGCAATCGGGGCCGCCGGGCACGCCCGTTACCGTTACGGTCACCGGGCTCGGCTATCGCTTCTATCAAGTCGTCTGGCATCTGCTCTACGACGGCGCACAAACCGGCTGGCTTTCGGCCGTAACGACGCACGGCACGGCGCGCATTACGATTCCCGCGAGCGGAGCGATCGGCATGCACACGCTCCAAGCGATTGAAGGTCCGACCGCGCCGTACCTCAACGGGCAAAATAGCCCGAATGCGCAGCGCTACATCCCGCAAGTCATCGCCGCAACATTTCGCATCACCGCCGGTCGCGTGGTGCGTCCGCCCGCGGCAACAGCGCAAACACCGCGGCGCGAGCGCCCCGAGGCACCGGCCGCCGGCGGAGCGCCCGCGTTGCGCAGCGACTTCGCTTCCGGCCCCGTGGGCAGTCCGATCGCACTGGGCGGTTCCGGTTTCGCTCCGCAAGCCGCGGTCACGCTCACGTGGGAAACATACGTCGGCAATCGCCTCAGCGGCAACGGCTGGTCGACCGAGGAGCATCCGCTCACCAAAATCACGGCGGATGCAAACGGGGCCTTTGCGCTGCGCATCACGACGCCCGACGATCTCGGCGGCCCGCATCGCGTGATCGCGCGGGCAACCGGCGACACGCAAGCCACAGCCGCATACACGCTCGTCCCGAGCGTGGTGGAAATCTCACCGCGCATCGTGGCGCCCGGCGGCACCTACACGGTGCACGTCAAAGGCGTCGGCTGGACGGAAACGGCGAACACCTACACCATGGTGCTCGACAACGGCGACATCGGCTACGCCTGCGGTTTCAACAGCCAGGGTGACGTCACGATCCATCTGCGCGCCCCGGGTCGCGTCGGCACGCACTTCGTCGATCTGTACCCGACGATTTACACCGGCCAGATCAACGGACCGGGCGCTCCGCCCGCCGGCGCGAGCGTGAACGGGATATACTTCCTCTTACCGATGCTGAGTGCAATCGATCATCCCGGCGAACGCCTGCCGGCGTTTCACCTCGCCTTCGACGTGCGCTAAGGGCGAATCTGACCGTTGCCGCGCACGAGGTACTTGTAACTCGTGAGCTGTTCGGCGCCGACCGGGCCGCGGGGCGGGAGCCGGCCGGTCGAAATGCCGATCTCGGCGCCCATCCCGAATTCGGCGCCATCGGCGAATTGCGTCGAGGCGTTGTGCAGCACGATCGCACTTTCCACTTCGGCCAAGAAACGCGCGGCGTCGTTTTCATCTTCCGTGACGATCGTGTCGGTGTGATGCGAGCCGTAGTGATTGATATGCTCGATCGCTCCGGCGACGCCGTCGACGACGCGCACCGAGAGAATCGCGTCGAGATACTCCGTCGTCCAATCCGTCTCGCTCGCCGCGACCGCTAGCGGATCGAGCGCCTGCGTTTCGGCATCGCCGCGAATCTCGCAGCCGGCGGCATGCAGGTCGCTGAGGATTGCCGGCAGATGTGTCGCGGCAACCGCCCGGTCGACGAGCAGCGTTTCGGTTGCGCCGCAGACGCCGGTGCGACGCATCTTGCCGTTGAGCACGATGTTGCGGCTCTTCGTCAGATCGGCCGTGCGGCCGACGTAGGCGTGGCAGATCCCCTCGAGGTGCGCGATCACCGGTATTTGGCTTTCGCGCTGGACACGTTCGATCAGCGAGCGTCCGCCGCGCGGCACGATCACGTCGATGAGGTCAACCATGCCGAGCATCAGACCGACGGCAGCGCGATCGCGCGTCGGTACGAGTTGCACGGCGTCTTCGGGCAAACCGGCGGCGTCGATACCGCGGCGCAAACACGTCGCGATGACGCGCGATGAGTTGAAACTCTCCGAACCGCCGCGCAAGATCACCGCGTTGCCGGCGCGCAGGCAAAGGCCGCCGGCGTCGGCCGTCACGTTCGGACGCGATTCGTAGATGATGCCGATGACGCCGATCGGGATGCGGACGCGCGCGATGTCCAAACCGTTGGGCCGCGTCCAGCGCGCGAGCTCGGTGCCGATCGGGTCGGGCAGCGCCGCCATGGTTTCGAGCCCCTCGGCCATCGCTTCGATGCGTTTCTCATCGAGCAGCAGCCGGTCGAGTAACGCGCCGGAGATGCCCGCAGCTTTGGCCGCGGCCATATCCTCGGCATTCGCGGCAAGGATCTCCGCTCGCGCGGCCCGCACCGCCGTCGCGGCGTGCTCCAACGCCGCGCTTTTTTGCGCAGGTTCGGCGCGCGCGAGAATGCCCGCGGCCCGTCGCGCGGCAAGCCCCATCGTTCGCATCTCGATGCCGAGGTCCGCCGCTTGCGCTTTGAGTGCCGTCATAGTCGTTTTCCGTCTACCACCAAGTCGTCGCGATGGATCATTTCGTCGCGGCCGCGATAGCCGAGGATCGTCTCGATTTCGCCGCTGCGATGACCGGCAATGGCCCGAGCATCCACGCTCGAGTACGCCGACAAGCCGCGCGCGAGTTCGCGCCCGTCGCCGCTGCGCACCACAACCGCATCGCCCTGTTCAAAGGTTCCCTCGACGCCGACGACGCCCGCCGGCAGCAGGCTCGTGCCGCGCGCGAGCGCCTTCACGGCGCCGTCATCGACGATCAGCGCGCCGGTGACGTTCACCGAGCCGGCAATCCAGCGCTTGCGCGCGGTAGCCGGTTCGGCATCCGGAATGAACCACGTCACGCGTGCGCCGCCTTCGATCGCCGCGAGCGGGTGCAGTCCCTCACCACGCGCGATCACCATGCGGCATCCCGCGGCCATCGCGATGCGCGCCGCAGCAAGCTTCGTCACCATGCCGCCCGAGCTGTATCCGCGCGGCGCGTGACCGGCCATCGCTTCGATCTCCGGCGTGATCGCCCGAATCTCCGCGAGGTGCTGCGCCTGCGGATCGATGCGCGGATCGGCCGTATAGAGTCCGTCAACGTCGGAAAGCAGCACGAGCGTATCGGCGCTGATCATCTGCGCCACGCGCGCGGCCAAGCGATCGTTATCGCCGAACCGGATCTCCGCCGTCGCGACCGTATCGTTTTCGTTGATCACGGGAACCGCGCCGAGGGCCAGCAATTGTTCGAGCGTCGCGCGCGCGTTCAGGTGACGATCGCGCTGCTCCGTATCGTCGGGCGTAAGCAGAATCTGTGCAACGCTGAGGTTATGGCGTGCCAGCGCTTCGAGATACGCATGCGCGAGACGAATCTGTCCGGTCGCGGCCGCGGCTTGCTTTTCTTCGAGCCGCAGGGTTCGGCCGACGAGCCCGAGGTGACGCCGCCCAACCGCGACGGCGCCCGACGACACGAGCAGCACCTCTTGCCCGCGCGCGCGGCAGCGCGCAAGATCTTCGACCAGCGCCGCGAGCCAATCGCGGCGGATGTCACCCGAGGCTTCATCGACGAGTAAGGCCGAGCCGACTTTGACGATCAGCCGGCGCGCCGAAGCGAGCCCGTCGACGCGCGCCGTGTCGCCGGCGCGCGTGCCGTTCATCGACTCGTACCTTCCAGCACGTTGCGCGCTTCTTCCACCGCGCGCGCCAGCACGGAACGGATCTTGCCGTCTTCAAGAACGAGCAGCGCGCCGATCGTACAGCCCGCCGGCGTCGTGACGTCGTCGCGCAGAGCGGCCGGATGGCGATCGCTTTCCTGCACCATGACGGCTGCGCCGAGAACGGTTTGCGCAACGAGCGTCATCGCTACGTCGCGCGGTAAGCCGACGCGCACGCCCGCATCCGCCAGCGCTTCGATGATCAGATACACGTAGGCCGGCCCGCTGCCGCTGATCGCGGTCACGGCGTTGAGGAGCCGCTCTTCGATCGTGATGCACAACCCGACGGCGCCGAAGAGGCGTTCCGCGATTGCGAGGTGCTCCTTCGTTGCCAGCGAGCCGCCGGCGATCGCCGTCATACCCTGGCCGACGAACGAGGGCGTGTTCGGCATCGCGCGGATAACGGGGTTCGATCCGCCAAGCGCCTTCTCAATCCGCTCGATCGATACGCCGGCGGCAACGGAAATGATCAGCGTGTCGGCGCGCAATCCGGCGGCGCTCAATTCGCGCAGCGCGGTTTCGAGCTGCGCCGGCTTCACGGCCAACAGCAGCACATCGCTCGACGATGTGAGCTCCGCATACGTGGTGTGGGTGGCGATGCCGAATTCGCTCGCGACCGTACGCGCAGACGCATCGGATTTGGTCGCGGCCCAGACCGCATCGAGGGCAACGCCGCTGCCGAGCACGCCCCGCAGCAGCGCACCGCCCATCGCACCGGCACCGATGATGCCGATCCGCTTGCCCGGGGCGAGGGCCGCGACGGCCCCATTTTCCGATGTTTTCACGACCGTTTATGGTTCTTGGCGCTCGGCAGGCGTTCCCGGGGACTACGGCTTGACGATGAAGCGCGAAGAGAGACTTGCTTCGGCGAGGTTGTGTCCGGCGATCTGTTGCATGAACTGCTCGCGCGTGAGCCCCGGATCGAGCGTCCCCGGGGCGAGGTCGAGCGCAAACACCATCCACAAGAAGTGGTGCGCCTTGGCACCGGGTTCGGGACACGGACCGGAGTAGATGGGCTGCTTGCGGCCGTTCGAGCCCTCGATGAGCAGCATCGCCTGACCGTTACCGGCGTTGCGCGGCAGCCCCGTCACCGACGCCGCTATATCGTACGCGATCCAATGATTCGCGCCGATGCCCGACGCGGCATCAGGATCGTCCATGATCACGGCAAAGCTGCGCGTGCCCGCCGGCGCGTGCGCCCATGCAAGGGTCGGCGAAATGTTTTCCCCGCCGCACGCCCAGTTGCCGCGCGGGCTCGTGCCGACGCCGAGATTGGCTGCCGCAAGCATGGAGTTATCGGTAAAGTCGGGCGACGTCAGACTGAAAAGATCGGGATGATCCGCCGCCCGCGCTGCCGGCGTGCCGAACACGAACGCGAGAAACACGGCGACGGCGAACGCTTTCATGCGGCCTCTTTAGAGTCCAGGAAACGCGCGCCTGCACGATAATCCCTCGCGATGCTTTAGCGAAAAACACCATTGAGCGCTTTGCTTGCCTCGCGGATATCGCGCAGCAAGCTGCGCACGGGCGTGGAGAGCAGCGTTTCCTCGCGCGTGATGAGGTAAACAGCGCCGGCGAATGCGGGCTCCGCGACGCGCAATTCCTTAAACGCGCCGCTCGCTATCTCGCGCCGATAGAGTTGCTGAGGCATCAGCGCGACGACGTCGGACCGCGCGACGAGCCCGGCTGCGGTCCACGACGAGATCGGCGCGAAGACGCTTCCCGCCGGCGGCATCAAGCCATTCTCCACAAACGTCGCGCGGAACCGTTCCGCCGAGGCGGTGTTGCCGAATGGCACGATCCAGCGCGCACGTTGCAGATCTTCGAGCGTGACGCGGCGCTTCTTCGCCAGCGGGTGCGCCGCGCGTACGACGATCGCGGGACGCAGACTCCCGAGCAGTTCGAGGTTCATCCCGGGATGGGTACCGATGCCGGCGGTGATGCTGGGCTCGCTGCCGAGGATGAGGTCGAGTTCGCCCTTGGCGAGCAACGGTTCGAGGTTGGCGTAGAGCCCCTCGCGGATGGCGAGTTGGGCGTCGGGATAGCGTCCGAGGAAACGGGAAAGAGCGGTGGCCGCGACGTCGGCACCTTCGATCGGCCCGACGCCCAGACGGATCATCGCCGCCGGAACGCCGCGGATCGCGTCGAGTTCGCCGGCGGCGTTGCGCAAGTTGGCCTCGAGCGCGCGGTGATACTGTAATAGCGCGCGGCCATAGTCGGTCGGCGCGACGCCTTTGGGGCCGCGCTCGAAGAGGGGCACGCCGACGGCACGCTCCATCGCGCTCATGCTGCGACTGAGCGTCGGCTGCTGCACGCCGAGGTGCTTGGCGGCCGCGCTGATGCTGCCGTGCTCGAGTACCGCGGCGAGTTGGCGGAGCTGCCGGATTTCCAGCGCCAACAAGGTTTTATCGAACGACTCGCGCGCGCGCATCGATCCGGCCTCCTATACGTCAAGAGTATAGAGCAGACGATTTTTCCATACGGTTGGGGATTACTTCCCGCGGGGACGCGCGGCGGCGGAAGGAATCTTCCCGGCATGATTGACTCCCCTGTCAGTCCCGATCCCTGGTCGTACATCCAGGACTGGGACGTCGAGTATTTCGGCCCCGAGATCCGTGATGCGAACGAGCGCCGGCGTTGGGAAACGACCTTCGCGATCGCCGGTGGCTTGCCGTACATCTGGCAGGTCGTCGCGCGCCCGATCAGCCACGTCGTCTACGGTCTTCTCGAGGCGAAGCGCGGCGATCGCGTGCTCATCATCGGCGAAGGGGTCGGGCCGGCGAAATGGGCCGACGATCTGCGCGCAATGGTCGGCCCGTCCGGGGCGATCGACGTCGTCGAAATCATCCGCGACGGCCGCGATGCCGTGATGCAGAAGAAACGCGGCCGCAACGGCAAGCTCGGCTGCTGGCAGTGGACCTACGGAAAGGCTGCCGCGGAGAACTCGTACGATTGCATTGGCATCCTCCAGTCGACGCAGCACTGCGACGATTGGCGCGAGACAGGCGCCGATCTCATTCGCGCGCTCAAGCCCGGCCGGCGCATCGTGTTCGCCGAGGCCGTGCTGGGCGGCGCGCTCTTTTGGCAGCGTATCAAAGCTGACGTGCACATGGCACAGTGGTACGCCAAGATGTTTCCGGCATCGCTCAACTTCGCCGAAGTCTCCAACTATTCGGGCGAAGAGCTGATGGACATGTGCGGCCCGATGCTCGAAGATCCGCAACATATGGAATGGCACGGTATTGAGATGTTCTGGGGCCGCAAACCACATGCCAATTCCGCAGAGGCAGCAGTATGAAACGCACCGCCCACGGCGTCATTCTCGCCGCACTCGCACTACTCGTTGCCGGCCCGGGCTTTGCTGCTGATACGACGCCGATCGAGATACCAGCGCTCTATCCGATGACCGGGCCGGCCGCCTTCATCGGCCAAGGCCAGAGCAAAACGCTCGAGATCATCGAGCACATGGTAAACGCGAAGGGTGGCATCCAAGGTCATCCGATTCACTTCAGCATGCAGGACGACGCCGGAAATCCCGCGACCGCGGTCCAACTCGCCAACACGATCATCGCCAAGAAGCCCTCTCTTTTCCTCGGACCGGGGCTGACGGCAGAATGTGCCGCGGTCCTGCCGTTGGCGAAGAACGGCCCGGTCGACTACTGCATGTCGCCGGGTATCGAACCTCCGGCTGGCAGCTACGTCTATTCGGCCGGCATGGCCGGCCCGGATTTGGCGAAGCTCTACGTGCGCTACTTCCACCGCCGCGGCTGGAACCGCATCGCGCTCATCACCGCCAATGACGCGACCGGACAGCTCTTCGAGCGCTCCTTCAACGAAGCCATCGCGCTGCCGGAAAGCGCCGGCGTCGAAGCCAGCGACCGCGAGCACTTTAACCCGACCGATCTTAGCGTCGTCGCGCAGATGTCGCGCATCAAAAGTTCGAACGCGCAAGTGCTGATCGCGTGGACGGCCGGCGCGGGCTTCGGTACAGTGCTGCATGGGATCCAGGACGCCGGCGTCACCCTGCCGGTTGGCGGCGGAGGCGCAAACATGACGTATTCGCAGATGGAACAATTCAAAGACGTGTTGCCAAAGGAACTGTACTTCCCGTCGGTCAGTTCGCTCACTGCGAGCGGCGCAGGCCCGGGACCGATACGCGATGCGCAGCTGGTCTACCGGAAGGCATTTAAGGACGCCGGCCTTCGGCCCGACTTCCAGAACAATATCGCCTGGGATCCGGCGATGATCGTCGTCGCGGCGTATCGATCAGCCGGTCCGCAAGCAACCGCGGAGCAGCTGCAGGCGTTCATTCAACGCTTGCACAGTTGGGCGGGGATCAACGGCATCTACGATTTCCGCGACGGGAAACAGCGCGGCATCACGATCGGCGTCGGCGTCATCGCGCGTTGGGATGCAAAGACCGGCGATTTCGTCGCAGCCAGCAAACTCGGCGGCAACCCGCTCTAGGCCCGTGATGAGCTGCACATGTGGCCCGTTTAGAGCCCAGGAAACGCGCGCCTGCACCATAATCCCCTCGCGATGCAGCGCACCGCTTTTCTCACATCGCTTGCCGCAGCCTCGCTCGCCGCGCCGGCAACCGCGCAAACGGGACGCACTGCGCTGCGCATCGGATTGATTCCGAGCGACTTTTCCGGTCAGGCCTATTTTGCCAAAGAACTCGGCTATTTCGAGAGCGCCGGGCTCGATGTCGAACTCAATCCAATCGGCAACGGTGCGGCAATTCAGGCAGCGCTCGTTTCCGGCGCACTCGACATCGGCTACTCCAACGTCCTCGCGATGGCCGCGGCGCGTTCCCGCGGCGTGCCGTTTCAGTTCGTGATCGGCTCGAACTACTACCGGCGCGACGAAGCGACGGTCGGCGCGATCGGCGTTGCGCGCGCCTCGACGATTCAAGTTGCGAGGGACCTCGAGGGCAAGACGATCGCCGTGAGCGGCATCAACGAAATTGCGTGGCTGGCCGCGCGGCGCTGGATGGATACGAACGGCGCCGATTCGAGCAAAGCGCGCTTCGTCGAACTGCCGTTCCCGGCGATGGCGGCGGCGGTGGCTGCCGGACGCGTCGATGCCGCTTCGTTAAATCTCGCCCTCGCGCCGACGGCCGGAATGCCCGGCGATCCGCTGCGCCTCATCGGTTACAGCTACGATGCCATCGCGCCGCGCTGGGTGATCTCGGCGTGGTGCGCCACTCCTGACTGGATCGCGAAGCATCCCGTCGAATTGGGCCACTTCGTTGCAGCGATGCAACAGGCGACGACCTGGGCGAACGCGCATCGCAGCGACGCGACCGCCATTCTCGCAAAATATCTCAATCGCTCCGCCGCGTCGATCGAAGCGCTGCCGCGGCCGACGTTCGAGACCCGCATCACGCCGGCGTTGCTTCAACCGGCGATCGATCAGGCCGCCCGTTACGGCGTTACTCCGTCGAGCTTTCCAGCCGGTGAGCTGATCGCGGCATCCGCGCGCTAACGCCTAACGGCCCCACTTCAGGCTAAACGCGCCCGCGGCATTTCTGCGCACTGTCGTCTCCGAGCTGCCGACCATGCCGAGACCGCCCTTCTCGATGATATCGAGATCCGTTATCCGGCCGCCGCTGCACTCGGCGGTCGCGCGGGGCTCCGCTCGAACTTTGATTTCGTGTTCCTGTTCGATGGTGAACCGCGTATGCTCGCGAGGCTTCACAAACGCCGCGGCTTTGTTCGTCCAGCCCGATCGAATGATACTCGAAACGTCGAGCGTCATCCAAACGCACACGTTTGTTTCGTTGTAGATATCGTGCGTGGTATAGCTCTTCGCGCTCGCGGGCAGCGCCGGGATCATCAACAGTGCGACGAGAACGATGATGAACTTCATATGGGTATCTTACCATACGCCGATCGCGTGCTTGTCTCCGGCGCCGGACCGGTCGGGCTCACGATCGCGCTCGGCTTGGCGCGCCGAGGAATACCCGTCGTCGTGGTCGAGCAAGAACCGGCGCTCACGATCGATCCGCGCGCCGGCACGTTTCATCCACCGACGCTCGAAATGCTCGAACCTTACGGCATCGCGCAACAGATGGTCGCGGCGGGCATTCCCGTCCGGACCTGGCAGATTCGCGACCGGCGTAGCAGCGCCGTCGCCGAGTTCGATCTCGGCCTCCTCGCCGACCTCACGCCATATCCGTATCGGCTGCACTTCGAACAGTTCAAGTTAACGCCGCTCTTGCTTGCGGCACTAGAACGCGAGCCCAACGCCGAAGTTCGCTTCAGTACGCGCTTCGTCAAGGCCGAGCAAGACGATGCGGGCGTTCGAGCGACCGTCGAACGTGATGGTAAGAGCGAGACGATCGACTGCCGCTGGCTCATCGGCGCCGATGGCGGACGCAGCGGAGTACGGCGAGCCGGCACCTTCAACTTCGAAGGCTTTACCTGGCCCGAACTCTTTATCGTCTTGAGCACCGCGTACGATTTTGCAGCGCACGGTTTTGCGATGAACTCCTACCTCGCCGACCCCGAACAGTGGATCGCGATTTTCAAGATGCCGGGAAACGGGCCGCCCGGCGTGTGGCGCCTGTCGTTTCCCATGGATGCGGCAACGTCCGAAGAAACGGCGCTCGCTCCGGAAACGGCCCAAGCCCTATTGCAAGGTTTCATCAGCCGTCCGGAACCGTATGCGATCGAACATCGGAACGTGTACCGTTTGCACCAACGCGTCGCCACCGACTTCCGCAATGGCCGCACAATCCTCGCCGGCGATGCGGCGCATCTGAACAATCCGGTCGGCGCGTTCGGCCTGAACAGCGGCATCCACGACGCGATCGCGCTGATCGACGCCCTCGATGACGTGTGGCACGATCGCGCCGGCATCGAGGCGCTCGACCGTTACGGCGCGCAACGGCGCACGGCAGCCATCGACCACGTGCAAGCAAATTCGATTCGCAACAAGCGCCAACTCGAGGAGAAAGATCCGGACGTGCGCCGCCGGAACTTCGAACATCTGCAGCACGTTGCCGCAACACCCGAGCTCGCGCGTGACTTTCTGCTCAACTCTTCGATGATCGCAAGCGTGCGCCGCCCTTAGGGGATTGTTCGATGCCTACCCGTCTGCACTGCTATCGAGGCGATTGCTGGTTCGCAGGGCAGGGAAGGCGAGAGCCCACGTGACGACGACGCCGAGCGTGGCGACCCCGCCGAGTGCGACGCCGAGCACCGGGCCGAGCAATTGCGCGGCCGTTCCGGATTCGAACGATCCGAGTTGACTCGACGCACCGACGAAAACGCTTTCGATCGAGGTCACGCGACCGCGCATTGCGTCCGGCGTGTTGAGCTGGACGAGACCGCGGCGAATAACGACGCTGACCATGTCGAACGCTCCCGCAGCAGCAAGCGCTGCGATCGATAGCCACAGGTTGCGTGAATACGCGAACACGATCATCGCGACGCCATAACAGGCAACCGCCGTGAGCATCGTGCGGCCGACACGACTGTTGGGTGTCCAGCGCGAAAGCACGATCGCCATCACCGAGGCGCCGAGTCCGCCGGCGCTGCGCAACATACCGAACGCGACCGCGCCGAGATGAAGGATCTGATCGGCGTATACCGGCAAGAGCGCCGTCGCGCCGCCGAACAGTACGGCGAATAAATCGAGCGAGATCGCACCGAGCACGATCGGCCGCGAACGGATAAACCGCACGCCGTCGAGCGCCGAGCCCGCACTGATACCGGTACCTTTCGCGCGCACGATCGCGCGGACGCGCAGCAACGAGAAGCCGGCCACCGAGCCTATCGTCATCAGGCCCGCCACGACGAAGGCCGCGACATCCGATACCGACACGAGCGCGCCGGCAAGCGCAGGTGCGGCGATCACCACGATCTCGCGCGCGGATGCGTAGCGTGCTTGCACGCGCATGTACGCGGCGGTCTCGACGATGTTCACGAGGATCGTCCGTTCGGCCGGGGACCCGAACGCACGCGCGATGCCCTGGCAGAACAGCACGCCGAGCATCAGCGCGAGGTTCTGCACGTGCGCGTATGCCAGCGCCGCTAACGCGAATGCACAGACGGCCACGCCGCTTGCGGCGATGACGACGATGCGCTTGCGGTCGAACCGGTCGACCGCGTGGCCCGCAACGAAAACGAGCAAGAGCGAGGGCACGAACAGCACGAGACCGACGAGACCCAGATCAAACGGACGGTGATGAATTCCATACACCGTCCAGCCGACCGCGACGGCGAGGACCTGCGATGCGCCCTCGCTCGTCAGAAACGCGAAGAAATAGGTGGCGACGTTGCGCCGGTTCGAGGACGTGTTAGTTGCCGGCGAGCGGTCCGGCTTTCGAGCCAAGCGCCGAACTTACGACGTCGAGCCGCTTGGGGGTGAGCGTCGTTGCTTTTGCATTCGCTTTGACCAGGTCATACTTGACGACGTGAGCCGCACCGCCGCCCGGCAGAGCTCCGCTTACCAACAAGTCAGCACCCATCGTCGTCGCCGTCGTCCCGACGTGCACGCTGCTCCCCGCACCGAACGGGCTGAAGTTCGCCACTTGGGTGAAGATGATATCGCGGTCGTGCATTTCCGGATTCATTAAATACAGCATCGGCGCACCTTGCAGTGCGTTCCCGCTGGTGTAGACCTTCACGGCGCCGCCGGCGAGCTGCCCCGCGACGATGCTCTGCGCGCCGCCTTGCGAGCCGGCGATCCAGCCCACACCGAGCGAGATGCCGCCGGTATAGGCGCTGCCGAACGGCGCGAACGTTGCGGTTCGCGTGGGTTGCGCGGCGCCGGCGTCACCATCGCCGATGTGCGACATCAGCGAAAAGCGGAGGACCTCGAGCAACGATTCCGGGCCCGCACCGGGCGACGTGACGATGCTGTAGCGTCCCGACATCAGATCGACGACGCCAGTGGCCACGCTCACGCCGCTGCGATCGTTCCGATACGGGGTGAAGCTCGAGAATACGGCCGGTGCCGTTCCGATGGCCGGAAGGTCGGTGCTATAGACGTTCACGCGGTCCGTGATGCCTTTGCCCGAACCGACGATGATGTTGTCGTGCGTGGTGCCGTCGATTTGCGCGGAGGCAACCGAGACACCGCCGCGCGCGTTCGCGGCGAAAGCCGTGAAGCGCGCCGCGACGTTATGGAAGGGCCGCACGCCCGGAGCACCCGAACCGGAATACACGACGACATCGGGACGCGCACCCGCACCGGCGCCGACAACCAAGTCGAGGACGCCGCGACCTTCAACGTCGCCCATCGCGACGCTCGGCGTGCCTTCAAAGCCGGGGAACGGCGTGACCGTCGCGATCAGACGATCGCCGCTGCCGTCGTAGACCTTCACCGTGGCCGCGTGTCCCGGCAAACCCGGAACGGCGACGGCGTAGCTCGAGACCGCCGGGATGACGTTGATCAGCGCCATCAAGCCGTTGTCTTCGTGGTTGAGCCGGTGGCAATGCAGCACGTAGAGCCCGATGAAGTCGAGGAACTTCGTACGCATCGACAGGCTGCCGGGCGTAACGACCGCTTCGTGCGCACCCATGGTCGGCGCCGGCACGTTGACGTTATCGGCACCCCACATTTGCGGACCCGACGTAAGACCGGTCGTCGGATCGTGGTAATGCGTGACTTGAAAATCGTTGACGTGCACGTGAATCGGATGCTCGTCGTTGTTTTCGTTGACGAACTTCCATTCTTCAACCGATCCAAGGCGCGGCTGAATCAAGGGGATGTTCGGAAACGCTTGCCCGTCGAACGCGTAGACGAACGCTTTGGGATCGTTCGGATTCGCCTTATCGTTGAGGAAGCCACCGTTGATGAGCAGCGTGCGCGTTACATCCGGCGTCACCTTCGAGACGTCGTGGAACGACGTATACGCGTGCAGCGCTTGGCCCTCAACGAATGCGGTCGTCTCACCTTGGCCTTCATCCGGAACGGCGCGCGCCAGCACTTGCGTCGGAAAAATGAAAAACCCGTCGGCATAGCTGATCGCCGACGGCAGGACGCTGATGTTGCCGAGCACCGCGGGCGTCTTGCGCGTGCCGCTGTTCGTGTAGAGCACACCCGGCGCGGTCTTCGTCTTACCGCCGCGCCCGAGCGCCGGCATGCTGAGCACAAGATCGCCGGTCGCCGGCATCGTCACGGCGATCGCATAGCGCGTCGCCGGGGAGATGAGCAGCTCCGTGCCGTTCCGCTCGAGCGGATAGTGGACGTTCGGGTACGGGTTGCCGTCCTGTCCGACGATTGCGATCTTCGGATGGCGGCCGGTCGCCGTTTCAGTTAGCTGCACGTTTTCATAGGCGAAGTCGGTGATGTTTTCCAGCACCCAGATCTCGGTCTGACCCGGTTTGACCTTGAGCACCGGCTGGAATTGACCGTTGACCGTGTACTGCACGTCGCGTTTGTAATCGGGCAGCGCCGGATCCATCGGCACGCTATCGCTCGCACGGCCGTCGGCGGGAGTGAAGCGCTGCAGGTTGCTCGGCACGAACTGCAGCAGGCCGCGGTTGTTTTCGATCGCGAGCGGGCCCGCATACCAAACGGTGAACGACTTGCTGCCCTTCTTCGCTTGGGTGAAGTTCACCGGAGCGAGCGAGGGCTGGTAGGTGCCGTCGGCCAGTTGCGTCCCCGTGGGCGCCTTCAGCGTGCTGACGTATTGCGGCCAATTCGGGTTGATCATCTGCGCCATACCGTCTGCCCGGTCGAACACGTCGTTGTACTGCAAGATGAAGTTCCGGATCGGCACGTGCTTCGCGGTCACGACCGGGAGGTTGCCATCGACGCGGCCGATCGCGAGTAAGCCCGCCAAACCGTAGTACGTCTGCGACGCAGTGACGGTGTGGAGATGGCTGTGGTACCAATACGCGCCTTGCGGCATGGAGGTCGGTACGTGATAGACATACGTATTGGACATGCCGGGCTCGATGTCGAGCAGCACGTTGTCGGCGTTGCCCTTGGGGCTTACGTGCACGCCGTGCACGTGCAAGTTAATCGGCGAGGATTTCATCGGCGCGGGATAGATCGGGATCGCCTGACCTTTGGGCGTGTACGCCGGGTTGTAGTAATCGCCGATCGTCAGGCCGCTCAAACCGTTGTTGAAGTGGACGATCAGCGTTTGTCCCGGGTACACTTGGAGCGTCGGTGCCGGATAGATGTTGTCGCCGGACATGTTGCCGTCAGATGCCGTTCCGCGCTCGACCGTGTAACCGAAGACGAGCATGTTCTTCACGGATGCCGCAACGGTGTCGAGTTGGGCGTGACCCTGGTGCGCGGTAAGCGTTACTTCAAGCGTGCCATCTTTCGTCGCGAGGACGACCGGCTCGGCGAACGCCGGACGCACGCTGAGATCGCGCGCAGCGGGCATATCTTGCGCCCCGCCACGGGACGTCACCGAACCGGCCGTGAGCACAAGCGCGCACGCAGCGACACCGGCAGCAAAAGACCGCGGAATCCGTACCATGCCGGACCGTTGCCCGACCGTACAAAGGGGGCCTTCAACCACCAAGCGGAAAAATGGGGGCGTGACGGCAGCTATCGAGGCTCTCAGCTCTAACCTCATTTTGTGTGCCCGCGTGCTTCCTAATCGAGAAGCGGAGACCGCGCAATGGCGCGTTCGCTATCAGACGGCGATGCTCGCATCACCAGGCGCGCTCAGCTTCCAGTATTGGCCACCGGCACCGCAGGATCAGGAAGCCGCAGTAATCGTCGCGCGTTTCGACTCGCTGGCAGAGTTGCGCGCGTGGCAGCAGTCGGAGCAGAACCGCGCGCTCGTCAAAGAAGCCGCGCCGCTCGTTGAAGGCGGCGTGCTTCTGCAGCTTGCTGGGCAAGCGGCGGCGGAATATTATGGCCGGGCGACGACGAGCGAAGTCGTCATCACGCAGATCAAGCCGGGTCAAGAAGCCGCGTATCGCGCGTTCGCCGACCGCATCCAACGGGTCCAGGAAACATTCCCGGGATACCTCGGTTCGTTCGTGCAGCCGCCGCACCAAAAAGAGCTGGGCTGGACGACCGTGCTACGGTTTGACACCGCGGAAAATTTGGATGGCTGGCTTAACTCGCCCGAGCGCGCCGCGCTCTTGACCGAGAGCGAACCGCTGATCATCGGATTTCAAGCGCAGCGCGTCGACACGTCGTTCCCCGGCTGGACGCCGGTCGACCCGGTCACGGGCAAATCGCCAAATAAGTGGATGACCGCGTCGCTCGTGCTGCTCACGCTCTTCCCCGTCGTGATGTTCGAGATCCGGTTTCTCAATCCGCATCTGCACGGACTACCGCCGGCACTGGCGACCTTCATCGGCAACGGCATTAGCGTCGCGTTAACGACATCGCCGCTGATGCCGCTGGCAATCGGCGTGTTCTCGCCGTGGCTCTTCCCCGATACGACAAAGGCGCACTGGCTGGCTAAATGGGGTCCGGCGGTCGTCGCGCTCTGCTACGCCATCGAAATCGCGGTTCTTTGGCGTCTGATCTAGCGCCCAACTACGCGCGCAGGGCATTTCTGTCCGGAACCGCAGCCCTCGCGGCAACCTTCACGCTGCCGGCTGCGGCGGCAGCGCTCCATCGCATCGACGTTCACCAGCATCTGATCCCGCCGCCTTATCTGAAATATAACCGCGCGGGGATCATCAGCGGCGCCGACGTCGATCCCACGCCGGTGCTGCGCTGGAGTCCCACCCGCATGCTCGCGGAGATGGACCGCACCGGCATCGAGGTCGCGATACTTTCGATGTCGTCGCCCGGCGTCTCGATGCTCGGCGGAACGCGTGCGCAAATTCGCACCTTAGCACGCGCGTGCAACGAGTACGCCGCCGCGCTGCGCCGCGAACATCCTGGCCGCCTCGGGCACTTCGCCGCGATGCCGTTGCCCGATCTCGACGGAGCCCTCGCAGAAGCCACCTATGCGCTCGACGTGTTGAAGGCCGACGGGATCGGACTCTACACCAGCTACAACGGAACGTATCTTGGCAACCCGGCGTTTCGGCCGTTCTTCACCGAACTGAACCGGCGCAAGGCCGTGGTATTCGTGCATCCGACGCAACCGCAATGCTGCGCCAACGTCTTGCCCGGCATCGAACCGTCGTTGCTCGAGTATTTCTTCGATACGACGCGCGCGATCACGAGTTTGCTTTTCAGCGGCACGTTCGCTGCATGTCCGGACGTCCGTTTCATCTTCGCCCAGGCCGGCGGCGCGATCACCGCGCTCGCGCCTAGAATTACCGCCTGGGGCGCACGGCAACACCGCTTCGATTCAGCCGTTCCGCACGGCGTCACGCACGAATTCAACAAACTCTTCTTCGACATCGCCGCAGCGGCAAATCCCCACACCATGGCGGCTCTGATGAACTTCGCCCCGAGCAGCCGGATATTGTTCGGCAGCGACGCGCCCTACGCTCCCGTCGTCAACGCTACGCGCGGATTCGATAGCACCCCGATGCCGGCAGCCATACGTGCCGCGATCGATCACGGCAACGCACTACGTCTCTTTCCGCGGCTGAACCGCTAACCGCGATACGCTTGCGAGCATCGCGCCGAACGCGCACGCGCAGCCGAGCCACAGCGCAGCGTGCGCCGCGCGGCCGATAGCGGCGTCGGCGGATGCACCGGCGAGCGATGCCCCGTACGCGGCAAAGATGATCGCGACGAGTGCGGCGCCGACGGCCTGCCCGCTCGACCGCACGGAGGCAAGCACGCCGGAAGCGCTCGAACTCAACTCGCGCGGCGCGCTCATCATCAACTCGCGATCGTTCGGCGACTTGAAGAGGCCGAAGCCGATGCCGCACACGGCGCCGGCGAACACGATCGCGACGGTACTCGGCTGCGCGGGCAGCAGGGCATACAACGCGAGACCACCGCTCAGGAAACCGAGCCCGACCGTTGCCAGCAGCCCCGGCGAAAACCGGTCGGACAACCGGCCGGCGAGGGGCGAGGTGAACCCGAGCATGATCGGCCACGAGATCATGAGCAACGCCGAGTTGAGCGGCGTCGCACCGAACGCGAGTTGAAAGAAATACGGCAGGCTCACATAGGCGAGTGCCTGCGCAGCAAAGCCGGCAAAACCCGTGAGTCCCGCAAGCGCGAACGCTGGTATGCGGAACATGCCGACGGCAAGCATCGGCCGTTCCATCTGCGTTTGCCGGCGCACGAACCATCCGAACGCGAACGCGCCGATCGCGAGCGACGCCGCGGTGATGCCGCCCGCGCCTTCACGCGCAAACGAACTCAAACCCGAGATCAGCAGCGCAAAGCCGAGCGCGCTCGAGAGCGCACTCGGAACGTCAAGCCGGCCATCGTTACGATCGTCGTGCGGCAACGCGCGGTTGAGCGCGACGTTCGCGATGCCGAATGGGATGTTAATCGCGTAGATCCACGGCCACGATGCTACGGCGAGGATGAAGCCGCCGAGCGCCGGACCGGCAGCGGTACTCGTTGCGACGATCGTTGCATTGATGCCGAGTGCGCGGCCCAATTGGGCGCGCGGAAAGACTTCACGATAGAGGGCGGGCGTGATCGCAAAAACGGCCGATGCGCCGAAGCCCTGAAGGACGCGGCCGAGAATCAGTAACCCAAACGTATGCGAGAACGTGCACACGAGCGACGCGGCGATAAAAACCAGGACGCCGAGGCGGTAGATTCGCGCCGGCCCGTACAGCTGGCCGAGCGCAGCAAACGTAAACAACGTTGCCACCGAGGCGATCTGATATGCGTTCACGATCCAGATCGATGTCGCCGGCGTCACGCCGAGATCGCGCGCGATCGTCGGCAGCGCGGTGTTCGCGATGTTCACGTCCAGCGTGCCCATCATCGAGGCGAGAGCGATCGCGAGCACGGCGAGCCGCCGGCGCGGCTGCGGAAGACCGTCGCTCATAGCGCGCAGCTTACTAGAAGCGAGGGGGTTTAGCCTCGCGGGACACCGGCGAGGGCTTCGACGCTACATTGTGCAGTAGGCGCGGGTGGATCGAACGCGACCATGTAGGGCATGAGCACGCTGAGAAAGATCCCGCCGGGCGTTGGTCCGAAGTATCCGCAAGTCGTCGCGCTCGTGGGCGCCACGGGCGACCTCGGCCGCCGTAAGCTGTTGCCGGGTCTGTTCCATCTCGCAAGTGCCGGCTTCATCCCGGGCTGCCGAATCATCGGGGTCTCGCTCGATGACCTCGACGTGGACGGTTTTCGCACGTTTGCCCGCGCGGCCATCGACGAATTCTCCACGCGAAAAATCGATGAAGACGACTGGCGTGCATTCGCCGAGACGCTGGACTACGTTCCGCTCGCAGCCGGCGCTGCGGGCCTACGGGCGGCGGTTGAAAACGCGGAAACCCTCTTGGGCGGTGAGAGCCGGCGCCTGCACTATCTAAGCGTACCGCCGAGTGCCGCGCTGTCCGTCGTACGGCTGCTCGGCGAAGCGGGCCTCGTGGAGCGCTCGCGCATCATCATGGAGAAGCCGTTCGGCACCGACCTGGCGAGCGCGGTAACGCTGAACGGAAAGTTGCACGAGGTGTTCTCGGAAGACCAGATCTTCCGCATCGACCACTTCTTGGGCAAAGAGCCCGCGCAAAACATTCTCGCGTTCCGCTTTGCCAACGGGCTGTTCGAACCGATTTGGAACCGCAACTTCATCGACCACGTACAGATCGACGTGCCGGAGAAACTCGGCCTCGACAACCGGGCCGCGTTCTACGAACAGACGGGAGCGTTTCGCGACATGGTCGTGACGCATCTCTTCCAGATCGTCGCGTTCATGGCGATGGAGCCGCCGACCTCACTCGAACCCGGCCCGATCAGCGAGGAAAAGAATAAGGTATTTCGCTGCATGATGCCGATCGATCCAAAGGAAGTCGTGCGCGGACAATACAGCGGGTACCGCGCCGAGCACGGGGTCGACCGCGAGTCGGATACCGAAACGTTCGTCGCGCTGAAATGCATGATCGATAACTGGCGCTGGGCCGGCGTACCGTTCTTTCTGCGCACGGGCAAACGGCTGGCCGAAGGACAGCGCATCATTTCCATCGCGTTTCGCGAGCCGCCCAAGAGCATGTTTCCCGTCGGGTCTGGTGTGGGCGCGGAAGGTCCCGATCACCTGACGTTCGACCTCGCCGACGCATCGAAGATGTCGCTGTCGTTTTACGGCAAACGGCCCGGCCCCGGAATGCGTTTGGAGAAACTCAGCTTGCAATTCGCGATGCACGAGACGGGCCTCGTCGGCGACGTGCTCGAGGCGTACGAGCGTTTGATCCTCGATGCGATGCGCGGCGATCACACGCTCTTCACCACAGCCGAAGGCATCGAGCGGCTCTGGGAAGTGTCGCGGCCGTTACTCGAAGCCCCGCCGCCGGTGCGGCTCTACCCGCCCGAATCGTGGGGCCCGAAATCCATCCACCAGCTCGTCGCGCCACACGCGTGGCGGCTCCCGTTCGAACGCGCGTGGCGCGCGCCCAATCCGGAAGGCGCTTAGCGCGCCGGCTTTGCGTAAGCGATGCGCCAGATCGTTCCCGATCCGTCATCGCTCATCAACAGCGAACCGTCGTTTGCAACCATCAGTGCGACCGGGCGACCCCATACCTCCCCGCTCGGCGTCACGAAACCGGTGACGAAGTCTTGGTATTCACCGGTCGCCTGACCGTTGCGCACTTTGATTCGCACGATCTTGTAGCCGGTGCGAAGCGCCCGGTTCCACGAGCCGTGCAATGCAACGAACAGATCGCCTGAATACTCCGCCGGGAATTGGCGGCCGGTATAAAACGCGATGCCCAGCGGCGCCGAATGCGGCTGGATCAGCACGTCGGGAATCACGACCTGATCGGCCGCTACCGGCGAGGTGCCGCTGTGAACGCGCACGTCGGGGTTGGGTCCGATGTAGTAATACGGCCAGCCGTAGAACCCGCCCTCACGCACGTGCGTGACGTAGTCCGGCGGAAGATTGTCGCCGAGCAGGTCGCGTTCGTTCACGCTCGACCAGAGCTCGTTCGAGCGCGGATCGAGTGCGATCGACACCGGATTACGCAATCCGGCGGCGTACACGCGACGGCCGCTGCCGTCGGGATTGAAGGCCAGGATGTTGGCCTTGCCGACTTCGTTTTCGGGCCCTTTTTCTTGAATGTTCGTCCCCGAGCCGACCGACACGAACAGCGTCTTGCCATCGCGCGAAAAAAGCACGTCACGCGTGACGTGAACACCGTCGGTAATTCCCGCGACGATCGTTTCCGGCGCTCCCAATGGGTGCGCGTCGCCGGCATGATAAGGATAGCGAACGATCTGCGTCGTCATGCCGACGTACAAGTAACGCGGGTTCGGTCCGGCCGGATAGAATGCCATGCCGAAGGGCCGATCTAAGCCGTCGAGGACCACTTCGGCCGGCGTAGCGGGCGCCGCTCCGGCGCGCATCACGAGAATCCGTCCGGTGTTGGGATTCACGCCCACGCCGACACCGCCCGGTTTGTACGATCCGATATCGCCGATGAACAGATCGCCGTTCGGCGCGGTGCGCATCACGCGCGGCCGCACGAATCCAGTCGCAAACGCCGTCACGGTAAAGCCCGGCGGAGCGTGGAGGATCGCATCCGGCGGTCGCGCGACGAGCTTCCAGATGTTCATCGTGGGCGGTCCGTCCGCCGACGGCTTCGGCAGATCGGCCGGCGTGATTTTGCGCGTGACCCCGGGCGCATCTTTCGTCCAGTCGCCGAACGCCGCGGCGCCCGTCAACATCGCGTCTTGAGCGCGGAGCGGGCCGCCTACCGCCGATACCATGCCGACTGCCGCCAGCGCAGCGATAATGCTCGTTCGCATCGTGGACCCTCTCCGAGATGGTAAGATGTACTAGTATGAAGCGAAATCGCGCGATCCTTTCCGCAGGGGCAGCTCTCGGCGCCTTTGCTTTCGGCCGGCGCGCGCTAGCCGCCGATGTCCCGGTGCGCATCGCAGCTCTGACCATTGACGCCAGCGCAGCGTGTTATTACGCGGACGAGCAAGGATTCTTCAAGCGCGCCGGCATCGACGCTCAAATTCAATCGATTGCGAGCGGCGGAGCGATCGTCGGCGCGGTGGCCTCGAACGCCGTCGATATCGGTTTCGCCAATTTCGTCTCGGTCGTCGCCGCGTTTGCGCGCAATCTTCCCGTGACGATCGTCGCACCGGGCAGCGTCGATGTTGACACGATGCCGACGAACGCGCTGATCGTTGCGCCAGGTTCACCGATTCGTGCCGGCAGCGATTTCAACGGCAAGACGATGGCCACGAGCACGCTACGCAATATCGTTCAGTTCGCCGCGCAGTTATGGGTCGACAAACACGGCGGAGATTCGAGTACGATCAAGTTCGTCGAGATGCCGTTCTCCGCCATGACCGACGCGCTCATCTACGGGCGCATCGACGCCGCACTCGTCGCGGAGCCATTTATGAGCGCTGCGAAGGGTAGAACGCGCGCGATCGCTTACCCGATGTCGGCGATCGGACCGCGCGTACAGCTCGGCGGCTGGATTGCGAACGCAACCTGGGCGCGCGAGAATCCACCGGCCGTGGCCGCCCTTTCCGATGCGATGGTGAAGGCCAACGAGTGGGGCAACGCGCACCACGATCTGAGCGCGCAAATCCTCGCCAAGCACGGACGGCTCGATGCGGACGTGTTGGCGAAGATGAACCGGGCAACGTACGCTACACGTCTGGTTCCGAGCGAAATGCAGCCGGCGATCGACGTCGCGGCGCGCTACGGCGCGATCGCGCAATCCATTCCCGCCGAACGGATGCTGTTCAAACCCTAACTACTTGATGCCGAGTTTCCCGAGCTCGCGCGCGATGGCGTTTTCGTCCGTCTCATAGCCGGCTACGTCGGCACGCACGATGCCGTGCGCGTCAACGACGAAGAGATGCGGCAACGAGACGGACGTCGTACTGGAAGTGCCGTCGGCCGGCATAGTAGCTGGTACCGCAACGGCCTTCCCGGACATCTCCACGCCGTGGGCCACGGCGTAATCGAGGCACCGTGCATCCGTCTGGTCTTTGCAAAAGACGGCAACGTCTTTGAGCTTGGCGAGCACCGTATCCGAGACTTTTCCGTCGAGTGACGTGACTACCGCCGGTAGCATGCCCGGCGTCACGCCGGTCAGGCGGATCGACCTGGTCGGTATTTTCTCGGCCGGGTCGGCCGGCGACGGCGCACCCTCGTCCGCGCGTGAACGCAGCACTGGAAACGGAATGCCGAACTTCGCAATCACCGTATCGCCGGCGGCCGGGTTATCAAGGTAGTCGACGCCCAGAAAATCGGCGCGATCTTTGAAGCGCTTATAGTCGGCCAACACCTGCGGCATCTCTTCCAGGCACGGCGCGCACCACGACGCGAACGCGACGACCACGACCGGACGGCCCGCCGTTCGCACGACGCCGATCGCCGCGTGTCCGAGCGATAGCGAGGCGAGGTCGAACGGCGCCGGCGGCGCCGCGCCAAGCAACACCGTCGCTGCTGCGAGGAACCCGATCCAACGCACCATCATGACGGCCAGCTTAACGGCCCGTCGTCAGTGACCCTTGCTCCAGCAGGCGCTGGTGCTGGCCGGCGGCGCACCGCCGGTGCTCGTGCCCGGATAGAATGTGCCACTGCAATCGCTGTACCACGCGTCGACCGATGCATCAACGGTTTGACAGCGATCGAGATCGTCGCACACCGACTTCGTGCCGAGCTGCGCGTTGTAGTTATGGCCGTTTCCGGCCGAACCGCCGCTGCCCGCGTTCGACGAACCGGTAATCGCTTGACTCGTTTTATCGATCGCCTTGAACGTCGCGTCGGAGTTCTTCTTCCAGGCCGCATTTTGCGCGGCCATCGTCGCGTCTTGCTCTTTGGCGCGCGCGATGGTCGACTGCGTCACGGCGTTGGATTCGCGAATGACGTTGCCGGTGGTGTCACCGAGCTCGCGAGAGAAGCGCTGGAGCCATGCTTGGTCCAGTTGGAACGAACCGAGCATCGCATGCATGGCCGAAGCGGCGGCGGCAGTATCAGCCGGTGCAGCAAGATATCCGGCCATACGATAGATGATCCAGAGCGAAATGGGCGCGCCTGCCTGCGATGCTTGCATCGTGACCGCGTACACGTAGCCGTCGCGGTTGCCGCATTTGAAGGACACCTCACCCACATCGATGTGGACGCTTTTGCCTTGCGCTTGTTCGATCGGACCCAGCGACTGCGCGAGGCTTTGCGTTTGACCCGGGATGATGCCGCCGCGCATCATGCTCGCCGACGGGCAGAGCGCTCGCCGCGCATAGTCGGCCGCCGCGAGCGGCGCCGGGCGATACCGTTCGAGGAGCAGCTTTCCGCCCCAGGCCGCGGGAATGGCCTGGCCTTCCCGCATTCCCATACGTTGCGTCATGGCGCTCGGCACTTGATGGATAGCGATGCGCGGATCGTCCATGAACATCTCAACGCCGCCGTCGGGCGACTTCGCGCGGATCACGTAGTGCGGCTCGATCTTGGTCGTGCGGACCGTGCCGCCCGTAACCTGCCAGCCGCTAGGCAGATAGACGGAAAACGCGCCTTCGGCCGGGTCTTGCCAGCGCACGAGCGGCGCCGCCGCGACCGCGGCCGCGACGGTGCAGGCCGCAAACAGTGGCAAAAGCGAGAGAATCCGTAGAGCAAGGTGGCGCATGAGCCCCTCCGGTGGGTGCTGAGTCGTCGAGTTGCTCCGATTATGCCACGATTGCTCGCCCGGCCGTGGTAGGGCTTCCCCTACCGTCGCCGGTGCGTCTCGCTAGATGGCGGCTTTGACGGAACCGACCGCTTTCGGCGGGACGATGTGCAGCGCTGCGGCCGTGTCGCGGCGGATGTCGTAGCACAGCGTCGCATCGTCGGAGATCGAACGACCGTAGGACGGAATCATTTCGGTGAGCTTCGTCATCCACGCCGGCATGTTCGGCGCAAACGCGCGCGTCATGATGCCGAGCATGATGCTCACCGACGTCGATGCGCCCGGGGATGCGCCGAGCACGGCGGCAAGCGTGCCGTCGGACGTCGTGATGACCTCGGTACCGAACTGCAGCGATCCGGTCCGCTTCTTGTCGGGCACGATCACTTGCACGCGCTGGCCTGCGACCTCGAGCCGCCAATCCGACGGCTTTGCGTTCGGGAAAAATTCGAGCAGCGACTTAAAGCGTGCGTCGCGCGATTCGAGCACTTGGCTGACGAGATACTTCGTCAAATCGACGTTATCGCGGCCAACGGCAAGCAACGGGGCGATGTTGTCGGGTCGGATTGACGCGAACAGATCGGCGAACGAACCTTTCTTCAGAAACTTCGTCGAGAACCCGGCATACGGCCCGAACAGCAGCGACCGCTTGCCATCGACGACCCGTGCATCAAGATGCGGCACCGACATCGGCGGCGCGCCGATCGAGGCCTTGCCGTACACTTTCGCATCGTGCCGATCCGCATACTTCGGATCGTCGCACCGCAGCCAAAGACCGCTCACCGGAAAACCGGCAAACCCTTTGCCTTCGGGAACGTTGGATTTCTGCAGCAACGGCAGCGCGCCGCCGCCGGCGCCCAGGAAGACGCACGCCGCTTTGACTTCCGTCTTCGCGCCGCTCTTCCGATCGTGCAGGGACAGATGCCACAATCCGTCGCCGGGGCCGCGCTGCACGTCGGTCACGCGGTGACGGTAGGCAACGGAAAAATCGGGTTGCTTCTGGAGATTCGCGATCAAGATGCGCGTCAGTGCGCCGAAGTCGCAGTCGGTGCCCGTGATATCGCGCGTTGCGGCAACGGCTTCGCTCGGGTCGCGCCCTTCCATAACGAGCGGCATCCACTCGTTGAGCACGGCGTGATCTTCCGAATATTCCATCGAACTGAAACAGTGATGTGCGCTCATGGCATCGTAGCGGCGCTTCAGGAATGCGACATTTGACGCACCGCGGACGAAGGCCACGTGCGCGACCGGGTGGATGAACGATCCGGGATCCGGGATCGCGCCCTTGCGAACGAGATACGTCCAGAACTGGCGGGTCAGGTCGAACTCGTTGTTCACCTTGAGGGCACGAGAAATGTCGACGCTGCCGTCGCTTCGCTCGTTCGTATAGTTGAGCTCGCACAGGGCTGCATGGCCCGTACCGGCGTTATTCCACGCGTTAGAACTCTCTTGGGCCGATGCTTCGAGCGACTCGTAGATCGCGATGCGCAGGTCCGGATTGAGTTCCTTGAGCAGGGTAGCAAAGGTCGCGCTCATGATGCCCGCGCCGACGAGGGCAATATCCACTTCGGCCTGGGCCGATCGCTGCAAGTCCACGGGGCTATCTTCCCCGAAAATCAGGGTTTTCCCAAGGACTTCGGTATGAATTTTGCACCGAGGGGGAATTACCGAAACCCGGGAACCCCGGCGCCGTACCTGGCACGATGCATCGGCTTGAAATCGACCTCGTCAGCAAGACGTACCGCGGCGGCATTAGGGCCGTGCACGAGATTGCCCTCGACCTCCGCCCGGGGATCGTCGGCCTCTTGGGTCCGAACGGAGCGGGGAAGTCGACGCTGATGCGTATCGTCGCAACGGTCGCGAAGCCCACGTCCGGAACGGTGCGCTGGGATGGCGACGACGTCGTGCGCGCCCCGCAGGCACTGCGCCGCGTGCTCGGCTACCTGCCGCAAGACGCGGGTGTGTATCCGCATCTCGATGCGTATGAATTCCTCGACTACATCGCTGCGCTCAAAGAGATCGATGCGCGCAGCGCGCGCCGGCAGATCGGCGAACTCCTCAACGCACTCGATCTCGTGCCGGTCGCAAAACGGCCGCTCGGCACGCTCTCCGGCGGCAACCGGCAGCGCGTCGCAATCGCCCAGGCGTTGCTCGGCGATCCGCAACTCCTCGTCGTCGATGAGCCGACCGTTGGTCTCGATCCCGAGCAACGCGTGCGGTTTCGCGATCTGCTCGCACGCTTCGCGCAAGACCGGATCGTGCTGCTCTCCACGCATGTCGTCTCCGACATCGAGACCACAGCCGATCGCATCGTCGTAATCGCCGCGGGGCGCGTGATCGCCGACGGCACGCCGGGCGCCGTCATCGGCGCTCATCTTTCACTCGAAGCGGCGTATCTGGCCCAAGTCGGCGCAGCGGCGTGAACGGCATTCTGGCCGTCGCGCGTGCCGACTTCCGGCAACGGACGCGCACGTTCGGAATGGTCGTGATCCTGGCTGCGGCATTACAGCTCGGCTACCTGTTCGTGCCCGATGCCTGGGCGCAATATTCAACCGTGAACCTCGACGGTTGGCGTGGCATGTACGACAGCAATTGGATGGGCGCGTGCACGGCGTGGCTCTGTGCGATGCTCCTCACGTTCGTGGGCTTCTTCTTGCTCCGTCCAGCGCTCGCGCGCGACGCACAACTGGGAACGTATCCACTGCTCGCGTCCGCCCCGGTGTCGCGCGCGCGGGTCGTTCTCGGCAAGTGGGCGAGCAACGTCGCACTGCTGGCCGCGCTGGGAGCCCTGCTCGGCGTTGCCGCCGTCGCGATGCAACTGCTGCGCGGCGAAGACCGCAGCATCGATCTGGCAGCGTACGTCGTGCCCTACCTCGCGCTGACGCTGCCCTCAATCACCGTGATCGCTGCGTGTGCGATCGTGCTCGACGCGGTGCCGCCGCTACGCGGCGTGCTCGGCGGGGTCGTGTGGTTCTTCATCGCGAGCGCACTGATCGCCACGCCCCTGACGACATCCGGCGGCGGGTTGCATCCCGTGGCGATCGATCCGCTGGGCGTAACGACGCTCTCATCGTCGATGTTCGGGTCGCTGCACGCCGCGCACCCCACGGCGAACGCAGCCCACGACATGTCGATCGGCGGCGGCCCGGCCGCAAAGCATCTCTTCCGTTTCACCGGTATCCGCTGGTCGCCGGCATTCTTTGCGCAGCGCGCCGCGTGGATACTACTCTCCGCACTTGCGGTCGTGCTGGTGTCGCCGTTTGCAATCGCCGCACCGCGGATGGCCGCGCAACGCACACGACTCGCCCGCTGGCCCCAGCGGTTCGCCCAGCGTTTGCCGCTCGGGCGCTTGCTGCGGGGCGAACTCGCCTCGGCATTCGGCCTCGCCGGACCGTGGGTACTGCTCGGCTCGATCGTCATCGCAATCCTCGCATTGCTGCTGCCGACGGTTGCGCTTACGCGCGCAATCGCGCCGCTCGCCTGGATCTGGCCGCTCGGTGCGATTGCGGCAACCAGCGTTGCCGATGCGCGGGCGAACCTCGACGCACTGCTGCTCGCAACGCCGGCCCGCGTATGGCGGCGCGTGTTTGCGCGCTGGGGCGCGTGCCTCGCGCTTGCGATAGTACCAGTCGCTGCGCTCGCGCTACGCGCCGGCCCCGCAGGCTTTGCGCTGATCGCCGTGGCGGCTGCGCTCGCAGCAATCGGTCTCGCGCTGGGGTGCCTTACGCGTTCGGCCGCGGCGTTCTCAGCGGTGATGCTCATTGCCTGGTATCTCGGTCCGGTGAACGGCCTGGCCGCACTCGACCCTGCTGCCGCAGTCGCCGCGCCGGCGCTCGCGACGGCAATCGCACTGGGCGTCGCCGCGCTTACGCTCGCCGCGACGGCGTTCCGGCTCGCGCGCCGTCAATGAACGCGTGCCGGCGCCGCCAAAACGGCTGCTCGGCAAAACGCTCTTCGTATCTATAAACGATCGCCCGCTGCTTCAGATACGCGCCTAGCGCATCGCCGAGGTCAGCGGCGTAGCGTTCCATCGGCTGCTCGTCACCGGCCACGCGCGCAAGCACTGCCAGCGCGGCTTTGCGGCCGCTCCAGAGAGCGGTCGTCATGCCTTGTGATGAGAGCGGATCGAAGGTGATCGCTGCGTCTCCGGCCGCAACCCACGCTGGACCGCAGAACTGTTCCAGCCGGCTCGTGCCGGCACTTGCCAGGCGCACCCGCGCCGCCGGATCGAACCCCGCGCTCGCGATCCACTCGCGCACGAAATGCGTTTCATCGAGCGCTCCCCGCCACACGCGGGGATCGAGCGCGATACGCTTCGGCAGCGTATCGGGATCGGCGAAAAGCGCGAGTGCCAGGCGTCCACCGGGCAACAGGCTTGCATACCACCAACCGTCAGGAACGGCTTCGATCAGCGTTGTGGGCGTCGGCTCGACATCAAGCTCGACGTGCTCCAAAAACGCATACGCCGCGACTAACTGATCGGCGCTGAGGCGATCGGTGAAACCGCGCGCAATGACGGCGGTGCGGCCGCTGCAGTCGATCACGATTCGCGCCTGCGGGGCACATGCGAGAATGCGAATGTCCGTCGCCGTCACGGCATCGAACAGCATCTGCTCGAAAGCTGCCCGATCGATAACGGAACCGGTGCCGTCCATTTGCGCGAATGCGTCGCGTCGCACCAGCAAATCAGATCCCCAAGCGGAGTACGTCGTATTCGCCGATCGCTGCGGAACCGCAGCAAATCGTTCCGCAACGCCGAGTTCGTGAAGCAGCCCGATCGCCGCGGATGCCAGCGATTCACCCGGGCGATCGCCCGCGACCGGGGGCCGGGTCACCAGCGCTACGTCGAGGTCGCTTTGCGCGAGCGTCAGTGCCGCGGCACATCCCGCAATGCCGCCGCCGACGATGGAGATCGCGACGCGTTCTGCTATCGCCGAATCCCCTCATCCGGCGGTGCGGCCGTGGCGAGATCGACCGCGCCGCGATCGACTTCGACAAACACGCGCGCCGGAATCCCAGCAGGTTTGCCGGCGTCAGCCGGGCCCGGCCGGCTCACCACGAAACCCATCCGCGCCCACAGATACACCATCGCGTTGAGACCATCGAGGTAACTCGCGCGCGCATGATAGCCGACGCCGGCGACGCCCCGCGACCACGTCAAGCGGTTCTCATAAAACTTGACCCGCGTTTCGGGCGGAAGCTTCGGGTTCATGACTTCACGATAAAACAATTGCGGCAGCACATCGATCGGCAACAACGCCGGCCACCACGCGCCACTCGGGAAATCGTTGCCGTCGGTAACGAACTGACAGCTGAAAGCGTCGCACTGCCAGGGCAATCCCATCCAGCGCGTGAGATCGCCCGGCATCTGCGCGGCAACGGCGCCCGGCGTCGAACCGTTTCCGCCGAACGCTTTTTCGGGCGTGAGCAAGAGTCCCAAATTCTGCACGAGCCGCGGATCGCGATCGGTCGCGAGCTTGATGCGGAACGGCGCGCTGTAGAGTTCCCGGTGGCGCAGCGGCCAGGTCAGTTCGACGCCCGGATGAAACGCGCCGCCGGAACACGGCTCGAGTGCCGCGCGCGTCAGCGCCTCCGGCTGTTCGGCAACTGGGATGCGCTCGATGCTCGTGACTTCGGCAGCTGCTTGCGGTCCCAGATCGTCGACGAATTTCCCCACGGACCACAATTGCAATATGCGGTATTGCTCGTGCGGAATGCGATACCACGAAAGCGCCGACTTGGCGTAATTGATTCCGTCGCCCAGCATGTACGGCAACTTGTACTGCTGCGCGTCGCTCGCATTGGGATCGCGGAATTTTGCAAGTACATCCGCCCGGAATGCAGCGTTCGCGGGCGCGGGATCGGCGAGACGTTTAACGTACGCGGGATTCGCGAAGTCGCCAACCTCGATCCAACTGGGCGCGAGGTTCTGCGCACTCGAAACCCACTGCATCTGACCGATCTTGAAGAACAGCGGATAAATGTGTTTGCGAAACGAGAGCGGCGGCTCGGGCGATTTCATCCAGCCCGCTTCGATCGCAACGCTCCCGAGCACGTCGTAGAGCGAGATGAACGGCATGATCTCCGGCGCATAGTGCGGACCGCAGCTCGCCACCCACGCGTGCTCCGCGTCGATGGGCGCGCTCGTACCGATGGTCACGCGGGCGCTAACCGGACCGTCGCACCAATCGTCGTACCAGCCGTCGTTGTCAGCGAAGTTGGTAATCGGATTGTTGGCAATCACCGATGAGGCAACGCCGTCACCGGGAAATACGAGCAGCCGTCCCGCCTCGTCCGTACCGAGATGGCCGAGCGTCACCGGCGTCGCGTTCCAAAATTTCCCGGTCATCGCGTACGCGGGATCGTTTCCGCGCGGGTTACGGCTCGCGCCCGTAATCGCGTTCGGTCCAGGGTCGATAACCAGCAGGCGCGCGCGGTCGGCATCGCCGCGAATACTTTGATTGCGCAGCGGCCCGGGCAAACCCGGAGCGAGTTCTTGGTTATCGAGCGGGTTGTTGAAGCCGTACCACGCCCCTTTAGTGTTGGCGACGTGTACGGTCCATTCGATCTTCGCCTCGGCGGCGGTGATCTCGCGAATCACCTCGCCCGCAGCATTGAAGGCGTAGACGCGAAAACGCTGGACTTGCTTCTTGACCTTTTGCGTGCCGTCTTTATATTGTCCGTGAGGTTCCGGTTGAATGCCCGGCACTTCCGGGGCGAGAAACCACTGCTCGCTATTGCCGACGCGCGACATGCCAAGCGGCGGATAGACCGCCAGCCTAGCGATGGTGCTATCGGCCGGCGGCCCGCTGCGCGCGCCCTGCGCGAACGCGGCGCGTTGTAAAGGCGCGGCGAGAAACGGCGCCATCGAGGCTCCGGCGAGGAAGTCGCGTCGTTTGATCATGGCGTCCACACGCGGCCGTCAGCCAATTGGATTTTGGTCACCTGGCAGATTACGAACGCCGTCCTTACTTCATCCTTGCCGATGGCGGGCGTGGGGCGGATGCGGTGCGTGATCGTCTCGCCCGCTCCGAATGACCCGACGTCGCTGAACGTATGTATTCCCGACCCGAGTACGAGTTGAAGGTCGAGACGCACGATTGCCGCGTCGGACAGGTTCTTGTACGTTACGTCGAGCGCACCGAAAAACGAGCTCAAATCGTACTGCGATAACACCGCCTGACACACGGACATATCGATCGGCATCGGAGCGACCGTCGCCGTTCCGTCGGCGGCCGTCATCGTTCCCGGCGCGGGCGCGGGCCGCGGCGGCAACACCGGCGCAACGGCAACCGTGCCGTCCGCAAGGATCACTTTCTCGACGCGACCGAACACGGCGTTGGTGTTCCAGGATGGCGAGAATTGCACGCAGTTGAATTTCGACGTCATGCCTGGATCGATGCGGCGTTTGATGTCCGACACTCCGGGCTTCACGCGCACGTCGTCGTAGGTCGCGCTCAAGACCATCTCGACCACCGGTTGCGTGCCGGTGTTCTCGAACGTCGCGCAGAGGGCGCCATCGGTAAATCCCTTAGACGTCACGGCAAGCGGAGGTAAACCGATGAAACCAACCCGGTAGTACTTCTCACGTACGGCCGAGGCCGGTGACGGAAATATCACGATGAGGGCAATCGTAAACGCTAGCAGACGAGTGAATACCACGGGCATCGGCTTCGCCGGGGAGCGGTCAATTGCCCAGTATCGCGCATAGCCCATTATTAATAGGGGGCGCTCAGGCTCGGGTTCGATAATCAGGCGATAGCCATGCGATACGTTTGCGTTCTTCTTGCCGTTTGCATACTCGGGTTCGGCGTTCACGCACGCGTCGTGGCTTCGGCCGCCGAAGCTGGCCCGGCCGTGCCGGTTCTGCAAGGACGTTTGGTCGCGTCCGGCATTCCGGGCGCCGGCGCCGTGAGTCAAGTTGGTACGTTCCACGCGGGCGGTCCCGTCCACGATTTGCCGGAGTTTGCAGCGTACACCGTTAGCGGCCGCATCCTGGATGCGAAACGCGTGATGGTTGCGAGCACGTCGAATTTCGGCATGCCCGGGATAGCTGGTATCGCCGAAGGATCCGTTCTCTCCATCGATCCGAACGGCGGTACGCTGCGCATTCCCGCCGCCTTTGCCGCCGCCGGCGGGCAGGCGTCGATCCTTGGTGGACGCGTACAACTGTTTACCGCGGCGAGTTCCGCTTTTGCTAACGGCGTGAACACGCCGAAAGCGGTTTCGGCCGATTTGCCGGCGGTGGCGAATCCGACCGGCATCTCCATCAACAACGCCTTCGGACGCCCGTGGATTACATCGACGCCCCGCGGTGCCGCCGCAGCCGGCTTCGACGCGGTCATCGATCCCACCGGAATTCCACTTGCGAACGCGCCGGACCCAATCGCCGGCGGCATCTTCACCGAAAGCAAGACGAACCGCAATCCGCAACTCGTCCCCGGCGCCATGTCGACCGGCCTCGTTGGAAATGCGCTCCTCGGGCGGTCGCCCGACGGCAGCAAGCGCGCCGCGTTTGCAGTCCTCGCGGCCGACGGAAGCATCACGCAAGCGCACGTGGAGCTCGGCGTCGACGGGCTCGCTCCGCCGGGCACGATCACGCCGCAGCCGGGCAAACTGATACGCGCGGGCATGCTGTTCAATTGGGTGCCGAACCGCATTCTCTACGTCACGGATGCGCCGCGCAATGCCATCGTTGCGATCCCGATCGGTGACGATACCCACGTGTTTACCGCCGGGCATCCGCGTCTCATCAAGGCCGCGGCATTTCAGCGGCCGATCGACATGGCGCCTGCCGTTCCGGAGGTTGCGAACGGCGTCTTCTCCAGTAACACGACACTGGCCGGAAACTCCGACATCTACGTCCTCAACGCCGACGGCTCGATCGTGCGCATCCACCAAGACGGATCGGTTGTGGCGATTCGCCGCATCGCCATCGGCGGCCACGTCATCGGAGCCGGACGTCTAAACGGCATCGCCACCGCCTCGGACGCGGCGCATCTCTGGTTGACCGTTCACGATGCGCTTGGAAGCGAGGCCCCGGGTGCGTTGATCGAAGTCCCCGCGTTTGGCGCGGGCCAAACCGATGCCGTGCCGGCCGTGACGATCGCCGCCGGGCAGGCACTGTTCATGCGCACGCTCACGCCGCAAACCGGCCTCGGGCCGCTCTTCAACGAGCGGTCGTGCCTGATGTGTCACAGCACGCCGTCCATCGGCGGCATGGGCCGCAACGGCCTCGACGTCGTTACGCACATCGGGCACCTCGAGAACGGCGTCTTCGATCCGATGGTGGATACGGGCGGTCCGGTCGCACGCGCCCACTCCGTGACGGAACTTGGCTTCGCGTGTCCATTGACCGCCGGCATTTCGGCCCGCGCGAACGTCACGTCGCTGCGGAATTCGCCGTCGCTCTATGAAGACGGCGCGATCGACGGCTTGACCGACGCGGCTATTGCTGCGGGCGCCGTTGCGTATCCCGACGGCGTGCACGGCCGGCCGAATTGGGTCGACGCGGGCGACGGCGTGTTACATGCCGGACGCTTTGGCTGGAAGGCGGAAATCGCGCACCTCACCACGTTCGTCGGTCAAGCGCTGCGCAACGAAATGGGCGTCACGAATCCGATTTTCCCGCTGGATCTCGCCTCAACGAAACCGCCGGAGCGTCCGTGTGCCGGCGAGAGCGCCGGCGTGAAAGACGACGGCACACAAATTCGTCAGATCACTGCCTTTGTGGCCTCGTTGAAAACGCCGAACGAATCGCACGCAAAAGACGATCAAGCGGGGAACGATCTCTTCGCATCGACGGGCTGCGAGGAATGCCACACCACGCGCTTCCACAGCGGCGCAGATGCGCTGTATTCCGATTTTCTGTTACACGATATGGGGCCCTCGCTCGACGACGCGATCATTCAAGGTCAGGCGCAAGGCCGCGATTGGCGGACGACCGCGCTGCGCGGCGCCGGCCTTCGCCGGCGCTTCCTGCACGACGGCCGCGCGACGACGATTGCCGATGCAATCGTCGCGCATGATGGTGAAGCGACCAGCGCTGTGCGCAAGTACCGCGCACTCGATGCCGCATCGCAACGCGCCCTGATCCGATTCGTCTCCAACTTATAGCGGCCGCTGACCGGGAAACCCCCAGCGTCCGGTAGTATGCTGGTTTTTTGGCAACCGGATCGGTGAGGGACCAGATGCTTAACAAAGACGAGAACGAGCTCTTTATGCGGGTCGGGCCGGGCACGGCGATGGGCGAGCTCATGCGCCGCTACTGGCATGCGGTGGGATGTTCGGAGCTCGTCGGGGCAAAGCCGCAGCGCACCAAGGTTCTGGGCGAAGAACTCCTGCTCTATCGGGCGGAGAACGGCAACGTCGTCCTGATGGATTTGCGCTGCGCCCACCGGCGCGTCGCGCTCGATCACGGGCGCGTTGAGGGCGAGTGCATTCGCTGTCCGTATCACGGCTGGCTCTACGACCGCTCGGGACAATGCATCGAGCAGCCGGCCGAGCCCGAAGGCAGCTCGTTCAAAGACAAGGTGCGCCTCTCGAGTTACCGCGTCCAGGAGTACAGCGGCATCGTGTTCGCCTATCTGGGGCCCGAACCGGCACCGCTGTTGCCGCTCTTCGACGTCCTGCGGATGACGGACGGCGTAAAAGAGCTGATGATGCAGACCGTTCATACGAACTGGCTCGGCCACGCCGAGAACACGGTCGACATCAGCCACCTTGCGTGGCTGCACGGTTTCACGTTTCCCGCCTACGGCGCGCGGAAGCTGACCTATTCGTGGGACCGCAAGCCGTACGGTATCGACAACGTGATGGACGTTGAGGGCAGCGACGATGCCCACGTTTCGTGCACCGGGTTTCCCACCGTAAACCGCTTCGCGTTACCGCCGATCGACAAGAACGGCGAACTCGTGCTTTCGATGATCTTTCGCGTCCCGATCGACGACGAATCGATCAAGCAATACTTCGTCCGCTTCTACCCCAGCGACAAGCACACGTTCGTAACGCGAACGCGGGATCCCAAGCCCGGCGTGTACGCGCCGCTCGCGAACGACTGGTGGGGTATCGACGTGCCGGATCAGGATCGCATGGCGATCGAGCAGCAAGGCGTGATGCCCGATCGTACGCAGGAACGTCTCGGGGCATCAGACGGCGGGATCATCCTCTTGCGTCAGATGCTGCGCGAGGGCTTATCTGCCGTAGCAAACGGGAATGACCCGCCGTGCGTGATCCGCGATGCGGCGCATCAGATCGTCGATTTTCCGCAAAAATCGTCGATCATGGCCAAGACGCAAAGCGGCGCCGATTATACGCTCGGGGCCAAGGCCGGCGCCGAATTGTCGGCCCGATGACGATGCCGTTCACCCGCCTGCGCACGATCCAATCCTTGGCCGGTGTCGCCGTTGCAGCGGCACTCCCGGTCGGGGCGGTAGCACAAACGCCGGCGACGATTCGGCTCGGCATCATTCCCATCGAGCCGACCTGCTCGGCCTACTACGCCAAAGAAAACGGCTTCTTCGAAAAGGCCGGACTCGATGTCGAGATCACGCCGAGCGCCGCGACGGCCGCCATCGCCGCCGCAGTGGTTACCGGCACGTACGACATCGCCTACGCGACGGTGTCGACGCTCGCAACCGCGCACGCCAAGGGCATTCCGTTCGTCATCATCGCACCCGCCGGCGTGATCAACGGAACGAAAGCCGTCGGCTCGATCATGGTGCAAGCGCACTCGACGATCCAAACCCCGAAGGATCTCAACGGCAAGATCTTCGGCACATCCGGCCTCAACACGCTCGCCGAATATCTACCTCGCGCGTGGGTCGACAAGAACGGCGGCGACTCGTCGACCATGAAATTCATCGAGATCCCTTTCCCGCAGATCGGTGAAGCACTCGCTGCGGGGCGAATCGATGCCGGCTATCTGGTCGAACCGTTCGTGACCATCGCAAAGCAGCGAAACCAGGCGCGCTTTCTTGCAACCGGTGACGATGCGATCGCTCCGGTGTATCTCGCGAGCGCCTGGTATGCGACGGCAGCGTGGGCAAAGGCGCATCCGGATCTCGTCGCTCGCTTCGCAACGGCGATGGCCGAGGCGGGGCGTTGGGCAAACGCCAACCCAGCGAAAGTCGTGCCGATTATCGCCAATCATCTCAAGGCCGATCCCGTCATTACGGCCGCGGCGCCGCGCACGGAATTCACGGACCGCCTCGTCGCCGCGCAAATCCAGCCGTGGATCGACGTCACGGCGAAATATGCAAAGTTCCCGTCGTTCCCGGCGGCCGATCTCGTCTACTCGCCCGGCCGCTAGGCGCGCGGCACACGCGACGCGATCCGCGACACCGCGAAATCGCTCGAGAGAAACGCGCCCTCTTGCCAGCCGCCGAGCGGAGACATCTGGTCGCCGATGATCGAGCAGCGGCCGTCGCCGGCAAGGAGGCGCTGGTAGGCGCGGTTCGCGTCGGCGTTGGCGAAATTCCACGGCGTCACACCGCCGCTTTGTCCTTCGGCCTGATTCCAGGCGATGGTCACGGCTTTGCTGCTCGGCACGAGCGCCTCGTCGGAAAACTCGCGATGCAGTTTCACGGCATCCCGCCGCCCGGCCACGATGCGCTCGGCGAGCGTCATGCGACCATATGCTTCGGCCTGGTCGGCGTATGAATACGAGCCGGCGATGATGCCGCGCTTCTCCAGATAGCCGTTCGACGGATACCACATTTGCGTGATCGGGTTCGACGTGTAGCTGATGCCGCCGTAAATATTGTACGGCGCTTCTTCCCAAAACCGGCGATTCGCTTGCCAGGCGAGCTTGTAGAGCGCGACGTTTTTTGCCGACGCGGCGGCGCGGGTAAAATCGCCAGCCAGATTGGTCTTCAGATTGACCAGTCTCGCCAACGGCAGATTGATCAAACAATAATCGGCCTGCACGCGCGTCGTGTTTCCACTCTTGCGATCGCGATACGCAACGTCGACGCCGGCGGCCCCGTTGACGATCTCGAGGGCTTCAGCATTATACCGGATGTCTTTGCCCACGCGAGCCACGAACGCATCGACGATTTTGTCCATGCCGCCGATGGGTTGAAAGAGCGTCGGTTGCCACTCGCCTTCTTCGGGCTGGTAATAGCGGTTCTGCCAAAATTTTAGCGCCAGCAAGTCTTTGAGCGGCAGCCGCGGATTGGCGGCGCACAGCGCCTGTATCGTCATCGGTTCGAGACAGCCGGTGCGCGGCGTTTCGGAGCCGACGGTCGCGGGACCGGTCGTAGGCAGATCGCCGAACGTGCGCAGCAGATCCAAGAACAACGCGCGATCGTCGGCCGTGATGTCCGCATCGAGCGCGTGCTGGTTGATCGCTTTGCTCAAGAGCTCGGCGATATAATTGTTCGTATCGCTGCTCAAGCGGTTGCGGGGCATCGCCTTCCCGCCGAAGGCGCCATCCGACTGGAACAAGTCCGCCGTGGTCGACATCACGTAGACCTCGAGTGGAATGGCAAACTCTCGGCAATAGTGCATGACCCGCGGATGGTGGAACGGCAACCGCGCCGGCCCGAGGTTCATGTACAAGCCGTCATCGAACGCGCACGTTTGCTCCGTGGTGCCGTGCGGTCCGGCCGTTTCCACCACGCGCGTCCCGGCTCGAGCCGTGAAATTCCGGCCGCCGGGACGATCCAGGTATTCCAGAATCACGCAGTGGTAGCCGGCTTTGGACAGCTCGTAGGCCGATGCCATACCGGCGATGCCGGCGCCAAGAATGACGACGGTCTTTCCCGCACCGCTACCGGCGGGCAACTCCAGCGGTCCGGCCCAAGCCGGCGGAGTCTGCACCACCCCCAGCGCGAGCATGGTTTGATAGACGGCCGCAGCCCCACCGAGTTTTCCGGCGAATGCCAAGAAGCCGCGCCGTGAGGCGAAGGGGCCTGTCGCTATAGTCATGCGGACGTATTGGCCAGACAGCCCTCAAATCAGTTGGCTCGGATTTGGAGCAACGGAAGCTGGGAATAGCGGACGAACCGAGGAGGCAGTGATATGTCCGATCTTCGTGGGGATTCCATTCGCGGGTGGCGTCTCGCTTTGGTGGCGGCCGCTCTAAGCACCGGTCTGCTCCTGGCCGGCGCGGTATCCGAGGCAGCGGGCGGGGGTGGATACACGGCCGCGCAAGCTACCGCAGGCGCGACGGTCTACGCGACCCGCTGCTCGCAGTGCCACGCTGCGAGCCTGCAGGGCGGGGCAGGCCCGGCATTGATCGGCGCGGCGTTCCAAACATCGATGAACGCGAACTACACCGACGCCGGCCGGCTCGAAGATTTCATTCGCAAGCAGATGCCGGCCGACGCACCGGGCACGTTGAGCGTTCAGCAATATCTTAACGTGACCGCCTACCTTCTCGCGCGCAACGGATTCCCAGCGGGCACTGCCGCCTTAACCGAACGGAACGCGGGCGCGGTCAAGCTCGCCCGCGCGAGCGCCCCAAAAGCGACCGCAGCCCAAACGAATCTCGAGATCGTCCGCAGCGCACCGCCGACGCGGCACACGTTCGCAACGCTTCCGGCCGCACGCAACGTGGCGATCAGCGACAGTATGCTCGTGGGCGCCGCCGGCAATGGGGGCGACTGGCTCATGGGCGGCCACACGTATGCCAACGACCGCTACTCTCCACTCGATCAGATCACTTCCGCAAATGTCGGCGCACTCGCGCCGGTCGCGATCGTGCAAACCGGATACACCGCAAGCTTCGAGACGACACCGGTTGTGGTTGACGGCGTCATGTACGCGACGACGCCGACGGTAAACAACCGAATGAAGGTGATGGCCCTCGACGCCGCAACCGGCGCTCGCATTTGGGAAACGACGAGCAACCTCGGCACGTTTAAGATCTGCTGCGGCCCGGTTAACCGTGGCGCCGCCGTGGCGTACGGCAACGTGTACGTTCTCACGCTCGACGATCGGCTGATCGCCTTGGACGCGCGCACCGGGGCCCAGCGCTGGTCGGTGCCGGTCGCCGATGCCACCGCGGGCTTCTCCGAGACGATGACGCCGCAGATCTACGCGGGCACGGTCATCGTCGGCAGCGCCGGCGGCGAATGGGCGATCCGTGGATTCGTTGCCGCCTTCGATGCACAAACCGGAAAGCAGCGTTGGCGCTGGAATTCGACGGATCCAAAAACGTTCGCGAATGCTTCGTGGAAGAGCGGCGGCGGAATGGTGTGGACGACGCCGGCGATCGATCCGCAACTCGGCTTGGTCATTTTCTCGACCGGCAACCCCAATCCCGACCTAAGCGGTATCAACCGCAAGGGTGACAACCTCTACACCGATTCGATCGTCGCACTCGATGTAAAAACCGGCAAACTCCGCTGGTACTATCAAGAAGTCAAACACGACGTGTGGGACTACGACGCGGTGAGTCCGGTCGTGCTCTTCGATGTCGACCAGAACGGCACGTCGATTCCGGCTGCCGGCGAAGCGGGGAAAGTCGGCTGGTTCTTCATCGTGGACCGGCGCACCGGACATCTGATCCGTAAGTCGGACCCCTACGTCCTGATGTCCAAGAACATGTTCAGCACGCCGACAAAAAAGGGCGTCGTCATGTTACCGGGAGCGAACGGCGGCGCAGAATGGTCGCCCGCCGCGTACTCGCCCAAAACGCGCAACGTCTACGTGCTTGGAATGGATCAACTGATGCGCTTCACGACGCAACCGGAGAAAACCGTCCAAGGGCAACTGCGGCTCGGAAGCGCGTTCATCAACGTCGCGCCGAGCGGCCTGCAAGACGGGCGCTTTGTCGCCATCAACACCGATACCGGGAAACTTGCCTGGACCGTGAAAACGGCGCAACCGCTGATCGGCGGAGCGCTGGCGACGGCCGGGAATCTCGTCTTCATGGGCGAGGGCAACGGCGACTTCAACGCGTTCGACGCAACGTCGGGCAAGAAACTCTGGCACTATAATCTTGGCGCCGGCGTGAACGCACCCCCGGTGACGTACACCGTCAACGGTCAGCAATACATCGCGGTCGCGGCCGGCGGAAACTTCCAACTCGATTATCCGCTCGGCGACGCGATCGCGATCTTCAAGCTACCGGCGCCGCTCCCGTCAGGAACGCAGCCCTGAGGCGCAGAAGCGGGGCTCATGCCGGACCTGAAGTTTCGGGACCGCGGGGTTCACGAGATCCTCGACGATATTGCCCGGAAGCGCGAACAACCCGGACTTACCCATGACGCCCTCTGGAAGAGCGCGCGCGCGCGTGGGTATCAAGATATTCTTCAGCCGGTACACGGCTCGGACACGCGTTACGAAGGGTACCTCTGTCTCGCCTATCAGCTCGCCTCCGGGCGGACGGTCATTTCCATCGACACGGGTGAGCGAATGCTCGCGGTCGTCGAGAAGTTCGAAGCGCTGCCGAATCCCGGCGCAAAGGTTCGCCTAACGGCCGTCTTTGCCGGCGACGGCGTCGAGAAATGGATCGTCAAGCCCCTCGCCCAGATCGGCTGCGGCCTCTCGCTGCGCTTTGATTTCGACGTCAGCGACAAGCGCGTGGGCGACGTCGGCTGGGCCGATAAGCTGCGCGGCGCGCTGGCGCAGGCGCGGCGAATGGAAAACGCGGTCACCGGCGAGCTCAACGTAAAGCGCATCGGACTCCCGCCGATCGAAGCGGAGCCGCCGTTCAAGGATCAGATGGTGCAATACGATGAGGACATGCGCAAGCGCATCTCGGCGACGCCGCTGACGCCGGACGAGGAGCGCGAAAAGGCCAAGCTTCGCACGCAAGAACAGGCCAACGCCTTCTTCGCGAAGCGCAAAGCCAAACTCGCCGAGCAATACCGCATCGAATCCCAGCACTTCCGCGAGAAAGGCATTCCGGAATTGCGGGCGGCGTACGACAAGCGCAAAGAACGCGCCGACAAAGTTCAAGCCGAAGCCGACCGGATCAGCAAGCTTCTGGCCGAAAATCTGGCCAACGTCGAACTCGGCTCGCAGGCGGCGAAGATGATCGAAAAGATTGAGGCCGCATGTTTGCCGATCGTCGTCGGCGACATGAGTGCGTTACTCGAAGATCCGCAAGCCCGCTTCAAAGAGCTGATCGAGACGATCGTTTTGCTGTTTGAGTTAGCAACTACGCAGCGGCGCGTCGCACCCTAGCGGACTAGATCTCGACGAGTACGTAGCTTTCATCGACCGAAACCGCGTAGGACTCGGCGACGAACGGACCCTCGAGGAGTCCCTCGCCGGTTTCAACCGAGACCGCATATTTTCGCAGCGCGACGTTGTCGCTATCGCACCACGATTGGCCGGTGCGCAGATCGTACTGCCAGCCGTGCCACGGACAGCGGATCATTTCGCTATCGGGGATGACGGCGTACTGACCGGGCTCGTCGGAGGCAACGCGGCGCACGATCTTACCTTTGCACAACTCCGCGCCTTTGTGCGGACACTTGCTCAGAAGCGCATAGAACGCGCCGCCGACATTGAACACGCCGATCTCTTTGCCGTCCACGTTCACGAGCTTACTCGTGCCCGGCGCGATTTCGCCCAGCTTCGCGACGACGTACCGTTTGGCCACGCTAGGGCAACCGGTACACGCTCTTCGCGTTTTCGCTGAAGATCATGCGCCGGTGTTCCGGCGTCATCCGCACGTTGAACACGGTTTTCGGATCGTCGAAATCCCAGTGCGGGTAATCGGTTGAGAACAGCAGCCGGTCCCAGCCGATCCAATCGATGAGCTTCGTCAGGTCCTCGGGGCGTTCGGGTTCTTCCATCGGTTGCGTCGTGTACCAGATGTTTTCGCGAATGTATTCCGACGGCGGGCGTTTGAGATGCGGCACTTCGCTGCGCATGCGTTCCCAATGTTTGTCGAGACGCCAGCAGAGCGCCGGGACCCAGGCGAAGCCGCCCTCGACGAGCACGAGCTTCAACTTGGGATACCGCTCGAAGACGCCCTCGAGAACCATGCTCGTGAACACGCCCATGATGACGTAGGCGAACGTTTGATGCTCCTCGAGATAAAACGTCGGCCAGCCGCCGGGCGTCGACGCGTAGCCGCTGCCGAAACCCGGCACGTGCAGTCCGAGCGGCAAGTTGTTGCGCTCGCAGGCCTCATAGATCGGCCAGTAGCGCGAACGCCCGAGCGGCTCTTGCGCGCGCGGCGACAGGCTGACCTGGACGAAGCGGCGATCGGATGCGCGCCGCTCGATCTCACGCACGGCGGCCTGCGGGTCTTCTTGCGTCACCTGAATCGCGCCGCGCAACCGCGGTTCCTTGTCGATCCATTCGGCGATCTGCCAATCGTTGTTCGCCGAGCAGAGCGCTGCGCCGAATTCGAGATTCCGCTCGGCACTACCGGACGGCTGCAGCGCTTGCAAGAGTCCCCATTCGACCCCGTTCTGATCCAGGTGATGCGTGCGCATGAAGTTGACGTCGCTTCCCGGCGGTCCGCCTTTGGTGGGAACGGCATCGATGCGATTCACTTGCATGCGCGGGTGCGTGAGCGTGCCGTGCAGCCCTTGTCGCACGTGCCTGCGATACGTTTGCATGTGTTCGCGCCAGCGAGCCGGGAGATACGGCAGAAACTCGGCCTCGGACGTGAGCGTTGGATGAATATCGCAATCGACGACGCTCAGCCGCGTCTTGGGCAGCGGCGGTAGCGGCTCTAGTAGGGTGCTCATGCGACGGCCTCCTTCAATCGTGAATACGTGGCGAGCGGATTATCGATTAGTATCTTGCGCAGTTGCTCATCGCCCAGACCGTTCGGCAGCACGTCCTCGCCGTCGAACTGCCAGTGCGGAAAGTCGCTGGAAAACAGCAGCATCTCATCGGAGCCGATCTGCTCGATGACGTCGCGCAACGCTTGCGGATCAGCCGGAGCGTCGGCCGGCTGAAGCGTGAGCTTGACGTGATCGCGGATCACGTCGAACGGCGGCTTCGTCACCCACGGGACTTCGGTCCGCACACCGCGCCACGTCTTGTTGAATTTCCAAGCGAACGCGGGCAGCCACGTGACCCCTGACTCGGCTAAAACGACGGTGAGCTCGGGGAACTTGCTAAAAGCGCCCTCCGACACGAGGCTGCCGAGCTGCGCGGCAAAGAGCTGCGTGTTGGACACATAGTCTTCGAGCAAATAGGATGGCCAGCCGCCGGCACTGGGCGGGTGACGATACGCGCTGCCCGCGTGAATGGCGATCGGCAAACCGTGCGCTTCGGCCGCGCGCAACACCGGCCAGTTCACGCGCCGTCCGAGCAACGTATCGAGTCCGGCTAGCACGAGCACTTGCACGAAGCGCGAGTCGCCGGCGCGGCGTTCGATTTCCGCCACTGCGAGATCGGCATTTTGCATCGGCACCATGATCGATGCGCGTAGTCGCGTATCCTTATCGAGCCATTCGGTCGCGATCCAGTCGTTCACCGCGCGGCAAAACGCTGCCGACATATCCTCGGCAAAGAGCGCTTGTGAGCCCCAAAGGCAGTTCAGAATTGCATACCGAAGGCCGAATTTATCGAGCGCTTCTTGTTGTAGCAGCGCTAGATTACACCCCGGAGGTCCCTGCTGCGGCCGCCAATCGGGACGGCCGGAAAGTGGTGCGGTTGGTGGATAGGACGTGAGGCTTAGATCGAGCCGTTCTAATTGCTGCACGCGCACGCGCTCGAGCCAATACTCGTCGAGATAGGGCACGATGGCGCTCACGCTCGGAACCGAGACGTGAACGTCGCAATCGATGGCGCCCTCAAATGGTATGCGCACGTACGGCCTCCGCTCTCAACATGGTGAGGTACCGATGATCGACATCAACGAGACCATCGATCGGATCGGCGTCAGACGGCTGGCGATACTGGTGATCGGGCTCTGCTTCTGCATGATGATGTGCGATGGCTACGATTTCGTGGCGCTCTCGGTTGCGGCCCCGGCGATCCTTCGCCACTGGCACGTGCTTCCGTCGGCCATGGGACTCGTCTTCAGCATTACGTTCATCGGGTTGCTGGTGGGCTCCCTGTTCTACGGGTGGCTCGGCGACCGGCTGGGCCGCCGGTTTACCATCATCCTCGGGACGTGCAATTTCGGGATCCCCGTGCTCCTGATCGTTTGGGCAACCAACGTCCCTGAGTTAGCAATATTGCGCTTTATTGCCGGCATCGGGATGGGCGGCGTCGTGCCTATCGCGTACACCCTGGTCAGCGATTATGCGCCGCGCCGCTTGCGCTCGACCGTCACGGTAGTCACCAACGCGGGCTACAGCCTCGGCGGTGTGGCAACGGGCCTCGTCGCCGCCGCCGTTATCCCGACATACGGTTGGCAGTCGCTGTTCGCCATCGGCGCTTGCGCATCGCTCGTCATGGGTGCGGTCTTGGCAATCTGGCTACCCGAATCACCGCGCTACTTAGCGATAACCGACCCCGCCTCGGCAAAACTCCGCCGGCTGGTCGAGCGCCTCATACCGAACGAGCCGGTTCCGGCTAACGCGGTCTTCGTGCCCGGCGACGCACAGGAAACGCAGAGCAAGCGCGGCGCGGGCACGTTCTCGCAGCTCTTCAGCGGCCCGCGCGCACCGGCGACGATCTTTCTGTGGCTGCTGTTCATCTGCGACGCGCTCGGGTTTTTCTTCCTCGCGAGTTGGCTGCCGGTCGTGATGGAACGCCAAGGGATCAGTCCGGCCGTCGCATCTTTGACGCAATCGCTGTTCACCTTCACCGGCATGATCGGCGGCTTCACGATCATGCGCTTCATCGACCGGGCCGGTCCGATCGTCGTACTGGCACTGCCGATCATCGGGGCGCCGCTCGAGATCCTCATGGGCATGCATAACGCCTCGCAACCGTTGCTGCTCTTCGCCGTCGCGGGCGCCGGCATTTGCTTATCGGGCGTGCATTACGCCGTGTACGGTATTGCCGTGCGCTTCTACCCGGCGAGCATCCGCGGCCGCGGTATCTCGAGCGCGACCGTGTTCGGACGCGCCGGGGGAATCGTCGCACCGTATCTCGGCGGCTTCTTTCTCTCCGCGCACATGCCGCTGCAACAGCTGATGATCATCGCGGCGCTGCCGTGCATTCCGACCGCGTTCGTCATCTTTGGACTCGGCCGTCTCTACTCTCGGCATTTCACGGAAACGCCGCAGTTGCAACCGAGTCCGGCTTAGGGTGCGCCCGCTTCGGTAATAACGCGGTTCAATAACGCCATGAGTTCATCGGGTGCGGTGACGTGCGGGCTGTGGGTGGCACCGATCTCGTAATAGCGCCATCCCGGCTCGCGCTGCGCTCGCTCGCCAAATGGTGCGAACGGACTGTGCGGCGTAGCCGTCGCGCGGATGTAGCTGCGTGGCAAGCGCAGATCGCCGTGCGCAAACACGAGCGGCTGCTCGAAACACTTCAGCGGCTGCGGCACGCGCCGCTCCGAAATCCACTCGCGATCTTCCGGCGCGGTGTCGCCCGGGGTCGGATTCGGCGGCACTCGCCAGCCGTCGCCCTTGGCGACCGCAGCGCGCGTGCGTTCGTTTTGCTCGGCCGGCACGAGATCGGTGAGACTCTGCCCGTTCTCGGGAACGAACGCATCCAGATAGATCAATTGCGAGATCCGATCCCGCGCCCGGTCCGCAACACCGGTCGCCACGATGCCGCCATAGCTATGCCCGATGAGAACGACGTCACGTAAGTCTTCGTAGAACAGCACGTGCAGCAGATCCTCGATATGCGTGTCGAGGTCGACCGCCGGCGTCGCGAGGTGCGAGCGCTCGCCAAGGCCGGTATACGTCGGCGCGAAAAACGCATGGCCCGAACTCGCCATCAGCGGGCGCATCTTCTTCCAAGCCCACGCCGCCGACCAGGCGCCGTGCGCGAGCAGGATGGTTGCCATCTATTCTTTCGCGCCTAGATGCTTCTCGTAGAACAAGCTGTTTTTTATTGCCGACGGTGCCATCGATAGGTACGGACCGAACGCCGCGCACGGACGGAAGCCAAAGCGCTCGTACAGACGGAGCGCGGCCGGCTGGCGCACGCCGGTTTCGAGTCGCATCAGCGGGACGCCGGCAGCCCTCGTCACGTCTTCGAGGTGCGCGAGCAATGCCTGCGCGGCGCCTTCGCCGCGGGCTGCCTCGCGGACGTACATGCGCTTCACTTCCGCGAACCCCTCGAAAAACGCAACTCCCCCGCAACCGACGGCCGCGTCTCCCTGACGCACGATGAAAAATTGGACGTGCGGTTCGAACAGCGATCGCAACGTGAGGCCGTGCATTTGTTCGGGCGGATATGCGACGGCCAGTTCGCTGTCCAGCTCAAAAATCAGGGCTCGTACGTCGTCCGTAATCGAGTGTACCTGTTCGATGAGGATGGGGGACATGGGCACATCGTTCGACGGCGAGCCTCGATCCCCAAGCAATGTTAACGCACAAATGACGACAACTATCGCAATTTGGCCAAAGGGCCAGCGTCGCCGCTAGTCGCCAAGTTTGCTCGCAAGATGGAGCCGCGTCATCGCCCGCAGCTCGGCGATCCCGTTCCGTACTTAGGGACTTCATCGTCTTCATGTTTTGCAGTAGAACGACGGCCATGTCGTCGGCCGTTCGCGCCCTGAACTGAGGATCGCGCAGTTTGAGTATGCGGACGACGTAAACTTGCCGCGCTATTCCGAAAGCGAGCCTAGCAGCGCATCGGCGAGGGCAGCGATCTCGGCCATGGTCGGCCGAACTCCAACCTGCTCACAGCATCGGCAGCTATCGTCGGGGACGTCATGCCGATGCCTTTTCGATCGTCGCGCCTCTCCGCAGTTGCGGTGATCTCCGTTGCCATGGCAAGCGCTATCGGCGCGAATGCGTCCGCGCAGGTGCCGGCTCCGTTGCTCATCGGGCCCGGTCGTGTGGGCAGCGCGGTGACGTACCGCCTCACAACGTCGGGCGATCGCGCTGGGAATACACCGAGCATCCAGACCCTCGCACTGCGCTGGAAGCTGGGAGCGAAGGTCGTCGTGACACTGGCGAGCGCCGGGGACGCGCAAGCGCCGCTATTCGTTGCAACCCGGGCTGCCGACGGTACGCTGACGCTCGACAATGCGACCGGCGCCGAACCCGAAGGACGACGCGTCGCCGCAGCTGTCGGCTTCCTGAATCGCCTCGACGGCTTCGTCGCGGCCGCACCGGCGGGCGCGAAAACGTGGAAGACGACGCTCGTCTTACAGCAGCCCACCCCGGGCGCGCCCCCCGCGCCGGACGCGCAGAGCACGCCTGTTCCGCAAATGCTGAAGATCCCGATCGCGGCGACGCGGAGCGACGACGCGACGGGGACCACCCTCACCGCCTCGGGCTCGATCGATCGCGCGATGACGCGTCCGGGTCCGGCGGCCGGTGACTCCCCGCGCCGCAGCGGCGGTGGTGGCATGGGCGGCGGCGGCGGCGGCATGGGTGGCGGCGGCGGCATGGGTGGCGGCGGCCGGCGAGGCGGCATGGGCGGCAGCGGCATGGGCGATTCGTTCGGCTCGGGTTCCAGCCGGAAGAGCGCTAAGGTGACAACGAAGATCGTCGTCGCCGCGCACTTCGGCATCGACGGCGAGCTGACGTCAGGATCGATCGTCGAGACGAATCAGCCCAGCGGTGACCCCAGCCCTCAAGATCACCAAAACGGCCAAAGCGAGCCGAACCCGCAAAGCCAGCCGGTAACGCGGTCTTGGCAGATCGAGCGGATGCCATAATCACCGTGCTCTGCTTAACGAGCACCATGACCGGATTCAGGCAGTGCTCGATAAGAATCCGACAGCTTCGCGGCAGGACCTTCGGCTCCAGCAGTATCGTCGCCGGCGCCGTGAAACACACTATTTGAGAAGGCCGCGCGGGCGGCTTACCTGGATCCAGGTGTTCTTCTCGGGGGCCCACCGCGCGACGACGATCGAGTTTTGGCCGATACCCCGCTGGTCACCACTCGAAAAATCGTACACACCATTGGCGCCGATAAAACCGTGCAGGTTGAGAATATAGTCACGAATTTGCTGCGCGGTTGCGTGCGTCCCGAGATGGCGCAGCGCGCTCACGATAATCATCGTCGGATCGTAGGCCAGCACGTCTCCGACATCCGGGCGCACGTTGATTGCGCTAAAGGCTTTTAAATACGCTATCTCGGCATCTCGCAACGGGCCGCGCGACGTGCCTTCGGGAGTACCCGACCGCAGGGTTGTAAAAAACAATTCTTTGGGCAAGAACGAAGCATAGGCCGACATTTGCGCGTAGGACATATTCGAGTTTAGCGTTATGACCGGTTGCACTAAGCCGGCATCGCTCAGACCGCGCAGCACCGTACCCAACGGCGTCCCGGTGGTGTACGCCAAGATTGCTTGCGGGTTAGCGCTCTTGATCCGAGCGAGCTGCGCGTTCACGCTGATATCGGTCGGATTGAAGTGCTCGTGCATCACGAGCTGTATATCGCGATTCTCGGGTTGGGCCAGCACCGTGGCGATCTGCCGGTCGTATTCCTGACCCGTTGAATCCGTCGATGTGATCAGGGCGATGCGCTTCCATCCGCGCTCCCGCAGATATCGGACGGCCACCGACGACAAGTCGAAGGTCGATGCGTTCGTCGAGAAGACGTAGCTCCCGGCGAGCGGATGAATCGCCGGCGATAGACAGTAGTCGACGGGTCCAGTATTCACGACGAGCGGGATTGAGGGCAGGCACACCGTGCTCGGTGCGCCGTCGATAAAAACCGGAACCCGCTTGGCGATCAGGCTGTTGACCAGCTCGACATCGACCTGTCCGTTGGTTTGCGTATCTGCGGTCACGAACTTTACGGGATGCCCTTGGATGCCGCCAGTGGAGTTAACCAATTTTTCGACCGCGCGGAACGTTTCGACGTATGACTTGCCAAGAAAAGCGCCGCCGCCCGTCAGTGGGATGATGGCGTTGATCTCATAGGTCTCGAGCGGCGCCGAACGGACGACCGCGGCAGCGCTCATCATCACGCACGCCGTGAGTGCGGCCACGAGTAAGAGACGAAGAGAGGGCTTGTTCATACCTTGACTTCCGTCTGCTTGAAGCGCGGCGCCACCGCAGCGGCAAACAACCGCATCGACGTTGCGGCGAGGTCCACGGGCAGATCGTTGAAGTTCACTTGAAGCGACCCGATTTCGAACGGCCCCGAGCGGGCAGCGAACGTGCGGATCTGCTCGGTGACTTCTGCCGGCGTTCCAACGAATGCGGACCCTTCGGCGACTTGCGACTCGAACGAGTCGCCTTTCAGTTTGGCGATGATCTTATCGTAGCCGGGATAGTCGGCCGAGCTCGTGCCGGCGGTCCAATCGCTCGCCGCATCGACGAGCGAGGCAATGTATCGATTCAACGGTCCACGCGCGATGCGGGCCGCCGCGCCCGGTTCTTCGTGGACGAACATGTGAAAGGCCAGCATGACCCGTCCGTTACCGGGGTGTCCAGCTTCTTTCCAGGCCGTCCGGTATGCCATGATCAGGCGCGCCATCTCTCCGCCGCCGACGGGAATCGCCATGATGCTGTGGCCCTGACGCCCGGCATTCACAAACGACGATTCGGTCGCCAGAGCAGCGACCCAGAACGGCGGTCGCGGCGATTGCGTCGGCCGCGGTAACGAAGTCGTGGCCGGAAAGGCGTGAAAGCGACCGTTGAAGGCGACGTCTTCATGCTCCAAGAGTTGCGTGACGGCTTCGAGCCCTTCATCGAAACGCGCGCGGCTCTCATCGAGCGGCACGCCGAAGCGCGAAAATTCATGCGGCAGGAAGGCACGGGCAAAACCGACTTCCACGCGACCGTTCGATATCGCATCGAGCATGCCGATCTCACCGGCAAGCTTCAACGGGTTGTTGAAAACCGGCAAGACCGCACCGCTCATCAGGCGCAGGCGCTTCGTACGTTGTGCGGCAGCGGCCAAGAACAACAGCGGGTTCGGCGAGTAGCCCCCGTACGGATGGAAATAGTGCTCGACCATTCGCACGTGGTCGTAGCCGAGCGAATCGGCAAGTTCCGTCAAAGCGAGCGCATCACGGAAGTACGCGGCCGGGGGTACGTCTTTCGGTCCGACGCACGGAAAAAATTGAACGCCAAAGTCCATCGCCAACGGAATATACTACCGTGCCCAGAATAGAGCAACGGCGATTATTCTGCTTGGCAGAATGAATGCAGGAGCGGTCATGAAGAAATCCGGAGCGCCCGCGTATCCTATTCAATCGGTCGAGCACGCGCTGGTTTTGCTCGCGCTCTTCTCCGAGCGGCGCCGGCTGAGCGTCGGCGCTATCGCTAAAGAGCTGAGCGTCGCGCCCTCGACGGCATCGCGGCTGGTGGCCATGCTCGAGCATCACGGCTACGTCGGCCGCGAGCCCGATTCGCGCGACTATATCCTCGGCGAGCGCTTGCGCGACATCGGGCTAGCGGCCGTTCGGGAGTTGGATATCCGGCCGCAAACGCGACCGTATCTCGAGGCACTCTCGGCCGAGACCGGCGAGACGATACAGATGGGAATCTTGCAGGGGCAATACGTCATTTTTCTCGACTGCGTCGAGGGCCACCATAACTTACGCGTCGGGTCACGCGTCGGGTCGCTGCTGCCCGCGCATAGCCTTTCCAGCGGAAAGGTGCTCCTAGCCGAATTACCGCCCGACGATTTTGCGCTGCTCTATCCACGGGACCGTTTGGAACAGCTCACGCCCCAAACGATCGCCAGTACCGCGAAGCTGGGGCGCGCGTTGATTGATGTGCGAAAGCGAGGCTACGCGGCGTCCTTTTCCGAGAGCGAACCGGGAATAAGCACGGTCGCGGTCAGCATCCGCGACATTGCCGGGCGCACCCGCTGCGCCATCAGCCTCGCAGCACCGGACACGCGGCTGACTTCGAAGACTGCCGAGAGATTCGCGAAAATCTTGCGCCGCTCGGCGAAAGCGATCTCGGCAACGCTATTGTAGGTGGCCCGCGAAGCTGAAGCGGAGCGGCTTGGCGGCTTCCACCGGCAGCGTCATGGAGCCGACGTTGTCGATCGCAATGCGAACGCTATCGCCGGCCGTGAGCGGCCCGACGCCGGCCATCGTGCCGCTAGCAATGATGTCGCCGGGCTCGAGCGTCATAATGGACGAGCACAGTTCGACGGCTTCTCGAATGCCCACGATCATTTCTCGCGCGAATGCATGTTGTCGCAACGCACCGTTCACCCAAAGCTGAAGCTCGAGATCGTCCGTCGGCCCGACCTCGTCAGCCGTCGTGATCCACGGGCCGATCGGCGTGAACGACGTGATCGACTTGCGCATCACGCGTTCTTCCTTGCCGCGCATCGTGACGTCGATCAGACACGCATATCCGAAGATGTGATCGAGTGCCTCGGCGGCGGTGACGTTCGTCGCGGGTTTGCCGATCACGATCGCCAGTTCGCATTCGTAGTGAAACTCGCGCTCCGGCATATCGGGGATGCGAATGACGTCGCTTGGGCCAACGATCGAACTCCCGGCCTTCATGAAAAAGCCGGCCGCGTTCGCGCCGAGACTGTTGCCGGCGCCCGCGTAGGAGCGGCCCTGCATTTCGGCCGAGTGATCCGCGAAATTGTTCGGCAGCGCGAGCAAATTTCTCGGCCACGTGATCGGCGGTTCGAGGCGGACCGCGCTCAGCGGAACGCCGGGCCCTGCGGCGGCCCTTTCGATCGCCGGACGGAGCCGCTCGAAGTTTGCGATCACGCGGATGATGCCGACGGGCGGCCATTCGGCCGGATCGACTCCGCATGCCGCGCTGACATCGACGATCGTGTCTCCCACGATCACCCCGATGCGACCGTCGTTAAAGCGCCCGATTTTCATGAATGTCCTTCCGATTTGCGGCCCCAAAAAAGTTCGATTCCGCGCCAGTCCATGGATTGCGCACCCGTCACCGCCGAACCGATCAACGAGCACAGCTCTTCGCCGCTATAGTTCGAAATATCGCTGCGTCCGCCCGGAAACATCTTGTCGTACCACTGCCGGATGTGGACGTCGGCGTTGACCCGCCCCTCGAAACGTTCGCCTTCCAAGCACATCTCCGCGGAGACCATGCGGCGTCCCGGGCGCAGGACGCGGACGAGTTCCGCGCCGGTCTCGCGCCAGTCATCGCAATGCTGTGCGGATTGGAGCACCGCGACCGCACGTCGCTCATCGGCTGCGCGAGTTCCCGCCACATGTACGGCAGCCCGCCGGCAACGAACATCGCGCGCATCCAACCACGGCGCTGCTCTTCATCGAGAATGTCGACGGGGATCGAATCGATGTCCCATGGCTGAATATACGACCACGGATCGCGAGCGCTCATTGGTGTACCTTCTGGTTCTCGGCACCGATGAGTTCCGCGACGTTCGTAACGCCGTCGGCCTGCATCAGCGCAAGCAGTTGTTTGTTGATCCGGCGCGCGAGCGACGGACCCTGAAAGATGAGTGCGGTTACGCACTGCACGAGGCTCGCGCCGGCGCGCAAGGTTGCGTACGCATCGCGGCCCGTGCGGATTCCGCCCGAAGCGATCAGGGCGTAGCGTTGCGGATCCGCTCGGCGATACCAATCGCGAACGGCCTGCAGCATCGCCGGATACCCCAGGCGCGGGCTCGACAACGAGCCTTTCAGCGGCTCCCACGTTTCCTGCGGCGTGTTCAGGCCGGCGTAGGGACGCGCCTGGACCGTATTGATGCGGAATCCGCGCACGAACGGAAACCCATCGGTAATGCGCAGTACGTCGTCGATCGTCTCGGGCGGCACGCGCAACTTCACGAACACCGGCGGCAATGGGCCGGTCCGGCCGATCGCGTCCAGCAAACTGCGGAGGTTATCCAGCTTCGCGATTGGATGCATGCCCGGTGCGTTGGCACATTCGGCACTTATGGCAAGGAAGCTCGCCAGCGGCGCGAACGTCGCCGCGGCCTGCGCGAGTTCTTCGATAATCTCAGCCGGCTCAGTCGTGTGTCCCGTGTTCGTCTCGACGAGATTTACGCCGAACGGAACGGCGCTCTCAACGCCCCGAATACGCGCGGCCACGACATCGGCCCCGTCATTGGGCACGCCGTAGTTCACGACCAGCGCTTCATCGGCCGGCAGGCGAAAGACGCGTGGGCGAACCGGATTGCCCTCCGAGGGCCAACGCGATACCGAACCGATTTCGAGAAAGCCGAAGCCCAACCGCGAGATCAGCGGAATCGCATCGCCGCTCTTGTCGTAACCGGCGCCGAGCCCTACCGGGTTGGGAAACGCGATACCCGCGACGTTCGTCGCCAAGCGCGGATCGCGCGGCGCACCCCAGCGTTGCGAAGCGGCAGCGCGAACCGCGCCGAGACGTCCGAGCGCGCCACTCGCTCCGAGCGCGAAGCTGTGCGCGCGCTCGGGGTCGAGGCGGAAAAGCAGGGGACGAATGAAGCGGTAGACGCTCACGCCTTCCAGATCAAGTCGGACGCCGGAAACGTCTGATCGAGAAACTTGTATTTCGCAGCGAAATCGATCGTCGGCTGAAGTTCGGCGGGAACGATCGTCTCTGCGTAGATGGAGCGCGTCATGTGCGCGAGCGTGTCGGCGTCGACCTTGGCGTATTTCTCGAGGATGAGCGCACTCTTGGCTTGATTTTTGTTTCCCCACGCCGATGCTTCGCGGATCGCGGCCGCGAAACGCGTGACGAGATCCGGGTGATCCGATGCCCACTGCTTCGTCGTAAAGTAGCCCGCGCCGAGAAAGCGCTTTGCGATCGCTTCGTACGGACGTCCCAAGAGCCGCGTCGTGTCGCGCAGCCGCGTGGCGAACGGTTCGACGATGAACGCGCCGTCGATGCGGCCCGTGGCCATCGCTTCGCCGCACGCGATGTAGGGGATCTCAACCCACTTGAGCTTGGACCCATCGCCGCCGTGCTGCTCGACCCAGGCGTTCGTGCAGGTGTCGCCGAGATTTTTCAGCGGTGATGTCCCCAACGTTTTACCCTGCAGGTCCAGCGGCGTTTTGATCGGCGAGTCCTTCGGAACCAAAAGATAGTTGTTCGGCCAACGCGCATCGTTGACGGCCGCCGGCGCGACCATCGTGATCGGTAGACCCTTCCGAAATGCTTGCTCGATAGCCAAGATGTTCGTATACGCGATGTCAACGGCATTGGATACCACCGACGGTACGGCGAGCGCGTTGTCGTTCGGCGTCGTGATCGTGACGTCGAGGCCGTGCTTGGTGAAAATACCGAGGTCGTGCGCGTAATACAGCGCGCCCGATTGGTCGAGCGCCGTTGCCACGGTGCGAACCTGCGGCAGGCCTTGCGCTCCGGCGGGGCGGGCCGCCGACGCGACGATGCCGCCGAGCAAAGAGAGAGCGGTAGAACGGTTCATGCGCGGCCTCCGGCTGCGGGTGAGGGAGGTGTGGATTGATTCGCGGATTTATAGCCGTAGTCACGTTCGGCTGCGGCTGGCGTGATGTAACCATAAAGCACATCCCGCGCGATCGCCGCTTCGTCTCGTTCGCTGGGCGGTCCATATCCGCCGCCACCGCCCGTTTCGACGACGACGACATCACCCGGCTCGAGGAGATAGTGTTCAGACTTGTACACGATTTCCGGCTCACCCGTGCCGCCCTTATAGACGCGCACGATGCCCGGTTGAGCGGTACCGCCGCCCTGTACGCCCCACGGTGGACAGACGTGCCGCTCGAAGTTCAGCGACAGCCGGCACGCAGCGAGCATGCGATAGCGCTTGCGGAAGCCGAGACCGCCGCGATGACGGCCCGCCCCGGCGGAATCTTCACGCAACGAGAATGCCTCGAGCCGGAATGGATACATCGACTCTTGCAGCTCGACCGGAATGATGCGCGAGTCACCGTGCGCCATCGTGCGAAATGGTCCCGAACCGTCGCCGCGGGCCGACGCTCCCCAGCCGCCGTGACCGCTGTCGTAGCACTGGAACGGCTTTCCGTCGGCAAACGTACCGATGAACCGCACCGATGAATACGATCCGAAGTGCGCACCCGTCACGGCTTCGGGCATTGCTTTCTCTAGTGCGCGGATGAACGTGTCGACGATCGTCGGAAACGGGAAGCCATAGTTACCCATCGCCGCGGTGGGCGCTGCGCTGACCAGCGTTCCGGGCGGAAGAATGAGCTTGAGCGGGCGGAACGTTCCGGCATTTGCCGGCTCGTCGGTCGCGATCAGATACTTAAACGCGATGCGGGCCGTCGTGACGCCGCCGCCGTGCGCGCCCGAATTGATCGAACTGCGCACCTGGGGCGGCATGCCGGAGTAGTCGACCGTCATCTCATCGCCTGCGATGAGAATCTTCACCTTGATCGGAATCGGTTCGGTGCCCATGCCGTCGTCATCGAGAGCTGACTCCGCCTCGTACGTCCCATCCGGAATGGCGCGAATCTTCGCCCGCGCCGACCGTTCGCAATCGTCGAGAATCGTCGTCACCGCACTCAGGAACGTCGCGCAGCCGTACTTGCGCGCGAGCGAGGCCATGAGGTCGCGCCCTTGCAGACACCCACCCAGTTGCGCTTCGATATCGCCCATGAGTTCGGTTGGAAAGCGCGTGTTGTTCTCGATGATGCGATAGACGTCGTCGACGCGTTCGCCGCGCGACCACAGGCGGATCGAGCGAAGCTGCAGCCCCTCCATGTAGATGTCGGTCGAATCCTTCGAGATCGAACCCACGGCGCCGCCGCCGATGTCCATCCAGTGCACGTTGATAGCGAAGTAGCCGATCCGCACGTCATCGACATCGACCGGCGTGTACATCACGGTGTTGTTGAGGTGCTGGCCCTGCACGGCCGCGTGATTGCACACGATCACATCGCCAGGATGGATTCCGGCCTGACCATAGAGCGAAAGGCCGTCGCGCACGCCCGCGCCGACAGAATCCGCGACGAAGATCGGCATGCCGCCGACGGACTGCGCGACGAGCTCACCATCCGGGCCGACGAACCCGACGGCATAGTCGCGATACTCGTAGATGTATGGACTAAAGGCGGTGCGCGTGATATTCGCATCGATTTGATTCGTGATCGACACGAGGCCGTGCCGGATAACTTCGAGCGTGATGGGGTCGACGGCCGGCGCGTGCGCGATCATATCTGCTCCTTCGGCGTACAGTCGATACGGATTTCGTAGAGCCTGCCGATGGTAAACCGGTCTCCGGGCCACACCACGGTCGTCGACCCATACTCTTCGAGGACGGCCGGGCCGATCGCGCTGAAGCCGGGCTTGAGCGCGTAGCGATCGTAGACGTCGGCCTCGAGCACGCCATACTCCCGCCCGAATGCCACCGGCCGCCGCTCGGGTGCGCGCGGCGGCGTCGCGGCACGCGGCAAACGGCCGATGTCCGGTCGCTCGAGTCGCGCGAACACGGAGATGTGCAAGGCTTGAATTTCCGCCGGAATCGACGGATCGGCATGTCCGTAACGCCGGCGGTAATCCGCGTCGAACGCAAGCCGGATGGCCGCGCTATCGGCGCCCGTGGGAATGGGAACCTTCACGTTATGGCGTTGACCGACATAGCGCATTTCGATCATGCGCTCGATGCGCACCGATGGGTCGCCGAATTCGGCACAAAGCAGGGCGGTCGCATCCGCTTCCATCCGGCCGAACGCCTCGTCGATGGCCGCAACGGCATCGGCGTGGAACGGCACGGCCCAGGTTGCCGCGTCATCGAGCCGGGCTTCGGCAAGCAACATACCGGTCGCGCAAAATGTGCCGGGCTCGGGCGGCACGATGACCGTCGGAATCGACAATTCCCGCGCCAACGCCGCGCCGTGGAGCGGCCCGCCGCCGCCGTATGCAAAGAGCACGAAGTCGCGCGGATCGCGCCCGTGTTCGACGGACACTTGCCGAATCGCACCGGCCATGGTGACGGTGGCGATTTCGATCACGCCGTTCGCAAGCTCGAGCAGACGATCGCGCCCGTATCCGAGCGAATCGCCCAACTGCGCGAAGGCTTCCGTCGCGGCAGCGCGATCGAGTGCGAACTCGCCGCCGAGAAAACGATCGGCCGCGATGCGGCCGAGCAGCAAATTGGCATCCGTAACCGTCGGCTCGCTGCCGCCGCGGCCATAACACACCGGCCCCGGCGTACTGCCGGCACTACGCGGGCCGACGTGCAGCCGTTCTTGGCCATCCAGCCATGCGATGGAGCCGCCGCCGGAGCCCACTTCAACGATGTCGACGACCGGCGACTTGATCGGAAAACCTTTGACGTACCCGGCAGCATAGTACACGGATTCAACCGCGAATCGCCCGTTCTCGACGAGCGCGCACTTCGCCGTGGTTCCGCCCATGTCGAATGCGATCGCGTGCTCGATCCCGAGCGCTTCTGCATACGCACCGGCGCCGATGCATCCGCCGATCGGGCCGGACTCAACGAGCGCGATCGGCTGGCGACAAGTGCGGTCGACCGAAAGCACGCCGCCGTTCGACCCCATAAAATAGAGCGTCCCGCGAAAGCCACGCGCGCGAAGCTGATCGTCGAGCCGGCGAACGTACGCGTTGACGTCCGGTCCCACGAACGCGTTCGCGGCGACCGTCGACGTACGTTCGTATTCGTACCACTCGTGCGTAAGTTCGATGCTGTGCGTTACAAACACGCCGGGCAGGGCCGCACGCAAGGCTTCCGCCGCTTGCCGTTCGTGCGCCGGATTCGCATAGGAATGAAGAAAACAAACGGCAACCGAGTCGACGCCGAGAGCGCGCAATTCGGCCGCGAGCGTCTCTATTTCGGCGGGATCGAGCGGCACGACGACGTTGCCGCGCGCATCGATGCGTTCGTTCAGCTCGAAGCGCCGCGTGCGCGGGATCAAGGGTTCGTCGCGCTTGAAATAGAGATCGAACGGATCCGGCCGGTTGCCCCGGGCGATCTCGAGCACGTCGCGGAAGCCCTTCGTTGCGACCAACGCCGCGCGCGCGCCGTTGCGCTGGATGAGCGCGTTGATCACGAGCGTCGTGCCGTGGTTGATGAGTTCGACGTCGGACGGTTCGAGTTTCACTTTTGCGAAGCACTCGAGAATGCCGGCTCCGAAGTCGCCGTAGGTCGTCGGGCTCTTCGTGTATACGACCCGGTTGGACGTTCGGTCGAACGCCACGAGATCGGTGAACGTACCGCCGATATCGACGGCCACGACGTAGGACAAACGAGCCTCCCAAGTCAGCCGCCAGGGACGGCGACCGTTCGAATACAATACAGGTTTGTATTCTAATAGTCGACCCCCTTCCGGAGATCCCATGAAAATCGCCCAGCCCGAGATCTGGTGGGACCGCCTGTTTGCCCCGTCGTCGGCCCTCGCCATCATCACCACGGTCGACACCGAGGGCGCGGTCAATGCGGCCGCGTTTGGGACCGCGACGAGAGTCAACCACAACCCGGTCGACATCGCGTTCACGTGCCGTCCCAGCAAGGACACCTCGCTCAACGTCTTGGCGACGCGCGAGTTCGTCGTGAATTTGCCGCCGTTCGAGCGCGACGTGCTCGAAGCCGTGAGGGTCGTCGGCCTGCCGTTCGCCCGCGGCGTGAACGAGTTGACCAAGGCCGGTCTGCACGAGCTGCCGGCGCTCGCGGTGAAGCCGCCGCGGGTGGAAGAGTGCACGCGGCACTTCGAATGCGTCCTCGAGTGGTACCACGAGTGGTCCGACCGGATCATGTTCGTCGGTCGGGTCGTTGCCGCGTCGGTCGACGACGACTGCGTCGACGCGCAAGGGTACGTACGTTGGGAAAACGCCCGTTCGGCGCACTTCTCCGGCGCATCGTACAATTCGTTCGTCGCCGCATACGACGTCATGGAGGTTCGTCAACCATATGACGGTCCGGAAGTCGAAGCATACGACGCCTTCGAAAAACAGATGTTCGGCGAGCAGCATTGATCGAACCGCGTAAGGCCGGGCGGCCGCGAAATCCCGACGTTCACGCGGCCATCCTTCGCGCAACCGCCGAGCTGCTCGGCAAAGCCGGCTATGCGAATCTCAGCATCGAGGGCGTCGCGCAACAGGCGGGCGTGACGCGCCAATCGATTTATCGGCGCTGGCCGTCCAAGTTGGCACTCGTCGCCGAGTTGCTGCGTGAAGTCAGTGAGAGTGCACCGCTGCCCGACGCGGGCTCGCTGCGCGACGACTTGCGCGCCCTCTATCGGTTGTACGCAAGTTATTTGGACACGCCCGGCGGTCCGATCATCCCGGCGCTCGTTGCGGAAGCGATGCACGACGGCGAATTAGCCTCGATCGTGGGTGCATACGTCGACGAACGGCGCATTGCGGCGATGCGCGTCTTCGAACGAGCGGTCGCGCGCGGCGAGATGCGCGCGGACGCCGATCCCGGTATGTTGATCGATCTCGTTTCCGCGTATTTTTGGTACTTGAAGCTCATCCGCCGCGCGCCGATCCCGCCGGACGACATCGAACCGTTCGTCAACGTCGTGCTCGACGGCATCGCGAGCCGTTAGCGTTTGTAGACGAGCTCGGTAGACGGGAACGAGGCGAAGTGATCGTACTTCGCGTTGAGGTCGACTTCCGGCTGGAGGAGGCTGGGCTCCAGGCTCTCGCCATAACGGGCGCGTGTCATCGAGGCGACGAGTGCGGGGTCGATTTTGGTGTGTTGCACCAGAAGGGCCGCGCTTTTGGCCTGATTGCGCTTGTCGTTTGCCCACGTAGCAGTTTGCCGCATTACCGAGACGAACCGGGCGACGAGATCGGGATGCGCCGTCGCCCACGACGTCCGCGCGAACCAAACGGTACGCAGATACTGTTTGCCGAGCGCATCATCGGCCGAGGCGAGAACGCGAGCGTGCTCCCGCGCAACGCTGATGAACGGCTCGGCGACGTGCGCGGCATCGACGCGTCCCGCCTCGATCGCGGCCGGCATCGCCGAGTACGGAAGTTCGATGAACTTGACGGTACTCGAGTCGGCGCCGTTTGCATCGAGCCAAGCGAACACGACGAAAGCCGCAGCAGTGCCGAGTCCGGGAACGGCGATCGTCTTACCGTTCAAGTCCTTAGCATTGCGAACCGGCGACGTCTTTGAGACCATGATCGCATTCACCGGTACGGTCGAGTCCCATAGTGCAGCCGGCGCGATGATGCTGAAATCGATGCCGCGCGTATGCGCCTTTGCCAGCGCGCCGATATCGGCGTACCCGATGTCCACCGCGTTCCCCGCGACGGCCGCAGCGATCGCGGCCCCGTTCTGGCCCGGCTGAATTTGGACGTTCAGGCCCGCCTTCGCAAAGAAGCCTAGATCGTCGGCGTAATAGACTTCCGCACCCGAGTCGATCGGATTCGTCGCAATGCTCAAGGTCGCTGGAGTCTGTCCCGTTGCGGGAGCCGCAATCAAAACGACCGCGGCAAGAAGCACGCGGGCAACGGCTGACGGATTGATCATGCGAGCGCTTTTCCACGAACATCGACCGCCCGGTCGATCGTGATGAGCACGCCGATGCCGGTATCGGCACCGACGTGCGTCGCCTCACGTTCGTTCAGACGAGCAAATATTGCGTCGCGAACCGGACCGTCTTCGTGCAACTCGGCCACGCCGTAAAAGCGCAAAAATCCGGATTCCAAGAGACCCTCCCGCTGCGCCTTCATGTTGTTGTAAAAGACGATCACGCGCTTATCGTGGCGCAGGTTCTCGAGCGCCTGGAGTTTCGATCTCTCCCAATATGCCAAGTGCTGCTCGTCGAACAAGAACATGCTGCCTTTCGGGCTGATGTTCGGCCCGTTCTCGCCGGCAGTCCCCAGGAGGCACGGATAACCGTCGTCCCACGCATTGTTGATGCAGGTACGGATGACATCACTGAAGCTCATCCCCTACAGTTCTCCAAAAGCATTGGACGCCTCTACCGTAGAAAACACTTCTCTCGGATCACGCCCGCCTCGTTCCATCTCCGGCGCGCCTCCCCGTCTCCCACTCAGCACCCAGGAGACCACCTCGAATGGCTACCATCATCGGCTCCGTTGCCTCCTCGCATACGCCAACGATCGGCTATGCGTTCGATCAAAACAAACAAACCGATCCGGCCTGGGCGCCGATCTTCGAAGCATACGCGCCGGTACAACGCTGGCTGCTCGAAAAGCAACCCGACGTCGTGTTCTATATTTTCAACGATCACGTCACGTCGTTCTTCTTCGACCACTATTCGCCGTTCGCGCTCGGAATCGGGACTTCGTATCCGCCGGCCGATGAAGGCGGCGGCCCGCGGGCACTGCCGCCGCTGATCGGCCACCCGAAGTTCGCCGCGCATATCGGCAACGCGCTGGTCGCCGAGGAGTTCGACCTCTCGTTCTTCCAAGACAAAGCACTCGATCACGGTGCGTTCTCACCGCTCTCCGTCTTGTGGCCACACGAGCCGGCATGGCCTGCGCCGATCGTGCCGCTGCAAGTCGGCGTCGTACAGTTTCCGATACCATCGGCGAAGCGATGCTACAAACTCGGCCAAGCGCTGCGGCGGGCGATTGAGAGCTTTCCGGAAGATCTGCGGGTGGTGATCATTGCGACCGGCGGGTTGTCACACCAAGTCCACGGCGAGCGGGCCGGGTTCAATAACGTGGCCTGGGACGAGCGGTTCCTCACGCTCTTGGAAAAAGACCCCGCGACGCTCAGCGAGATGACGCACGCGCAGTTGGCGACGCTTGGCGGCTTCGAGGGCGCGGAAGTCATCATGTACCTCATCATGCGCGGCGCGATGTCCGCGAGCGTTCGCAAGGTCCATCAGGCCTATTACTTACCCTCGATGACCGGCATCGGCGTCGCGATCTATGAGAACGAAGCAGTCGACCCGACCGTCGATATCTACGCTTCGTATCGCGAGAACATGCGGCATCAACTCGACGGCATCGAAGCGCTCTCGGGAACCTATCCGTTCACGCTGGAACGGAGCGTAGCCGCATATCGCATCAACAAATTTCTGCACGATCTTATCGCCCCGGCGAAGCGCGCGCACTTTTTGAAAGATCCGGAAGGCGCATTCTCAGATGCCGGCCTCTCTGACGAAGAGCGCGACCTCGTTCGTCGCCGTGCCTGGCGCGAGATGATCCACTACGGCGTTTCGTTTTTCATGCTGGAAAAGCTGGGCGCGGTCGTCGGGGTGTCGAATCTGCACATCTACGCGGCGATGCGCGGCGAATCGCTCGAAGAATTTCAAAAGTCGCGGAACGCTCAGATCCTATACTCCACCAGCGTCGGCGAACACGGCAAGCCCGACTGGGAGAAGACCAAGTAGCTAGTCGCGGCGTGGGCGGCGCAACGTGAACGTTTCAAACGGCGCCAACTCGCCGTCGCTCCCAACAACATCGTAATAAGTGACCGTGATGGTGGTATAGCCGCCGGGAGCCGATCCCGGATCGAGACTGAATGCGGCGAAGCCGTAAGAGTGCGCGGCGTTGCGCACGGCCGACCAGGGTGCATCTTCTTTTACGTAGATCGGCGGACGCTTACCGGTGGCCGCGTCGAGTGCGCCCACGGCAGTGATGACGCGGCATGCCGGTGGATTAAAGAACAGCTGATTCGACGGAGCCGAGGTGCCACCGCCGCCGATGACCATGTGTACGGTGCCTTTCGTCGTATCGATCACGTCGGTCGCGGTCGCCGCCGGAATCGGCGTGAGCGTCGCGTTGGGTTGCCGGCCGCGAATCGGATGCGACCGTTCGTAATGGTGCTCGTGCCCGCACACGACGAGATCGACACCATACTTGTCGAACAGCGGCAGCCACTCTTGGCGAATCCCGAGGTCGGCGCCGTTGAACATGTCGACCGATGAGATCGCGACTTGATGCATGCAGACGACCACCCAGTCGATGCCGCGATCGCGACGCGCAGCGGCCAACTCACGTTCCAGCCAGGCCTTCTGTGCGCCGGCGGAATACCCGCGGACGTATGAGTTTCCGCCATCTTGATAGACGACGTCGTCGTTTGCAATGCTGATGACGCGCATCGAGCCCGCGGTAAAGGTATACCAGAGTCCGCGCGTCACGCTCGTCTGACCCGGAACCACCGGCAACGAGAAGTATGTCTGATATGCACGATAGCCGATCGGCCCGTTGCCAAGTTCGTTCTCGTGGTTGCCGGGCGAGGGCATCCACGGACGGTTGCGAGCGCTCCGGCTATTGTTCGTCCAGAAATCCCACCACGTGCGCACGCGGTCGTCGGCGAGATTGGCATAGCACAGATCGCCGTTGAACAAATGAAACGCCGGCCGCAGCCGCTCCACTCCGAGCGTCGTGTCGCCGCCGGCCGGCGAGCCAAGATTGTCATTGACGAACGGTGGATTCGCAATCGCGACGCCCGCCGGCGGTACGTATCGTTTGCCGAGCGTCGGCGTGCCTTGATCGCCGAAACTCGTGAACGTGAACGGCGATCGCCCACGCTTCATGGTACGGAACGTCCCGAACTGCGGCTCCGCACCTTCGTGCAAGGCTGCATACAAATAGGCGGCGCCAGGCTGCAGACCCGTAAGCTTTGCGTGATATGCGTAGACGGTCTGACCAGACTTTGCATCGGTGTAGCTGGCCGCTGCGGCAGCGGCGGTTCGCTCGAGCTTGCCGTCGAGGTGCCCGAGCACGACGCGAGGGTGACGGACCGGCTGCAGCGTGTGCCAGGACACCACCATCTCCGACGAGGCATCCGCGCCGAACTGCAAGTGCAGCCCGTGCACGGGGGGCGTCGACGCCGGGTCGGACGACCGCCCGCCGGCGAACGCTGCTTCAGCTTCTCCCGTGCCCGTGAGCGAGGCCGCTACCGCGGTCACACCGGCGGCGGCGAGCAGCTTTCGCCGACTGATTTCCGTGCCCAATCCGTTGTCCATTCGCGTCTCATACGACGTCGCAGTTCCGGCCGCTCCGTTATCAGACGTTAATGCAAGCCCGAGCCCCCCAAGCAGCGCTAGGGAGCGCTTTCCAATCATCGAACTACCCTATCCCGACCGCAGCCTCTCTCTACAGAGAAGAAACGGAGTCATCAATGGTGAGCTTGGTGATCAACGGCGTGTCCCACCACCTCGACGTCCCTGAGACGATGCCGCTGCTGTGGGCGATCCGCGACGTTGTCGGACTGACCGGAACGAAATTCGGCTGTGGGATCGCTGCCTGCGGTGCTTGCACGGTGCACCTCGACGGCGCCGCGGTGCGCTCGTGTTCGGTGCCGGTGTCCGCCGTCGCCGGTAAAAAGATTACGACGATCGAGGGGCTCGCCCCCATCGACAAGCCGCACCCGCTCCAAACGGCGTGGGTCGAACTCGGCGTGCCGCAGTGCGGCTACTGTCAGTCGGGCCAGATCATGGCGGCGGCAGCGTTGCTTTCGCATAAGCCGAAACCAACGGACGCCGACATCGACGTTACGATGACCAACATCTGCCGTTGCGGCTGTTATCCACGTATTAAAGCCGCCATCAAAAGCGTAGGCATCGCATGACCGACACACTCTCGCGTAAAGACGCTCTCCGCATTTTTGCCGTCGCCGGCGCGGGTTTTTCGCTGGGCCTCGACATCACCATGCCCGGGACGCCGGCGGCCGCTGCGACCGCGACCGACTTCTCTCCGCTCGTGTGGCTAAAGATGCATCCGAACGGGAAAACGACCGTCGTTCTCAACCACATCGAAATGGGCCAAGGCACGACGACGGGCTTGCCCATGATGCTGGCCGACGAGTTGGACATCCCGTTTTCGACCGTCTCATTCGAACTCTGCCCCGTCGCACCGGCATACTACAGCCCGTTTTGGCACGGCATTTTCACCGCCGGCAGCAAGAGCACGCCGACGATGGGGCCCGTCATGCGCAAGGCCGGCGCGACGGCACGCGCGATGCTCGTTAGCGCCGNNGGACAGCGCGCTGCATACCCGACGCTGTTTGCCGCAGCGCTGGCGCTGCCCGTTCCAACCGATGTCGTCCTCAAGACGCCCGACCAATACAAGATCATGGGCACCCGCCAGCGCCGGCTCGACATCGTGCCGAAGACCAACGGCACGGCAATGTACGGCATGGACGTCCGCGTTCCGGGCATGAAGTATGCGTCGATCGAGAAGCCGTTGCAAATCGGCGCGACGGTCACGTCGTTCGACGCATCCGCGGCGTTGAAATTTCCCGGAGTGCGGAAGGTCGTCAAGGTCTCCTCCGGCGTCGCAGTGATCGCCGATAACACGTACGCGGCATTTCATGGCCGCACGCTTCTAAAGGTCGCGTACGCGCCAGGCCCCAATGCGGGCCTCTCCACCGACACGATCTACGCCGAAGGCCGATCCCTGGTGCAAAAGCCGGGCATCGCCATGAAGAACACCGGCGATACCGAGGCCGCATTACAGAGCGGCAAGACCGTCACCGCGTTATATGAGACGCCGTATCTCGCCCACGCGACGATGGAACCGATGAACGCGACCGCCGACGTGCGGGCCGACGGCGTGACGCTGTGGTTACCGACGCAGGCGCAGACGCCCACACAGTCGATGGCGGCGGAGATCGCCGGCGTGCCGCTCGAAAAAGTCATCGTGCACACGACCTACCTCGGCGGCGGTTTCGGCCGGCGCGGCGAGGTCGATTTCGCACAAGACGCGGTCGAAGTGTCGAAGGCCGCCGGGATCCCGATCAAAGTGGTCTGGACCCGTGAAGACGATATGCGCAACGATCCGTACCGCGGTGGCACGATCAACGCGCTGGCCGGCTCGCTGGCGCCGGACGGGACTCTCGTAGCGCTCAAACAAGTCATGGCGTCGTCGTCGATCAACGCGCGCACGTCGCCCGCACGAATCACGAAAGAGGGACTCGATCCCGACGCGGCTCGCGGCATCGCCGACCTGCCGTACGCGATCCCGAACCAACTCTCATCGTGGCATAAGCTCAGTTCCGCAATCTGGGTCGGTCACTGGCGCGCGCCGTACTATAACGCCAGCACGTTCCCGACGGAATCGTTCATCGACGAGCTCGCGCACGCGGCCGGGAAAGATCCCGTCGCTTTTCGTCTGGCGATGCTCGAACCGAACCAGCCGCCGCGCGGCGTGCTCGAGCGCGTTGCGAAGCTCGCAAACTGGGGTTCGCCGCTACCCGCCGGCCATGCGCATGGTGTGGCCCTCGGCCAGTACGACGGCGCGTGGGTCGCAATGGTCGCCGAAGTCTCCATGCCCGGCGGCAAGCTCGCCGTACACAAGTTGACCACCTCGGTCGACGTCGGCCAGCCCGTCAATATCGACACGCTCGAGCAACAAGTTCCGAGCGCGATAATCTACGCGCTTTCCGCTACGCTAAGCGGCAAGATCACGTTTAAAGACGGCGGGGCGGTACAAAAAAACTTCCCTGACTATCCCGTCGTGCACATGAACGGTTCGCCGGAATTCGTGGTCGACATCGTTCGCACTGCACGCCCGTCCACCGGCGCCGGCGAAATCGGGGTGCCGACGCTGGCACCGGCGATCACCAATGCGATCTTTGCGCTCACCGGCAAACGCATCCGGAGTTTGCCGATATCCGACGCTCTTGCTTAGAACGTCAGCACCATGAGGTCTTTGGCGACGAAGACGTGTCCCGCGAACGATTTCCGAACCTGGTCGCCGAAACGAGCGAAATCGTCAATTTGATTTCCGGGTGTCCACCCGCTCAGATGCGAGAGAACGACGTTCTTCACTCCCGCTTTGGTCGCCATGTTCGCTACATCGTCTGAAGTCAGATGCTCCTCTCGCATGTGTTTCACGAATCCGTCTTGCTCTTGAGGCGTTTTGCCCTGCCAAATACCGTTCGCAGTCATCTGAGCGACGATCTCCTGGGGGGATGCAATTTCAGATACGAGCACATCCGCGCCCTTCGCTAGCGCCGTCACCGCATCGCTGGGTCCGGTGTCGCCGGTGAAGACGATGCTGCCGGTCGGAGTTTGAAACCGGTACGCATACGACTTGTACTTTCCGTAGCCCGGATCGCCACGCCGGATTTCGAAGTGGGTGTTCTCGACGGCCGTTACGGTAACGTTCGAGTCACGGTACACCTCGCCCGTTGCGATGTCGTGAGCGTGAACGCTGGCGGCCATAGACGCAGCTTTCCCCTCGGAGTACCGGATTTCGGCGTTGACGGCTCCAAGCTGTTGCACCCCGCGGACGAATGCCTCGGTTCCCGGTGGACCGTAAACGTCGGTCACATCGCGCGGCGCCTGTTCCCACTGGTCGATCAACAGCACGGCGAGGCCCAGCGTGTGGTCGCTATGATCGTGCGTGATGAAAACCTTCCGCGGTTTCAAGAAGCTATAGCCGGCCTGCGCGATGCGCCGTACAACACCATCGCCCGCATCGATCAGGTAGAGCGTCCCATTGATGACAAGCAAATTGGACGACTGCGCACGGTCTTTATCCGGCACCGGACCGCCGTGCGTCCCGAGCGTGACAAGCTTGATTCCGAGTGGAGCCGCCGTTGATTGGCCCGCGCCGCGACTTGGGCCGAAGATCAGCGCGAGGCATGCCACGATAGCAACAATGCGAACCATGCGTCGCCGATTCTCTGCAAGGTGAGCGCATACCCCGCGTCGATGGACCGGGTATGAAATGGGTGACGCGAGATTTTGTGCACTTGGATCGGGTGGCATCGCCGTGGTTGATCAAACGCTTCATCGACCGCGATGCCGTCTTCGTCTTCGTGCCGTGGGGCGGAGAAGACGCGGCACCAAACGACGCCGTTCCGTTTGCGCTGCCCGGGGCAGAACTCGGGCCGCACGATGCCGCCGGCAGCACGTTTGCGAAGCTGCTCGCGAAATACCGGCTCGACGATCCGGCGCTGCATGCGCTGGCTCGAATCATTCAAGCCGGCATCGACTACGTGCTCGAAGACGAGCATCCGGAAACCGTGGAAACGCAGACCGCGCTCGGACTGCTGGCGATCTCTGAGGGCACGATGCTGCTCGAAGACGATGACGCCGCGATTATCGACCGTAGCCTGCCGCTCTACGATGCGCTGTACGCGTACTTGACGGCGTACGAACTCGCAAGGACGAACGGCGCGCCGTTGCCGGCGCATGAAGGCCTCGGGCCCACACGGCCGACGCGCTACCTTCGCAAGCTCCTCATAGAAGCGGGGAAGCGCGGCGTACCGGGTTAGCGAGGACGCCGATCGCGGTAGCGTGCACTTCGATGCGATCGCCGTCACGCATGAAGATTTTGGGATCGCGTCCGTAACCGACGCCGGACGGCGAACCGGTCGTGATGACGTCGCCGGGCCGAAGGTCGTAAAACTGCGAGTAGTACGCGATCAGTTTTCGCACGCTGAAGACGAGGTCGCTCGTATTTGCCGATTGCATGACCGTGCCGTTGAGCAGCGTTGAAAGTTCGACGTCGTCGGGATCGGGTATCTCGTCGCGCGTTACCAGAACGGGACCCATCGGGCAAAACGTCGGAAACTGTTTGCCGAGGAGATTCTGCTCCCACGCCAGGATCGGACCCATGACGCCGGTCGCGTTAAACACGGGCGCGACCCAATCACGCGCGGAGACGTCGTTGATCAACGTGTAACCGGCAACGTAATCGAGCGCATCCCGTTCACCGACGTTGTGGCACGGAACGCCGATCACCACGCTGAACTCGCCTTCCCAATCGACCATGTCGGGATGCGACGGCGGCAGCACGATCGCATCGCCGGGGCCGATCAGTTGCGCGGCGTTTTTCGTGAAGGCGGTCGGCGCTAAGGGAACCGGCGTCGCCATTTCTCGCAAGTGCGCGTGGTAGTTCAGGCCGCACGAGAGGATCATCCCAGGATCGGGAATCGGGGCGAAGAGCCGCGTCTCCGGCCGTTTCGTGAGCGCGCCCGTTTCACGCAAACGATCGCGCACGAAGGCGCCGGATTCGCACGCATCGACCACCCGTCGTACGAGATCGATCGCCGCTTCGCCGCCTTCGAGAATGCCGCGCACCGACCGCGGGATGAGTCGCGCGGGGCCAAGCGCTTCGTGGCACGCGCTAAAGTCGAGGACGTCCTCGCCGATCACGATCCCGGCAGCGCGCCCGCGTGCCAGCGTTACGAACTGCATCGATGAACGCGGTCTACGACGTGCCTCCGGCGCTCGGAAAACTCCGGTCCATGTGGCCTTTGCCCTCGAGGTCTCCCATCTCGAAGATCCACGAATAGCCGCCGCTGGGATTCGTCAGGATCTCCCAACAGTTGTCGTCGGCATCCCAGAAGTAGAAGCTGTACGTGCCGTGTTGGACGACGGGCTTGCTGAGCTTATGCAGCCGCCACTTCTCCGCTTGTTCGCACGCAACGCGGTATGCCGTGTCGACCTCCTCGCGCGTCTCGACGTCGAGCCCGTTGTGGTTGAGGAACGGCATTTCAGCGCCGCGTTTCGACTGCACCACCGCGTACACGTGCTGGCCGCCCAGCCGCACCATCAGCGAAATCGGACTCGTCCGATGGACCTCCAGGCCGAGGAACTCTTCGTAAAATGCGCGGGTGAATTCCAAGTCGCGAGACTCGAGCGTCCCGTGCGAGAGAAACCTGAGATGGAGCGCAGGCGCGGGCTTCGCGGACGCCGGCGATCGTTCGGCATTCTGGCTCATAGCGATTCCCCTTTGGAAAGTCCCCCAGCGTTCTTCTCCTGCGCCGGAATTCCATTGCAGAGGCGAACGCCGAATTTACTTACCTCAGGTTGGCGTGATAGATTCGGTGGTATCGGTACAGTCACGATTGGAGAAAACGATGAGCGCAACGGATCAGAACTCCGGCGGATGCCCTGTCGAGCACGGAAAGCCGGAAGGCACGCACATGCCGGCTGGCCTCATGACCAATCGAGACTGGTGGCCGAATCAGTTGGATCTGAAGGTTCTCCATCAGCACTCGCCCTCGTCGAATCCAATGGGCACGGCGTTCAACTACGCCCAGGAATTTAAGAAACTCGATCAGGATGCGCTGAAACGCGACATCATGACACTGACGACCACCTCGCAGCCCTGGTGGCCGGCAGATTACGGTCACTACGGGCCGTTCTTCATTCGCATGTCGTGGCACAGTGCGGGCACGTACCGCATCGGCGACGGCCGCGGCGGCGCAGGCTCCGGCACGCAACGCTTCGCGCCGCTCAACAGTTGGC
>PLRU01000057.1 GCA_003164045.1 Candidatus Lustribacter telmatis
AGAAAAACGGCGTAGAACTGGAAGACCCGGGCGACGAAATCGGCCCCACGTCGCCGGGCTCGCCCCACATGGGCCTGTGGTTTCACGATCCGGACGGGTATCGCTGGGAGCTCTCGGTTCAGAACGGTGCCCGCGAGCGCTGACCGCGCAGCGCTAAANNTCACGAAGTCAACCGGGTAGCGACGAAACAGCTTCGCTAATATCCGTTGTTTGCGTTCACGATACGCCAAGTATTCGAAATCGATCCAGATCGCCGCCCCGGTTTGCTCGCGCAGTAACGCCGCTATCGGTTGCAATTCTTTCCAGACGCGCGGCACCATGTCGTAGTACGCCCCGAATAACGAATCGTCGAGGACTCCGAGATTGAGCAGTCGAGCAACGTTCTGGTAATGAGCGCCGATTGCGGTGAGCCGATGATCCACCTTGGGCGTTGTCACCGCGAGAAGCGTCGCGCGATCGCTAAGATCCAGAGACGCGAGGAATCGCCGGGCTTCGATGCCTTCCGCAGATTGAACCCACGCCATGACCTGGAAGAAGGAACTCAATTGGTTCCCCAGGCGCATGTGCCGCAGTTGTCGCACGGCTGCGATCGCCGCTATGAGAACGATAAAGGCACTCGCGATTGACGCGATCGCACTAACAGCCTCCCAAGACATCGTACACCGCCCTTCGAGCTGGGGACATTGCGCCACCAGATCGCCGGACTTGGCTGTCATGTGAGTCGATTCCCTACTGCGATCACGTCGCTGGCTGGTGCTCCGATCATCGACGCGATGCCGGTGCGGATGCTGTTTGATTCGGGACAGCAGTACTCGGTGCCGCGATGTGCGCGAACGACCGGAATGGCATGACTGCGCGCGCCTTGAATGCAGTCGTTAAACGCACGACCTCCATCATGGGTCGCGCGGGGCAGTGACGCTTAGCCCTTTGAATCCGGTCAAACCGTTGTTGCGTGCGCGCAGCCTCAGACGTTGCCGTGAGTACTGCCATTCTTGCTTGCCGAAGTATTGGCGTCGAAAACGACCTAAGCGCGAGCGGCCATCTCCGCGCCGGCACGCTGGAATACGAACTTGCCGTTTATGAGCGTGGCGTCGACTTCGATCGAACCGATGTCCTCGAATGCGGTCTCCAACGGATTGCGCTCGAGGATTGCGAAGTCGGCGAGCTTTCCGAGCTCGATCGAGCCCTTCTCGTCTTCTTCGAAGCCCGACCATGCGGCATCAATCGTCATCATGCGCAGCGCCTGGACCGCACTGATCGCCTCTTGGGGCTCGACGGCGTCGCCTTCGAGCGTTCGGCGCGAGGTGGCGATGCCGATATCTCGTAGCGGATCGGTCGGGAAGAATCCCGGACCGTCTGAGCCGGTGATCACGCGCAGGCCCGCATCGAGCATCGTCTTCAACCCGAACGCGCCCTTCAAACGATCCGTTCCGATGAACGACCGTACCGGCGGCATGATGGAGTGCATGAACGACAGGTTGGGCACCGGCACGATGCCGAGCCGCCGCGCTTTCTCGATGCGCTCCGGAGTGAGTGCCCAGTTGCCGAAGTGTTCGATGCGGTGGCGATGGTCGTCGCGCGGATGCGCCGTTATTGCAGCATCGAATGCGGCCAGTGCCATGTCGGCGGCTCGGTCGCCGATCGCGTGTACGCACACGCGGTGCCCGGCGCGATGATACGCGTCGACCGTACTCTCAAGCTCTTCGGTCGGAATGCGAATGATGCCGCAATAACACTCGTGTTCGTGCGCTGGATCGTGTTCGTCGGGCAGATAGGGATCGTAGAAGGCCGCCGCCTTACCGGTGATGCCGCCGTCGATCGACATCTTCACGCCGCCCAAGCGCAGCATGCTGTTCCCGAATCCCGAATAGAAGCCGAGGTTCAGCAGCGATTCCGGTTTGATCGGGCTCTCGATGATGCGGATCAAGAGGCTCGTGCGCAGCGGCAGCGCGTCTTCTTCGGCCAGTTCCTGATAGGCGCGGATCGCGACGTTCGTCATCACCATGTCGTGCACGGACGTAACGCCGCGCGAGAGTGCCGACTGCGACGCAAACGTGATGCCCGCTTTGAGGTGATGATAGTCTGTCTTGACACTGTAGGCGACCGGAATCTCCGGTCCGATCGCAGCACGCACGAGCAGTTGCGCGCGTTCGAGCAGCTTCCCGGTGAGTTCGCCCGTCTCGGGATCGCGTTGGATCTCGCCGCCTTCGGGATCGGGCGTATCTTTCGTTATCTTCGCGAGATTCAGCGCAACGCTGTTGGCGATGAAGACGTGCGCGCCGAACGTGAGGACGACGGGATGCTTCGGTGCGACGGCGTCGAGCTCGCTGCGCGTCGGTAACCGTTTCTCGGCCATGCGGCGATCGGCGAGCGGGCTGCCGAAGCCGTAAAGCCACGTGCCTTCCGCCGTCGTTTTAACGCGATCCCGCACGCGATCGACCATGTGCGTCACCGATGTGATATCGCGATACAGATCGCGCACGTCGACGGCCATCACCATACTCGTGCCGTGGTCGGCAAGATGCACGTGCGGGTCGATGAGACCCGGGATCAGCGTGCGGCCCTCCAAGTCGATGACCTTCGTCTTCGGACCGCGCAGCGACAGCACGTCGTTCGTGCTGCCGATCGCGGTGATGAGGCCGGCCGTTACTCCGACGGCTTCGGCGACGGAGTTGGACCCGTCAACCGTGAGGACCGTTCCGTTGACGAGTACGAGATCCGGGATCGCGTTGAGGTTCTGCACGACGCTGGTCTAGTGACCGGGATCCATGGCGTTTGCCGGAACCATCTCGCCGAACGTCAGCTTGGAGCTGATCAAGTTCTGCTGCACCATCATCTTCATCATCTTTTCCCAGTCGCTGCGCACGACTTTGTTCGTCCAGAGATCGGGTATCAGATGTGCGAGGAGGTTCGATTGTATTCCCGTGAACTCTTGAGTGAGCTTTACCTTATCGTCGGGATGCGTTTCGAGATAGAGCGTTGCTTCGCGAACGGCAGTTTGAAACTTCTTAACGATCGCTGGATTCTTGTTGGCCCAATCTTCCATCGCCCAAAACGCGCCCACCGGCTGACTGGGAACGGCCTCCGTGTAGTTCCACGATAGCACTCGCGTTTGTTTTGAATCGCCGATGATCGTCACGAACGGTTCCAGGGCCGCTACGGCGTCAACGGTATGCTTCTCCATGGCGCCTTGCATTTGTGCCAGCGGAATTTCGACTTCGTGCACGGTCTTGGGGTCGACGCCGTGCTTCATCAAGACGTCATGTACCGTCGCCGAATACTGGTTGCCGATCGAAAGATAGCCGATCGTCTTTCCGCCGAGCTGGCTCATCGACGTGATGCCGCTATCGATTCGCGCAAGCACTGCGCCTTGATCCGGCGCTTGCGCGTGCGCGACTTCGTTTTGCAGCACAAGCACGACTTTTTGGCCAGCCCGGTCGCGCGCTTGCATTGCAGTACCGGGGATGGCAAGCGTGAAGTCGAGGTCGCCCGCGCCGAGCGCGTTGAGAAGCACCTCTCCGTTCGTTGCAGGCGTCAACGTTGCATCCAACCCTTGCTCGGCGAAATATCCCAACTTTTGCGCGGCGTAGATCACGGTAATTCCGGTTATCTTGATAACGCCGATACGAATCGGAATTTTCGCCGTCTGCGCTTGCACATTTGCACCAGCGCAAACGAAAGCTGCCAGCACGAACGCGATTACGCGGAGCGCTCGCGATAGGCGGTCGGACGAAATCATGGAGGCCTTTCTGGTGAGGGAGCGGGTCATGAAACACCGGCCAGTGCCGGTGCGTCGTGTTCGAGCGCCCATTCGGCGATGTCGCGCTTGCGCGCATACCAAACGCCGGAATGCTGTTTCACGTAGTCGAGGCACTTGCGAATCGTTGGTACGAGCGTGGGACGGCCGCCGATGTGGCAGTGCAATCCCAGCTCCGTCCAGCGCGTCTGACCGTTCTGCGCCTCGGCGTAGAGGGTATCGAACGTATCCTTGAAGCCTTCCCACAGCACGCTGGGCGGGTTGCGCGGATTCAGCCAAACGACGATGTCGCTTTGCGCGAGGTTCGCGCGCGGCATCATCACGATGTTGCCGCTCGGCGTCGACCGCACGAACGGCAGATCGTCGCTCGCATCGTCGCCGTTCCAGATATAGCCGGCTTCGCGCAAAAAATTCAGCGTGTTCGTCGAACCGGTGCTGCCGGGGCTCGTCCAGCCGACCGGACGCTCGGCTCCCGCTTTCATCAGCGCCTCGGTCGAACGGCGAATCTCTTCGCGTTCGCCGTCGGGATCCTCATCGCGCATCTTCACGACGTCGTTCGCCCAACCGTGGCCGACGATCTCGTAGCCGTCCTTCGTCGCTTCGCGCACGACCTCGGGGTGGCGTTCGGCGACGAGGCCGTTGACCGACATGCTCATCTTGATGCCGTATTCGCGCATCAACTCGAAGAGCCGCCACGCGCCCGCTTTCCAGCCATAGTCCCCGTAGGAAAGCGAGAAGTGATCGGTCTTGTTCGCGTCGCCGTAGATGCCGTACTGACTCTTCCGCTCGAATGCCTCGAAAGCACAGCCTACCGAGAACGCCATGCGATTTCCGTCCGGCCAGATCCATGGATTTCTCGCGCCACCGAACTCAGACGGCATATAAGGAACTCCCCGCACCGGTAAAGAGCAGTATCGGACGAGTGTATGACAAGCCGCAGCGCGAATACATAATGTGTGGAAGATAAGATTCCGCCGGGAGCCGCCGCCGGCGACTTTCGCCGCTCCGCGCTCCGCGAGTTCTTGCGCGCCCGGCGCCGCTCGCTCACGCCGCAAATGGTCGGTCTTCCGCCGCGCCGGCGCTGGGGCGATCCGGGCCTGCGGCTCCAAGACGTGGCGGAGCTCTGCGGCGTGAGCACGGGCTGGATCACCACGCTCGAACTCGGCGCGGCGAAAAATATTTCACCGTTCCGACTCGCCGCGATCGCCTCGGCCCTGCGCCTCGACGACACGGAAACCGCCTATCTCTTCCACCTCACCGGAACGCCGCAGCCGGCCCGCGCGATCGCACCCGGCACCGAGGCGCCCGTGCCGCTTCGCCACTTGGTCGAGTCGTACTCCGACGGCATGGCACTGCTGCTCGATCGCCGCTACGACATTCTCGCCTCGAACGAGATCGCGCGGGCGATCGGCATCGCCGGCGACGGCGAAGGCTTCGCGCGCAACCTCATCTGGCGCACGTTTCTCATACCGGAGTGCCGCCGCTTGTCGTGCCATTGGCGCGACGCGCAGGCCGGGCACATGACCGCCACCCTGCGGCGACTCTACGCCGAAAGCGCGTGCGACGAGCGCCTCGAAGCGCTCATCCACGAGCTGCTCGAGCAAAGCGAAGAGTTCGCGCGCAATTGGCAAGGCCAGAGCGTCGAAGAATCCAACAGCCGGCGCCTGAACTTCTTGCTGCCGAGCGAGGCGACGATTTCCGTCGGCACCGTCGTGCTGACGGCTGCCGAGGGGCTGCGCACGATCTTCTTCGTGCCCTCCGATGACGTCAGCCGCCGGAACCTCCTCGAATGCGCTCGAGCGACCAAGCCGCTATATCGCGCTTCCGCCCAAACCACACGTCGTCGCGGCGCGCGAACTCGAGACACCGCCGGATCGTCGGAATGAGCGTCGGCCGTCCACCGATGTGGCAGTGAATCGTAATCTCGGTCCACTTCGGACTCCCGGCCGCGCCTTCGGCCAGCAGTTCGGTCACGGTGTCCTTCCAGTTCTCCATGATCACCGAACCCGGATTGCTGTGGCGTAACCACATCGGCAGATCGTTGTGCGGCAAGTTCGTGCGCGGCATCATCACGATCGACCCGGCCGGCGTGTCCTGCACCCACGGCAAGTCGTCATTGCCGACGTCCCCGTTCCAGAGATAGCCGGCCGCGCGCAGATATTCCATCGTCTTGCTCGAGCCGGCACTGCCTGGACTCGTCCAGCCGACCGGCGCAACGCCGGCCGCCTTCGTCAGTTCGTCGGTGCAGCGCGCGATCATCGCTTGTTCGGCCGACGCGCCTTCTTCGGTCGCGAGTTCGTCGTTGACCCAAGCATGTCCGACGATCTCGTGCCCGGCATCGGCGAACGCGCGCACGACCTCCGGGTACATCTGCGCCGCTTTGCCGTTCGTCGAACAGCTGCTCTTGAGACCGAATTCGTCGAGCAGATCCATCAAACGCCACGCACCGGACCGCGCGCCATACTCCGCATACGAAAGCGAGAACGGATCGGGGTCTTTCGACGGCGGGCGCGTCGCGTATTGACTCTGCCGCTCGAACGCTTCGAGCGCGAGGTTCACCGAGATCGCGAGTTTTGCGCCGTTTGGCCATTCCCAGCCGCGTCGCGGATACCGTTGTCCGGCCATGATGTGTTTGCTTCCTCATTTCGTTCGTTTTTAGGATGGTGCGACGCCGAGCAGCTGCTCGAGCAGCGCGCGGTCGTTCGCCAAGGCGGCGGGAGATCCGTCGTACGCGATTTGGCCCTTGGCCAGCACGTAGGCGTGATCGGCATACTTCATCGCGAACGACAGCTTCTGCTCGACGAGCAGCACGGCGAGTCCGCTGCGCTTGAGCTCTTCCATCATCACGCCCAGTTCGTGAACCTTTTGCGGAGCGAGGCCTTCGGATGGTTCGTCCATCAACAGCAGCGTCGGATTGGCCAGCAGCGCACGCGCGCACGCGAGCATTTGCTGCTCCCCGCCGCTGAGCGTGATGCCCAGTTGCTTCTGACGTTCCGCCAGAACGGGGAACGTCTCGAAGACGCGCTCGAGCGTCCATCCGTTCGCCTGCGGCGCGCGTTTCGACGTGCGCCGCCCGAGATCCAAATGTTCGCGCACCGTGAGCGACGGAAAAATGCGGCGCCCTTGCGGCACCAGCGCGACACCGCGCCGCGCGATCTCATACGGCGCGAGGCCGTCGAGTTGCGCATCACCGTAGCGGATGCTGCCGGCACGCGGCGCGGTCGTGCCCATGATGCTGCGGATCAGCGTCGTCTTACCGGCGCCGTTGCGGCCCAGCACCGTGACGATCCGTCCCGGTGCAACGTCGATGCTCACGCCTTGCAAGATGTGGCTCGTGCCATAGTACGTTTGGATTTCGCGCACGGCGAGCCCCGGAAATTCGCGCATCACTCGTCGCCGCCGAAATAAAGTTCGTGCACGCGCCGGTCGGCGCGAATCGCGGCGGGCGAGCCCTGCGCGGCGAGTTCGCCTTCGTTCAAAACCGCAATCTGGTCGGCGATGTCGAACACCACGTCCATGTCGTGATCCGTCAGGATCACTGTTAGTTCGCGCGAGAGTGCGCGCAGGCGCATGCTCACGAGGTCGCGTTCGCCGCTCGAGAGGCCGGCCGTCGGTTCGTCGAGCAGCAACACGCGCGGGTTCGTAGCGAGCGCCATGACGATTTCGAGCAAACGCTGATTGCCGTGAGCGATATTGGCCACGACTTCGTCACGTTCGCCGGCGAGCCCCCATGTTTCGAGCAACTCGCGCGCGCGTTCGTTGAGGTCGTTGGCCGTCGCCGGAGACGCGAACGACGCGGGCGAAAAACCTACCGGCCCGTGCGTTGCGATCGACACGTTTTCCGCAACCGTAAGGCTCGGGAACAGTCGCGAGATCTGAAACGTGCGCGCGAGACCCGCTCGGACGCGCTTGTGCGCACGGTGGTGCGTGACGTCAACGCCGAACAGCATGACGCGCCCTTCATCGGGACGCAGCTGACCCGCAATCAGGTTGAACAGCGTCGTCTTACCCGCACCGTTCGGACCGATGATCACGCGCCGTTCGCCCGCTGCAATCTCGAGTGTCACGCCACGCACCGCCCGGACGCCGCCGAACGAGATCGTCACGCCTTCGATCGCGAGCGCCGCGCTCACACCGTTTTCACTTTGCGGGCAAGAACGAAGCGCCGGAAAATGCCCCGCGGAGCAAAAAGCACGACCAGGATGTAGATGCAACCGAGCATGGAGTTCCAGTACGGCGTCATCGAGCCGACCGTGAAGTGGATGACGATGATCGTCGCGGCGCCGATTGCCGGACCCAACAGCGTGCCGGCTCCGCCGAGAATCACGGCCATCAAACCGAACGCCGACTGCGATACGCTGAGGTCGTCCGGGCTGACCAGACCGGTATAAAATCCGGTGAGCATGCCGGCCATTCCGGCGAACACCGCGGCGATGATGAAGCACACGTATTTGTGCAGCCACACGTTGTAGCCGAGCGCCGCCATGCGGGAGGGGCTGTCTTTAATTCCACGCAGCGCCTGGCCGAACGACGAACGTCCGATCGCCGCCAGCGCGATGCCGCAAACGATCACGAAGACCGTCACGAACGTGAAGTAGGCGGCGTCGGAGTTCAGCGCAATGCCGAATCCAAGATCGGGTCGCATGAGCCCGGGCAAGCCGTCGGATCCGCCGGTGACGGAACGCCAGCGAATCGCCAGCGCCCAGGGCAGATACCCGAGCGCCATGCTGATAATCAGAAAGTACGCACCCGACGCACGCAACGCAACGGCGCCGAAGAGCATACCGAGGATGCCCGATCCGGCCGCGCTCGCAAGCAGCAACGGAAACACGTTGGTGACGCCGTGCGTGGAGAGCAGCGCCGCAGTATAGCCGCCGAAACCGAAGAACGCCGCGTGGCCGAGCGAATCGAGCCCAGTATACCCGACGAGCAGATCGAGGCTCATCACGAAGAGCGCCGTCAGCAGCGCTTGGGTCAGCAGCCCGACGTAAAACGATGCGAGCAGCCCGCTCCACGCGCCCACGAGCATAAGCGCGAGGAACATGCAGACGATGAGCGGAGCGCGCCGGTTCACGCGAGCGAACGCCGGCCGAAGAGTCCGGTCGGCCGGATGGCGATGACGACGATCAGCAGCAAGAAAATCGCGAACAGCGAGATCTCGGGAAAGAGCGACTTGCTCAACGTGTCGATCAGCGCGACGATCAAACTCGCGGCCAGCGTGCCGCGAATGCTGCCGAGCCCGCCGACGATCACCACCACGAAGCCGAGAAAGCCGATCTCGAGGTCGACGCCGGGATACACGCCCAAGAACACGCCTCCGACCGCGCCGCCGAAGCCGGCCAGGGCCGTACCGAACGCAAACACCCATACGAAGAGACGCCGCACGTTCACGCCCATGCAGCTCAGCATCTCGAGATCGTCGGCGCCCGCGCGCACGAGCGCCCCGAGATGCGTTCCCGTCTGCACGCGATCGAGCACGAACGCCAGGCCAAGCCCGAGGAAGATCACCGCGATGCGGTAGAGCGGATAATGCGCGCTGCCGACGGCGACCGAACCGGCGAGAAACGGTGGCACCGGAATGATCGCGGGCGATCCGCTCCACATCGCGAGCGCGGCATCGCCGACGACGAGCAGAAATCCGAACGTCAGCAAAACCTGGCGCAGCGGATCGCTTCCCACACGTTCGATCAGCGTACGCTGCAACAACGCGCCGAGCACGAGCATCGTGAGGATCGCGGCCACGATCGCAAGCGGATATGAATGGGAGGCGGTGAGCGTGGCGAGCGCGATATACGCGCCGAGCATGTAGAACGATCCGTGCGCGACGCTCACGATGCGCATCAGCCCAAGAATGAGCGAGAGCCCGGCGCTTACGAGAAAGAGCAGGGCACCGAACGAGAGCGCGTTGAGCAGCTGCGACGTCCAGAAGCTCATGGGTGCGTTACCGCGGAGCCTTCCAATCCTGGGTCACGCCGCCGATCGTTTCGAGCACTTTGCCGGTGGCCTTACCGTCGACGAACTGCCAGCGAACCAGACGCGTGCTGACCGTCGCGTTATTGTTTTCATCGAAGCTGAACATTTCACCGCCGGGCTCCTTGAAGTGCGAGTCGTGCAAGGCTTGCGCGAACGCCAGCCCATTCGGTACGTTGCCCTTCAAGATGCCGATCGCGGTAACGACGAGCCGGCCCTCGACGTATCCGCTGCGTGCGGTGGCCTGCGGCGAGTCGCCGTACGCTTTCTGGAAGCTCTTTTCGAACGCGATCGTCAACGGATCGGTGAGCGTCGGCGACCACAACTCCGCCGTAAGAATCCCGTCAACGTCTTTGCCCAGCGACTGCGCGACCCCGGCCGCGGAGATCGTCGAAGCCGACATTGCGAGCTGTTGCGTCACGCCGAAGCTGCGATACTGGCGCACGAAGCGCAGCGTGTCGCCCCCGAAGAAATAACCGTAGATCAGATCGGCCTTGGCATCGCCGAGCGTCGAGAAATACGGGCCGTAGTCGGTGTCGCCTTGCGGCGGAAAGATGCTCTTGACAATCGAGCCGCCGAGTGCGGTGAACTGCGCTCCGACCATGCCGGTTGAATCGTGGCCGGCAACATAGTCCGATCCCATGAGGATGACGCTCTTGAATCCGCGGCGGTGCAGCAGCCACGCTAACGGACGCTCCATTTGGCCGGCAGCCGCTGCCGAACGGAACGCGTACGGCGATTTCTTCGAACCGGTGATCTCGGCCGCGATCGTCGTGGTGATGTATGGAACTTGCGAGCGCACCGCGTACGGCAAGAGCGTGAGCGCGACCGAACTGTTGAGACTTCCCATCAACAGCGACACTTTGTCGTTCTCAACCAGACGGCGCGCTTCGGTGAGTGCGGTAGCCGGCGTGTTCTGATCGTCGGCGGTAACGATCTCCACTTTCCGGCCACTCACGGTGTTGCCGTTTTCAGAGAATGCGAGCTGGATGCCCCGCAGCAAGTCTTGCGCGACCCCCGCCGACGATCCGGTCAGCGGCAATATCACGCCGATCTTGATCGGATCGCTCGGCGACGCCGGGCCCGCTCCAACCGCCGTGCAGGCAATAGCAGCGGCCGCCACGACATGAACGGCGGAACGGAAGAGAACGATCATCCCTTGAGTGTACGGCACGTTCGGCTTTGAATACATAATGTCGGAGAGATAAGACTTAGGACACTCGCCACCTTCCGCCAAACGGCTTGCGCTCGCGCTAGCGGCCCGTTATAGTACGCGCAACATGAGCGCCACGAGAAAGCCTCGGCGGCGGGACGGGACGATGCGTATCGGCTCGTTCTGGCCATATTCGCGAACGTTGATTCCGTCGGCCGAGATCGCGCGGCGCAATCCCGACGTGCTCGAGCTCGACAACCACATCGCGTTCGCGCAAGCGCTCGAAGCCGCGGGCGTCGATTTCGCGTTGATCGCCGACGGATACGCGCCGGCATCCGCTGCGAACTCGGAAATCGGCTTTCAGGATCCCTCGACCAACGCGGTGATTCTCGCCGTTCCGCTCATGCTCGCGACGAAGCACTTGGGCATCGTCTCGACGCTGCACACCACGTTCATCCATCCCGTCGTGATCGCGCGGCTCGGCGCCCACCTCGACTGGGTCAGCGGCGGCCGTTGGGGCTGGAACATCGTGAACGGTTTTCGCGAACACGAAGCGCGGCTGTTCGGCCTCGAGGGCGAACTCGATCGCGACGGCGGGTACGAACGCTCGCAAGAAGCCGTCGACGTCATCAAAGCGCTCTGGGCGAACCCGCCGGAAGGCATCGACCATCGCGGCAAATCGTTCTCGGTCAAAGGCAAGATCCGGCGGCCGGTTCCCGACGAACTGCCGCTGCTGGTAAGCGCCGCGGCGTCGCCCCTCGGTCGTTCGTTTGCCGCCACCAACTGCGATTATTTGTTCACGTCGGCGCAAACGGCGGATGCCGTCGTTGAACTGTCCGCCGATTTGCAACGCGACGCCGCGGCTGCCGGAAAGGACGATGTGCCCGCGATTCTGATGCTCTCCGACATCCTCATCCGCGATCGGCCCGGTGAAGCTCAGCAACTCTATGCGGAGCTGATGGGCACGACCGATCCCGAAGCGCAAGCCGCCTGGACCTCGCACCTCGCGAAGATGCGCAACGAGAAGCGGAAACCGGGCGAGATCATGACGTTCTTGGGAACGGCGAACGAAGTCGCGGAGCAGATCGTCGAGCTGCATCGCGCGTGCGCTCTGACCGGACTGATCCTGCGCATGCCGCTGTGGTCGGCGCACGAAGCCGCGCGCCTCGCGCCCGTGCTCGCACAACTGCAAAAGGCCGGCGTCTGGGTGCCGCCGGGCGAACGCGGATACTGCTGGTGAGCGAAATGGAAAACAGGTTCGACGGCGACGTCGTCGCGATCACCGGCGCGGGCGGCGGCTTCGGCCGGCGTTTCGTCGAGGAGTTCATCGCGCGTGGTGCGCGGGTGTTCGGATGCGACATCGATCCCGACGGCGTGGAACGCGCGCGCGCGGCAGGCGCGATCGTGGACGTTGTCGACGCAGGCGATCGCGACGCGGTCGTTCGCTGGGTGGCCGGCATCGAAGCTGCCGCCGGCAGTGCGATCGGCGTGCTGATCAACAATGCGGGCGGACACCTCGGCACGCCGCCGCGTTCGATCGAAAACGTCAGCGACGGCGAATGGGATGCGATCGTCGCCGCAAATCTCGGCGCCACGTTCGCGGTCTGCCGCGCAGCCGTGCCGGCGATGAAGCGCGCCGGACGCGGGCGCATCATCAACATCAGTTCCGGCGCCGGCATCGCCGCGTCGCGCACGAGCCCGCATCCGTACACGGCAGCAAAGCACGCGATCGTTGGTCTGACGCGCCAGATGGCCTACGAGCTCGGCGCGTTCGGCATCACCGTGAACGCCGTCGCGCCCGGACTTGTCATCTCGTCGGCCAACACGCGCAAACTTTGGGAAGGCATGTCGCCCGACGCGAAGAGCGCGTACCTGCAGACGACGTTCATGCGTCGGGTCGGGGAAATCGACGACGTGGTAAACGCTGTCCTCTTCTTCGCGTCGGCACGCACTTCGTGGATCAGCGGTCAGATACTGTCGGTTGACGGCGGCACGCGATAGACTCGCGCGGTGACGGCACGATCTTGCCGCTCATGCGAATACCTCGGCTAGCGCGGGATAAAGCTTGGTTGCTAGCCGGTTCAGGAATACTTCAAGCATGCAGCGACTTCTTGACTGCGAATGATGCGGGATGAACTTGTCGCGACTTCGACTCCCATCGCAACGCGCACGCGTACCCTTGGCGGGAGGGCTGCTCTTCGTGGCCGCGTACAGCATTCTGTTCATTGCGATCGGCCGTTCGCAGGTCGCGACTGAAACGTTGTTCCAATCCACGGGCACGGAGCAGCCTCTCTATCTGTTTGCAGAAGTGACGGCCGTAAATGCGGCACGTGGTACCGTGCAGATCAAGGTTTCATTCGCAAACGATCGTGGCGAACGCGGGACACGCTTCTCGGGCATCCCGGATCGCGATCTCCTAATCGATGTAAGCGACGGCGATACCGAGCGGCGCACGTTGTATCGTGCGGGTGAACCGATGCCGGCCTTGGATTTCGCCGCCGACGCCGATGGTTCGATCGAAACGTATCCCGTTGACCTCTACAAGACGGTCCTGTATGTGCGTGCGTATGAAGGGCAGAAGCCCGGCGCTTCGCATATGATCCCATTGAACCTGACCGTATCGGAGAGCCTCGACGATTGGGATGCGAGCGTGGTCGAACGAGCAGAAGCGAACGGGATGAGACTGACGCTGCGCCTCCATCGCTCCTCCCCGATCGTATTCTTCGGCATCGTCGTCTACCTGGCAATGGCGTTGATCGCGGCAGCATCACTCACGATTGGAACGCTCGTCTTTATGCGGAGACGAAGACTTGAGGCCACGTTTACGGGCGCGCTCGCAGGAATGCTGTTTGCATTACCGGCGATGCGCGCTGCTTTGCCCGGTGCGCCTCCGCTCGGCGTTGCAGCCGACGTACTGATCTTTCTGTGGGCGGAAATAGCTGTAGCGGCGGGATTGGGCCTATTCGTGTGGCGCTGGGCACGAGGCGAGAGTCCGTCATAGCTGGTCTCGTCGTCCCCGGATAACGATGCGGCCATGCGCTGCCTCTTCCTCGCTAGGTCGCTTGTTAAATAGGTCCATTGCGTGGGTACGAACACAATCCTCACCACCGGACTGGAGAACTCAAGCATGCATAGCGATGAAAAATTCAAACAAGGCGAGATCGTAACGGACGGTGATGAGCTCTTCATCGTCGACAAAGTGCCGACGCTGACCGACGACACCTACGAAGTCAGTTCGTTCGAGAATACGGACGACTTAGTCGACGATTCCACTGCGACGGAAGAACATCTCACCGGAACGCGGGCAATGGGTGGCGCGATCGGAACGACGCACAAAGGCGACTACGTCTAGTCCCATCGTAGACGGAGTTCTCGACTATTTGGCAGACGTCCCAACGTCGTGTAACACGGTGAAGTCAACGATCTGGCTTGCCGGCACGACGGTAGTGACCAGGCCTCGTCCATGCCAGAACTCTTCCTGCCGCGTAATCGATGCTAAATTGATCTGGCCGTCGCCAGGATTCGCAGGTCCGGGAATGCTGCGAATCGTCGCCTCCGGCAGCTGCGAATATTTGGCTACCGCCGCGACGAATTCGGGCGTCCAGCGGCCGTTCGCGGCTCTCACCTCGTCCGCCGCACGCAGCAGGGCGCGCATGAAACGAACGGTCGCATCGTGGTGGTCGCGCGCAAACGGGACCGATGCCGCGATAAACGTCTCGTTAAACCACGGCGCGATGTCGGAAATGCCGAGCCATTTGTGGGCCAGGTGCTGCTGCTCGAGCGCCGTTGCGAAGGGTTCCGGAGCGCCCAACACATCGACGGCCTTGTTCGTCATCGCTCCGACCCAGGAAGGGGCGTCGCGAAATTTGTTGCTGTAGGTGACGTCGTTCGTCGTCAGGCCGCCGGCGGCAATCGTCGCCAACGCGAGGAAATCGATCGGCGACCCCGGCGCTACGCCATCGACGATCTTCCCGCGCAAATCTTTGGGAACGCGGATCGTCTTCGCATCCCAGTCGTCTTGCCGGACGAGGAGCCAGGTCGTGTCGTTCCAGCCTTTTTTCGTCGCCGAGAGCGCGCCGATCAACTTCACGTTGAAGCCTTCGGCGAATTGGTTGAAGAACGGCGGCCCGATCGCCAACGGCATGATATCGACATCGCCTCGCGCTAGGCGCGGGATTTGAGCCGTCGACGATCCGTTGAACGGCTCGAAATCCACGTCGAGCCCGGCGTTGCGGAAATAGCCTTTGTCCTGCGCGAGGAAGAACGGCAGGTTGTTATACGTCACGAGGCTCAGCGGGACACGGACCTTCTCGAGTTGCTGCGCCCGAGCAGGCGGAACCGGCGCGAGCAGCACGAGCGCGAGCGCCAAAGCAATGAAAAGACGCATAGGAGCATCCCCTTTACGCAGTGAGTCGCATGATTTGCGGTGTAGCGACGATCTCCCGGCCGAGGAGCCGCCATCAAACCACAATGGTATCGTAACTATCTAGCAGTAGACGGTCTCGTAAGCACCGCGCCGCGCGCGTGATCGGGAGACATGTTTCAGGCTTCCTTCACTTCCCCAGTATTCTATGGCGGCAGCGTTGCAAGTGGCTGGCCGACCCCGACCGACGGCTATCTTGTTGAAGAGGCCGAACGCTCGATGTCCAATTCGCTGGCGCAGTTCAAACTGGCGGACGAGCTGGGCTACGATTGGGTCGGCCTCACGGAGCATCATTTTGGGCCATTTGCTCTGACCCCGAATCCGACGGTGTTCGCCGGCGCGATGACACAAGTGGTGAAGCGCGCGAAGATCGCGCTCCTCGGCTCGCTCGTTCCGATGCTAAATCCGGTCCGCGTCGCCGAGGAAGTTGCAATGCTCGACACCATGAGCAACGGCCGCATCGTCGCCGGCATGCTGCGCGGCACTCCCAACGAAAACGTAACCTACAATACCAATCCGGCGGAATCGCGGGCGCGGTTCGAGGAGGCGTTGCTCCTCATCCGCGAGTGCTGGACCCAACCGCGGCCGTTCGGCTGGCAGGGCCGGTTCTTCGAGTTCCGTGCAATCTCGATCTGGCCGCGTCCGGTTCAGCAGCCGCATCCGCCAATCTTCATGTCGGGCTCGAGCCCGGAATCCGCCGCTTTCGCCGGGCGCAATAACGTCTCGCTGGGACTTGCGGTGACGACGATGCCGCTCGCGACTGAGGCCGCAATTCGCTATCGCGCCGCGGCAAGTGAAGCCGGCTGGACCGCGACGCCCGAGAACGTCCTGTATCGCCTCGGATTTCATGTCGCCGACAGCGACGAACAGGCCGCCGCCGACTTCAAAGCGAGCCACGCCCGTCGCCAGCGCGGTAGTCCGGTACTCGCGAACCAAGCGCTCGAGGCGACGATTGCCGGCACCGGCTATTATGGTACCGACCACGCCCGGCAGGGCGACCGCGTGCGAGGCCGCTTCGAACTCGCAGACCGACTCGAACTCGGTCAGATCATGCTCGGCAGTCCCGCCACCGTGCTGGCGCAAGCAGAGCGGATTCGCCGCCAACTGGGTGCCGGCATCTTCGACCTCATCCCCGCGTTCGAACTCGGCGATCGGACCCTCCACTCGATCGAACTGTTCGCAAGTAAGGTCCTGCCCCAGCTGCGAGATTCCGCGTGACGGATGTCTGCACGGGCGTGGCCGCCCTCTGGCTGCTTCCCGACGACGCTGCGGACGTTTCGCCACTCGCCGTGCGTCTTGCTCAGGATCACCGCGTGGTTACCCTTGCGGCGTCGTCGACGGATGTGCGCGCGGTGGCAGCGGTGTCGCCCCAGCTCGGTCAGTTCGTGCTGATCGGCCAATCCAGCGGTGCCGAGGCCGCGCTTGCTCTCGCCCGCGCCATGGGTGAGGCGTGCGCGGCGCTAATTTTGATCGCCCCCGTGCTCGCGCCCCTGCCACCGGCAGAGGGCGCACCGGATATGCCGATTCTGCTGCTCCTCGGCACGGAGGATACGCGCGTACCGCCAAGTGCCGCGGCCGCGCTTTGCGCTGCGTTGCCGCGTGCGCATCCCATCTTCATCTACGGCGCCGGCCACGCACTCGATCGCGAGCGGGTCGAGGCCGTGGCTGCGGTGGTCCGCGACTTCATAGCGCGGCGCGACAAATTCATCGTCCGTGATGCAAGCGATCTCCTGTACCCGTAAACGCAGACGTCCGCCACGCATAATCGCACGGTAGGTGGCGCGTCTCCAATCATCGAGGCGATGGCGGTGGGGATGATTTTTGAATCCGGACAGGCCTACACCGGCCGCGCATACCGCGATGCTATGGTGGCCGCGCGTTTGCATGGCGTACTAGTCGTGCTCGACATCCTAGCTCCATCGATGCCGTTTCTTGCCGGCACTCGCTACGCATCCACTCCGGGTTTTGGTGCTGGTGTCCATCCGCAGGTCGCGATCATTTCGGTCGGACGCGCCCACGGGTCATCGGAGGATGCCCCTCGCAAAGCAGGGTAAGGGCGAACACGGTACCCGGCAGATAGTTTGCGAGGCCGATAGGAGCATCGATGAGATTCTTAGCCCCTATTCTGTACAGCATTTTTCTCGTATGTACGCTCGCCGCGAGCGGCAGCGCGCAAGTTGCGCGCGAACCCTACGCAATAAACGCGCTCGTGCCGCTGACCGGCGGCGGCGCATTCCTCGGAAGCGCTTACAAAGAAGCTCTCGCGGCTGTCGAAACCATCGTCAACCGAACTGGGGGCATCCAAGGCCGGCCCCTGAAGTTCGCTCTGAGCGATACCCAAACCAATCCGCAAGTCGCGCTGCAACTCGTCAACGGGCTCATCGCAAAGCGCGTCGCCGTCTTCATCGATGGTGGCCCTGCCGGTGTTTGCAGTGCATCGATTCCGGTTGTTCTCAACTCCGGACCTCTCGATTATTGCCTTTCCCCGGGCGTTCATCCGCCTGCGGGGAGCTACGTGCTTTCCTCGAGCGTATCGACGGAGGATCTAGCGAAGACACTTGTTCGATTCTTTCGAACCCGCGGTTGGACGCATCTGGGTTTGATCACCTCAACCGATACAACGGGGCAAGACCTCGATCGACAAATCGGCACCGTTCTCGCGCTTCCCGAAAATCAGGGCATGCGTCTCATCGCACAAGAGCACTTCAATACGACCGATTTGAGCGTGGTCGCGCAAATGACGCGTATCAAGGCATCCGCCCCGGACGTACTTATCACGTGGTCCACCGGGACGCCGTTCGGCACGCTACTGCACGGCATCAACGACGTCGGAATCGACGTTCCGGT
>PLRU01000099.1:0-78933 GCA_003164045.1 Candidatus Lustribacter telmatis
GACGAATCCAGACGTCGCCGTACTGACCTTTGCCGCCGGACTGCCGAACGAATTTGCCTTGAACTTCGACCGACTTCGTGATCGCTTCTTTGTAGGCGACCTGCGGTTTGCCGACGTTCGCTTCGACCTTGAACTCGCGTTTAAGGCGATCCAAGATGATCTCGAGATGAAGCTCGCCCATGCCGCCGATGATCGTCTGCTGGGTCTCTTCGTCGGTCCGCATGCGGAACGTCGGATCTTCTTGCGCGAGGCGCGAGAGGGCGATGCCGAGCTTGTCCTGATCGCCCTTGGTCTTCGGCTCGATGGCCTGGAAGATGACGGGCTCCGGGAACACGATGTTCTCGAGCAGGATGGGATCTTTTTCGTCGCACAGCGTGTCGCCGGTGCGCGTGTCGGTCATGCCGACGGCCGCCGCGATGTCGCCCGCGCCGATCGCGTCGATATCTTCGCGATGGTTGGCGTGCATCCGCAGGATGCGGCCGATGCGCTCTTTTTTCTGGCTGCGCGCGTTGTACACGTACGAGCCTTTTTCGAGTACGCCGGAATAGACGCGGAAGTACGTCAGGTTGCCGTAGGGATCGGTCGCGATCTTGAACGCCAGCGCGGCGAAGGGCTGATTGTCATCGGCCTTGCGCGTGATGTCGGAATCGTCTTTGGGGTCCTTGCCGGTGATGACTTTGGCTTCGAGCGGCGAGGGCAGAAAGTCGACGACGGCGTCGAGCAACGGCTGCACGCCCTTGTTCTTGAACGCCGAACCGCAGAGCATCGGCAGCACGTCGCCGGCGATCGTCGCCTTGCGCAGCGCCTTCTTGAGGCGGTCGATCGGGATCTCTTTGCCTTCAAAGAACATCTCGAGCAGCTCGTCGTCGTGTTCGGCGATCGCTTCAACCAGTTCGTGACGCCACTTCTGCGCCGTCTCGAGCAGTTCGCCCGTCGGGCTCTCGTCGATCTCCATGACCGAACCGGCATCGTCGGTGTACACGATCTTCTTCATGGTGAAGAGATCGACGACGCCGAGAAAGTCGGCTTCGGCGCCGATCGGCACCTGAATCGGAACCGCTTTCGCGCCGAGGCGCTCGCGGACTTTGGCGACGCAATTGAAGAAATCGGCGCCCATGCGGTCCATCTTGTTGACGAAGATGATCCGCGGCACTTTGTACTTGTTGGCTTGGCGCCACACCGTCTCGGACTGCGGCTGCACGGCGGCAACCGAGTCGAACAACGCAACGAGTCCGTCGAGCACGCGCAGCGAGCGCTCTACCTCAACGGTGAAGTCCACGTGGCCTGGCGTGTCAATAATATTGATACGCGTATCGCGCCACGTGCACGCCGTTGCGGCCGAGGTGATCGTGATGCCGCGTTCCTGTTCCTGGACCATCCAGTCCATCGTCGCCGCACCGTCATGGACTTCGCCGATCTTGTGCGTGCGGCCGGTATAGAACAGAATGCGCTCCGTTGCCGTCGTTTTACCGGCGTCAATATGCGCAGCAATCCCGATGTTGCGGGTGTTTTCGAGGAGATGTTCGCGGTTGAGTGCCATGATGTTAGAGGGTTACAATTACCAGCGGTAGTGGGCGAAGGCTTTGTTAGCTTCCGCCATTTTGTGCGTATCTTCGCGCTTCTTGATCGAAGCGCCGAGGTTGTTGGCTGCGTCCATCAATTCGGCCGCGAGCTTTTCTTCCATCGAGTGACCGGGCCGGGCACGGGCGTAGTTGATCAGCCAGCGCATCGCCATGGCCTGACGGCGGTCCGGACGGACCTCCATCGGAACCTGGTAGGTGGCACCGCCGACGCGCCGCGGACGAACTTCGACCAGCGGCATCGCGTTACCGAGCGCTTGGGTGAAGATATCCATCGGATCGCGACCCGACTTCGTCTCGACGATCTCGAGCGCGCTGTAGCAGATGCGCTCCGCAACGCTCTTCTTGCCCTGGAGCATCACCTTATTGATGAAGCGCGAGAGCACTTTCGAGTTGAACTTCGGATCGGGGAGAATCGGTCGTTTCGGGACCGGACCTTTACGCGGCATGTCTCTAGAGCGTCCTTACTTCTTACCGGTGGGTTTGGCGTTGCGCTTGGCGCCGTACTTCGAGCGGCCTTGCTTGCGGTTGGCGGCGCCCGAGGTGTCGAGCGTGCCGCGAATGATGTGGTAGCGCACGCCGGGGAGATCCTTGACGCGACCGCCCCGGATCAAAACAACGGAATGCTCTTGGAGGTTGTGCCCAATTCCGGGGATGTACGCGGTCACTTCCTCACCGTTGGTGAGGCGGACGCGGGCGACTTTCCGGAGCGCCGAGTTCGGCTTCTTCGGGGTGATCGTCTTCACTTGAGTGCAGACGCCGCGCCGCTGGGGGTTGCCGGCGACCTCAAACGTCCGATTGGGCAGATCCGGGTGACCCGGTTTCGGTCCGGTCGAAACGACGCGGAAGGCCGGGGTTTTCACCTTTTTTTGGATCTTTTCGCGGCCCTTACGGACCAGTTGAGAGATTGTCGGCACGCCTATCCTCGAAAAACACACGAAAGCGGCCTCACCGTCGGTGGGCCGAACCTGGGGATTATATCAAGCCAGGCGAGTACCGTCAACGCGTCCCCTGCCGTTCAACAGCTTCGTTCGCTGAATAGCCCGAGCGGCCACCCGGGCTAGCGGACGACAAAAACCCGCATGTGCCCCGAGCCGTCGAGCCGGCGGCCGCCGCTGGCTACGAACATGTGGTGGTTGAGCCAGTCGTGCGGGCCATCGACCGGAGCGTCGAAAACCGGGGTGCCGCGATGATAATACTCGGCCGGCGTTGCGACGAGCGTCCCGCGGTTCTGCACGTAGATCGTAGCGCCGTCGGCGGTGCGAATGAGCATGCGCTCGTCGAACTCGAGGTACTCGAGGTCGCCTTGCAGCCGTAGCGGAAAGCTGGCGCCGCCGATCAGCTCGCCTTGCAGCAGCGGTCCGTCCACGGTGCCGCCGGCGATCTTCGCGAACTCCCGGCCGCCCTTCGCAAACGTGCCGGCCGGACGGCTCACAGCGAATTGCGGGCGCAGGTCGAAGGCGTACTCCAGTTTCGGGACGAGCGCGCTGAGGGTCGCGCGGCTGATCTCCATCAGAGAATCCGGAAGATGCGCTGCTGCACCGACATGTCGTACCGGCGCGACGCGACGGCGACGAACATCGTGCGCGACATCCAGGCGTACGGGCTATCGGGCGGCGCATCAAAGACCGGCGTCGCGCGAAAATAGTACTCGGACGGATCGACCGGGATCTCTGCCGCGAGCTTCGCGCGCAATTCTTTGGTCGCGAAGAGCTTGCCGCGATTCTGCAAGTAAATGAAATAGCCGTCGTCGGTTTCAAGAAACGACCGCGAATCGAACTCGGTGAACGCATCGGTGCGATACGGCCAATCACCGCCGCTCCAAATGCGCCCGCGGATCGCCGGTCCTTCGAACGTGCCGACGCCGAACTCGCCCTCCGACCAGCCGCGCAGGCCCTTCGGATACGTGCCGGTCCAATTGCGCCCGGTCAATGGGCTCACGCTCTCGAACACAAACTCGAGTTGCGGCACCGGAATGTCGTCTAGGCCGTCAGGCATTGCTATGCTCCCGTAAGCGGCTCGGCAGGGCGAAGAAGGCGACGATCGCAGCGCAGAATGCGACCAGCGCCGAGGTGTACTGAACGCTGCGGAAACCGGCGAGGTAGCTCTCCTTCACCGCGACGCTCACGGCAGGCCGGTCGGCGGCCGGCACGTCGGGCGGAACGGTGCCGGCAGCAAATCTCGCGCGCTCGGCATTCGCGAGCGTGCGCGTCTCCGCCGAGATATGCGCCTGCCGCAAACGCGCATCGAAGCCGGCGGAAAACACACCCGCGAAGATGACGCCGAAAAGCGCGATCGCGATCAGACCGGCCGAGCGCGCGACGGCGTTGTTGATGCCCGAAGCCAGGCCGCTCAGCTGCGGATCGGATGAGTCGAACACGGTCGTCGTGAGCGGCGCAATGAAAAACACGGCGCCCAACCCAAGCACGAGCACCGCCGGGAAATACGTCGTCCAGTACGTGCCGCCGCCGATGCCGGGCAGCGAGTACAACACGTACGCGCAGCCGGCCAGCGCGGCGCCGGCCACGAGCGGCGTGCGCGCGCCGAGCCGCTGCACGAGACCGCCGGACCAGCGCGAGCACCCGAACTGCAGGATCACGAACGGCAAGAACGTCGCGCCGGCGGCCGTCGGCGAGTAGCCTTGCACGTCGATGAGCAGATACGGAAAGAAATACAGGCTGCCGCCGAGTGCGAGGTAGAGCGCGAACGTGTAGAGGTTCGCGATCGTAAAGACGCGCGACGCGGAAAACATCGAGAGCGGCATCATCGGGTGTTTCGCGCGCCGTTCGGCGACCACGAAGAACCCGAGCACCATCAGTCCCACGACGATGAACGCGGTGCCGTCGATGCGGCCGTCGGCGAGCTGGACGCGGATGAGGCCGTACACGAGCGCTCCGAGACCCACCGTCGCGAGCAGCGCGCCGGTCCAATCGATCTCACGTGCCGCCTGCTCGTCGCGGCTCTCCGGCACGCGCAGGATCGCGATCGCGAGCACGAGGATCGCAAGCGGTACGTTGATCAAGAACACCCAGCGCCACGATGCCGTCTGCGCGAGGTAGCCGCCGATGACCGGCCCCGCGGCGCCGGTGAGCGAGGCGAAGCCCGACCACGTGCCGATCGCCTTGCCGCGCTCGGCACCGGTGAACGTGACGCTGATCAGCGCGAGCGATTCCGGCACCGCGAGGGCGGCGCCGATACCTTGCACCGAACGCGCCACGATCAGCACGATGATACCCGGCGCGACCGCGCAGGCCACCGACGCCATGGCGAAGATCGCAATGCCGATGACAAAGAGCTTGCGGCGGCCGAAGAGATCGCCCAGCGACCCGCCGACGAGGATCAAGGCCGAGAGAAAGAGCGCGTAGGCCTCGATCACCCACTGCATCTGGCCCGTGGTTGCGACCAGTTCGCGCTGCATGATCGGCAGCGCAACGTTGACCGCGGATCCGTCGATGAAACTCATGCTCGAGCCGAGGATCGCTGCCACCAGGACCCACGTCTTGCTCATGCGACACTATACAGCACGATGCCGAAGAAAACCCCGAAGACCGCACCGCCGTTGCGCGCCGGCAAAGCCACCCCGCCCGAGAAGATCCCGCGCGTCATCCCCGCGCCGACGCTTGACGATCATCTCGAGGTGATGACGCGCGCGATCTTCCAAGCCGGGCTCAGTTGGGCATTCATCGAGTCGCGCTGGGAAACGTTCCGGGCCGCCTTCGGCAACTTCGCGATCGCTGCGGTTGCCGCATACGGCGACTACGACGTCGAACGGCTGATGACCGAAGACGGCATCGTGCATTCACGTTCGAAGATCGTGGGCACGATCGCCAACGCGCGCGCGCTGCAGGCGCTCGTCGCCGAGTACGGCGACGTCGCCGCGTACGCGAAATCGTTTCCGTCGTACGACGCGCTCTACGCCGATGCGAAGAAACGCTTCGCCTATCTCGGCGACCTCAGCTGTTACTACTGGCTCTTCCGCACGGGGTTACCGGTGATCGCGTTCGAATCGTGGATGGTACGGCAAAAGAGCGATCATCCGCGGATGCGTGAGATGGTGACGCTCGGGCGCAGCGAGAACCGTTCCTCAGAGACGGGCTAGGGCTCGCTCCGCGCGCAGCGCGATCACGAAGCGCGTTCCGCGCGTTAGCGATGTATCGAGCCGCAGCGTACCGCCGGCGCGTTCGATCGCGCGCTTGGCGATTGCGAGACCGAGACCGCTGCCTTCAACCTCGCCGCGGCTCGCGCCGCGAAAGAACCGCTCGAAGATCGCTTCACGATCTTCGGGCGGAATTCCCGGACCCTCATCGGCGATCGCGATTTCGACGATGCCGTCGTGCGGCAGCTTACTCTCGACGCGAATCGACGAGCCCGGCGCATACTTGATCGCGTTGTCGATGATGTTAGCCAGCGCCTCGTACACTTCGTCGCGGTCGGCGATCGCCGTCGCGGCCGTGTGGGTTTCGATCTCGAATTGCACCGACGGTGCGAGTTCGCGCCGCACATCGACGATCTCCGCGATCAGCTCGCCCACGTCGAACGGCTCGAACAAGCGCGTGTCTTCGCCCTCGAGCTTCGCCAGCAGCACGAGGTTGTCGACGAGCGTGCGCATGCGCCGTCCTTCGGAGGCGATCGAGGAGAAAATGAACTTCGAGCGCTCGTCGGCATCGCTCACCCGGCGCCGCAGGAGGTCGATGTAGCCCAAGACGATCGTGAGCGGCGTGCGCAATTCGTGGCCCGCGTCGGCGACGAACTGGCGCATCTGCGCTTCGGCCGCTTCGCGTTCGGCAAACGCCGTCGAGACTTGTTCCGAAGCGGCGTTGTACGCGTGCGCGAGGACGTCGAAATCACTGCGGCGCGCGAGCGTGATCGATTGCGGGCGGAAGTCGCGCGCGGCGAAACGCTGCAAGGCTTCGGTGACATCGACCAGCGGCTGAATCGCCTGCTGCGTGATGAACCGGCCGATGAAGTACGCCACCAGCCCGACGGCGATTGCGCCCAGCAGCACCGCTGCGATGACGATGAGCGCGACGTTCTGGAAGAGCGCGGGATCGGGACTGAACGAAATGAAGCCATTGAGGAACGGCTGCGGCGGCGGCACGCGCACGCCGAAGAGCGTTGCTATCGCGTAGCCGAAACGGCTTCCCTCGTAACGCGCGCGCGGCCCGATGCCGTGCCGGACAACGCCGTCGATCACGGCGGTCTCGTTGAGCGGAGCGGTTCGGCCCGGCGCGGGCGGCACGGCCGGGGCACCGGGACGCGGGCGCGGCGTGCGCGGCAGCGCGGCGAACGTGTGCATGCCTTCGTGCACTTCGCGGTTCTCGAACTCATACGCCGCTTCCACGAAGGGCGGATACCGTTGCGCCGCGCGTGCGGCGAACGCTTTGGCATTGATACCCGCCAGCGAAATCGAGGCGTTGACTTCGTGCGCGAAGAGGAGCAGACCGATGACGCCGACAGCCGTCAGCAGCACCGCAACCGACGACACAGCGACGAAGACATACCAGCCGGTCAGCCTCCGCGCGAGCGCGGAAAAGGCTTCAATGGGAGCGGAGGGCGTAGCCGGCTCCCCGGATCGTGCGAATGAGTTTCGGCTCGAAATTCGCGTCGATCTTCGCGCGCAAATACGAAACGTACGTTTCCACCGCGCCCGGGCCGACGTCGCGATCGCTGCCCCACACGAGATCGAGCAGCTGATCGCGCGTGAACACGCGCTCGGGATTGCGCACGAACGTCAGCAGCAGCGCGTATTCGCGCGCCGAGAGTTCGATCAAGAAGTCGCCGCGCTTCACGTCACGGCGGTCGAGGTCGATCGTCAGATCGGCGTAGGCCACGATGCTCGGCGCTTCAAGCCGCGGGCGGCGCAGCGCGGAATGCAGACGTGCGACGAGTTCGGACATTTCGAACGGCTTCGGGATGTAGTCGTCGGCGCCGCGCAGCAGGCCGGTGACGCGGTCGTCGGTGTCGGCTTTCGCGCTGAGCATGAGGATCGGCGCCTCGGTGATGCGGCGCATCATCGGCAGCAGTTCGAGCCCGTTCACGTACGGCAGCATGACGTCGAGGATGATCGCGTCCGGCCGCCACTCGCGCACCAAGGTCAGGCCCGTCTGGCCGTCGCCCGCGGTGCGGACCTCGAAGCCGTCCTCCCCGAGGCCGAGCTCGAGCAGCTCGCGCAGGTGCCGCTCGTCATCGATGACAGCGACCCGGGGCGCCGGCGTTGTGGTCGTCATCATGGTTGTTTCACGCTTCCACCGCCAGTTCCTAAGTCCGGGGCCCGAACGACGAAGAATCCGGGCGCAGGTGCGTAGTTAATGAAGCCGGCGCCGCGCGGGTTCCCACGCGGGGCGGGACTGGCCCCCGGCGCCGGGCTCGCCGAGGGGCTGGGTGAGGGGCGCGGCTCGCGCACGCCGGGGGGCGCGATTTCGAAGCCGCGCGTCTTGGCCTCGTCCGGCGTGAGCACGGTGGCGTATGCGCACGAGACCAGCGCCCGGAAGGGCAGAATCGCGGCGATGAGCGCCGCGCTGGGTGTAAAGGCCGGTCGCGGCGCGGCCGCGTTCGGGGCGACGCTGATCTGCGGCTGGAACACCGGCGGGCCGCCGGGGCCGCCTTCGCCGCCGGGCGGACGAGGTGCGCGGGGGGCGCCGTTCGCGCCGGCGTTTTGCGGACGCGGGAAGAGATCGCGCGGGATGTTCGGGCCGAGCGCAAAGTACCACGTGCCCTTCGCGTCGCCGTGCGGTGTCACGATGACGCCGGTGATTGCCGGCAGCGGCGTCGTGCCGGCGGCGTACGCGGCCGCAGCTGCTCCAAGTTGCGCGAGCGCCGTCGTGGCGATGGGCTGCAGTTCTGCCGTGCACTCCGTCCGGCTGGTGGCGAGGCTCAACACCGACGCCGCATCGGGCGGCGCCACGAAATGCAGTTCGCCGAAGCCGAGCACGCCGCGCGGGCCGCCAGCGTTCGGCGCCGGACTCGCGTCGGCTTGCGCGGTTTCACGCAAGTTGCCGCCGCCGCGCACGCCTTTGGCAAAGCCGGCGCCTTTGCGCGCGCCGGTATTGAACGTGTACGACATCTGGATCGTGCGTGGCGGCAGCGGGTTCCCGGGGACGAGCAGCACGCCGCCGCCGTTTAGCGGTTCCGGGATCGCGCCGTTGAGCGTCGAGAACAGGCCCGTTTCGGTGTTGAACGCGTTGGTTTCGAACAGCGTGAGCATCCCGATACCGAACGGGTGCGTGATGCCGAAGCTGACGTTGACATACGGCGCGATGTGCTGCGAGTTGTTCACGCCCACGTACTGCGCGTTGGCAAGGAACTCGAGCCCGCTCGGCGGGTGGAACGCGTCGAGCGTGAGATTGCCTTTGTGCAGCGGACGCCCGTAGAGCTGCGAGTTGAGGATCAGCGTGCTGCCCGGGCCGGTGAACGTGGGATCGGCCGACGTGTAGATCGATGAGTTGGTCGAGTACGACGGAATGACCGTAACGTCTTTACCCAGCGACAGCCGTGCCGTGATGTCGTAACCCTGGTAGAGACGATCGGTGCCGTTGACCGGCTGGCTCACGTAGAGCGATGCCGGCAATGCCGTCGGGCAAACGCTCGAGAAGTATTGCTGCACGGCTTGCTGGATGAACGCCGGCACGTTGCCGGCATCGGCCGTCACTGTGGCGGTGACGAGTTGACCCGCTTGCGATTGACGGTACACGTCGGCGCTCACTTGGCCGTGCTTCCACTGATGCGTCCACGAAAGCGAATAGTCGATGGCCGATTGCGGCGTCGCCGTATCGCCGGGGCCGCTGATTTGGGCCGTATCGCCAGGGCAGCTCACGCGCGCCGCCTGCGGATCGCTGTAGCTGCGCACCACTTGCGGCGCCGGCTGCGAACTGCCGAGCGACGCCGAGAAGGCGATGTCGTCGGAGTCGTTCGGGCGCCAATCGCCGCTCATTCCCGCGAGAATCGAACTCCCCGCGCCGGTCGTCGATGCGAGCGAGAACGTCGGTCCGACCGAAACGCGATTGCTGACTTTGATCGAATCGGCCAGCGCAACGGTCGTCGCCGAAACCGCGTTGAGCGAAGGCAAGACGAACGTGCTCGAGCCGGTCGCAACGAGCGGGTTGAAGTTCGTCTGCGCGGAGAACGTCGTCGCGTTGAGCGTGATCGTGTGGTTGTCTTTGCTGATCGTCCCTTGCGTCGCGATCCCGCGCGTGAGCGAATTCGTATCGGTCGCATACGGCTCGGCCGTCGGACATGAGACCGCCATGCCGATGCACTCGTCGATGAAGCGGTTGACCTCGTTTGAGAGATTGTATTGCGATGACACGTAGCCGGTCGCTTGAAGCGCGACTTGGCCGACCAGCGACTGCACGGTGCCGTAGACGAATTCGAACTTGCCGGCGGTCGTGTTGCCGGGGCCGAGACCGCACGGCACGATCCCGGTGAACTGCGTGCAAAGCGATGCCGTTGCCGTGTTGTTCTCGAGCGCGGTCAGGGTGAGCGTCGTATTGTCGGTAAGGCCATAACGCAGCTTGATGAAGTCGCCGGCGCTCGTCGTCTCGCCGCCGTGCGGGTATGTCAAGCCGCTCTGATCGAGGTAGTCCTGGAACGTCAGCGGGTTGTTGCCGCCGCGCTTCGTGGTCAGCACCGCGATGCCGAGCTTCCCGATCGAGCCGGTTTCGCCGATCGACCAATTGTATTTATCGAACGACCCATCGGCGGCGCTGAAGCGTTCTTGCCACGTTTGCGTCGGCTGCAGCGTGGTGAAGTTGACGCCGCCGCCGAGCGCACCCGCGCGCGCCCCGAAGCTTGCGCTCGCGCCGGCAAAAAGATCGGTGTTGATGCCGCGCAGGTTGGCGGCCGTGCCGGGCGCCGAGAGCGGGATGCCGTCGAGCGTCACCGCAGTCTGCGATTCGTCGTGCCCGTGCAGCGAGATCGTCTGCGGCGAATCCGGATCGTTCGAACTCTGCGTCACATCGACGCCGGCGAGCGTGTTGAGCGCGTCGGTGAGTGAGTCGGAGATGCGTCGGACGGCGCTGTTCTCATCGACGTCATGCGTCGACACCGTCACGCGCGCCGCCACGCGGCCGATGATCTTCATGCCGCTGGAATCGGTCTCGGCGGTCGCGCTATCATCTTGCGTTGCCGCCGACGAGCCCAAGGTGACGTCGATATCGACTTCTTTGTTGCCCAGCAGTTCGAACGCGGCCGAGGTGCTGTTGCGGTAGCCGGGTTTGTTCACGCGCACGCGGTAGATGCCGCTCGCGACGTCCGTATACTTGACGATGCCGCTGCGGGTGGTGAGCGCGCTTGCGACGCTGGGCCCGAGCAGAAACACGCGCGCGTTGGCTAGCAGTGCGGTGTTCGTGGCGCTCTTGACGGTGATCTGGATGATCCCCGTATTTTCGCTCGATTGCGCGAACGCAGGCGCGTCGAAGCCGCCAAAAATCAATGCCGTGGCAAGACAAGCAGCAAAAATACGGCGCCCACGCGTCATCATTAAGGGCTATCCTGTCACGTTAGTCTTGGAAAGCCCTCGGAGCGCGGACTAGCCTCCGGCTTGCGCGATTGCTTCGAGGAAGGCTGCGCCGAAATCGGCGAGCTTCTTCTCACCCACACCGCTGATCGCGCGCAGTTGCACGGCAGTACGGGGCAACTCGCGCGCCATCGAACGCAGTACCGCGTCGCTGAAGACGACGTAGGCCGGCACATCGCGTTCGTCGGCGAGCTCTTTACGCAGATCGCGCAACGCGCGAAACACTTCAGCATTGTAGGGGCCGTCGGCGCTCGAGATTGCGCCCGGCGCGCGCTTGCGCGTACGCCCGGTCGCCTCCGGCAGCTCGCGCACGATGACCGGAGCGCGTCCGGCCAGGGCTTCGCGCCCGGCTGCGCTTACCGACACCGTATTGAAGTGCGCGGCGTCGACCGCGATGAGCCCCAAGCGGATCATCTCGTCGGCAAGCGCTCGCCACGAACTCCGGCTGCGGTCCTTGCCGATGCCGTAGGTGGTGAGCCGCTCGTGGTTCCAACGCCAGATCTTCTCGTTTTCCGCGCCGAGCAGCACGTCGATCACGTGCGCGATGCCCACGCCGAAACCGTGCGAACGGCGGATGCGCTCGATGCAGGAGAGCAGCTTCTGCGCATCGGTCGTCGCATCGACGGCCGGCCGTGGTTCGAGGCAGTTGTCGCAGCCGCCGCAATTCAGCTCGGTGAACGTCTCGCCGAAGTAGGCGAGCAGATCGCGCCGCCGGCAGTCGTTGGAATAGGCGTAGCGCGTCATGCGTTCGAGTTGCTCGCGCGCGACGGCCCGCTCGGCCTCCGTCTCTTTCTCTTCGATGAAGCGTTCGAACTTCGCGACGTCGGCGTGATTGAAGAACAACAGACAATCCGCCGGCACGCCGTCGCGGCCTGCGCGTCCGGTCTCTTGGTAGTAGCCTTCCACGCTCTTGGGCAGATCGTAGTGCACGACGAAGCGCACGTTGCTTTTATCGATCCCCATGCCGAACGCGACGGTGGCGCAAATGACGCGCGTCTTGTCGCGGATGAAGCGCTCTTGATGCTTCGAGCGCTTCGCGGCATCGAGCCCGGCGTGATACGGCAAGGCGGCGATTCCGGCGCGCTTGAGGCGCTCGGCGAGATCGTCGGCGCCGGCGCGGCTGCCGACGTAGACGATGCCCGCATCGTCGGGCCGCGCGTTGAGCCATTCGATGAGCGCGTCGGGGCTGCGCTTCTTGCGCGTGACGCGATAGGTCAGGTTCGGCCTGTTGAAACTGCCGACATGCACGGCCGGATTGCGCAGCTCCAAGCGCTCGACGATATCGGCGCGCACGCGGTCGGTCGCGGTCGCCGTGAACGCCAGAAACGGGACGGCGCTAAACCGCTCGCGCAGTTCGGCGATGCGCCGGTAGTCGGGCCGGAAGTCGTGGCCCCACTCGCTGATGCAGTGGGCTTCATCGACGGCAAAACGCGTCACGTTCAGGCCTTCGAGTTCGGCCGCGAACGAGGGCATCGTCAGCCGTTCGGGCGCGACGTACAATAGCCGGTATGCACCGCGGCGCAGACCATCGATGCGCGTGCGCACCTCGTCGTAGTCGAGCGATGAATTCAGATACGTGGCGGCGATGCCCGCGGTCGTGAGCGCATCGACTTGATCTTTCATCAGCGCGATCAGCGGCGAGATCACGACCGTGAGCCCGGGTGTGAGCAACGCCGGCAACTGATAGCACAGCGACTTGCCCCCGCCCGTCGGCAGCAGCGCAAACACATCGCGGCCGGCTAACACGTCACCGACGATGGCTTCCTGCAGCGGGCGAAAGGCGTCGAACCCAAAGTAACGTTTGAGCGCATCCGACACCACGCCCGCCTCGACCGTCATTATCCCAACCATTCGACAATGCGTTCCCTCCGGCCCGGGCGGCGGCAAGATCTGCCGCCGGGCGGGGTGCGGGGCGGCTGGAGGAGTACCAGGCGTCATGCTCCTCGACGCCGCGTGCGCGCTGGTTCTCGGTGCGCTCGGCGCCGCCGTCGTCTTGCGGATGGCGCGGGGCATTCGCGCGACGCACATCGTGCCGGCCGCGGCGGCGCCGCCTGCCGGCGCAATCAGCGTTATCCTGCCGGTGCTCGACGAAGCTGCGCGCATCGGCGGTTGCTTGCACGGTTTGCTCGCCGCGGGACCGGAGGTCGGCGAGATCCTCGTTGTCGACGGCGGCTCGCGCGATGGTACGCTCGCCGGCGTGCGCCGCGCGGCCGCCGGCGATTCGCGCGTGCGCATCATCGATGCGTCGCCCGTACCGCCGGATTGGAACGGCAAGGCGTGGGGACTCGACGTGGGCTTGCGCGCATCGGATACGCACGCACAGTGGATCGCGACCATCGATGCCGACGTGCTCCCAACCGGCGGTCTCTTCTCCGCCATGGCGGCGCACGCGCGTGTGCGCAACGTCGCCGCACTCAGCGTGGCAACGCGACAGCTGCTGGGCACTCCGCTCATGGCGATCGTTCATCCGGCCATGCTCGCGACGCTGGTGTACCGGTTCGGTTTGCCCGGAAGCGAGGCCATGCGCGTTTCCGACGTGCAGGCTAGCGGACAATGTTTTCTCGCCGAGCGCGCACTCTTGATCGCGCACGGGGCCTTCGGGAACGTGCGCGCGTCGCGCTGCGAAGACGTCACGCTGGCGCGCTCGCTCGTCGCCGCCGGAACGCCGGTCGGCTTTTACGAGGCCGGCGACTTGGTGAGCGTGCGGATGTATGCAAACGCACGCGAGACGTGGCGGAATTGGCCGCGCTCGCTCACGCTGCGCGATCGCTTCGCGCCGTTCGGCGGCTGGGCCGGGCTAACGGAAGTCATGCTCGTGCAAGCGGCGCCGTTACCGCTCGCGCTCGGACTTGCGCTCGCGCACGCTACCGCATCGCTGACGTTTGCCGTTGCGGCGATTCTCGTCTGCGTGCGCGCCGGCGTCCTGTTCGGCGCCGCACGCGCCTACGTGCAGCGACCGTGGACCTATTGGCTCTCGCCGTTGGCCGACGTGCCGGTGGCCCTCGCGCTCTTCGCCTCCGCGCTCCGCCGCCGGCACACATGGCGCGGCCGCGACCTCGTTCTGGCCGAGACGCAGCGGTGAATCGCACCGGTGCGATCATCACGTGGACGTTCGTTGCGCTGCACGCGCTGGCGCTGGGTCTTGGTTTGTTCGGGCTCTTGATCGCAATGCCGCATCCGGAACTCTTTGCCTGCAACGCGCAAGCGACGGCATTTTACGCGCAGGCGATGACGGGCACCGGCGGCACCGCGATGTTTCTCGGCGCGCTCTCCATGCTCGCGTTCGGCCTGTGGAAATTGGGCCCGCGGCGCACCCTGATCTTCTTTTGCGCGGCGACGATCATCTCGGCCACGGCCGAACTGACCGGCACGAAAACGGGCTGGCCGTTCGGCGGCTACGAATACACGAACTTTCTCGGACCCAAACTGCTGGGGCGTGTGCCGGCAGCGATTCCGCTCTCGTGGTTCTACATGAGTTTCGCGGCGCTGATTCTGGCCGATACGATCGTCGCCGGCCGCCTGTGGCGCTCGATCGTTCTTGGTACGTGGCTCCTTGTGGCATGGGATCTCGTGCTCGATCCGTCGATGGCGGCACCGAACTTGCAATACATCCATTTCTGGATCTGGCACGAAACGGGACCATACTTCGGCATGCCGCTGCGCAATCTCGCGGGCTGGTTCGGCACCGGACTCATCTTCATCGCGGTGGGGCGTCTCGCGTGGAACGAACGCGTTGCACCGCGCGTGCCGATCGCCGTCCCCTACGCGGTCTACACGATCAACATCGGGTGGTCGATGATCCTCAGCGTCGCGGCCGGCATGTGGCCGACGGCCGTCGCCGCGATCGTCGTGAGCCTCATTCCCGCGACGTTTGCGTTTGCGGCCGCACGCCGCGCTCGCGCGTGACGCATTACCCGCCGTTGGGAATGTTCGGCCCGGCCGCGATTGCGTGGTGGGGGCTGCGCACGCAGACATCGTCGGTGCGGATCGAAGGCTTGGCGAACGTTCCGGCGAGCGGGCCCGTCATGCTGGTCGCGCGGCACTTCCACCACTTGCTCGACGGATCGGTGCTGGTGCGCAACGTTCCGCGCCCGGTGCACATCGTCGTCGGTCTGGATTGGACCAGCGATGCCAAGCAGCGCCGGTGGATGGAACGCGCGTGCCGCGCGGCGCAATATCCGATCGTGCTGCGTCCGGCAACGCTCGGCGAGCGCGGCGGTTACGCGCGGGAAGAACTCGTTCGTTACACGCGCACGGCATTGCAGGATGCATGCGCGCTGCTGCGTGCCGGCCGGGTCGTACTCGTTTTTCCCGAAGGCTATCCGAACATCGATCCAGCGTTCGCGCAAAAGGCAAACGACGACGCGTTCTTACCGTTCGCGCCGGGCTATCTGCGCATGATCGGAATGGCCGAGCGCGACGCAACGACGCGCGTTGCCGTCGTACCGGTCGGCTTCCACTACACGCGCGGCCCGCGCTGGTCGATCGTCGCGCGCATCGGCACGCCGCGCTACGATGCAACGAACGAAGAGCTCGAAGCCGCGGTACGCGACCTTTCGATATAAAAAACGGCCCGCTCACCGGAGTGAGACGGGCCGTTTCCTAAAACCACTTCGCCGTTAGGCGGGCGCTTTAGCGGTACGAACCGCTGCGCGACTGGAAGCAGTCGCGGCAGTAGACCGGCTTGTCGCCACGAGGTTGGAACGGCACGGTGGCCTTTCCGCCGCAGTTGCTGCAGGTCACTTCGAACATCTCGCGCTGGGGACGTGCTCCGCCGCCGCCGCCGTAGCCGCCGCCGCCGGAATAGCTCCCACCGCCGCCGCCGGCGCCTGCGCGCTGGGCCTTGCGGGCCGCGCGGCAATCGGGGCAACGGTTCGGTTTGTTCGTGAAGCCCTTCGCTGCGAAGAACTCTTGTTCGCCCGCGCTAAACGTGAAGGGAGCGTTGCAATCAACGCAGTTGAGGGTTTCGTCTGTATACATGTGTCTTGAACTCCAGGACTGATTTACGGTAAGGCGCCATTCAACTCAACTCGCCGTTCCTGGAACTGTAGACAATGCAACAAGACCACGCGGACAATTTGACCCCAGAACAGGCCGACGCTCGGGCCACGCCTGGTGCGTGGATCATAACACAAAAGTAGCAAGGAAGTTGCAAGTCAAGCCCTACCTGGGTAGATTTGAACGATATGATACGCGATATGGCGCTACTAGGCGCTCGTTTAGCCGTCGGCGGCGGTATGGCGGCGCACGGCGCCCAAAAAGCCCTCGGCTGGTTCGAGGGTCCCGGGCCTGAGAAAGCCGCGGGCATGATGCACGGCCTGGGCTTCCGCCCCGGCGAGACCTACGCCAAACTCGCCTCCTGGAACGAGATCGCCTCCGGCGTTTTGATCGCGGCCGGCCTCGGTGGTCCGATCGGCCCATCGATGCTGATCTCGAACATGATCGTGGCCCAGACCAGCGTCCATTGGCCGAACGGCTTCTTCGCCCAAAAGGGCGGAATCGAGCTCGGCGTTCTCTACAGCGCCGCGGCGCTGGCATTTGCGGCAACTGATTACGGCGGGGTCTCGATGGACGCGGTCTTCGGTCTGCGTGAAAAACTGCGCGATCCGTTCTTCACCGCGCTCGTGCTCGCCGGCGGCGTGGCCGGTGCGGTACTGATCCTCAACAGTCGCGACACCTCACCTGAAGGCCCCGCGACCCCGACCTTCCGCGGCAAGAACTCGCCGATTCCGGACGAGCCCGCGGCGAATTAGGTCAGGTTCGGCGCGAGGCCGCCGTCGATCGTAAACGTTGTACCGCTGATGTAGCGCGCACCGTCACCGCATAAGAACGCCACCAGCGGTGCGAATTCTTCCGGGTTGCCGAAACGGCCGAAGGGAATTTCGCGCTGCTGCTTTTCCCACGCGCCGGGTTCGCTGTAAAACGAACGCGCGCGGGCGGTTGCGATCTTGCCGGTTGCGATGACGTTGATCGTGACGCCGTCGCCGGCAACTTCGCGTGAGAGCGTCTTGAGCGCACCGAGTAACGCGGCGCGGTACGCGTTCGAGAGCGCGAGGTTCGGGATCGGCGTTTTGACCGCCGACGACGACAGGTTGACGATGCGGCCCCACGCGCGTTCGCGCATTGCCGGCAGCACCGCATAGACGATCTGCAGCATGCTGCGCATGGTCGGAGCGTAGGCCGCGTCCCAATCCGCGAGCGTGAGGTTTGCGGCGGCACCCGCCTTCGGCGGTCCGCTGTTCGCAATGAAGATTTCCGCGTCACCTTGGCGGTCGCGCATCGCGGCGAGCATCGCGTCGATCGATGCGGGTTCGGATAAATCGAGCGCGTACGCTTGCGCATCCGGGCTGCCGGCGGCGCGCGCTTCGGCGGCCACCGTTTCCAGCAACTCCGTCCGGCGCGCGCCGATCGCCAGCCGCGCGCCTTCGGCAGCGAGCGCCAGCGCGCAAGCACGCCCGAGTCCGGAGCTGGCGCCGGTTACGAGCGCGAGGCGGCCGCGAATTCCGAGATCCATCAGCGCGAAAAGCGGCCGGTGATTTGCGCCGAGGCGAGCGTGTGTCCCGCGATCGCTTTGAGAAACGCGGGGCGCGTAAGGCCCGGGCGCAGGCGCTGCGGGGCGATGTCGAGCGCGTACGCGGTGAACACGTAGTGGTGCGGCGCATCGCCATGCGGGGGACACGGACCGAAATAGATCGCGGTCCCGGCGTCGTTCATGCCGCCGGTGAACGCGGGCGACGCCTGCGACCCAAAGCCGGGCGGGAGCGCCGTCGTCGCCGGCGCGATGCCGTACGCGACCCAATGGACGAACCCGCGGCCCGCCCCGGCATCCGTGTCGAACAGCACGACCGCGAAGCTGCGCGTGTTTCCCGGGAACCCGCTCAAATGTAATGGTGGTGTAAGGTTTCGCCCGCCGCACGCGTCCGCGCTCGCCGCGTCGGTTTTCGGCATCATTCCGCCATTGAGGAAGGCCGACGTTTCGAGGGTAAACGACGACGCCGCGGCCGACCCCGTCGCGAGCGCGGCGATGACCGTAAAGATGCCCACACGCGACCACATATCGCGCCATTACCCGCTAGGACACGAGCTTTCCCGGGCGAATAGGCTGCGTCCGATGATTTCTTCCGATCGCCGCGCTACTGAACGGCGTGGCATTCTGCCGTCCACCACGATCAATCTCGGAGCCGTGCTGGCCGACGAGCGGCGGGCGCGCAGCGACCGTCGCGAAACGCCGCGGCGCGTGTCGGACATGCGCACGATCGCACATTTCGCGCGGCGCATCGGCGCCGGACATACGCGGCTCGAAGTCATCGTCGACGGCACCGATGGTTTGCGTCTCGTCGCGATATTCCAGTGCGGCTGCGTCGCCATCGAACCGGTTGGCGCCGGACCGGGCAGCGTTCGCACCAAGCCCTGCACCGAACACGCCGAACCCGCCGTTACGCTCGACCGTCGCCGCGGCAGTCGCTGACCGCAGCGGAGCCGCAATGCCCCGCGTGATCGTTTGCGGCGCAGGCAGCGTCGCGAACGCGATCGCGCGCGCCCTGCGCGATGCGACACTCGACGTCGTTACCGCTGCTGACGCTACCGCCGTCGAACGCGCGGTCGCGGCGGCGCAAACGCGCAACGAACGCATCGACGCGCTCGTCACCGTTGCCCCCGAACGCGGACCGGCAGCGACCATCGTCGCCACGCCGGAGACACAGTGGGACGACGTGGTCGAACGCCACCTGACCGCGGTCTTTTTGGCGTGCAAGGCCGTGATGCCGCACCTGATCGCTGCCGGCGGCGGTGCGATCGTCAACGTCGCCGATGCGGCGGGTTACGGCCGCGCGCACATGCTCGCCGAATCGGCGAGCCACGGCGGCATCATCGCGTTCGGCGCCGCGCTTGCCTACGACCACTTTCACGATCGCGTTCGGGTGAACACGATCGTTGCCGGCGACGCCGCGGGTCCCGACGACATCGCGCCGGTGGCCGCGTTCTTGCTCTCACCCGACGCCGAGGTGATGTCCGGTTCGATCCTCGACGTGTGCAACGTCGCCTATCAGGGCGGCCGCTGACGATGATCGTTATCGTTACCGGCGGCACGTTCGGCATCGGGCGCGCGATCTCGCTCAAACTCGCGCGCGACGGCCACCGCGTGATCGCGTTCGGGTTGGAAGCGCGCCAACCGTCGAGCGTCGCCGAACACGGCGCGGCAACGCTGCAAACCGAAGCGGCGGCGCTCGGCCTGCACATCGATGCGCTCGAGGCCGACGTGTCCAGCGCGGCCGGCGTGCAGCGCGTCGTCGATTTTGCGTTGGCAACGTACGGCGAGATCGGCGGTTTGGTGAACAACGCGGCGATCGGTCCGCTCGGCACGATCCTCACCACATCGGCCGACGTGTTCCGCCAGGTCGTCAACGTCAACCTCAAGGGCGCCTATCTTGCAAGCAAAGCCGTGCTGCCGCACATGATCGAACGCCGGCACGGCGTCATCGCCAACGTCGGCTCGGGCGGCGGTTGGGGCAAGCCGAACATGCTCGCGTATTCGGCTAGCAAAGGCGGCATGTTTTCACTTGCCGCCGCGCTCGCCTACGATCACGCCGACGACGGCATTCGCGTGAACACCGTCGTGCCGCGACCGGCAACGCTGACGGGCATGTCGCTCGGACGCATCGGCGGCGACATGAGCCGCTATCGTCCGGCGCTTGCGGCGGTCGGCCGTATCGGCACCGCCGACGATTGCGCGAACGTCGTTGCGTTCTTGTTCACGCCCGGGGCAGCCGGCCTCAACGGGGCGATCCTCGACGCGGGATCGCTGCCGCGCCAAGGCGGGCCCGTTCCGGCGCCGCCATAGCGCCGATGCCGCCGATCAAGCCGGCCACGCTGGCCATTCGCGTCGAGTGCACGGGGAACGTCACCGAAGAAGCACTCGCGTACCTCGAAGCCGCGCTCGAGCAGCACGCAGAAGCCGTCGACCTGCGTTTTGCCCGGGCCTGTCTGCTCGAAGAACTCGGCCGCTTGACGCTCGCGCGCGGCGCATATAAGGGCGTGCTCGCGCGCGACGCCGCGCACTTCGGCGCGCTGATGAACCTCGGCACGATGCTCTATCTCGAAAACCGGCGGCCCGAAGCACGCATCCTCTATCAGCACGCAACCAAACACCACCCGGCCGAGGCGAGTGCGTTCGTGAACCTCGGCAACGTGCTCGCCGAAGAGGATGCCGCCGCGAGCCGCGCCGCGTACGAACGCGCGCTCGAACTCGCGCCGGCGCACGCGACGGCGAACTTCGGCCTCGCGCTATTGCTCGAAGCGCAAGGCGATCTCGCCGGCGCGCGCGCCTACCGCGAACGCGCATTTGCCGAACCCATCGTGCGCATCGCGCCGTATCACGGCGTGGGCGAACCGTTGCGACTGCTCATGCTCCTCGCGGCGAACGGCGGCAACATCGTCACGGCGCTCTTGCTCGACGATACCGTTGTCGAGACGGCGTCGCTCGTGGCCGACAGCTATCACGACGGCATGACGCTGCCGCCGCACGACCTGATCTTCAACGCCATCGGCGACGCCGACCGGTCCGACGATAGCCTGGCGATCGCCGAGCGCATCGCCGCGGCTTCGCCGGCGCCCTTGATCAACCGCCCGGCCGCCGTCCTGCAGACGCGGCGCGATTTGGTCGGCCGGCTCAATGCCGTCCCCGGCGTGACCGCGCCGCAAACGGAACTGCTGCCGCGCACCGAGATCGCGCCCGACGCGCTCGCTGCGCGCGGGTACACGTTTCCGCTGCTGCTGCGTTCGCCCGGCTATCACATGGGCGAACACTTCGCACTCGTGCAGACCGCGGCAGATCTGGCGCGCGTCGCGGCGACGCTTCCCGGCGAGGAGCTGCTGGCGATCGCCTACCTCGATGCGCGCGGCGCCCGCGGCAGCGCGCGCAAATACCGCGCCCTCATGGTCGACGGCGTACTCTATCCGGTACACTTGGCCATCTCACGGTCGTGGAAGATCCACTACTTCTCCGCCGACATGCGTGACGACGATACCAACCGCGCCGAAGAGGCGTCGTACTTGAACGACATGGCCGCGCATCTCGGGCCGCGCGCGATGGCCGCGCTGAACGGAATCGCCGCGCTGCTCGGTCTCGATTACGCGGGGATCGACTTCGGGATCGACGCGGGCGGCAACGTGCTCGTCTTCGAGGCGAACGCCGCGATGGCGATCTACTTACCCGACGGCGACGAGCGCTTCGCGTACCGGCGCGATGCGATCGCGCGCATCGCCGCGGCCGTGCAGCGGATGTTCAGCGAGCGGGCTCGCCCGCATTGACGAGGCGGTCCATCAGCGGGAACGCGCCGCGTCCGATGCTCGGATCGGCCCGCCGCACGTAGGACGCGTCGAGCTGCGCGAGCGAGGTCACGCCGAGCAGGCCCATCGCCGTGCGCAGTTCGTACTCCACGATTTCGAGCATCCGNNCCGAGCGCCATGGCTTTGAGAATATCCGTACCGCGCATGAAGCCGCCATCGACGATGATCGGCGCGCGTCCGCGCACGACGGCGACGACTTCGGGCAGCACGTCGAGCGTGCCGACGGCGTGGTCGAGTTGCCGCCCGCCGTGGTTGGAAACCCACAGTGTGTCTACGCCGTGCTCGAGTGCGAGCTCCGCATCTTCTGCCGCTTGAATGCCTTTGACGATGACCGGCATACCCGCGATCTCGCGAATCCGGTCGAGCATATCCCAATCGAGCGCGGCCTGATAATCCTCGCCGCCGATATTCCGCCGCCCCTGCGGGGTGAAACGCTGCAGCTTCTGCCGCTCGCGGTTGCCGTAAATTGCAACGTCGACCGTGATGACGAGCGCGCGGAAGCCGCTCGCGCGCACTCGATCGACGATCTCGCGGATCCAATCGAAATCGCCGCGAATGTAGAGTTGGAACCACTTGTCGCCGGCGGCCGCGGCGGCGCTCTCTTCGAGCGACGGCAGCGAGACCGAACTCACGACCGGCAGCGTACCGAACGTACACGCGCCGCGCACTTGCGAGGCCGCGCCGTCTTCCGTTACGCCTTGCAGGCCGCCGACCGGCGCGAGGATATAGGGAATCCGTAAACGCGTGCCCAGCAGCGTGGTGGAGGTGTCGATATCGGCAACGTTGCGCAGGATGCGGGCGCGAAACGCCAAGGCTTCGATCGCCTCGCGGTTGCGCCGGATCGACATCTCGGTCTCCGCGCCGCCGGTGACGTAGTCCCACACCGTCGGATCGAGCTTCTGCTGCGCGGTATGGACGATCTCGGTCGTGGTTTCGAAGTCGCTGCTATTCACGCGCCGGGCTTCACGGCCCGGACCGAAAGGTCTTTTTTAGGCGAACACCGCGCGCTCGATCACCGGGAAGACTGCCGCCCAGCGTTCGGCCGCGCCCGCTTCGGCAACGCCGTGGAGCGCCATATCGCGCACCATCGCTGCGTGGAGGCGGAGGATGCCGTTGGCCAACGTTTCGGCGTCGCCGATGCGCGCGAGGCCGGCGTCGTGCAGCGTGCGAAAGTATTTCGCCAGCAGCGCGCGCGGATCGATGCGCAACGTCGTCGAGGCGAGAGCGATTTCAAGTTTGTCGTGACCCGCCGAGGTCAGAAACCAGCGGAAGGCGCGCCCGCGCAACGCCGCCTGATGCAGCGCTTCAAACCAGCCGTTGAGCCGCCGGCGCTCGTCCGCGTCCGTACCGGCCGGCGGATCGAGCGCCGGCAACGCATCGAAGCACTGTTCGCAAAGCGCGGTGAGAGCAGCGCTGAAGGCCGCGTCGCGATCGTCGAAGTGACGGTAAAACGTACCGGGCGAAATGCCGGCATGATGCGCGATGACCGAGACGGTTACGCGCGACGCATCGCGCGATTCGAGCAGCTTCGCAGTGACCGCAACGATTTCGTCGTGCGTGACGCGGCGCGACACCGACCGGACGGGCGCGACCAGTGCACCGTTCTCGAGCTTGCCGAGATAGATCCAGCGCGTGCCCGCGCGGCCCGACTCCGGATCGCGCGCGCTCTCGACACGGTAGCGGTAGTCGCGTCCCTTGATGCGCTTCGTTACTTCGTAAGACAACCGAGCAAGGCTCCTCTTCTTCGTGTGGTAACGGTCTACCCAAATTGAAACAGCGCCCCACGTTACCATGGGACGCTGCGTCGGAACTGTGACCGGGATTAGATTAGAAGTGGAGACCGATACCGGCGAACGCGCCCGCTTCGTGGCCGTTGCTCGGGAGGAACTGTTTGTTGATCGTGGAGTTGCCCATGAATCCGGCTTCCAAGAAGACGCCGCTTTGCTTGGAGAAACCGAACGGCGTGTTCCAGGCAAGGCCGGCCTGGTATTGCAGGAAGCGATACTGCAGGTTGTAGCCGAGGCCCGTCGTCGGGTCGGTGAAGTTGCCCGAGACTTGCGGATAGTAGTATGCGCTACCGAAGAGCGAGATCGATTTATCGAGATCGGGGAGTTTCTCGAGACCGAAGCCGAAACCGGTCGTACGCGGATAGCCGTAGTTGTTCGTAGCAACGATGTACGAACCGGCAATGTAGATGCGCGGGTTTGCGATTTGAACGCCGACGCGCGCGCCGGCATCGCTTTGAACGGCTTGGAATTGCTGTGCCCAGAAGCTGCCGCCGCCGCCGATCGGCGTGACGCAGGCGGGGTTACCGGCGAGGCCGGCCGCGTTGCAATCCGTGTTTTGCGCTACGCCGTATCCACCCGGATGCGTGTAGGCATATTGTTCCGCGTAGCCCTCAACCATGAAGGGCAGATTTGCGAGCGGGAACTCGATCGCGGCGCGGCCCGCGTATGACGGACCCCACGTCGTGGTGTTGTTGCCGTTCGAGAACTGGTTGTACACCACCGGTTTGAAAATATAGTCGCCGACGATGAACTTCTCGTAGACGTGCTGCGGCGGAGCGGGGGTGGGCGCAGGCGTTGCGGGCGGCGGCGGCGGCGGAGCCGGGGGCGCAGTCGGGCGCGGCGTCGGCGGTGCGGTCGGCGGAGCCGTCGGCGGCGGAGTCGGAACCGGCGCCGCTACGTAGCGAACGACGACGACTTTCTTCTCGGGAACCCACTGCACGTAGGCGCCCATGCCTTCAGAAATAACGCGAACCGGAACGACGATCGAGCCCTTGTAAATTTCGGGCGGAACGTCGAGCGGACGCGCTTCTCCGTTAATGGTGACTTCCGGTTTACCGACCGTCACTTTGACATCGGAGCCGGGTTTCGAGACATCGGCCGTTTGGGTGGCCGGATCGTACGAAACGGTCGCACCCATCTGTTCGAACATCGAACGTAGCGGGACGAGAATTTCGTTGCCGCGCACGAGCGCAGCGAGAACGCGGTTTTGCTTCAGACGATCGGGTTTGGAATACACATGGTGATCGTTGAAGAGGATCGGGACTTCACCCGACGGGGGCGCGCCGAAATCGGGCGGCGGCATCATGGTCGCCTGCGCAACGCGGACGGCCTGCAAGTTTGTCGTGTTGCCTTGCAGGGCCGGTTGTGCGGCGGAGACCGATGAGGCGCTCATCCCGGCAGCGGCAATTGCCGCTACGAAGGCGAGGCTATATCGTTTCACGAGAGCTTTCTCCGAATGTTGGTAGGTTGGTTTGCAATTCAGCAATCCGGTCGCGGATCGCATCAAACGCAGGCCTACCCAGAGCGAGGTTGCTCCTAACCGTCCTGCACCTAGGTAACGAGTGAGGAACGTTCGGTTCTCTCACCGCTAGCAAGCGAACCCTAAGTCGCGAAACGGTGCGCGGCGACGCGGTCGACGAACTCGCGCGTGCGCTCGAGCACGCGGTCGGCTTCGATGAGCAGGTTGCCGCCGATGAGCAGCATCGAATCCGGTCCGTAGAAGTCGAGCAGCTCCTCGACGCGTTCCAAGCGCATTCCGCCGGCCGGCACGGGCAACGTGGGACGGAGCGTGCCCCACGGTGCGCGCGCGCCGGCAGCGAGCGCCGCGCACATCTCCCGCGTGTAACCGAAGCGTCCGCCGACGTTGACGAAGATCACGGCGTCGCTGCCGAAGAGCCGTAGCAGACGGCCAAACAGCAATTCCGGCGCGATGTGGCGCGCGCCGCCGAACGACGGGTGCGCAAGGTAAACGAAATCCGGAAACTCGTCGACGAGATCGAAGAACGCCGGCAACCCGACGAGCATCGGCGCGATCAGCACGGCCCGCACGCCCTCGTCGCGTGCGATCCGGGCGCGCTCGCGCAGCACGCGCGGCGTGCCGATCAAGTTCGGCGCATAGAGCGCGGTCTTGCCGGTCGCCGCCGTCGCCGCGGCGATCGCCGCTTGACACGCGCGCACGCGTTCGGCAAACGGCGAGTACGGCTGATCGTCGATGCCGTGATCGTCCTTGATCATGTCCACGCCGGCGAGCGCGAAGGTACGGCACATGGCGGCAAGTTCCGGCACGTGCAGTCCTTGCGGCTTCATCGCGGCGTTGGTTAGCGCGCGACCGGTCACGCCGAGCAGCCGGCGAATTCCGGCGACGCCGTGGCGCGGACCGGGAAAGAGCGCGAGCACATCCTCCGGCACGGCGAGATCGACGAATGCAACGTCGTCCCACAGCGACGCGTTGCCGAACACCATGTTGATGAACTGCACCGGGTTCGCGCCGATCGTCTGCGCGGCGATCGCGACCTCGACGCGGAATTTCCCCGGACCCGCCGGTTCGATCGACGCGACGCGCGCGACGATCTCGTCGAGAATGCGCTGCTCGGTTATCGCTTCGAGCGGACACTCCACGCTCTGTTCGGAGGCAATCGCCGCAGCACGAGCCGCAACGTCGCGCTCCGCGCACGTGACGAGATAGGTCGCGGTCAGCCAGCTCACGACGCTACTCCAGACGCGCGAGCGTGCGCGCTAAAGCGTCCGCGTCGGTGAGCGCGGCGAACGCGTCGTCGAGCAGCGCGCGCTCGAGGCTCGCATACTTCGCCGCCACATCGTCGAGCGAAAGCGGCTGGTCCGGGTCGCCGGGAATCGTGCGTTGCGTGCGTTCGAGCCGCCGTCCATCGGTCAGCTCGACGACGACGCGTGCACCCCATTCGCGGGGAAACGCCGCTTCGAGCGCAGCCGACGGCGAAACGCTCACGCGCGGCGCGAAGGCGAGCACTTCGGCGGGGAACGGTCCGCGGCGGTCGACGTCGGCGAGCACCTCCGGCGCAAAGAGCGCCGCGCCGAATTGGAAGCCGGCATTCGAGATCACCATCAGCCGGTTCGCCGTATCGAGCGGCTGCGAGATCACCCGCACGCACGGCGGCGGCACCTCGATTTCGACGCGCGTAACCTGCTGCGGATCGAGCTGCTCCTCACGCATCAGAGCGCGGAACGCGACGAGGGCGTTCGCGCCTTGGCGCGCCGTTGGAAACGCCTTCTGCGAAATCCAGCCGCAGTCGTCGTCACCGCCTGCAGCGAACAACGCGGAAAACGGGGCGTCGAGGTGGGCGTCGGCAGTGAAGCCGGCCTCCGCCGCCGCAGCGCACGCTATCCCCGCCGCGACGCTTTCACCGAAGAGCCACCAGCGGCTCGGCAACGGCGCGATCGGCGCTCCGGCGCGTCCGACGGAACGCGCTATGCCCAGGCGCAGCGCGGCACGAACGCGCTCGGGCGGCAGCCCGCGCAGCGCGGCCGACGTGGCGGCAGCGCCAATCGGTGCGATGACGAGCGTGGGCCACACGCCGCGCGAAAGCGCTTCGATGCCGCCGGCTCCGCTCGCAGCGCGCGCCGTGGCAACGTAGCCCGCGTGCAATCCGCGCGCGAGCTGGGCGGGCGATGCATTCGTGCGCCGCGCCGCCTCGAGTACGACCGGTACGACGACGGCGCTCGGCGTGGTACAGGTGCGCAAATCGATGTCATCGAGTTCGGTGAGCCGTATCGTCGCCGCCATGTACGCCGCGCCCGTGCGGCCGCCGTACAACGCCGCGAGCGCCTGCGCCTCACGCGTGCCGGAACCCATCACGAGCGCTCCAACGCTGTCGGCAAAGCGCAACGCGTCCGGCAACATCACTAACCCTGCTTCCAGCGCGAGAAGCGCAGCTCGATAAGACCGACGATCTCGTTGAGCGCGACGGCGGTAATCGCCAGCACCAGGATCACCGCGTACAGCGATGCCGGCTTGAACGTTTCAGCGAAGATCTGCGTGTAGTTGCCGATCCCGTTCGTCGAAACGAAGAGCTCCGCCAGAATCACGCCGAGCAGCGTTAGCGACATCGCCAAGCGCAAACCGGTGAACACGCTCGCGACCATCGTCGGAAAGATGATGTGCCGCAGCACTTGCCCTTGCGACGCGCCCATCGAGCGCGCGCTCGAGAGCAGCAGCGGGCTCACCGCGCGCATGCCGGACACCGTCGTGACGATGATCGGCAGCACGCCGTGCGAGAAACCGAACGCGATGCGGCTGGCCGGACCGAGACCGAAGATCAGGATCACCAGCGGCAGCAGCGCGACTTGCGGCAACCCGAACAAAAGCAGGACGAACGGGAAAAAACTCCGCCGGCCGAGCGTCGTCAGGCCGATCGCGATGCCGACCGTCGCTCCGGCCAGCACGGCCAGCCCGAACGCGGTGACCATTTCGACGAGTGCCATGCCGAGCGCGGCCGAGAGCTTCGGATCGCCGAAGATCGTGGGCCCAACGAGCGCGCGCAGAACGAGGCTCGGGGGCGCAACGAAAGCCGGATCGCCGAAGAGGCGCGCCGCGGCTTCCCACAGCACGACCAGCGCCGCGATCGTCCACCAGCGAATTGCCGCGGGCGATGCCGGCTTAGCTGCGGACCGCACGTTTTTCGATCAGCGAGAGGACGAGGTTGAGACCGACGGTCACGGCCAGCACGATCACGATCCAAGCGAACATCGGCGGACTATCGAGCAAGTCGGCTTCGTGCGCGATCGCATGACCTACGCCCGATGCCGACGAGAGCGTCTCCCCGCCGAGCACCGACGCGAACGTGATGAAAAATCCGATGCGCAAACCCGAGAGCACGACCGGCCACGCGCCGGGCACGAAGATGTACCGCAGCGCTTGCACGCGCGTCGCGCCCTGCGAGCGGGCCGACCGGAGAAACAGCGGATCGACGCCGGAAAATCCGGCGATCGTGTTCAGCACGACCGGAAAGAACCCGTAGAGCGCGCCGAACGCGATCTTCGAGGGCGGTCCGAGGCCGAACATCACGACGAAGAGCGGAAAGAACAGCGTGATCGGAATCGCGAACATCCCCGCGAGCACCGGCCGGTATGCGGCGGTGAGCGTCGGCGAGCGGCCGATGAAGAAGCCGAGCACGATCCCGGCGCTGACGGCAATCGCGTAAGCGATGGCGGTGGAGAGCGACGTGACGCCGACCGCGCCCCAAAACGCCCTCGTCGTGCTGAGGTGCGCGAGCGCACCGGCAACGGCCAGCGGCGCCGGTAAGAACAGCGGGTTGATCGCGTGCGCACCCGTGACCAGCGCCCACGCGCCGAAAAAAATGACGACGACCGCCAGCTGGATCGCGCGCACGAGCGAGGTCTGGCGGAGTTGGGCGTTAGCCTGCGCGAGCATCGCGCGCCTCGCGCATCGCGTCGACCGTGTGCCGGATCTCGTCGCGCAGCAATTCGTAGCACTGATTGCGCACGTCGGAGAACCGCGGCGCGAGCATGAAATCGGGCGAACGCGGGTGCGGTTCGTTGACGGATATGATCGCCTTGATCTTCCCCGGGCGCGCGGTCATGACCACGATGCGGTCGGCCAGCAGCACGGCTTCAGCCAGCGAGTGGGTGACGAAGACGATCGTCTTGCCCGTGCGCGCGAGCAGCACGGAGAGATCTTCGCCGAGCACGAGACGCGTTTGTTCGTCGAGTGCGGCGAACGGTTCGTCCATCAGCAGGATGCCGGTATCGAGCGCGATGCCGCGTGCCATGTTGATGCGCTGCTTCATCCCAATCGATAGCGCGCTGGGATAGAAGTTCGCAAAGCCTTCCATGCCGACGGCCGAGAGCGCGCTCAGCGCATGCTCGCGCCAACCGCTCGTGCGGCCTTGAAATTCGAGCGAAACGCGGAAGTTCTCGAGCACGGTGTACCACGGCAGCAGCGTGCTCTCTTGAAACACGAACGCCACGTCGCGCGGCAGCGGACCGTTCACCGGCGTCTCGCCGACGGTCACGCCACCCGAGGTGGGATCGATCAAACCGCCGATGATATTGAGCAGCGTGCTCTTGCCGCAGCCCGACGGTCCGAGCAGACAGACGAACTCACCGCGATTGATCTCGAGCGAAATATCATCAAGCGCTACCGCGTCCGGCGCACCGTTCGAACCGGCGAAGCGCTGCGAGACGCGATCGACGGTGATCGCTGGCGGCATGGCGGAAGTCAGATCTTGACGGGGACGAACTTCGACGTAAAGATCGTCTTCGGGTCGGGCTCGGTATCCATGATCCCGAGGTCCTTGAGCGACTTGGCCACCGCGGTCACGGAGGCCAGATCCCACGCGCCGTCGCTCGAGAGTCCCGGCATATCGTTATCGTAGAGCCGGCCGACGACGACGTCCGATTCGCCGAGCACCTTGGCGATCGATTTTACCGACTCAGCCTTGTGCGTGCGCATGTAGGCGATCGTCATGAACCAGCCTTTGAGAAAGCGGTTCACGATGTCGGGATGTTTGTTGACCATGTCGTCGCTGGCGAAGATCACGTGCGTCTCGAACTTCTGCACGAAATTGCCGAAGTTGTTGAACACTTTGCCTTTGCCCTGACCTTCGAGTTCGTAGCCGACGCCGATATCTTGCACGGTACCGGCAATTTCGCCGGACTGCAGCGCGGCTACGCGCGCTTCCATCGATCCCATCGCCACCGACTCGATGCCCTCGCTCCCCCAGCCTTGGCGGCGCGAGAGTTCGTGGACGAGCCAGTCGGTCAGCGAACCGGCGGTCGTAACGCCGATCTTCTTCCCTTTGAAATCGGCGATGCTCTTGATCGGGCTGTTCATCGACACGATGATGCCCATGTCGCTGGGTGCGCCGTACATCGTCGCCACCGCAATCGCCGGCACACCCTTGGCGCGATAGCCCATCGCCGGACCCGAGCCCAAACCGAAGTCGATGCTGCCCGCCGTCATGCCTTGCTGGAGTTGTCCGTCACCCTTGAACGATGAGATGTCGAGCTTGAGGTTGACCTTGTCCCAGATGTGGGCGTCGATGCCCGCCTCGAGCACGGCGAACGCAAATGCGTTCACCACCGCGCGGCCGACGCGAACCGTATCCGGCGTTGCGGTTTGCGCGGGTTGCGTGCCGGCTGCAAACAGCAGCATGATTCCAAGCAACGCGGCGACGCCGCGCATAACGATCGAACGACTCACAGACCCTCCAAGCGACCCGCGTCGGCACGCGATTCGGAAGAATTTACTATTACTAAATCCGGTTTGGCGCGATTGTTTTTCCCAGTGCGCGGGACGAGCCCTTCATGGCCGAGTTGCTTTGAGATCGACTCCGCTGCAACGCGCACGACCTGCCCGAGTTCCAATCGCCGCTCGCGCGTGTTCTCATCGTACGGACGGCTCAGCGTGAGCGCCGCCACGAGATGCCCGTCGTGATCGAGCACGGGCGCTGCAATGCCGGAGAACTCATCACCGTCACCGGTAATCGCGAAGCCGGCGCTGCGAATTCGTGCGACCTCTTCTGCGAGCTCCGTGGTCTTCACGCGCGCGCCTTCTTCTTCGCGCAACAGCGCCGCGGTGTCGCGCTCGGGCAGGTATGCAAGGAAGACGCGGCCCGCGGCCGAGCGCCAAAGCGGCAGCACGTAACCGACGCGCACCGACGTCGGTCCGCGCCGCTTGCCGTCGACGCGATAGACGATCGCCGGACCCCGATTGCCCCAGGTGGTGAGCATGACCGAACACGTCGTCGCTTCGCTCAGCGCGGCCGACTCGCGGCGCGCGACCTCGACCAGATCGGATTGGCGCAGCGCCGCGACACCGAGCGACATCGCGAACGGACCGAGTCCGTAGCGCCCGGTGACGGCATCCTGAGCCAGAAGCCCCTCGTGCACGAAGCTGGCGACGTAGGCATACGCCTTGCTCGACGGCATCCCGGCCCGCTCGGAGAGATCCTTGAGCGGCAACGGGCCGTCCGCCGCCTCGAGCACCCGTACTAAACGAAAGCCGACCTCAATCGCACCGATCCGGCGCGGCGTTGCCCTATCCACGCCTTAGTAAACAGTATTTACCATAGATAAATCAACCCGTCCGTTTGGTGATCGCGAGCGCCCCATTTGTCATCCCGAGCGTAGTCGAGGGACCACCTCAATCGCCGCCCTTGGCGGCGGTCCCTCGACTACGCTCGGGATGACAGCGAAGGGGAAGCAAGAAACTCTCATTTATGCTCAGCAAGGCCGACAACGAACTTCTCATTCATACGGGGCCGGGAACGCCGATGGGCGATCTGTACCGGCGGTTCTGGGCGCCGGTGATGCTTGCCGACGAATTGGGCGGCCCCGATTCGGCGCCGGTGCGCGTGAACGTGCTGGGCGAGAACCTGGTCGCGTTTCGCGATACGAACGGGAAGATCGGGCTACTCGACGCGTACTGCCCGCACCGGCGCGCGAACCTCTTCTGGGGACGCAACGAAGAGGCCGGGCTGCGCTGCGTGTATCACGGCTGGAAGTTCGACGTCAACGGCACGTGCACGGACTTGCCGAATTGTCCCGAGGGCGAGACGCTCAAGAACAAGGTCAAGACGACGGCGTATCCGGCGCTCGAACGCGGCGGCATCATTTGGGCCTACATGGGCCCGGCCGAGAAGATCCCGCCGTTTCCCGATGCGGAAATCTTTCACGCGCCCGCCACCCACCGGCACATCATCAAGGTCAAGCTGCGCGGCAACTTCGCGCAGATGCAAGAAGGCGACATCGATTCGAGCCACGTGTCGTTTCTGCACAGCTCGGTCGGCGGCACGTCGCTGCCGGGCAGCCGCGCGAACCCCAACACGTTCGTCGACAAGAGCCCGCGCTGGTTCACGCTCGACACCGATTACGGCATGATGCTCTCCGCACAGCGCAACGCCGGGCCGGACACGTTCCAGTGGCGCGTCAACCAGTTCCTCATGCCGTTCTGCACGCTCATCGCTGCGCAGCCCGGCGTGCCTATTCTCGGGCAGCTGCGCTGTCCGATCGACGACGAGCACTCGTTCCTCTTCCGCGTGATCGCATCGCCCGATCGGCCGATCACCGACGAAGAACGCGCTAGCTACGCCAACGGCGTGTTCGTGCCGGAGATGATTCCCGGCACCGACCGCATGCGCGAGAACATGGCCAACGACTACCTGATCGACCGCGACGCGCAGCGCAACGTTACGTTCACCGGGATCAAGTCGATCGTCGCGCAGGACCTCGCCATTTCGGAAGATCAGCGCGGACCGATCGCCGACCGCAGCGACGAACTGCTGACCAGCTCGGACCGCGCGATCATCGCGCTGCGCAAACGCCTGCTCACCAGCGTGCGCAAGCTGATGGACGGCACGGAGCCGCCCGAAGCGAATAATCCGAAGGCGTATCGCGTGCGTCCGGGCGACTTCATGCTGCCGCGCGACGTGCCGGTGGCCGACGGGGCGAAGGACATTTTGCTGATCGGGGCGCGTTGATGCAACGTCGGAATTTTCTCGCCGCCGGCGCCGCCGCATCGCTGTTCCTCGGCGACGCGCGGTCCGCGTCGTCGCAGGCGCTCACGCCGCTGCACATTCAGACGATCCCGTTCGATGCCGGATCGCAAGTGTTCTATGCGAAGGACATGGGCTTCTTCACCCGGGCCGGACTCGACGTCACGATCGATCCGGTCGGTAACGGACCGGCCATTGCTGCCGGCGTCGCATCCGGTGCGGTCGACATCGGCTTTTCCAACGCGCTCTCGATCGAGACGGCGTACAAGAAGGGCTTACCGTTCGTGTTCGTCGCCAACTCGGCGATCTACACGAGTGCCGCGCCGACGTCGGTGATCATGGTACTCAAAGACTCGCCGATCAAGACGGCCAAAGATCTCAACGGCAAGACGTTCGGCGTCAACGGACTCAAAAACATCGCGCAATACGCGCCGTCGCTCTGGATCGACAAGAACGGCGGCGATTCGTCGACGATGAAGTTCGTCGAGATCCCGCCGGCCGAAACGCCGGCGGCGCTCACGCAGAAGCGCGTCGACGCGACGTTCATCGCCGAACCGCAGATCACGGAAGCGAAAGCCGACTCGCGGGTTCTCGGCAAAGCCTACGACGTGCTGGGCGAGGGCTGGATGATCGCCGGCTACTTCACCACTCGCCCGTGGGCCGACGCGCACCTCGAGGTGCTGCACAAGTTCCAATCCGCGATGCGTGCGACGGCCGCGTGGGCGAACGCGAACCAGGACAAATCCGCCGACATCCTCGCGAAATACACCCGGCTCGAACCAGCGCTCGTGCGCGCGAGCAACCGCGCGAAATTCGGTGAAACGCTCACGCCCGCGGCCATCCAGCCGACGATCGACCTCGCCGCCCACTACAAGCTGCTCGATGCGTTCCCGGCCTCGGAGTTGATCTACACGAAGTAGCGTTCAGGGCGCGCGCTCGAACAGCACGTCCTGGCCCGGCCGATCGGGCGTCCAAAGCTCGGAGCCAATGCGGTAGAACGTGCGGCACAGCCCGAGCAGCGACGGCACGCCGTCGCGCAGCACCGGGCGCGTCTCGTACTCTTGAATGCCCGCGAACGTCAGGCCGGACGTCGCGCGTGCCGACACCTTTACGAAGTGGCGGTCATGGCCCGTGCGGCTCGGCGCGGTCCAATGCTTCGCATCCGCCGGCTGCGCGATGCGGTCGAGATCGAACCACGGCAGCTCCGCGAGCAAAGCCGGACGACGTCCGATTTCGCTAGCGATTCCGCGTAACGCGCCGCGTATGAGCGACTCGCGTTCGTCCGGCGGACCATCGGCGGCAACCGCTCGCGCGAGCCAACTGCGCAACGCCGGCGGGTCGAGCAGATCGAGCCACCCGAGGCCGTTTGTTTCGGCCGCATCGCGCGCACCCGCGGTGAAGCCGTTGCGCGCCACGATCAGCAACCGGTCGAAGCGCCGCGACGCAATCCGTCCGGCGATCGCATCGACCTCGGCGCGGCTGACCGGCTTGGCGCTCGTCTTGACTTCGACGATGACGTTTTCCCAAACGCTTCCGCGCTCGACGAAAAAATCGAAATCGATCTGCCGCGCGTGACGGACGGGCGGACTCTGCAACGTCCCGACGTGAAAACCGCACGCGGCGAAGACGGACCGCACGAGCCCTTCCGCATGATGCGCGTAGCGCTCGGACGCGCCGATGACGCGCGCGGTCTCTTGGTCGATCCCGTTTTCGAAGTCGTCGACGCGTCGCAGCGCCGCGGCGCGATCGGATGAGGACATGCGCGCCAGCCTTAGCCGAATGGCCCAAGGCGCCTGCGGCCGCCGGGGCAAGACAGCCCGATGCGCACGCGACGCGACTTCATCGAACGCGTCGCCGCGTACGGCGGTTCGGCCACGGCGGCGATGCTGGCCCTGGACTTGCTCGCGCCGGCGAGCGCGTCGCCGCCGCTCGACCTCGAGGGTTCCGGCAACGGCACGCGCGTCGTAATCCTCGGCGCGGGCGTCGCCGGACTCTGCGCCGCCTACGAGTTAGGCAAAGCCGGCTACCTGTGCACGGTGCTGGAAGCGCGCAGCCGCGCCGGCGGACGCGTGTGGACCGTGCGCACCGGTGATCGCCACGTCGAGAGCGACGGCACCTCACAGATCGCCGCGTTTGCCGACGGAACGTATCTGAATCCCGGTCCCGCGCGGGTGCCGCAGCATCACGTGACGATGGACTACTATCGCGAATTCGGCATCGCGGTCGAGCAGTTCGGCAACGTCAACCTCAACGCGTACTATCACTCGACGGCAGCGCCGCCCGAAATGCAGCGGATTCGCGTGCGCGAGGCCGAGTACGCGATGAACGGCTACACGTCGGAACTGCTGGCGAAGGCCGTTTCGCAGAGCGCACTCGACACGCCGTTGACGCGCGACGATAAAGCGAAGCTGCTCGACTATCTCTCCGCGACCGGCGGACTCAACAAGCGCTACGAGTACGTGAACCGCGGCGCGGCCGGGTATCGTGAACTTCCGGCAGCCGGCGACCAGGCGGGCGTCCCCGCCGATCCGTACGACTTGATGTCACTCGTTCGCGGCGGCTTCTTCGCACCCGAACGCGAGATCGACCAGCAGCCGACGATGTTCCAGCCGGTGGGCGGGATCGATGCGCTGCCGCGCGCGTTCGCGACGCGTTTACGCGGCCGCATTCACTACAACGCCGCCGTGACTGCGATTCGCAAAACGCCCGACGGAGTGCGCATCGCCTACACCAACGCGCAAGGGAGTCCGATGGCGATCGAGGCCGCCTACTGCATCTGCACGATTCCGCTGCCCGTCCTGCGCAAGATTCCGGCGGACTTCAGCCCCGCGTTCGCCGCCTCGATGAATCGCGTCACCTACATGGATTCGGCGAAAATCGGTCTGGCGTTCAAGCGTCGCTTCTGGGAAGAGGACGATCGCATCATGAGCGGCATCTCGCGCACCGATCAGACGATCACCCAGATCTGGTATCCGTCGTACGGCTACTTCGGGCGCGGCGGCGTCTTGACCGGCGCGTACGCGACCGGCAAGAACGCGCGCACCATCGGCGATCTTGCACCGCGCGACCGCGAAGCGCTGGCGCTGCGCGAAGGCTCGGTGATTCATCCGCAATATGCGGACGAGTTCATGTCGTCGTTTTCGGTTGCATGGCAAAAGACGCCGCACAACATGGGGGCGTGGGTGGCGTGGACCGATGACACGCGCAAGAGCGACTATCCGGTCCTCAGCCAGCCTGACGGACGCATCTATCTCGCCGGCGAGCACATGAGCTATATCAACGCCTGGCAAGCCGGCGCGCTGGAATCTGCCCGCGACGTCGTCCGCCGCCTGCACGCGCGCGTTCGCGCGGCTTAACGCCCCATCTGTCATCCAGAGCGCAGCGCCGCAGGCGCGGAGTCGAAGGACCGCCTCAACCACGAACGATCGTAGCGGTCCTTCGACTCCGGTTCGCTTCGCGAACCTGCGCTCTGGATGACAAATGGGGAGGGCGAGGGCTCGTTACGACTACGGCATTGCGATCGACCAGCCGGAGCCGGTGGCTTCGGCGATGACCAGGTCGCTTGTGTGGAGGCCGGCGTGTTCGGCGGGGGTGAACGTGTAGTAGCCGCTGTTCGATGGGAATTTGGTCATCGAGTTGAGGCCCTTCTCGATGCCCTCGCGCGTCGGGCCGTCTTTGCGCATCGCGGCGATGAGCAGCTGAATGCCGTCGGCGGCGAACGATGAGATCGCGTCGGGATCGGTCTTGAACTTCGCCTTGTAGTCCTTGATGTACGTGGCAAGGATACCGCGCTGCGCATCGCTCGCGGGCAGCACGGAGAACACGGGCAACTTGGTTTCGCAGAGATAGACGCCCTTGATGTCGTTACCGGCCGCAAGGAACTCTGCACCGCCGGCGCCGCCGGCATAGATCAGCTTGGCTTTGAGGCCGAGCTGCGTTGCGTTCTTCGCGATGATCGTCACCGCGGGCGGGTTGCCCCAGATGATGACCGCGTCGGCCTTCTCATCGCGAATCTTGGTGAGCTGCGGCGTCACGTCGGTGTCGCCCGGCGCAAAACGCGCGTCGTCGACGATCTTGATGCCGTGCTGCGTGGCGACCGGCGGAAACGCCCCGTGCCCCGAATCGCCGTAGCCCGTATTGACGCTGAGGAACGCGACGTTCATCCACTTGTGCGCGAGCAAGAACTGCGAGATCTTCTCGGAGTTCTGCGGATCTTCGGGCGCCGTCTTGAACACGTACGTGCGCTCGGCGATCGGCGAGGTCACCGCGCCCGCGGCCGCGTTCGCGATCATCGGCACTTTGGCGGCTTCCACGAGCGGAATCATCGGCATCGAGTCGGGCGTATTGCCGGCGCCAAGAATCGCGACGACGCCGTCGTCGATCAGTTTCGTCGTATTGAGCTTCGCTTGACTCGGATCGCTCTTGTTGTCCAGCACTTCGATCTGGATCTGGCGGCCGTTGATGCCGCCTTTGGCGTTGGCTTCATCGACGTAGAGTTGGATCGAGTTGAGCTGCGGCGTCCCCCAGCCTGACGCTGGTCCGGAAAGCTCGAGATTCACGCCGATCTTGATCGGGTCCGCCGCGCCGGCGGGTGACGTGCTGCCAAAGATCATGGCCGCCGCAACCAGGGCGAGGAGTGGTCGTTTCATGCTGGGATCCTCCATTGATGGGTGTCTCAACCCAAGTAGGCTTCGGAGATTCGGGGGTCGTTACGCGCTTCCGTTGCGCGGCCGGTGAAAACGATCTTGCCGCGCTCGAGGAGTGCGACCCGGTCGGCGATGGCGAACGCGGCCCGCGCGTTCTGCTCGACCAGGACGATCGTGGTGCCTTCGGCGTTCACGCGAGCGAGCGCCTCGAAGATTTCGGTGACCACGCGCGGTGCGAGGCCGAGCGACGGTTCGTCGAGCAGCAGCACGCGCGGGTTGGCGAGCAAGCCGCGCGCGATCGCGACCATCTGCTGTTCGCCGCCGGAAAGCGTGCCGGCACGCTGCGTGCGGCGTTCGCGCAAGCGCGGAAAAAGCGTCAGCACGCGTTCTAATTCGGCCGGACCCGCGCCGCCGTGAATGTACGCGCCCAGTTCGAGATTGCGCTCGACGGTCAGCTCGCCGAACATCTGCCGCCGCTCGGGCACGAGGCTGATTCCCGCGCGAACCACTTGTTCGGCGCCGAGTCCGGTGAGATCGCGGCCTTCGAGCACGACCGTTCCGCTGCGCGGCGGGAACCAGCCGGCGACCGTGCCGAGCAGCGTCGATTTGCCGGCGCCGTTCGGTCCGACAACGGCGAGAATTTCGCCGCTGCGAACGTCGAGATCGATGCCGTCGAGCGCGCGCACGGCGCCGCGGTACGTGGCGAGTCCGGACATTTGCAGCAGCCTTGCGCCGCCCTCGACGCTCGCGCGTTCGGGCGGCACGGATTCCGCCTCGCCGAGATACGCTTCGATCACGGCCGGATCGCGCTGCACGTCGGACGGCGAGCCGTCGGCGAGTTTGGTTCCGCGGTGCATCACGATCACGCGATNNGGTTCGGCGCCGAGGGCGCGCGCGAGTTCGAGTAAGCGCTGTTGGCCGAACGCCAGCGTCTCGGCTTGCACGTCCGCGCAGCCTTCGAGACCCACGAATGCGAGCAGCTCATCGGCGCGCGCATGCGCTTTGCGCGAGCGCTCGCGCGCTTCGAGCGGCACGAGCACGTTTTCGAGCGCCGTCATCGCCCCGAACACCTGAAGCGTTTGGAACGTGCGCGCGACGCCGCTCCTCGAAATGGCGGTTTGACTGCGGCCGCGGATGCTGCGGCCGGAAATGCGCACGTCGCCGCTATCGAGCGAGTACGCGCCGGTGATCAAATTGAGGGCGCTCGTTTTACCGGCACCATTCGGGCCGATGATCGAGGTGAAGCTGCCCTGCTCGACCGTGAACGAGAGATCGTCGACGGCCACGACGCCGCCGAAACGTTTACACGCGCTCTCGACCTCGACGATCGCCGTCATCCGGCGCTTCTCCCGAGCCGCCGGGCGATCGCGGGGATCAGGCCGCTCGGCAGGAAGCGGATCACGCAGATGAGGATCGCGCCGAACGCGATGACCTGCAGCGCGGCCGCCGCACCTTGTGCGCTGAGCGGAAAGATCACGCTCGCGAGTTGGGTGAGCGCGGACGAGATCACGCTGTAGAGCGCCGAGCCGATGATCGGTCCGAGCGTCGTGGCCGAGCCGCCCAGCACGACCATGATGATGAAATAGATCGATTGGTCGAACGAGAACGACACGGGCGAAATGTAACCGACATAGTACGCGTACAGCGCGCCGGAGAGGCCGGCAAACATGGCCGAGAGGACAAACGCTTCGAGCTTGCGCGTGCGCACTTCGACGCCCATGGCGGCGGCGGCCGTTTCGCTCGAGGCGATCGCGCGCAGCGCCCGTCCGCGCGAACTGTTGCGAATGACGTAGACGATGACGCCGCACACGACCACCAGCAGCCAGCCGAGGATATACGCGGGCATATCGCCGGTCAACGGGTGACCGGCGAAGTGCAGCGGCGGGAACGTGCCGAAGCCCGACGGGCCGCCGGTGAAGGCGGTCGCCTCGTTAAAGACGACCATGGCGATGTACCCGAGGGCCAGCGTCGCGAGCGTGATGTAATGGCCGCGCAGGCGCAACACGGGCCAGCCGACGATCGCCGCCACCACCGCCACGAATACGAGCGCGAGAACGATCGAGAGCCAGGGGTCGAGTCCGCGCGACGATGACGCGGCCGCCGCATATGCGCCGAGCCCCACGAACGACGCCTGACACACCGACACCACGCGCGCCGTGCCGAACAGCAATCCGAGCCCGAGCGCTGCGATCGCGTTCTGCGCGATGAGCACCATCAAACCGGTGATGTACCCGTTGTGCAAAAACGGCACGAGCACCACGATCGCCGCGCCCACACCGACCGCGATGAACCCATTGCGCCGATTCAAACGCGCGCGACGCTCCGTCCGAACAACCCCTCGGGCCGCACGAACAAGACGACGATCAGTACGCCGAAGACGATCGCATCACGCCAGCCCGATGAGAAGATGCCCGCGCCGACCGACTCGATCACCCCGATCAGGATGCCGCCCACGACCGCGCCCGGAACGCTGCCGATGCCGCCGAGGGTCGCGGCAACGAAACCCTTGAGCCCGAGGCTGCCGCCCATGTCGAAGCTCACCAGCGCGATCGGTGCGATCGTCGTGCCGGCGACGCCGGCGAGCGCGGCGCCGAGGAAGAACGCGATCGCGCTCATGCGCAGCGGGTCGATGCCCATCAAGCGCGCGGCATCGCGATTAATCGACGATGCCAACAGCGCCCCGCCGATGCGCGTGCGCTCGAAGAGCACGAACAGCACCGCCATCAAGACGGCGACGATCGCAAAGATCCACAACTGCTGCGGCGTGATCGTCGCGGCGCCGAGCGAGATCGTACCGTTGTTCGAGAACGGCGGCAGCGGTTTCGGGGTCGAACCGAAGATCAAGAGCGCGAGACCCCGCAAGCACACGCTCGCGCCGATCGTGATGATCAACTGCACGACCAGCGGCTGACGGTGTGCGCCGCGCAGCGCGGCATACCACAGCACGAGGCCCGCAACACCCGATACGCCCACGCCGCACAGGACCGCGAGCGGCAGCGGAACGCCGTAGCCGACCAGCGTCACCGCCGTCACCGCGCCGACGGTGGTGAACTCGCCTTGGGCGAAATTGATGATTCCCGTGACGTTGTAGATCACGACGAAACCGACGGCGACCAAACCGTAGAGCGCACCGTTGGCAATCCCCGAGACGATCAACTGGAGCAAGCCGGGACCTCCGGGCGAAGTGCACGAAGTAAGGGTTGCCGAAAAGAGCGTCGTCCACGGCAAAAATACCTTTCGTCCTCGCCCGCTTTGAGGGAACGCCGACATGCTGCTGATGGCCGTTATGGTGGCGCTCTTCACGACCTCCGGTGAAATCGACATCAGCGTCGACCGCGTCCACGCGCCCAAGACGTCGGCGAATTTCCTGGCGTACGTGCGCCGCGGCGCATTTACTGACGGCGCCTTCTTCCGCACGGTGCTGACGCATCCGGACAATCAGCCGCAAAGCCGGGTGAAAATCGACGTCATCCAAGCCGACCACCGGCCGAAATTTCCCGAAGGTGCGCCGGTGGCGTTCGAGGCCACGACCCGGACCGGACTCCATCATCGCGACGGCACGGTGTCGATGGCGCGCGATACGGCCATGAACACCGCGACGGCGAGCTTCTTCATCTGCATCGGCGATCAGCCGAGTCTCGACGACGGCGGCCGGCGTTCGGCCGACCATCGCGGCTTCGCCGCGTTCGGCCAGGTGACGCGCGGGATGGATATCGTGCGCAAGATCCACGACGCGCCGCACGCGAAACAGCAGCTCACCCCGCCGATCCGTATAACGCGGGCGGAGATTCGGGCATGAACTACAGCGAGTATCTTCAGCTGCCGGATTTGCTGGCGTGCCAAAAGCCGCTCTCGGACGAACACGACGAACTGCTCTTCGTCATCATCCATCAGACGACCGAACTCTGGATGAAACTGTGCATCCACGAACTACGGGCGGTCGTGCAGCACGTGCACGCCGACGATCTTCCGCCGGCGTTCAAGATGCTCTCGCGCATCGGCCGCATTCAATCGCACCTCACCGAAGCGTGGGAAACGCTCGCGACGATGACGCCCGCGGACTATTTGCGCTTCCGCCACACCCTGGGCTCGGCGTCGGGCCTGCAATCGCATCAGTACCGGCTCATCGAGTTTCTGCTCGGCGCGAAGGATCCGGCGATGCTCGAACTGCATCGCGGCGAGCCGGCGAACTACGCCGAACTCGCCGCGGCCTTGCAAGCGCCGAGCCTGTACGACGAAACGCTGCAGTTGCTGGCGCGGCGCGGCTTCGCGCTGCCCACGGCGGTAACGGAACGCGACTGGACGCGCCCTTACGTGCCGAGCCCGGAGGTCGAGGCGGTTTGGCTCACGATCTATCACGACATCGAGCGCTACTGGGATCTCTACGAACTCGCCGAAAAGCTCGTCGACGTGGAATACCGTTTTCAGAAGTGGCGCTTCGCGCATTTAAAGACGGTCGAACGCGTGATCGGCTTCCGGCGCGGCACCGGCGGCACGGCCGGCGCGGCATATCTCGCGACGCGGCTCGAGAAGAGCTTCTTTCCGGAACTCTTCAGCCTGCGCACGGAGATGTGAGCGTGGAGCTTCGCCTCTCGCGCGCGGCGGCCGCCTTTCGCAACGAAGGCACCGTCGAGTTGATGATGCGCGCGCAGCAGCTCGAACGCGAAGGACGCAGCATCGTGCACCTCGAGATCGGCGAACCCGATTTCGACACGCCCGCATACATTACGGCCGCGGCGAAAACGGCGCTCGACGAACACTTCACGCACTACGCGCCGGTGCCGGGACTCGCGGAGTTGCGCGAAGCCGTGGCCTTCGATGCCGCGCGCTTCCGCTCGCTACCCGAACCATATGCGGCCGAAAACGTCGTCATCGGTCCCGGCGCGAAGCCGCTGCTCTGGAACCTCTTCGCCGTGCTGCTCGATCCGGGCGATGAAGTCGTGTTCGCGGATCCCGCCTATCCGGCGTATCACGCCGCGGCGTCGTACTTGGGTGCGAAAGCGTTGACGTTCCGCCTCGACGGCGCGCACGACTGGCGGCCGGACCTCGATGAACTTGCCGCGTCGATCACGCCGCGCACGCGCGCGATCGTGCTCAACAGCCCGCACAACCCCACCGGCGGCGTGATGACGGCAGACGATCTTGCCGCGGTTGCCGCACTTGCGCTACGGCACGATATCCTCGTCGTCTCCGATGAGATCTACAGCCGCAACGTGTACGGCGCGCCGTTCGCGTCGATCGCGCAAGTGCCGGGCATGCAAGAACGCACGATCATCATCGACGGGTTCTCCAAAGCCTATGCAATGACGGGCTGGCGGCTCGGTTACTGCATCGCGCCCAAAGCGATCGTGCACGCCCTGACGCTCTTTGCGAACAACACCTACCAGTGCGTCGCCACGTTCACGCAGAAGGCGGGCATCGCGGCGCTGCGCGGCGACGACAGCGCCGTGATCGCGATGGGGGAGCGGCTGCGGCGCCGACGCGACCTCATCGTCGGCGGCCTCAACGCACTGCCGGGCGTGCACTGCGCGCTTCCCGGCGGCGCGTTCTACGCGTTTCCGAACGCCGCGGCGATCGAACCCGACGACGTCGCGCTCTCGCGCTACCTCCTTGAAGAGGCCGGCGTCGCGGCGCTCGGCGGTTCCTCGTTCGGACCGGCCGGCGCCGGGCACTTGCGCATCGCCTACGCGACCTCGAGCGCCGAACTCCAGCGCGCCCTCGACCGCGTCGGGCCGGCCCTGGCGGCGTATGCCAGGGCTAACGTGGCAACAACCAAAGTGCACTCCGATGCCGATACAACGATCTGATCGCCTCGCCGGCGAGTGCGTGCTCGTCACCGGCGCATCGAGCGGGATCGGCGAACACACCGCGCGGCTCTTCGCCGCCTCCGGCGCGCTCGTGGCGCTCGGCGCGCGCCGGACCGACCGCATCGAGATCATCGTTGCAGAGATTCGCGCGGCCGGCGGTCGCGCATATGGCGTCGACCTCGATGTGACGGATGAAAAGATCATCGCTTCAGCGTTCGATCATGCCGAGGCCGCGACGGGAACGCCGATCACGGTCGTCGTGAACAACGCCGGCATCGCGACGGCCGAATCCGCCCTGACGATGAGTCACGCCGCGTGGAAAGGCGTGTTCGAAACCAACCTCGCAGGCGCGTTTCTGGTCGCGCAGGCGTTTGCGAGACGCCGCGTTGCGGCGGGCGCGGGCGGTGCGATCGTCAACGTGGCGTCGATCGTGGGTATGCGGCCGATTGGAAACCTCGCCGCCTACGCCGCCGCAAAAGCCGGCATGGTGGCGTTGACGGCGTCGCTTGCGACGGAATGGGCGCGGTACGGCATTCGCGTCAACACGCTCGCGCCTGGATACATCGAAACCGACCTCAACGCGGCCTTCTTCCGGACTTCGGCTGGCAAAGCACTGCTCGCACGCATTCCACAGCGCCGGCTCGGCCACGTCAGCGATCTCGACGGCGCGCTGTTGCTGCTGGCATCCAAAGAGTCGCAGTATATGACGGCTTCAACCGTTGTGGTCGACGGCGGACTTCTCATGGGGAGCCTCTAGGACCGTGGATCTCCATCCCTCGCCGGCGCTCGAGGCAAAGTGCGCTGCCGTGCGCGCGTTCATCGACGAACGCGTCATCCCGCTCGAAGACGATCCGGGCGCCTATGACGAGCACGAGAATATCAACCTCGAGCACCTCTCCGCGCTGCGCGAACTGGTCAAACGGCGCGGGCTTTGGACGCCGCAGATTCCGGTCACCGACGGCGGCCTCGGCTGCTCCGTTGCGGAAATCGCCGTACTCTACGAAGAAATGGGCCGCTCGATATTCGGCCCGGTCGCGTTCAACTGTGCCGCACCCGACGACGGCAACATGACCGTACTCTCGAAGGTCGCGACGCCGGCGCAAAAGGAACGCTGGCTCGCGCCGATCGTCGACGGCAGCGTCCGTTCGTCGTTTGCCATGACCGAGCCCGATGGCGGAGCGGGCTCCGATCCGTCGCTGATGTATACGCGCGCCGAAAAGACTGCCGGCGGCTGGCGCATTTTCGGACGTAAATGGTTCATCACCGGGGCCGGCGAGGCGAAGCATTTTATCCTCATCGCGCGCACGTCGGACGACGAGCGCAAGGGCCTTACCGCGTTTCTCTTTCACGCCGATCAGCCGGGCTGGCGGATCGTGCGCCGGATCGGGATCATGGGACCGGAAGAACACGGCGGCCATTGCGAGCTGGCGTTCGACGGACTCGAGGTCACCGACGGCGACGTGCTCATGAACGTCGGTGACGGGCTAAAAGTCACGCAAATCCGCCTCGGGCAAGCGCGGCTCACGCACTGCATGCGCTGGCTCGGCATGTCGCGGCGCGCGCTCGAACTCGCGTTGCCGTATGTGCGCGAGCGCAAGAGCTTCGGTGCGACGCTGCTCGAACACGAGAGCGTGCAAGGCACGATCGGCGAGGCGGCAATGGCGATCGACATCGGCCGGCTGCTCACGATGCGTGCCGCCCTGCTGCTCGATACCGGCTCGTTTGCACGTAAAGAGATCTCGATGGCGAAGATCGCCGTCTCCGAGGCACTCGGGCGCGCCGTGGATACGGCGATGCAGTTATGCGGAGCACGCGGCTACTCGCGAGACATGCGCCTCGAATGGATGTACCGCTACGCGCCGCAAGCCCGGCTCGTCGACGGCGCCTCGGCCGTGCATCGCATGGTCGTCTCACGCGAGTTCGCGCAGCTCGGCGCCGACTTCTGGTCATGGAACGGCTAGCGGCCTTCATCGCCGCCGCGAGCGGCGCACGCGACGTTCGCATCGATCGCTACGAGCGGATGAGCGGCGGCGCGATCCAGGAGAACTACGCGCTCGACGCGTCGATCGACGGTCGCGATGCGGAGCTGGTGCTGCGCCGGGATGCGCCGTCACGGGTGGCGGTTAGCCGGTCGCGAGCCGAGGAATTCGCGCTGCTGCGCGCGGCGTTTGCCGCGGGCGTCACCGTTCCGGAGCCGCTCTGGGCGAGCGATGATCTCACGATCGTGGGCGCGCCCTTCTTCATCATGCGACGGGCGGCCGGCACGGCGATCGGCCGGCGCATCGTACGCGATGAAGCGCTCGGCGGCGATCGCACGACGCTCGCTGCGCGCCTCGCCGAACAACTCGCGCGCATCCACACGATCCGCCAGCCGCGAGCGGACCTGGCCTTTCTCCGGCCGCCCCAGACCCCAGGCGACTTCGTCGCGGAGGCGTACGCCTTTCTCGATCGCACAAAACGCAACGAACCGGCAATCGAACTTGGGCTGCGTTGGCTCGATGTCAACGCGCCCGCACCGAACGACATCGTGCTGTTGCATCGCGATTTCCGGACCGGCAACTATTTGCTTGACGCTGACGGCATCACCGCGATCCTCGATTGGGAATTCGCCGGTTGGGGCGATCCGCACGAAGACATCGGCTGGTTCTGCGCGTGGTGTTGGCGTTTCGGCTCGAGCGACCGCGAAGCGGGCGGAATCGGAACGCGCCAGGCCTTCTACTCCGCGTACGAACGTGCGAGCGGTATGCGGGTTGACGACGCGCGCGTGCGCTATTGGGAAGCCTATGCGCACGCGCGCTGGGGCATCATCGCCCGGCAACAGACCGACCGGCACCAAAGCGGCGAGCAACGCTCGCTCGAGCTGCTGCTGATCGGCACCCTCGAACCCGAGCTAGACGACGAGCTTCTGCGCGGGATCGCATGAGCGACGATGCACCGGAACTCGGCCAGTTGCTGATGCTTGCACGCGAACTGCTGCAAAACGAACTCGTGCCGGTGATGCCGTCAAACGCGCGCTTCACGGCCGCACTGATCGCGAACGCGCTGGCGATCGCCGGCCGCGAGCTGCTCGATCACGGCGACGCGGATTGTGCCGTCGCCGACGCACGTGATGCGCTGATCGACTACTCCGACGATCGCGATCTCATCGCGGCAATCCGCAGCGGTGCACTCGACGTTCCCTCGACGCAACGGCGAGCCGCACTCGCGTACGCTCAGGCACTCGTACGCCGGCAGCTCGCCGTCACCAACCCCGGGCGCTTGCCGCCGAAAGTCGTTTCATGACGAATCGCACCGGATATCGCGGGTTCATCGTCGCGGTCTCAATGATGATCGCCCTCGGTTCGGCGCCCCGGCCCGCGCAAGCGACGGATCGCTCGCTCTTGGTGAAAAATCAATCCGCCGACGCGGCCATGGTTTGGTACGACGACAGCGACCCCGACGCCAAAGGACGACGGCGGCAAGTCCAGGTGCTCGCCCCCCAGCATTCGTTACGCATCACCGTGCCGCTCGAAGACGTTCTCAAACTGCGCATCGTGCGGCACGACTGCCCAACGTGGGAGAAAGACTACGTTTCGATCAGCATCGCCTCATACGAACTGCACGAAGCATGCCGCATCGTATCGCACCTGCGGTAACGGCTCATCACCTCGGTGGGTCGAACGGCTCAACGAACGTATTGCGCGCTTGCACGAAGCGCTGAGCAGCGGCGAGCTACACGTGCTTGTCTAAGAACGCCTTGGCGTCGGCCACGGCTTGCATCTGCGTCGGATCCGGAGCGTAGACGCCGGCTGCGTTGCGTAAGGGAAACACAAAGCCGTGCCCATCGTGCTCGTAGGTTGCCCACTCGGCATCTTTGCCGAGTTCGACCAGCAGGTCGTAGCACACGCGGAAAATTCCCTGAAGGTTGTCGCCGTTTCGCCCCTGGACGAAAATGGGCGTCTCGATCGTGCCGATGCGCTGCTTCGCAACGTCTTCGGTCACGCGCCTGCGCACGTCGCCTGCTTCGTGCATGAGCATCGTTTCGGCGTCGAGGAAACCCGTCGCCGCATCGACTTGCCCGGCCGTTCCGGGGCGCAGACGCAAGAACTCGTGGGCGGCCGGCTCGCTCGCTACCATTGCGCGGAAGCCGTGATATTCCGAGGCGATTTTCAACGCCATTTCGCCGGCGTGACTCATGCCCACGTATCCGATGCGCGCGGCATCGACGTACGGCAAGTTCTTCACGTATTCGACGATCGAAATCACGTCTTCGTATTCCAACGGCCCGCGGTTGAGCAGCGCCCCGCCGGCCCGGCGATGCTCGACCAACGCGCCGATCTTGTCGTACGCATAATCGACCTCGGTGCGATACCGTAACCACGCGATCGCATAGCCGCCGGCCAGGAAGCGTTCGGCCGTCCAGCTGCGGTTTTGCGTGTACTCCCGCACCTCGGCCATTCCGCCGCCGCCGTTTCCCGAGGCGAACACGATCAGTGGGAACGGGCCCACGCCCGCCGGCTTGCGCATCCCGACCGGCGCATACAAACCGTCGCGCGTCTCGACGTACGTGAGGTCGACCGGAATCTCGGAACCGCGCACCGGCTCCGTGATGACGATATGCTCCGGATCCACTACGCCGGAACGGCTTGGCCGCTGGGCGCCTTGCGCTCCGTGACGGCGTCGCTGCGCGTGCGGCGACCGGCGCCGATGCCGAGCGAGGCGATCGCGCCGACGATGCAGATCGCGCCGTAGAGCTGGAAGGTCGAATCGTAGCTGCCCGTGCCCGTGCGGATTATGCCGGCAACTAACGTGCTCAAGCCGCCGCCGAGCTGATGCGCGACGCAGACCCAGCCGAACGCGATCGGCACGTCTTCTTTGCGCAGCGCTTCGCTCAGCGCGCGAATGTTCGGCGCTCCGGTTGCGAGCCAGTCGAGTCCGTAGAAAACCATGAACGCCGGCAAAACCCAAGCGCTGTTCGGACCCGCGATTGCAAACGGCAGAATGAAGAGCGAGAGTCCGCGCAAACCGTAAAACGTGAAGAGCAAGTAGCGGCTCGCGATGCGATCCGAGAGCCAGCCCGAACCGGTCGACCCGATAATGCTGAACACACCGATGACGGCGACGAGTCCCGCCGCCGTTACTTGCGTGATGCCGACGTCGCCGCACATCGCCATAAAGTGCGTTCCGATGTAGCCGTTGGTCGTCGCGCCGCAGATGAAGAACGTGCCGGAAACGAGCCAAAAGTCGCGCGAACGCGACGCGCGCCAGAGCACCGCAAAGGTATTGCGCAGCGGATTCGTTCCGTGTCGCGCGGGCGACAGCAAAGCAACGGTGGAGGCGTCTTCGCCAAAGCGCGCGATGCCGATCGATTCGGGACTATCGCGCATGAAGAGCGCAACCGGAATCGCCACCAGCACAGCGACGCCCGCGCACACAATGCCGACCGAGCGCCAGCCGACGGCTTGCGCCGTCCACGCGAGGAGCGGGAGAAAGATGAGTTGTCCTGCCGCCGCCGATCCCGTAAGCGCGCCGTACACCAAGCCGCGCCCTTTGGCGAACCAGCGCGTCGAGATGATCGCGCCGAGTACCATCGACACGACGCCGATACCGAGGCCGACGCCGACGCCCCACGTGAGCGCGAGCTGCAGCGGCGTCATGACGAAGGTTGACGCCGTGGTCGACACGGCCATCAGTCCGAGCGCGATGAGGATCATGCGGCGGACACCAAAGCGCTCCATGAACGCGGCCGCAAACGGACCGACTGCGCCGTAAAGCGCCACGTTGATCGCGACGGCGACGGAGATCGCGGCCACCGACCACCCCATCGCGTTCTCGAGCGGCACCAAAAGGACGCTCGAGGCGGACCGGATCCCGGCGACGGCCAGCAAAACGAGGAACGTTACGACCGCAATAACGATGGGGTAACGGGACGACGCGGGACGGCTGATCACCGGGTCTCGTTCTCGCGCACGGAAGAACGTTCCGTCCTTGCCGGGCCGGGAGGACGCGCGGCTTGCCTAGTGTATACATCCGCGTGGTGCAGCATCAGGGTGCCCTCGACGACCGGCGGTCGTTCAGCGAACATATCGCGATCTGGCTGCGCGACGCCATTCGTTCGGGCGAACTGGCCGACGGCTCCGAGCTGAACCAGATCGCCCTCGCCGACCGGTTCGGTGTCTCGCGCGTCCCCGTGCGCGAAGCGATGCGGCAACTGCAAGCCGAGGGCTGGATCGACGCCAAGCGCCATCAGCGCGCGGTCGTGCGCGGCATCAGCCGCGAGCGCATCCTCGAGATTCTCGAACTGCGCGCGGTGATCGAGACGTTCCTCATCGAGAAAGCCGTCGCGACGATTAGCGACGCGGACGTGCAGCGCTTGGCCGCACTTTGCGATGAGATGGACGCGGCCGCCGACCATCGGCACTGGCTCGAACTCAACCAGACCTTTCACAGCGCACTCTATGCGTCGGCGCATTCAATGACGGCAACCGAACTACTCGAAGGGCTGAGCGCGCAAGTCGAACGCTACGTGCGCTCGCACGGCGAACAGATCAGCCGCGAAGGCGAGGCCGACGCGGAACATCGCGCGATCCTCGCCGCCGTGCAGCGGCGCGACGTCGCCGAATCGCAACGGCTCGTTCGCTTGCACATCGGCCACACGACCGAGCGTTTCCGCGCATCCTCCGCCTCGCAACTAGGGAAGGGACCTCCACCATGGCATTAGCGTACACGAGAGCCGAAGTCAAAGACCGCGTGAAGAGCACCTGGAAAGGCTGCTGCAGCGTCACGATCCCGTCGATGACGTCGGATTTCAAAGGTCTCAACCCGCGCGCGATCGAGCACGACATTCGCCTGGCGGAGAAGCACGGTTTTTGGGGCACGCTCATCGCCTCAGAGAGCGGCTTGACGTGCGATGAATACATCGAGTTCATGGAAATCGCGCAGGGCGCCGGAGCGAAGAATCTCAAGCTCGTCACGCACCTGAGCTTCGATACGCAAGACGATGTGATTCGCGCGGCCAAGGCCGCCGAGGCGCTCGGCTACGAAGCCGCGCTCGTGAACTATCCCGATTGGTTCCGGCCGAAGACGCCCGCCGACATCGTGAACTTCACGCGCGAGATCGCGGATACGACGAACCTCGCACTGATTCTCTTCGCCGTGCCGACGTGGGGCTTCAAAGCGCTGCATCCGAGCGCGTTCCCGCCCGAGGCGCTGGCGGAAATGGCGCGCTTCCAAACGGCTGCCGCGATCAAGTACGAAGCAAACCCGCCGGCGATGAACACCGGCTTCGCCGACATCCGCCGGCGCGTCGGCGATTCGGTGATCCTGGAATGTCCGCTCGAACACTACGCTCCCGGTCTCGTCGACGCGTACGGCATGCAGTGGATGGGCACGAGTTCGTATGAGTCCTACGGCGACCGCGTGCCGCGCTGGTTCAGCATGCTGCACGACGGCAAATGGGACGAAGGCATGGCGCTCTACTGGAAGTGTCAGCCTGCGCGCGATGCCAAGTCGGCCTATCATGCATCGTTCGGCGGCGGCAACCTCATCTCGCGCGTCGGCTGGAAGTACATGAGCTGGCTGCAAGGCTACTCCGGCGGAATGCTGCGCATGCCGCACTTGCGCATTCTGCCGAATCAAATGCGCGCGCTGCGCACGGGCTTTGCCGCGTCGGGCTTCACGCTGCCGGAAAGCGACGACGAGTTCTATGCGGGGCGTTTTCCAACCGACGTTGCCCGCACGGAGGCGATACTGGCCGGGGCGATGCCGTGACGCTCTGCTTCGATGCGGAGAGTTTAGAAGGTCACGTTTCCAACCAAGACGGCCTCGACGCCATGCGCGAATGCTTCGCGGCCGAAGCCGCCGGGAAGACGCGCCTGCCGCACCGGATCGACACGCCGACCGGCAAGGGCTTTCTGCGCGTCATGCCGGCCGTGTTCGACGACGTCATGGGTCTCAAGATCATGACGCTCGTCGAGGGCATCGGCAACCGCTACATGGTGCTGCTCTATCAAGTCGACACCGGCGCACTGCTCGCAATGTTCGATGCGGACGAGTTGACGCGCATCCGCACGGCCGCGACGACCGCACTTGCCGGATTACAGATGTGTGCCACGCCGCCGGATGAAATGGGACTGATCGGCACCGGATTCGAGGCCGTCGGTCACTTGCGCATGATGGCGCATATCTGGCCTTTGCGCACCGTGCACGCGTATAGCCCGAACGCCGAACGGCGCGAACGTTTCGCGGCGCAAATGTCGGCCGAACTGAAGATCGACGTCAAAGCGGTCGCCACGTCGCGCGAAGCACTCGCCGGCATGCCCTGCGTCGTGCTCGCCACCAAGGCGAAGCTGGCCGTTGTCGATGGCGCCGACTTCGCGCCGGGTGCGGTGGTGCTATCGATCGGTTCGACGCGGCTCGATCTACGCGAACTCGACGATCGTTCGCTCGAACGTGCGGCCGTGGTCGTGGTTGACGATACGGACGCGGTGCTGGCAGAATCGGCCGATATCGCCGACAACATGAAGAACGGGAACCTCACGCGCGAACATCTTCTACCACTCTCCGCGCTCGTCGATGGGAAAGCGCTCCCGAAGATCTCCGGCAAACGCGATCTGCTCGTGCTCAAGACGGTCGGCACCGCGCTGCAAGACTTGGCCATGGCGCGTGCGGTGTATCGCGACCCGGCGATGCAAGGCCGCGCGACCGACATCGGCACTCTCTTGACGCTCAAGGGCTTTGCGAACAAGAACGTGCTGGTAACGCAAACGACGTAGGCTGGGCGGCGGTCCCTCGACTTCGCTTCGCTGCGCTCGGCATGACAAAGGGGGGCTTTTCTCGTACGGTCTTCCGATGATTCGTTCGACGGCGCTTACGCTTGCGGCCCTCTTTCTCTTCTCGCCCGTAGGGGCGACGGCTCAAACGGAACCGATGACGACGCTCCACGTCGGGGTGCTGCCGGCCGAGATCTGCGGCGGCGTGTTCTACGGCATCGATCGCGGCTATTTCAAAAAGGCCGGAATCACCATCGACGTGCAGATGTTCACCAACGGGAATGCCATCGCGGCCGGACTTGCGTCGGGCGCGCTCGATATCGGCTTGACCGACGTCGTGAACATCATGGCGGCGCATACGCACGGGTTGCCGCTCGTGTACATCGCACCGAGTTTGCTCAACACCGAGAAGGCGCCGACGTTCGCGCTGATCGTCGCGAAAGACGGCCCGATCCACACCGCCAAAGACGTGAACGGCAAGACGATCGCGGTCAACGGGCTCAAGAACATCAGCCAGCTTGGGTTCGAGGCGTGGGTCGACAACAACGGCGGCGATTCCAAAACGATCAAGTGGGTCGAGATGCCCTTCCCCGTGATGCCGGGTGCGATCGCGCAGGGCACGATCAACGGCGGGCTACCGCCCGAGCCCGCGCTCTCGGCCGCGGAAGCCGGCGGCGACCGCGTCGTGGTGATGGATCACAACGCCATCGCGCCGGAATATCTTCTCAGCGGCTGGGTGACGACGCGCGGCTGGGCCGACGCTCACCGCGACACCGTCAAGAAATTCGCCGACGTGATTCGTGAAGCCGCGCTCTGGGCGAACAAGAACCACGACGAGAGCGCGCCGATCCTCGCCAGCTACACGAAAATTCCGGTCGAAGTGGTGCGCAAGATGCGCCGCGGCGACTTCGCGATCGAGTTCGTGCCGGCGCAGCTTCAGCCGATGATCGAAGCCGCCGTCAAGTACGGCATCATCGACAAATCGTTCCCGATGAGCGAGATCATCTACAGCACGAAATAACCGTCGCTCGGGGCGGGTTAGCGCCAGTCGCGGATTGGATCGGCTGGGCGTACGCCGACGAGTACCCAGATCACGTTGATCAAGAGTAGGCCGCCGGTCGCGAGGAAGACCCACGTGAAGCCGAAGCGCGCCGCTAAGAAGCCGCCGAAGAGCGGACCGCAAAACATGCCGCTGAACGACGCGCTGTAGCTGAGGCCGTACACCATGCCGCGCTTCTCGGCCGGAAAGAGCCGGCCGATCCAGGCGTTTGCCGTGGGGATGATGCCGCCGATAAACAAGCCGACGCCGAAGCGCAACGCTAAGAAGGCCCAGATGTTGTGCACGAACGCTTGCGGGATCGTGAACGCGGCGGCGCCGACCATGCAGATCAGCACGATGCGGCGATAGCCGATCTGATCGCTGCGTTTCCCGAGCCACGGCGATGCCACGAGATCGCCGATGCCCATGACGGCAAACGCCGCGCCGGCAAACGTGGCGAGATACGGCGATGCGCCGACCATGTCTTGCACGAACAGCGGTACGACCGGCGAGAGCCCGAGCGCCGTGACCTGCGTCAGCGCGAGCACGACCAAGAGCGGCGCGAGTTCGGGATGCCGCAAAATCTCGAGCAACTGGCGCCGGCTCGACGGCAACTTCTCTTCGGTGCGCGGTTTTCGCTCGAAATCTTCGTGTACGAAGATCGCGCCGACGACCGCCGCAAGCGCGACGCCGGCGGCGCTCCAAAAGTACACGGCGCGGTAATCGCGCGCGCTATCCGCGATGATTCCGCCGAACACGGGGCCGATCAGCGTCCCGGCCATTTGCGCCGTCGCCATCCAGCCGAGCGCAAAGCCGAGCGACGAGCCGGGAACTTGCGATGCGACCAGCGCCGTCGCCGCGCTGCTGAAGCCGCCGAACATTCCCATCAACGCCCGGGCGCCGGTCAGCTCCCAGATGTTCATCGACCAGCCCATCATGGCCGAGGTGATTGCGCCGAAGATGCTCGAGCGCACGACCATCGCCTTGCGTCCGAACTTGTCCGCCATCGCGCCCCAGATCGGCGCGAACATCGCGGAGAAGAGAAAGTTGATCGAGCCGACGATGCCCGACCACTCCTCAACGCGAGAGAGCGGGTGAACTCCAAGTTGCTGAATGAACAGCGGTAAAAACGGGGTCGAGATTGAGAACGCGCTGGCGCTGATGGCTTGAATCGCAACCATCAGCCAGAACGTTACCCGCCATCGCACTACTCGCCCGTCGAAGCCGCTCCGTGCTCGAGCGCGAACGACGGCAGCGCATCGCGCAGACGCTTCTCATTGTACGCCGCGAAGAGATCGCAAAGTTCGCGGAAGAACGGCGACCAGCGCGCGTATTGACGGTACTGCAAGTTCTCGAAGCCGTCGGTGAAGTGCGCTTTATCGCGTTCGAGTTGGAACTCGGGCGCGGGCGCGTTCGGATCGCGGAACGTGTTGATCGGGTCCTGACCCGCTTCGACCTTTTTCATCTCGCGCTCGAGCATCTTGCGGAACAGGATGATGCCGCGATCGGTCGTGCCGAGCATTTCATCGGACCGATCGTAGATGCGGCCCTGCGAGATCCACGCCATGACGTCTTGCGCGTCGATGTTGTCGCGGATCGGATCGCCATGGTCGTCGTTGTAGCGTACTTCGTACGACGGAATCCGGTTACGCAGTTTGTCCGGAACGTCGAGCCCTTCGGGCGCGTCGTACGACGTGTACCAGAAGTGCAGCGTGTTCTCATCGTCGATCGGCATGCGCATCTGGTAGGTTTGCATCTTCCAGAGCTTTCCGCCGCCACTGCCGACCGCAAGAATATCCGGAAAGAGCACGGGATGGCCGACTTTCCAATCGTCGGACTCTTCACTTGCGCCGGCTAGGAGGCGGCGCTTGTACATGCCGTGTTCGAACTCGGCGAAATCGATCTTCAGATGCTTGCGCGAGATGGCGTACTTGCTGCCGCGCTGCTCTTCCCAGAACTCCTGATACTTCCCGTGCTGCCATTCGGTGTGCACGGGATCGAGTGAGTTCTCCATCACTTGCAGCCAGTTGCACGGAATGTAGCACCAGCCGACGGTGCGGATCGCGCGCGGATTTTCGAACCCGTCCCAGCGCGGCAACAGCGGCGCCGGAAGCGGCCCGAGATAGGCGAAGAGCATGCCGCCCATTTCCTCAACGGGATACCCGGCAATCTTCACCTTGTCTTTGAACGTGCTGCCCTCGGGCTCGTTCGGCTGCTCGGTGCACTGGCCCGCGCCGTCAAACTTCCAGCCGTGATACGAGCAGCGGATGCCGTCGACGTCGGGAATGCCGTTGACGAACGAGGCGTGGCGATGCGGACAGAACTCCGCAATCAAGCCGTACTTCCCGCTGCGATCGCGATAGAGCACCAAATCTTCGCCCAGCAATCGCACGCGCTTGGTGAACGTCTTTTCGAGGTCTTCCGTCGCGGCCACCGGGTGCCAGTACCGGCGTTGCAATTCGCCCATCGGCGTGCCTTTGCCAACGCGGGTAAGACGCTCGTTTTCCTGGGGGGTCAGCATGCCCGATGTTTTCGCGCCCCAAGTCAGAATCCCCAGCCCGATGGACCTACGACTGGGGATCGTCGGTATGGGCGCCGCCTCACGGCAGCTGCTCCCGGCGGTCGAAAAACGGGCTGATATCCGAATAACGGCGATTTGCGATCCGCTGGCGGCGGTGCGGGAAAGCATGGCAGCCCGATATGGCGCTCGCCCGGTGGCCGACCTCGAGTCGCTGTTGGCACGCGACGACGTCGATGCCGTGTACATCGCGACCCCGACCGATCTGCACGCAGCGCAGGTCGTGGCGGCCGCTAACGCCGGCAAGCACGTGCTCTGCGAGAAGCCGATGGCGACGACGCTCGATGAAGCGCAGGCGATGATCGATGCGGCCGACCGCGCGGGCGTGGTGTTCAACGTCGGTCACTCGCACAGCTACGATGAACCCTATCGCGCCATGCGCGAACTGATCGCGAGCGGCGAACTCGGCCGCGCCCGATTGATGCACAACCTCTACTACAGCGATTGGGTGTATCGTCCGCGGCGCCCCGAAGAACTCGACGAACACCTCGGCGGCGGAATCACGTTCCGCCAAGGTGCGCATCAATTCGACATCTTGCGTCTGCTGGGCGGCGGACTCGTGAAGAGCGTGCGCGCGCAAACGTTCGACTGGGACCCGCAGCGCCCGGTGATCGGTGCGCACAGCGTCTTCCTCACGTTCGAGGACGGCACGGTCGCGACGGCGATCTACAACGGTTACGGCGCGTTCATGTCCTCGGAGATCACCTACGACGCGGGGGAAGTCGGCTATCCGCAGACCGTCGCGCCCGGTTCGACGCGCGCGGCGTTAAAGGCCGCGACGGCCGAATCCGAAGCGCAGCTCAAGGTCAAGCGCGCCGGCACGCCCGCGGAGGCGCAACTCGCGCCGAATCAGCCCTTTTTCGGCTGGACGATCGTGAGCTGCGAGGGCGGCGATATCCGGCAGTCAGCGACCGGTTTGTACGTGTATACCGAACGCGGGCGCGAAGAGCGGCCGCTGCGCCTCGATCGCACGACACGCGATCCGGTGATCGAAGAATTCGTCGACACGATCGCCGGGTCGCGGCGCGCCCTTCACGACGGGCGCTGGGCGCGCGCCAATCTTGAAGTATGCGTCGCGACGATTGAATCAGGCCGCACGGGCCGCGAGATCGCGCTCGCGCACCAAGTTGCGGTCCCGCGGGGCACGTAGCAGCGGCAACACCGCCGTGACGATCGCGAGACCGGCCGTCACGATCACGAAGGCGATCGTGAACGAGGTGTGCACTTCGATCAATCCGAGCGAAAGCGCGGGGATACTGTAGCCGGAATACATCGCAACGTACATCCGGGAATACACGCGCGTCCGGTGGCCGCGTCCGACGCGGCCGGCGATACCGAAGGCTGCCGCCGATGCGACGCCGCTGCCGCCGCCCACGAGCAGCGTTGCGAGAACGATGACCGGCCAGGCGTTCGTGCTCGTTCCGACGACGAGCAGCGCTAAACCGGCAACGCTTGCGATCGCACCGAAGATCCCGCCGCGCTCCGGTATCAGGTTACGAAACACGATCGTCACGGCGAGCGACGAAAATTGCGAAGCGAAGACGGCGCCCGCACCGATCGCGGGATTCGCGGCGTGCAGCGTCGCGGCCAGATACGACGGCACGAGCGAGAGAAAGAGCGAGACTCCGGCCCAACTGACGAACGCCACCGGCATCGCGAAGCGCATTGCGCTCGCGACAGCGGCCACCGGAAGCGGCTGCTCTTCTGCGGGCAGGTTCGCCGGATCGATCGGCTGTGCTTTGATGAACGGGGTGAGGGCGAAGAGGCCGATGACGAGCAGGAGCGATGGAACGTACGAAAGATTCACACCGCCGCCGAAGTTGAAGGCGATGGCGCTAATCACGGGACCCGTGAAGAGNNAAGAGTCGCGCGATGATAAGCAGCGGTAGACCGTGCGCCAGCGTCAGCGTCGCCAAGCCGATGGCCATCGAGGAAATGCCGGCGATTGCGACCGCACGGCGGCCAAACCGCTCCGAGAGACCGCCGAAGAACAGCAAGATCGGCAATAGCGTGCCGACGTAGACCGCGAACACGATGGCGATCTCCGCGCTCGTGATGCCCCATTGCTGGCGATAGCTCACGAACAGCGAGCTCATCGCAGTGGAACCGGCGACCATGACGATCATCGTAAGGGCGGCGACGAGCGTACGCCCGGTGTTCGATTTCATGATGCCGTCTTTCCGCCGTTGACGTCGACGATTTGGCCGGTAATGAACGCAGCCTTTTCGGATGCGACGAAGACGATCGCGTCGGCGATCTCCTCCACTTTGCCCGCGCGCTTGAACGGCACGCCGGCGATCAGGCCCGCTTTGCGTTCGGCGGTGCCGGTGAAACGCGCCAACATTTCCGTTTCTACCGGCCCGGGAGCGATCGCGTTGACGCGCACGCCGAACGGCGCGGCTTCGAGCGCGGCAGCCTTCGTCAGCCCTTCGACCGCGTGTTTGCTTGCGGTATAGACCGCGGCGCCGGGCGCGCCGCGATGTCCCACCGTCGATGACAGGTTAACGATGCTGCCCGAACCTTGCGGCTGCATCACGCGCAACTCGTGCTTCATGCTCAAGAGCACGCCGAGCACGTTCGTGTCGAACGTTGCGGCATACGATTCCGCGGTTTGCTCCGTTATCGGTCCCGTCGTGCCTTCGGTGCCGGCGTTGTTCACGGCGACATCGAGACGGCCGAAGCGCGTCACGGCGCGATCGATCAGGTCGCGCACTTCGTTCTCGCTGCGGACATCGGCGCGCACGAATTCGGCCTCGGCGCCCAGGGCGCGCAGCTCGGCGAGGAGCGCTTGGCCGGCATCGTCGCGGCGGCCGGAGATCACCAGACGGGCGCCCTCACGGGCAAAGGCCAGGGCGGTGGAGCGGCCGATTCCGGCTAGGGCTCCGGTGATTAAGACGACGGGCGAGTTCATGGACCGGTTATATAATACGTACGTACATATTGTCAATAGCCAATTGAGCTAAGCAGCTCCACTAGGCGTTCGGCTACTGAAGGACGCTCGCGAAGAGCACGCGGCGGAAGCGCTCGATCGGCTCGGGACTGCGATGCGCCTTCGAGAGCAAAATGGCGCCCTGCATCGACGACACGATGAAGCCGGCGATCTCGTTGCAGTCGAGCGTCGGCTTCACTTCACCGGCGGCAACGGCCGCGCGCAGGCAGTACGCGATGGATTCGCGCGATTCGGCGTAGACCTCGATCAAACGGTTACGGATCGCCTCGCTGTTGTCGCTCGCCTCGGCTGCAAAATTGCCGAAAAGGCAGCCATTTCGCATGTCATTTTCGTTGAGACGGTTCTTCTGGGAATCGAAATACGCGTTCAGACGCTCGAGCGGCGGACGCGCGTCGTTGCGCAGCGTCTCCGCGACGTTGCGGCGCGAATCGGCGTAGTAGAGGTCGAGGATCTCGAGGCCGAAGGCTTCTTTGGAGGCGAAGTGGTTCGTGAACGAGCCCTGGGGTACGCCGGCGGCCGCGACGATGTCCCGCACGCTCGCGTTGGCGAACCCGTGCTCGTGGACCACCCGCAGGCCCTCGGAGAGGATCCGCTCGCGGTTTGAGGTCTTGGTCATACCACCTATAACTACATACGTACATCTTTGGTGTCAAGCGCTCCGCCACGATTGGGGCGGTCCTTCGACTCCGCGCTACGCGCTGCGCTCTGGATGACAAATGGGGGTCTTTAAGCAATTTTCTACCTCTCTTCGGGATTGGAGATGTTCATGCCACATATCAAGCATATTGCTTTGCTTGCGAACGATCCGGATGCGCTTGCGGAATTCTATAAGACGACCTTCGGTATGACTGAGATCGGCCGCCAGGAGGGCGGGGCGGTCTTCATCTCCGACGGCTATATCAATCTTGCGCTGATTACGGCGCGTGGGCGGCCCGAGGGGATCTTCCACTTTGGATTCGAGGTCGAGAACCTCGAAGAAGTCGCAAAGGTCGCGGTTGCCGGCGGCGCAACGGCGCCGAAGCGCGTGCCGCAAGACGGCCGCTTCAACGAAGCCTTCATCACCGATCCGGTCGGCACGCGCGTCGATCTCTCAGAGGCCGGCTGGAAGACGGCGTGAGGCTCACGCGCCGCGAAGCGACGGCAGCGCTGCTCTCGGCAGCCGTGCTCGCTCCAACGCGCGCGTTCGGCGCGACGCCCACCGTGGTCCGGCTCGGCGCGACGCTCTCGCAAAGCGATGCGCCGATCTGCGTTGCAATCGCTAAGGGCTACTTCGCCGATCAAGGCCTGGACGTGCAAATCACGCCGCTGCAAACCGCGGCGATGATGATGGCGCCGCTGGGCGCCGGTCAGCTCGACGTTGCCGCGGGCGCGCCGACGGCCGGTTTGTTCAACGCGGTCGGGCACGGCATCGATTTGAAGTGCGTGGCGAGCGAGAGCATCTCGGCGCCCGGATACGGCGTGATCGCCGTGCTCGTGCGCAAAGATCTGATCGACAAAGGCCGCGTGAAGTCGTTCAAAGACTTCAAGGGTCTGACGTTTGCCGAAGTCGGTCAAGGCACGGCGGCATTCGTCACGATGAGCGAAGCGCTGCGCCGCGGCGGGCTGACCTATCGCGACGTTCGCGAAGTCTTCATCGCGTTTCCGGAGCAGATCGCCGCCTTCGCCAATGGTTCGATCGACGCGTCGTGTACGATCGAGCCGTTCGCAACCAAAGCGATCCAGGGAAACTACGCCGTTCGCTTTTCAGCCAGCGACGTGCTGATTCCGAACGGCATGAACGGCTGCATCTTCTTCAGCGGCAACTTCGTGCGCAGCCAGCGCGACGTAGCGGTGAAGTGGATGGTCGCCTACATCCGCGGCTTGCGCTTCTGTGCCGGTGCGCTCAAGAACGGCCGCCTGGCCGGCCCCAACGCCGCTGAAGTGATCGACGTGCTCACCAAATTCACGGCGATTAAAGATCCCGCCGTCTTTCGCGAGATCGTACCGAACGCGGTCGACGTGAACGGACACCTCGACCTCGCGAACTTGCGTTTCGATCTGGCCACGTTTCGCAGCGCGAACCTGATCGACGGCGATACGACGGTCGAACAAGTCGTCGACACGTCGATCGTCGAGGCCGCGCTTAAGATCGTCGGGCCCTTCCGCGGACGTTCTTAACGAGCAACCGGCGCTTGCGAGGGTAAGCCATACAATCGACCACTCCGTAACCTTAGCGTAGCTTTGTTTCGCGGAGGGTACGCTAGCGCACAAGCTTCATTCCGGAGCACGGGTGCCAATCGTCTCAGCCGAGGCGTCCTAAGAGTATCACGTTGCCACAGCAGCGAGTTTTCCACCGCGTCATGCCGGGCAATCGAGTGCCTCAGCTCCGGCACGAACCCTCACTCGAAATCCACCGGCCGCGCGTTCTGAACACGCTCGAGGCAGCCGCGCGCGCCGGCATGGCCGCGGTGCAAGTCCTGTGCGCTCCCCACGGCAGCGGCAAGACGACGGCTCTGCGCCAACTCCTCGCGCAGCGCAGCGACGCCGCTTACATCGCGCTGCCGGCGGCAGCGTCGCCGGAGCAAATCCGCTCGTCGTTAGCAGAGATCTCCGGTGCTCGCCTCGCCATCATCGACCAAGCCGACGTTGCCTCCGCTGAGAGCCGCGAAGCGCTGTGCGAAAGCATCGAAGCGGGCTGCTCCGCCGGCATGCGTTACATTCTCGGCGGATCGTCACGCACGGCGATGCGGGCCCAGGCGCTGGCAGCGCGCGGAATGGGGGCGCTGGTCGACGCTTCGTTGCTGCCGTTCACTTCCGCCGAGATCGCCGAACTCGCGACCGCGCAGCGTGTCCCCTTCGACGAGATCGACGTCGAGCAGCTGAAGTACGACACCGACGGTTGGGCGGCCGCCGTTTCGTGGGTCGTGCGCGATGCGGCCCGCGACGGCCGCGGGCTTCGCGGCGCGTTCGAGCAGTGGCGCCAGCTCAACGGACACCTGCTGCTCGAACTCCTCGTCCTATCGCATGACGATGCGGCAGCGTCCGAGGCATTCGTCGCGGCTATGCGATCCTTCCCCGACCCGGCCACGCAACGCGACCTCGAACGGCTCGATGCGGTGGGATATCCGATCGTTCGCATGCGCTCCGGTCTGCGCCCATATCGCGTGCTCATGCAGATCGCCGGCAACATGCGGTCGACCGATCGCGCCGAAATTCACGGCGGCCGCCTCGTCCTCAAACTGTTCGGCCGCTTTTCGTGCCAAGTTGGTAGCCGTCCGGTGACGTTCGATCGGCGCCGAGATCAGAATCTGCTGACCTATATCGCGTTAACGCCGGACGCCAGCGTCACGCGCGCCGACCTGTTGAGCACGTTTTGGCCGAACGCCAGCCCGGCCGTCGCATCGCAAGGCTTGCGCACGACGTTATGCCGGCTGCGCCGCGCCGTTTCCGATGCCGCCGGCTGCGATGCCGCACGGTACGTTAGCGTTGACAACTCGATCGCACTCGATCTCGATTGGGTATCGATCGATGCTCGCTCGTTCCGGGCTCAGGTCGAGCTCGCCGAAACAGCAAGCGAGGGCGGCAATTGGAGCGCGGCGCGCGACCACTATTTGCAAGCCGAGCGTCTCCATATCGGGATGTTGCTGGGTTCCGAGGCCCTCGAACCGCAACTGGTACCGCGAGCAGTCGAATTCGAAGACCTCTTCAAGGTCGTGGTCGCGCAACTCGGCAAGCCACTCAAACGGAATGCAGAGCTCGCCCCAAGCCCGCGCTCTGAATGAACGTCGAGACGAGTTCGAGCCGGTCGCCCAGCTCGACGTCGATCTGATCGAGCGCTCCGCCCCCGAGTTCGACCACGGCCTTCGCCGCGCGGCAGCTCAAGGCAAAACGGTTCGGCCGGACGTTACGGCAGATGCGCAATACGCAGCCCTCGCGATCGACGAACACAACGTCGATCGCACAGCGCATTCCGAGCGTATGGATGGAGCGGCACGACGTCAGCCATACGCCCTCGTCGTGCTGCACGCTGCTGCGCGCGAGCAAACCGACAGCCCGCTGTAAGAGACCAGTCAACCTGTCGATGCGGGTTGCGATGATCGTGCCGGTCGTGCAATTGCGGAGAAATGCCATCGCTTCAGAACGTGCTGCCGAGTCCGAGTGCAGTGCCGATCGAGACCGCGAGATATGGACCGAACGCGATCGGTGTGCGCGCGCGGCGGTTGAGCACGCCGGCGACGATCACCGCCAGCGAAGCGATCGCGACCGCCAGCGTGATGCCCCCCATGCCGACGAGCGCGCCGCCGAACGCAGCCAGCTTGACGTCTCCCCAACCCATTCCCCGCCCACGCGAAAGCGCCGCGATCGCGGCAAATGGGACGAGCGCGAACACCGCGCCCGCAAGGGGAGCCCATTCGTGACGTAGGGCCGAGAGCGCCAGCACGACGATCAGCGGACCGAGGGTGAACAGATCCGGGATCATCCCCGTGCGCGCGTCGGTTGCCGCACAAACGGTGAGCGAAAGCACGGCCACGATCAGAACTGCCGCCTGCAACGTTGACGCGCCGTGGATTCCAACCGATGTTCCGACGCACGCGGCAACGGCAACGAAGAGCCACGACGGTATCCGGAGCGGCGGCGGACCGTCGGCTTCGCGCTCGATGGTTCCGTACCACGACTCCGAGAGCAGCCAGCCGAGCCGGCCCGCCGCGCCGAAGAACACCGCGCCGAAGGTTGCCGAAAGCGCCAACATCATCGTCAGCGATGCTCGATGAACTCGGCGATGACGGGGCCGAAGATCATCAGGTAGAGGGACGGTATCATGAAGAGCGCCATCGGGATGATCATCAAAATCGGCAGCTGTGCGGCCTTCTCTTCGGCGCGCATCCAGCGGCGGTCGCGCGACTCCTTCGCAAGCTCGTGCAGCACATCCGTCAGATCCGTGCCGAGTTTCTCCGACTGCACGATCGCCGAGACCGTCATCGTCAGCGAGTTTTCGTTCGCGCGATCGGCCATTGCATTGAGTGCCTCCTCCCGCGAACGGCCCAAGCGAATTTCGGCCAGCGTCGAGGTAAGTTCGGCATGCAGCGGTCCCGTGGTCGCATCGGTCGCCTGAATCAGCGCCGCGTTGAGCGAGAGCCCGGCCTGTACGGTCGTGGAGAGCAGGTCCAGGAACTCCGGCAAATCGCGCCCGATCGATTCCTTGCGCGCCTTGATCGCACGGGAGAGAAAGAAACTCGGCACGCGCCAACTGATCATCGCGACGAGCACGCCGATGATGGCGCCCAGCACGTTGTTGTGCAGAAAGAAGATCAACAAACAACCGACGCTCAGGCCGATGCCGAAAGCTCCGAGGCCGCGTATTGCGAGTGCTGCGGGGGTGACCTCATACCAACCGGCTTCGTTGAGCTGGCCCTGCAACACCGACTTGCGTTCGGTGCTGACGATCTGATTGACGATGATCGTGTGCTGCGGGAGCGACGGCTCGTCGACACGTTCGAGCTTGCGCATTCGCGTCTGCAGCACGTTCGTCGCGGGGACCATCGACATCGCAATGAGGAAGATTGAGGCGGCGCCGACGATGGCGATGGCAATTGGAAGAAGGATCGTCATGGATCGATCTGCACGATCTTCATGATGGAAAAGATCGAGAGGGCGTCGAGACCGAGCGCAATTCCGAGAAAGAGCTGACCCACCGTCGTGAACAGCATCGCTTCGCGCAACGTCGGCTCGGCAACGATCAGGAACCCACCGAGCGTGACCGGCAGCAGCCCGAGAAGCCAGCCCGTGGCTCGACCTTGCGCCGTGATAGCGTTGACCCGCCGCAGCAAACGGCGCCGGTCACGAATCGTATCGGCGAGGCCGGCGAGAATGCCGGCGAGATTTCCGCCGGTCTGGGATTGCACCCGCAAGACGCGCGCGAGCATCGCCGTCTCGGGATTGGTCATGCGCGCGGCCATTTGATCGAACGCGTCGAGCAGGCTCACGCCGACGTTGCTCAAGCCGACGACCCGGGTGAATTCGGTTTTCACGGGATTGCGGCACTCTTCCGCCGTCATGATGAATGCTTGGCGGATACCCAATCCAACGCGAACGCCACCGGCGAGCGATCGCAGCGCTTGTTCGAGCTGATCCTGAAACGCGGCGACGCGGCGTCTGCGCCGGCGTTTGAGGTACCAGCCCGCACCGTAGATCGTCAGCATTCCCCACAGGGCGAACAAGACGAGTCCAAACAGCAGACCCGGCCGTAAGAGCAGTATCGACGCAGTCCATGCGGCGGCGCCGATCCCAATGACGATGAGCGCGTAGCGCTGGGGTTCGGTACGCATCCCGGCAAGTTCGAGGTCGCTGCTGAAGCCGTTGCCGAAGGCTGCGATGCGCTCGGAGATCGTAGCCCAAAACGACGCGACCAAGAACGCGAGCGCCCCGATGACGCAGATGATGATCGCGATCGGCACTAGCGCGACCATGCGAGGTCCTGACGCGGCGCCGAGTTGAACATGCCCGGATCGAAGACGACGCCCAGGTCCGCGAAGCGCTTGAGGCAATTCGGTTGCACGCCGGTCACCTCTAACTCGCCGACGACCTTGCCCTGCGCACTCATGCCGTGTTGCTGATATTTGAGCAGCTCTTGCATCGAAATGACGTCGCCCTCCATGCCGATGACCTCGCTGACGCCCGTGACGCGCCGGGAGCCGTCGCGGAGCCGCGCGACTTGGATGACGAGGTTGATTGCGCTCGAGACCTGTTGGCGGATCGCGCGCAGCGGGAGTTCGAAGCCCGACATCAAGACCATCGTTTCGACGCGCGAAAGTGCGTCGCGCGCGGAGTTGGCGTGGATCGTCGTGAGCGAGCCGTCGTGGCCCGTATTCATCGCTTGCAACATATCGAGCGCTTCGCTACCGCGGCACTCCCCGATGACGATGCGGTCGGGGCGCATGCGCAGCGCGTTTCGCACGAGATCGCGAATCGTGACGCCGCCCGTGCCCTCGAGATTGGGAGGGCGAGCCTCGAGTCGCACGACGTGCGGCTGCTCGAGTTTCAGTTCGGCCACATCCTCGATCGTCAAGATTCGCTCCGCTCGCGGAATGAAGCTCGAGAGCGCGTTGAGCAGCGTCGTTTTGCCGGAACCCGTTCCCCCGCTGACGAGGATGTTTTGCCGCGCCTCGACGGCAGCACGGAGAAAATCCACGACCGCTTCGGTTACGGCGCCGGCTAAAATGAGATCCCGGACGTGCATTCGTTTGGTTCCGAAGCGGCGAATCGTGAGGGTCGGACCATCGATCGAGAGAGGTTCGATCACCGCATTGACGCGCGAGCCGTCGGCCATGCGCGCATCGACCATCGGACTCGACTCGTCGAGCCGCCGTCCGAGCGGCGCGATGATGCGTTCGATGACCAGACGCACTTGGCGGTCGTCGACGAAGCGCTTCGTCGTGCGCTCGACGCGGCCGTGGCGCTCCACGAAGATGTTGTCGTGACCGTTGACCATGATCTCCGTGACCTCTTCGTCATGGAGCAAACTCTCGAGCGGTCCGAGACCCAGGGCTTCCTCGATCACCTCGCGCCGGATCCGCGCGACTTCTTCCGCCGTTTTGACATCGGTTCGCGTTGCGAGGAAGTCGGTCGCGATCTTGTCGATCTGATCGCGCAGTTCCGCATGTTTCTGAGCGTCCGTGTCGGCGCGTCCCGCGGTGAAGAAATCGATGCGCGTCAAGATCAGTGCGTGGAGGGCAGTCTTGAGCTCATCGACGGCGGCCGACGATTGAGACGGCGGCAACGCCGGCCGAACGTCATTACGCGCACCGGGCGTCGGCGTCAGCGTCGCGGCTTCCGCCCGGCGCTCGCGCCGGTCGCCGATCGGTTTTTCGGTTGACTGGCGCAGGTTGCCAAGCGTTTGAAAGATCGGCGATGCAGCGAGGACGCCGGCGAAAGCGGCGAACGTTTTTGCGAATCTCCGGTCACGTTCGTTCGGCAATTCTGCGCTCACGGTTACGCGCAGGGTGCGCTCGATGTCGATGCGCCGAAGTTCGCCCGATGCGCGCACGTCGTTGAGGACGAACGCGATACGGGCGTCAGGAATGCCGAAACGGTCCATCGCCGAGAGCATCGAGCGGGCCGCTCCCACGCCGAACAACGTCGGTTCCGTGATCACGACGATCTTTGCCGCCCGCGCGATAAAGGGCCGTACGGCCGCGGCGAACGGTTGCGGTGCATCGACGACGATCACGGCGTCTTCGGGTAAGCGTTCGATCGCCTCGACGACGGAATCGGCGTTCTGAATGAACGCGTCTTCATGCGTGCGGGCCAGTTCCATCACGAAGGGGCCGGCCTTCGAGCGTACGATACCGACCGAGCCGGGCACCCGCTCGACGTCGAGCTCGGTCCTGGCATCGTACAAGACGGCCACGCTCCGCCGGCCGGAGAGGTCCGCATCGACGATCACGCGCTCGGCAGGCGCCGGCAATTGTTCGATTAGCTTGACGGCGATCGTGGTCGCACCGACGCCGCCTTTCGCGCCGACGACGACGAAGACGCGCTGGCTCACGAGAAAACTTCGCCGAGGTCGACGCGACGATCGAAGGCCGGCTTTTCCGCCAGTTCACCCGAATCGCCGAGCGACCCCGGTTCGGCGACGAGCATGGTGACGAGACCGTCGAAGAGGCCCTCGAACCGGCGGTCGCGTTCGATCGGCAGCTCCACGCTCACCGGCATCTTCAGTTCGCGTTCGATATCGGCTCGCGATACCGCGCTGCCCTTCGCATTGATGTCGGTAATGGCCAGCGCGATACGAGAGGGCGGGATGCCCGCGCGATCCATTGCAGCGAGCAATGCCTGCGCGCCGGCTACGCCCATCGGGGAGGGTTCCGTGATGGCGATGAACTTCGTCGCGCGGGAGACGAAGGGGCGGACGATCGCCGCAAACGGTTGTGGGGCATCGACGACGATGACCGCATGTTCGGAAAGCCCGGCTAACGCGCGCGTAACGGACGCCGCAGTTTGCGTGAGGCCATCCTCGTAGGTGCGCGCGAGTTCCATCACCAGCGTGCCGTCCGGCGCCCTAGCGACGGTCGCCGTGCCGATCGAGCGCGCCCGGTCGAGATCGTCGCTGAGATCGTACCAAACGGCAAGACTTCGCTTGCCGGTCAGATCGGCATCGACGATCATCCGTTCGGCGGGTGCCGGCAGCCGCGCGACCAGCTTGATCGCAATCGTGGTCGCGCCGACGCCGCCCTTTGCGCCGGTAACGATGAATATGCGCTGACTCAACGCGAACCCGTCGGGCCCGAATCGATACGATCGCCGTCGATTACGGTGACGCCATGCGTGCCGGCGTTCGGCCGTGCCGCCGGTGCAGCGGGAACCGTAAGTTGCAGCGCCGCGGCCGGTGCGGCGTTTGCCGGTGCGCTTCCTTGCGCCGCGATCTTGAGCATCTCGGTCGGAAAATCGCCGATCGGTTCCTTCGGATTGCGCAGTGCCAGCCGCAGGGTGCTGTTCATGTCGGCGCCCGCCAGCAGATCGACTTGGTTCGGGGTCAAAGCCAACGTGATCGTCGTGAGCGCCGCCGGCGGACCGCTAAGCGGTCCCGGCGGTGCAGCGGTCGTGGTNNGACGGAACCGCGATGACGTCGACGCGGTCGCCGGGCGTGATGAGACCGGCGATGCCTTTGACGTTGTCGATCGAGATACTCACCGCGCGCATGCCGATCGGCAGCCGGGCCGGAAGCGTCGCGGCGGATGCTAAGCCGATCTTCGAACGGGTCGCGACGCTCCCGGCCGGGATTCCGACCAGCGTGTATTCGCCGGCGAGATCCTTCGGACTAGCGATCGCGTCGGAATCCACTTGGTCCGCGATGCGTTGCTGTACGGTGAAAAGGTCGGCGGTAGCGGCCGCGCGCGCCGGAATGTCGTGCGTCGCCACCAGCACGGAGCGCATTTGCACGGCGCCGCCGCTCGAGCGCAAAGACGTCAAATAGCCCAACAACAGAACGCCCGTCCCGAGCGCAAGGACGAGACCGATGATGAGCGGGACGCGGCGGGTTTTCATTAGGGCACCCTTATGACGGCGAGGAGAGTTGCGAGGGCGTACGCCGTGCTGCCGCCGGCGATTGCGACGCCGTAGGGCAGCAGCGTCGGTGTTTGCGGAGCCGCACCCGTCATCGCCAATGCAGTTGCGTTACGAATGAAAGCCAGAAGGCGGCGCTGACCTGCGGCTTGCACGATGCCCAGCACGGCGCCCGAAATCAAGATGAACAGAACGAGCCAAATGCAGCCCGGATAGCCGGCGACGCCGCACGCGGCAGCGATGAGTTTGACATCTCCGCCGCCTAGCCAGCCCACCGAAAACGCGAGCGCGCCGAGCGCAAACGACACGATCATGACCGCCGCCGTGAGGAACAACGCGCCGGCCCCATCGCCGGCGTGCACCGCGAACGCCGCGAACGCCAACGTTGCGGTGAGCACGTTGGGAATTCTGCGGGACCGAACGTCGACGGCCGCTCCAGCAAGCGTGAAGGTGACGAGCAAGATCAGTGTTGCAGACATGTTCGTGCCGCCCTAGAGGACGGTGCCAACCTTCGTCAATATTTTCGCAAGGTTACTTCCGACGAGGACGAGCACGGCAACGCAAACGACGGCGATGAGCCCGAGGATGAGACCGTATTCCCCGAGGCCCTGACCCGAATCATCGGCGAGGACTGCGCCCAGGTTCACAGGGCATTGGCTACCTTGGTCAGGATCGCGGTGATCTGGACTTGCAAGGCAACGACGGCGACGACGCAGACGACCGCGATGAGGCCGAGGATCAAACCATATTCAGCCAACCCTTGGCCTTGTTCGTCAACGAGGATGTTACGGATCGTGGTGGTCATGCTAGGAACTCCTTGCGCACTGAGCGCGGTGCGATTTGATGGCCTATTGCGATCCGCTAGGGTCTGCAATGGTCATAGTGCCACGGCCGACGGTGACGGCGGCCGATGTTTGCGCGTCGACGGTAACGATCGCGCCGGTGTAATACGCCGGCGCAATCGCAACGATCGCGTCGAAGTTGCCGCCGGCATCGGTTACGATCGGTCGCCGGGTCAGGAACACGTTGGGAAGTTCGGGGGCGAACCTCACGTAGAGAACGGCCTCGAGCTGATGCGCGCCTGCGATGGTACCGGCAACGCGAACGGCGTCGGGACCCGCAGCAGTGACCCGAATCAGCGCAACGTTCACCGGTTGAGCTGCCGCGGGCAGCCCGACCGCAACGAGTGCGGCGAGCAACGCAAGGAGCGAGACCGGAAACGCGTTTTGCAATCGCATCGTGTACGCATCGTACCCGGGGCGGCGACGCCGAAGTGCCCCGGCCGGCAAATTTGACACTGCGTCCACGGTCCGTCTACGCCGCACGAGTAACGCCTGGGCATATGCTTCCAGAATGCATTACCTTCTTCGCGCGACGCTTGGCGTTCTGGCTGCTGCCGGCATCGCATCCGCGCCGCTGAGCGTCACGGCAGCTAGCGGGACCTCCGTCACAGTTCGGACCGGTCAATCGATCGTCGTTCAGACGCCCGGATTGCTGCGCGTTGCGGTGGGAGACGGAAAGATCGCCGGCGTCGTTCCGATCGGCACGAGCGAGATCGTAGTGAACGGGAAGTCGTTTGGCCGCACGACGCTGTTCGTCTGGACGAACGTGGGCCGCCGCGATTACGTCGTGACGGTCACCGAGCAAGCGCTCGACGACCTCCGGCGAATGATCCAGTCGGCGATCGCGATTCCCGGCGTCCACGTCGATGAGTTTCCCGGTTCGATCGTCGTGAACGGGACCGTCTCCAGCGGCGACGATCTCGTACAATTGGCGGATATCGTCTCGCACTTCGATCCCATCGCCGCCTCGAACAAGTATTCCATCGTCAATGCGGTGACGGTCGCGCATCCGATGGGCGGCCTGCAGAATCTTCTCGCATCAAGCCCCGCAACGGCGAACGTTACGGTCGAACGCAATGCGACCGGCGGTATCATCGTCAGCGGTACCGTGCCCGACCGCGCGACGGCTGAAATGGTCCTGGCCAACGTAAAGGCGCTCGGCGGGCCGTCGCTGGCTGCCGACGGCAAGGTCATCGACCGGCTCCAAACCGCGACGACGAGCCAGGTCGACGTGAAAGTGTACGTTCTCGAGATCGACGATACCGGGCTCAAGAATCTCGGCATTCAACTTCAAGCAGCTACCTATCAGCCCACGACCCCCGGTTCCTCGCCGACCTTCACGCTCGGTCAGGCGATCTTTCCGGTCGTCGAATCGGTGGTGGGGATCGGCAAAGCACTCACGATCGGCAGCTTCTTCCGCACGACGACGCTCGCGCCGACGTTAAACTTGATCCTGACCAGCGGCCACGCGAAGATCCTCTCGTCACCCGATTTGGTCACGCTGCCCGGCCACAAAGCGAACTTTCTCGTCGGCGGACAGATCCCAATTCCCGTTTCCACCGGCCCCCAGCAAGTCTCGATCGACTATAAAGAATTCGGCGTGAAGCTCGAAATCACGCCGACGATCCTTGGCAACGGGGATGTCGAAACAATAATCGCACCGGAAGTCTCCAACCTCGATTTCGCCGACGGCGTCACGCTCAACGGATTCGTCGTCCCCGCGCTCAAAACGAGCAAGCTCTCGACGGATGTCATCACCAAGAGCGGCGAATCGATCGTCATGGGCGGACTCTTGAGCCGCGTCGAGCAGCGCACGATCAACAAGATCCCGTTGCTCGGCGATCTGCCGATCCTCGGCCCACTGTTCCGATCGACGAGTTATCAGACGGCCAAGACCGACGTCGTGTTCGTGATGACACCGACCATCCTAACGCGTTGACGCGCGAGCGCCGCGGGTATGGACGCGGCCAGCTGCTTCCACTCTTTGCGCTCATGGCCGTGGTGCTCATGGGAATCGCGGCGCTGGCCGTCGATACCGGCTACTGGCGCTACCAGCAACGCCTCGAGCAAACGGCAGCCGACGCCGGCGCTATTGCCGGCGCTGCCGAACTTGCCTATCCGGCCGCGGCCGACTGGAATGCGGCCGCACAAAACGACGCGGCCGCCAATGGCTTCACCGATGATAACGGCGTCACCGTGAGCGTCGCAGCGATCAGTCCGCCCACCTCCGGCACGTATGCGGGCAACGTCAACGCGGTGCAGGTCACCGTCAGCAGGAAGCAGCCCGCGTTCTTCGGTGCGGCGTTCGGCATCGCACCGCAATGGATCGGTGCAACGGCCGTCGCGTTACTCACGTCGCCGCACACCTGCGTGTACGCGCTCAGCGGCGGCGCGATGGCGATCCAGGCCAACGGCGTCACGCGCATGACCGCAACGACCTGCGGGTTCGCCTCCAACGGCGGCTTCGTGGTCCCCGGTTCGACGGTGACGGCCGCCCTTATCGGCTACGTGATCGGACCGTACCCCTATAACGGTCAGAGCTATCCGCAAGCGCAGCCGACGCTGATCGCGCCGAACGCCGATCCATGTTCGACGATCGCCGGGTGCGCGTACCTCAAGGCCAACCCGCCGAACTCGGGCTCGTGCCTGAACGCAACGCCCGCGTGGAGCCAGACGGTCACGATCCAGCCGGGACGCTATTGCACGCAGCTCTACGTTCAAGGCGCCACGACGTTGACGTTCGCACCGGGCGTATACGAATTCGACAACGGCATGAACGTCTACGGGGCCACGATCACCGGTACCGGCGTGACATTCTACAACGGCACCGGCGGCGGGTCGCTCACGCTGCAGTCGCCGAGCATCACGCTCAGCGCTCCGACGACGGGCAACACGGCCGGCGTCGCGCTCTACCAGAACCCGGCCAACACGGCGATCTTCGACGAGCGCAGCGCCGTGACGAACATTTCCGGACTGATGTATTTTCCCACGGCGACCGTTCAGAACGACGGCGCACAGAATACCTGGTCTTTGGTCGTCGCCTCCGTGTTGAACGTATTCGGCGGTGCGATCACCGTGCCGCCGACCGTGAATCAGTTCTCCGGCTTCGCGCACCCGGTGCTGGTCCAGTGATGACCCGGCGAAGCGGAACCTCCGGAGCGGCAATGGCCGAACTGGTCATGATCGCACCGTTACTGCTGCTGGTCTTATTAGGACTCGTCGAGGCCGGGAGAGCGAGTAACCTCGCGCTCACGGTCGCGAGCGCCGCCCGCGCCGGCGTGCAATACGGTGCGCAGAACCACACCACGGCGGCCGACACGAACGGGATGCAAACGGCGGCTACCGGCGATGCGAACCTCACCGGCGTCAGCGCGGTCGCCTCGACGTATTGCCTGTGCGAGGATATGACCGCTTCGACGTGCGGCCTCGCCGGCGCGTGCAGCACGAACCACCAAAACACGTACGTCAAAGTCGTCGTCACGGGGACGGAGACGTCGCTCCTCAACTACGCGGCACTGCCGGCCGGTTTGCGCACGGTCACGATCACAACGTCTGCGTCGATGCGGGTGATGCAGTGAGGGTTTCACGCGGCCAAGTCCTGGCCGAATTCGCCGTTTGCAGCTTGGCGGCGATGGCCATGCTGCTCGGCATCATCGATTTCGGGCGCGCCGTCTACACGTATCACCTGGTCTCAGAGGGGGCCCGTTCGGCGACGCGCTACGCGATCGTGAACGGCGTCGCCTCGTGCGCGGGCGGGAGCCCGGATCCGCTGCAAGCATACGTCGCCGATGCGTCTTGGGGCATCACGCCAAGCCAGCTGACGGTGACGACGACCTGTGCCGGGGGCAACACGGGCTGCAGCAGCACGAGCGCCCCATATGATGGCCCCGGCTGTCTCGTGTCGGTCAACGTGGCGTACTCGTTCCATTTCATCGTGCCGCTCATCTCGCTGCTCGTCATCCCGATGGCGAGCCGTTCGCAGATGGTCATTTCACAATAACGTGACGAAGTTCGCAGAGCTCGTGGCATGGCTGCTTGCGCCGGCCATCTTCGTGGCGATGATCGCCGTGACCGGTCCGACCAACCTCATGGGCGACTTTCGCGCATTCTACTGCGCCGGCAAGGTCGTCGCGCACGGCGCGAATCCGTACCTCGAGGAACCGCTCCATTCGTGCGAGGTGCGAGCGCAGCCACCGGCCGTGCCGGAGTTTTTGCCGTCGGTAACCATTCCCGCACCGTTACCACCCACGGCCCTCGCGGCATTCGTACCGCTCGCGCTGCTGCCGTTTCCCTACGCCGCAGCCGTCTATGTGTTGCTGCTAATTGCAGCCATGATCGGCGCCGTCGCGCTTTTCGCGCGCGCCACCGGCGTATCGAGCATCCTGCTCAACCTCGCGTTTGCCGGCATTACCGCGACCCAAACCTATTTTCTCGGTCAGCCGACGCCCTTCGTCTTTCTTGCGCTGGCCGCGGCAGCCGTCTTCGTTCGCAGCGGCCGGTGGATCGCGGCATCGGCGTGCGCGGTCGCGGCCCTTGCCGAACCGGCAATCGCGCCGCCCGTTCTGCTTGCCATGCTCATCGCGCTGCCGCGCACGCGTCTGCCGATCGTTGCGCTGGGCGCGTTGTTCGGCGCTGCCGGCGCGGCGGTTTCCGGTTTACCGGTGAGCATCGCGTACGTACGCGACGTCGTTCCGGCGCACGCACTCTCAAACGCCTACGAATGGCAATTCAGCTTGACCTCGATCCTGACGTCGATCGGTGTCGCCGCTCCGCCGGCGGTCCGAGCGGGCGAAGTGATGTACGGGGTCATGGTGATACTGGGCGTCGGCATCGCGCTACGGATGTGGCGCAGCAGAGGCGATCGCACGGCGCTCGTCCTGATTCCACCGGCCTTCGCCGTTTTCGGCGGCGTACACGTTCACGCCCAGCAAATCGCCGTCGCGTTTCCGGCGATCCTGGCGATCTACGCGCAGTACCCGCGCCTGCGGAACATGGCGGCGACGGCCGTCGCACTGGTAATGATCCCGTGGAACGTGATGAGCGCATCGGTGATGACCGGCTTCATTCCGCTGTTGATCGGCTGGTTCGCGCGCGCCACGATGGGCGCCCGGCGCGGTCTCGTGCTTACCGGCGTCGCCGCGCTGATCGCCGTCTCGGTCTTGGCGCTCGCGCTGGCGGGGGCCGGCCCGCCGGATACGCATTTTGTCGCCCGCTCGTACCCGCCGGGCGCACTAGCGGAAAGCAGTTGGGGCGACTTCTCGCGCGCAGTCCTCGCCCGGCCGTCAGTGCTGCTGCAATGGCTGCGCATACCGGTCCTCGCCGGTCTCGCGATCGGTCTGATTACGATCACGCGGGCAGCGTGTACGCCGCAAGTGCAGGTCTGACGTGGAAGGCGACGACCGGGAACACTTGGGCGTCGTCGTTGAGGCGACGCCGATTGCCATCATCGTTCTCGACGATCGCGGTCACATTGCGCTCGCGAACGAACACGCGCAGCTCATGTTCGGGTACAGCGCCGACGAACTGCGCGACCGCGACGTCGCGCTACTGGTGCCCGAGCGGTTTCGCGCCGAATACCTCACGTTTTGCAGCGAGTATTCGCGCGCGCCCGCGAGCCGGCCGATGAACGCCGGGCACAGCCTGTTCGGCTTGCGCAAAGATGGGACTGAGGTCCCGCTCGATGTCGGCTTGAATCCGGTTCGAACGCGGAACGGCTCGTTCGTTCTCGCTGCAATCATCGACGTCACCGAACGCATCCAGTCGGAGGAGCGCCGGCACAGCGCCGAGCAAATGCACCTCGTTATCGACGGCGCGGCCAACGCCATGATCGCGACGGACGGCGAAGGGCACATCACGCTGGTCAACAGCCAGGTTGAACGGATGTTCGGATACCTGCGCCAAGAACTGCTGGGAAGTTCCATCGAGATGCTTCCCGAGCTCATGCGCAACTACGCCGACGAGTTGCGCCGCAACACCGCATCGCACGTCGCCCTGCTCAACGACATCAACGCCGAGAAACACGACGTCGAAGTGTCTCTCGGGGAAGTCGCGGGACACGTACGCCAACAGGCCAAGCGCCAAGAAGCCCTGTGGCGGATCGTCAATACGCCGAGTCTCCGCGGTGACGATCTCGTACACGCCATGCTGCGCGAAGCCGCGCTGGCGGTGCGCCCGGGGCAAGCCTACTTCGGCACGCTCGGTCACATCGAAGGGTCCACGTACGTTCTCGATGCTACGTCCGATGACGATGCGCACCGTTTCCTCCAGGTGGGCCTGCGCACCGAGGTGAGCAATTTGCTCTTGGCGCGTGACCTCAAGGGCGGACGAACGCAATCGTGGCAAGATTGTCAACTCGACACCGAGTTGCCGACGACCGCGCGCGAGATCGGCCTGCGAAGCCAGATCGCCACGCAATTCAGCGCGAATGAGACGCTCTACGTCCTGGCGCTAGCATCGTTAGAACCGCCCTCGGAAAACCGGTTCTGCGCGGAAGACTACGAGTACATCGAGGTGCTCGGGTCATTCTTTGCACGCTATCTCGAGCAAACACGGTTAGAGAAGTCGCTGCGCGTAGCTGAATCTCGCGCGCGCCAACATGCCGAACGGCTCGCGGCGTTGTGGCAGGTCGCCAACAATCCGGAACTGCGGGGAAAAGACCTCATTCTCGCGATGCTGCGGCAAGCAGCGGCAGCAATTCGACCGGGCCAGCGCTTTCACGGCCTGCTCGGACGCATCGACGGCAACGAGGTCGTCGTCGTCGGCGTCGGCGCGGAAGCCGGCACCGACGAGCCGATCTCACAAGTTCGGGTCGGCCGGCGCACGCCGCTCGACAAGACGATCGTGCCGAGCGGGAGCCGAACCCGCTGCTGGGACGATTTGGCTGCCCTCAAGACCGCTCCGGCGGGGCTAGCCTTTCTGCGCTGGCGCGCGGTGCTCTCCACCCAATTCGAGGCCGGCGACATGCGGTATTGGCTGGTCTTCGGGTCGCCCGAACCAGCGGCGATTCCCTTCGATGAAGAGGACTTCGCCTATGTCGACCTGCTCGCATCGTCGTTCGCGGATCACATGCAAGTCAGCCAATTAGAAGTGTCGCTGCGCGACGCCGAGGCGCGCTCGCGCTTTCACGCCGAGCGGCTCGAAGCACTCTGGCAGATTGCGAACGATCCGAAGCTCGAAGGTCAGGAACTCATGCTCGCAATGTTGCGGCACGTCGCGCTGACGATGCATCCGGACCAACCCTCTTGCGGGCTCCTCGGCCGCCTCGAAGGTTCGGACGTGGTCCTGATCGGCGTCGGCGGTGTGGCGTTCGCCGGCCACACCGCGCTGCGCATCGGCAGCCGTGCACCGATCGATCAGACAAGCATTACCAGCGTCAGCCGCACCCGATGCTGGAACGACTTCTCGACAAGCGAGGATGCCCCGCCTGGATTGGCGGCCCTCGGTTGGCGAGCGGCGATCTCGACGCAATTCGAAGCCGGCGGCGCACGATACTTGCTGACGTTCGGATCGTCTAAACCCGCCGCAGCGCCGTTCAATGACGATGACTTTGCCTACCTCGATGTCCTCGTATCGTCGTTCGCAAACCGACTGCAGGTCAGTCAGCTCAAAGGCTCGCTGCGGGACGAAGAGGATCGTTCGCGTCAGCATGCCGACCGCCTCGACGCGCTGCGGAAGATCGTGAACAATCCAACCTTGCACGATCAGGAGCTGTTGCTGGCGATGTTGGGGCAAGCCGCTGCGGCGATTCGGCCGGGGCAGAACTACCGCGCCGTCTTGTGGAGCGTTCAGGGAACGGAGCTGGTCGTCGAGTGCGTTGCGTGCGCCATGCCCCCGATGGATGACACGTTTCCTGCGATCGGCGCGTCGATCCCGGTCGCACAGACCGTGATCGGCCGGGTCGTATCGGCGGGCCGGGGCACGCGCTCGTGGGACGACTTTCTCGCGAGTAAGGAACTGAGTCCGCTGGCTCGCGCAAACAGCACGCGTTCGCTGATCGTGACGACCTTTAACGCCGGCGCAACGGATTGGGGCTTGTCCTTCGCCTCCGCGGAAGCGACGCGCGAACCGTGGGGTCCGCAAGACCACGCCTACATCGAAGTCCTTGCGTCGTTCTTCGCTAACCACGTCCAACAGCGCTGGCAATTCGAGCGCATCCAGTACCAGCAGTCCCACGACGTGCTCACCGGCCTGCTCAGCCGCTCGCAATTCCGTTCGCAGGCGCGCGCCGCAGCGCGGACCAATGCGCACTACGCGATCATCCTCGTCAACATCGACGGGTTCCGGGAAATCAACGAATCGCGCGGGCACATGATCGGCGACGCCGTACTCGTCGAAGTCGGGAACGCGCTGCGCAAGCGGGCCGGCGGCGACGAGATCGTGGGCCGCATCGAGGGCGACGTCTTCGGCATATACCTTCCCAACCCGGTCTCGAGCGAGGCCGTCCACGAGCGCGCCGCCGATTTTGCGGACGTCTTCTCCACTCCGTTCCCGACCGGCGACCGCGACGGCACCGACGCGATTTCACGCACCGGAACCCTCGGCGTCGCCATTGCTCCGGATGATGGGACCATGATCGATGCCGTCCTCTCGCACGCTGGAACCGCGCTCATCAAGGCGAAGGAACGCGGGCGCGGATCGATGGTGTTTTATGAGACCGGGATGGAGGGCGACGCGCAGCGGCGCGCTGCCCTTCGGAACGAACTCGCGATCGCGGTGGCGCAGAACCAGTTCACGCTCTACTATCAACCGCACGTGGAGATTGCGACCGGAAACATCAGCGGTTGCGAAGCGTTGATCCGCTGGAATCACCCCACGCGCGGGCTGCTTCTTCCGAGCGCCTTTATACCGTTCGCCGAGCAAAGCGGGATCATCACCAGTATCGACAATTGGGTGATGCAGAACGCCTTTGCCGCGGCCAACGAGCTGGCCTCGCTTCGGCCCGGTTTTCGGGTCTATTTCAACCTCTCCGGAAGACAAGCCAGCGATCCGAAGGTCATACACACGTTTACCACGGCCGCGCGCAACGGCGTGGAGCTGAGCAACATCGGGGTCGAAATCACGGAGTCCGATGCGATGCGCGACGTGGAATTGACGCGTCACGTTTGCCGCGCGCTGCGGCGCCTCAACGTCCGGATCGCAATCGATGATTTCGGTACCGGCTATTCCTCGTTGTCGTTGCTGAAACGGTTACCGGTCGACATCCTGAAGATCGATCAGAGCTTCGTCTCCGGAATTCTGAAGGATCGCCACGACGCGACGATCGCCGAGACCATCATTTCGATGACCAAACACTTCGACTTCGCCTGCTTAGCCGAAGGCGTGGAATGCGTCGAAGAAATGGAATGGCTGAAACAGCGCTCGTGCCGCTACATGCAGGGCTTTGCGATCTGTGCACCGCTGACGTTCGACGCGTTCAAAGCTTGGCTCGCCGCGCACCCGGAGGGCTTCCGCCACACGGACCGCCGGGTTGCGGGCGCAATGGCCAAAGCCGTCGCAGGGGAGGCGTGATCCGGCTGCGCAAGGCAACGCCATGCGCATTATCTCCTACGACGACCGGGGCGT
>PLRU01000099.1:78983-84822 GCA_003164045.1 Candidatus Lustribacter telmatis
AACTTCAAGACGCACCTTGCGGAGACGGGTCTGACGACGTCGCTCGTGCATCCGCAAATCTTCGTGCGCGTACCGGCATCGTTCGTCGTGCCGAACGCACCGCTCGTCGCGCCCCCGCCCGATGTTGCGCGCGCGTTCGACTACGAAGGCGAACTCGGCGTCATCATCGGTCGCGGCGGACGCCATATCCCGATTGAAAACGCGCTCGATCACGTGGCCGGCTACTGCGTCGTGAACGAAGGCTCGGTCCGCGAGTTCCAGAGCCATAACCGGCAGTTCGGGCTGGGGAAGAACTTCGAGTCGTCGGGTTCGTACGGTCCGTGGATGATGACGGCCGATGAATTCGGCGATCCCGCGAAGCATTCGCTGATCACGCGGCTCAACGGCGTCGTGCGGCAGAAGGCGCCGCTCGACGACATGCTGTTTTCCGTCGCGCAGGTGATCAACTATCTCTCGACCGGCTACACGCTCGTACCCGGCGACGTCATCGCCATGGGCACGACCGGCGCCCTACCGCCCGCGCCCGACGACATTCCCGGCAACGATCTCGACGCACAAGTCGGCGGCACAAAAATCCCCGGCCGCGTCCACATGCGCCCCGGCGACGTCGTCGAAGTCGAGATCACCGGCCTCGGCATATTGCGCAACCCAGTCGTAGCCGACCAGCCTAAGACATATCGACCCGCTTAACCACACCTGTCATCCCGAGCTTGTCGATGGACTCACTCCACCGCTACGAAGGTTCCGGCGGCGATTTCCATCTTTATCCGGTTGATGAAGGCATCGATCTCGTGCGGGGTCATTGCGTTGCGGAACATTTCGCGGCGCATCTCGACGCGCGCACTGCTGACCTCGACGATCGCTGCGGTGATGCGCGCGAGGTCGGCATCGGAGTGGATCGCGGCCGACGCTTGCAACGCGGCTTCGTGGAAGTGGTCGCGCTCGTCGTCGTAGATCACTTTCATCGCGTGCGCGATCTTGTGCTCGAGATCGCCGCCGTGAATCTTCGCGCCTTCGCGAAAGAGCCGTGCGCCGCCGCCTTCGGTGAACAGCACGGCGGCAGCGTCGACCGGATTGCCGCCGCTCACGTAGCGCCGGCGCGTGTCGCCGAGGGTTTTTTCCGCCGGTAACTGCACGGTCTCCGACGGCCCGACGGGCGCGCCGGTCAAGAACTCGAGGATGTCGGCGAAGAGCACGTAGTGGTTGAACTCTTCNNCGTCGACCGGATGCAGTTCTTTCCAGACCTGCGCCTTGAGCCAATAGACGTGGTCCTCGCGGCTGGGCTTCGCGGCAAAGAAGCGTCTCGCGATCTCGCCCTCGGCCTCCCAATAGGGGAGGGCGGCGTCGATCAGCGATTGCGCATAGGGGCTGCTCACCCGGGAACCTTGTCGGACGGAGGCCTCGCCGCCTCCGAAGACGACATGAACGGACGGGGGTTCTTGGTACCATGCGGATCGGGCAAATTTTTGGCGTAACCATCATCGTCGACGTGTCGTGGCTGTTCATCTTCGCGCTCGTTTCTTGGGCGCTCGGCAGCTCGGCCGGCCCATTCCACGCTATCGACGTGACGCCGGGCGTGCGCGTGGCTCTGGCGATCGGAACGGCGCTCCTGTTCTTCGCGAGCGTGCTCTTACACGAACTCGCGCACTCACTCGTCGCGAAATCGCAGGGCATCCCCGTCAAAGAGATTCGCCTCTTCATCTTCGGCGGCGCCTCGAGCCTCACGGCGGAGCCGAAAACGCCGCTGGCCGCCGCGTGGCTCGCGTTTGCCGGACCGCTCACGAGCCTCGTGCTCGCGGTCATCTGCGGATTTGCGGCGATGGGGCTCGGAACGGCCGCGCCGCTCGGCGTCGTGCTCGCGTACCTCGCGACGGCGAACGCCATCGTCGGGGTGTTCAACCTCGTGCCCGCATTTCCGATGGACGGCGGGCGGATCTTGCAAGCGATCGTTTGGGCGATCAGCCACGACCGCATGCGCGGAACGCGCATTGCCGGACGCGTCGGGGTCGTCTTTGCGTGGCTAATGATTGCGTACGGCATCGTCAGCGTGTGGTTCCAAGGCTTCGGAACCGGCCTCTGGTTCACGTTTATCGGTTGGTTCTTGCTGCTCTCCGCACAAGGCGAGGAACGGCAAGCTAAACTGCAGGTTGCGTTGCGCGGTCACTCCGCGCTCCAACTCGCCGTGCCGGCTGCGGCGACGCTGGCTGCGGATACGCACGCGGATACAGCCCTGAAACTCATGTTGAGCAAAGGCGTCCGTGCGCTGCCGGTCGTGCTCGGCGACCGCTTCGTCGGCCTCGTGACGCTGGGCGATTTCACGCACGCAGACGGACCGTCGCTCGAAGAAACGTACGTGACGGCTTTAATGAAACGCGATCACGACGTGACTGCGATCGCGCCGTCGGCCGACGCCTCGGAGGCGCTCGCCATTCTGGGGAAGACCGGCTTCCATCAATTGCCCGTGGTCGACCTCGACGGCATGTTTCTCGGCTTCGTTACGCGCGAGGGCGTGATCGACTGGCTCGCGCACCAGCGCGAACCGCAGGTACAAGCGGCACTCAACCATCCGTGAAGGCCGCGCTCCGCTGGTATTTGCCGCTCGCAATCGTCGCGGCAACCTTAAACCTGCGCCCGGCGCTCCTGACGCTGGGGCTCGTGCTGCCCGCGATCCAATCGTCGTTGCACCTCTCCCCGTTCGGCGCGGGCGCGTTGACCGCGCTGCCGATTTTTGCGCTCGGCTTCGCCTCCGCGATCGCCGTGCCGATCGGCCGGCGCCTCGGTTGGAGCGGCGGCCTGTTGTTTGCGCTCATCCTGGTCGGTGCGGGAACGCTGCTGCGCAGCGTGGGCAGCGATTGGACGCTCTACGCCGGCGCGCTCACGCTCGGCATCGGCATTGGTCTCGGCAACGTGTACGTACCGACGCTCGTGAAAGCGCGCCTGGCAACGCGCATCGGCGTCGCCATGGGCGCGTATACGATGATGCTCACCATCGGTGCGCTCACCAGCGTCTCGATCACGCCGCTCTTCATCGCGCGCTTCGGCGACTGGCGTCCGACGCTAGCCGTGTGGGCGCTGCCCGCGTTCGCAGCGGCCTTGATCGCGATCCCGCTCTTAGCCGACAACCTGTGGCCGCAAGAACGCGTCGCCGGAATGGGCCTGTGGCGTAATCCCTTAGCGTGGGCCGTCTCCACGTTCATGGGCCTGCAGTCGGGGATCTTCTACGCGATTGCGCTCTGGTTCGGCGCCCTGGTCGCGTCGCGCGGCATACCGCTGCCGGATGTCGCAGCGGACCTCACCGTGTTCTACTTCACCCAGTTCCTCGCCGCGCTGATCACCCCGATCGTGCTGACGAAGACGCGCCGCCAAGACATCCTGGCGGTCGGCGTCACCGCGTCGAACGGCGTCTTCATCGTCGCGATCCTCTACGGACCGCTCCCGTTCGGGTACGCGGCGTGCGGGTTGCTCGGCCTCTCGATGGGCGCGATGTTCGCGGTTGCCTTGACGTTCCCGGTGATTCGCGCACGCACGACCGACAGCGCCGCCCGCCTCGCATCGATGGCCTTGTGCGTCGGCTATATCATCGCGTCCATCGGTCCCCTCGTGTTAGGCTTGGTGAATCGGGGCGCCGACGCGCGCCTGCCATCGACCGTTTGGCTTTTGTTTCTTGTCCTGCTGACCATGACCGCCGCTTCATTCGCCGGTCGCCAGCGCTTCGTCGACCAACTGGAGACAACATGAACGTCCGCTCCCTGTGCGCGCTTGCCGTCGTTATCGCGCTCGCGCCGTTGACCATGCTGCCGGCGAGCGCGGACGTACCGCGCGATCCGTTCTACTGGCTCGCGCAGATCAACAAGGCCTCAGCCGTCATGGTCGTCGAGCGCGGCATCGTGCCCAAGGCCCTCGGCGCGAAGATCGCCGACGCCGTCATCAAGGTGACGGCTGACGGTGACAAGCCGGGAGCCGAACGGTCGCACGATTATCTCGTGATCGAGAAGGGACTGATCGCCGCCGGCGGCCCGGACATGACGCGCATCCATTCGGGGCGCAGCCGTCAAGATATCGGTGCGACGGTCGTGCGGCTCGTGATGCGCGACGACTTCTTGGGCGCGTTCGAAAATCTGACCGAAGCCCGCGCTGCGGTGCTCGCTATGGCGGCCGCGCATCCGAACGCAATCGTGCCCGCCTATACCTGGGGCGTGCAAGCGCAGCCGATTTCGTTTGGACACTACCTGCTCGCGTACAACGAAGCGCTCACGCGTCTCGCCGACCGGATGCGTCAAGCCTACGTGCGATTGAACCAATCGCCGCTCGGCGCTGCGGCGCTCGGGACTTCGAGTTTTCCGGTCGATCGGCCACGGCTTGCAACGTTGTTGGGCTTCGACGGCGTGCTTGAGAACTCGCTCGACGCCAACCAAATCTCGCCGGTCGACAGCGGGGCCGAAATCGCCGATATCGCGGCGTCCGGAGCACTGACCATCGGCATGTTCGTCGCCGATGTGACCGCCCAATATGGACAAACCAAACCGTGGCTGCTGCTCGGTTCCGGTACCGGCACGAGCAGCATCATGCCGCAGAAGCGGAATCCGACGGAGCTCAACGACGTGCGCGGCGCCGCAAGCGCGGTCATCGGACACGCGCAAACGTTTCTCTTCGTCGCCCACAACCTGCCGGCAGGAATGAGCGACTACAAGCCGTTCATCGACCCGAACGGCAGCGATGAACCCGTCAACGTGCTGCGTGAAGCGGCCGACCTCTTTACCAACTACGCGACGCTGGTGAAGACCCTCGTGCTCAACGAACCCCGCGCGCTCGACGAAGTCGACGCCGACTACTCGACCACGACCGAACTCGCCGACACGCTACAGCGCGAGTCCAACGTGCCGTTCCGCGTGGGGCATCACTTCGCATCGGAATTGGTCGACTACGGCCGCGCGCACAACTTGCGTTCGATCGACATTCCGTATTCCGAAGCGCAGCGCATCTACACCGAAGCCGCGAAGAGCTTCCAAATTGCTGACGCGACGCTGCCGCTCAACGAGGCGGCCTTCCGGCGCTCGCTGACCGCGCAGAACATGGTCGCGTCGAGCAAGGGCCTCGGCGGTCCGCAGCCGGCTGAGGTTGCGCGCATGCTCACCGAGGCAAACGGCCGGCTCGAGAGCGATCGGCAGTGGCTGGCAACCGCACAGGGCAAGCTCGACGCGGCGGCAACGAAACTCGACGCCGCGTTCGCGCACTTGCGCAACTAAGAAACGCGGACGCGCATCGCCTCGTCATGTGCCGCGCGGATCTCGGGCGGTTGACCCGCTTGCAAGTTGTAGCCAAACTCCGCCAGCGAACGCTGGATCTTGTAGTGCGTTTGACCGGCCATCTCTGCGCGCGTCAGCCCGTTCTGGTAGAAATCACGCTCGGCGATCGGTAACGTCAGACAGACGTTCGCTTGCGGATCGCGCACGACGGCTTTGGGGTCTTCGCCGCGCGCGACGGCTTGCAGATCGTCGAGGAAGCGCTTGCGCATCATGATCACGCCGCGATCGCTCGCCCCGAGATGCTCCTGCGTGCGGTCGGCAATCACGCCCTGACCGAGCCAGGCAACGAAGTCCTGGTTCATCACGTGGCTCGTGATCCAGCGCCCGGTGAACGGGTCCTTGACCGGACCGAACCAGTGCGGAATGGGGCCCTGTTCGTAGGGCTCGTTCTCTTTCGGCACGCGGCTGAAATACCACGTGATGCTCAGCGTGCGTTCGTCGTCGATCGGCACGCGCCACTCGAAGTGATTCGTCGTGAAGAGCGCGTTCGGCCAGAGGCACACGCGGCCGACCGTCCACCACTCGTTCGTCTC